>JAYTOL010000148.1:0-9623 GCA_043747815.1 Deltaproteobacteria bacterium
GAGGTTGATAGGCTGGGTGTGGAAGCGTAGCGATACGCGGAGCTAACCAGTACTAATAGGCCGTGCGGCTTGACCATATCCGCTAAGGCAAACATTGAGAGTAGCGCCCGGAGTCCGGGCGTGTTTATCGCCGCGCTGTTTCATTGCTACGCTGGAAGCAGCGGAGAGCAGCAGCGGAGAGCGATAAACAGACGAGAACGCGCACTTCAAACAAGTTGCGCTACTTGATAAAGAGCACACTGAGCGTCGACAGCTCGTGTGTGTTTACGACACTGCAGACGAGCTAGGCTCGACGCGGTGTGACGCCCAAACTTTCTGGCGACTTTGTCGAGGAGGCCATACCCGATCCCATCCCGAACTCGGAAGTCAAGCTCCTCAGAGCCAATGGTACTGCATGGGGAATCTGTGTGGGAGAGTAGGACGTCGCCAGGCTAATTTTAGCCAAATAGCTGCCCATCGGGCAGCGAGAACGGGTCCCAGGTGCAAAGCTGGGGCCCGTTGCCTTTTTGTGGTTCGTTTTTCGGCGGAGGCAGTTTAGGGGCGGCCGGAGGGCGACGTGGTAAGGCGCGCTTAGTGGCGAGTATGCCGAGGAGTCGAGGCTCGTCTCAGGCGTGGCGCCGACGTAGCGTGTGGCGTTTGTCACTCGCGCGACATCGGGGCGCTACGAGCGCGTAGTTTTGACGAGCGCGTGTTTCGGCGATTCGTGCGGATGGCGAAGGCTTTGAACCTTTCCGACCAAGGTCCAGTACGCTGGCTCTGCCCATGCTGATCAATTGCGTGCTCTATCAAGAGGGCCGGAAGATCCGCGATATCCCGATGGACGAGAACGCCCGCTGGGCGGGCTCTGGGGACGACTTCGTATGGATCGCGCTCAAGGATCCGACGTCAGCCGAGCTGGACGGCGTGCAGCGTCAGTTTGGCTTGCACGAGCTGGCCGTGGAAGACGCGCGCCAAGGCCACCAACGCCCGAAGATCGAGGAATACGGCGACTCGCTCTTCTTTGTCATCCACCTGGTGGAGATGGTCGACGGTGAGATCAGCATCGGTGAGGTCGACGTGTTCGTGGGTCCCGGCTACGTGGTCTCGGTCCGAAGCCGGAGCGAGCAGGGCTTTCTCGGCGTTCGCGCGCGGGCGGAGCGAGAGCCACATCTGCTCAAACAGGGGTCGACCTTTGTGGCCTATGCGCTGCTCGATGCCGTCATCGATCGGTACTTCCCGGTCCTGGATGCCCTCGAGTGCGAGCTCGAGTTGATCGAGACCAAGATCTTCACGCGAGGCTCCGCCCGAAGCAACATCGAGCGCCTGTACAAGCTCAAGGGCAAAGTGGGTGAGCTGCGGCATGCCGTTGCGCCCTTGATGGAGGCGCTCGGGAAGTTGTCGGGCGGGCGCGTGCCGCAGCTCTGCCGCGAGAGCCAGGAATACTTTCGCAACGTCTACGATCATCTCAGCCGGATCAACGCGGCCACTGATTCAATCCGCGAGACGATCGGCACGGCCATCCAGGTGAACTTATCCATGGTGACCATAGAGGAGAGCGAGGTGACCAAGCGGCTCGCCGCGTGGGCCGCGATCATCGCAGTGGTCCCCGCGCTGGCGGGCATCTGGGGAATGAACTTCAAACACATGCCGGATCTCGACTGGTATTACGGCTATCCAGCGGCCCTCCTGCTCATGCTTGGTGTGTGCGGTTTGCTGTATCGCCGCTTCAAGATCGCTAAGTGGTTGTAGCGCCGTTCTGGGCTCGGAGCTCGAGCGTTTGGGTGAGCTAGGTGGAGATCCGCGCAAGCTCATTCAGCGCTGACGTTGCGGGGTGTGTGACACGCGGGAGCGCCTCATCGATCCCCACGGGCGCAGCCGCAATGGGCGGCCCACCAGGCTTGAGTAGTAGCGCCCGCCGTGCCCACTCGGCAAAACGATCGAGCAGGGTTCGACCGAGAGGGACGTCTTCCAATAGACCGAGGGCGATGGCCGTCGCTTCGAAAGTGCAGAGGCCACGTCGACCGCGGCGCAGCTGGTAGACGGAGGGCCATTCTGACGATAACTGCAGCCGGGGGAGCGCATACGGCGCAAACCAACGACGTTCGATACGCCGTGCCTGAGACCAGGTGCCGTCGGGCACGAGCAGATGCCGGACGATCGTTGGCAACGCGGGCGGTGGACCAGCACTCGGAAAGAGCAAGGCAGTGTCGGGCTGCTGAACGAGGCCCTCGGGCTCGCGTGGCGCAAGCTCGCTGCCGTGCACGTGCAACTCGACGCCCGGCAGCCAGAGCGCGAGCAGGCGCGCTGTATTCGAAGCGCTTCGCGCTTCGCTTCGCGGCATCACGACGCTTACCCGGACACGACAGGGGAGGGGAGGCCAGAGCGAACACACACATAATCCCGTGGTGAGCCCGCAGCCGTTGCAGCGCGGCTGGCGAAAGCCGCGGGGTGACGCCGGCGAATTCATGGAGCGGGGCCCTGTGCTGACTGGCGCAGCACCACGTAGTCTTGCCGAGGGTTGAGCTGGACGCGTCCCACCGGCATGAACCGTTCGGCGCCGCGCAAACGCATGGCGCGTTCTTCGACGCGCCGCGCGAACTGTGTCGCTGGGTCGCCGGTGCTCGGACCCAGCAGCAACACCATGGCATCCACGTCCCGACGCTCGAGGAGCTCTGGGGGCAACCTTTTACTGGTGTGGCCGCCGGGCAGGTAAGCGATTTCCGGGTCGGTGACTCCACCGAGGTCAATCACCTCATAGGCGCCGGCGGCTCCCACCCAGCCGACGTCGACGCTCGCGACCCGCCGGGCGCCGGTGAGCAGCGGCGCCAGCTCGGCGATCATGCGGCTCCGGTCAGCGCGCACGACACGCGTCGCGCTCCCTTGTCCCCAATGCAGCAGCGCCGCGCACGCGAATACTCCCGCCAAGCGCAGGCCGGCGAACGCCGCGTGAGATCGCTCGAGCAGGGCCGCGCCGACGAGCAGCACTCCCGGAAAGGTGGGCATCGCGAGGCGCCAAAAGGGCATCCAATCACCGCCGACACCGAGCAGAACCAGCCAGTGCACGAGCAACGCGACCCCGATCGCGCAGTGCGCCCGCGGCAACCTGCGCCAGGCCTTGCCGGCCAGCAATAGATAGGGCGGACCCGTCAGCAACAAGCTACCTAGCGCGTAGCGCAGCCCATGTTCGGCGTCCGATGGCTTGGCATACACGGCGAGAGGCACGGGCTCGCCAAAGGCGACCCAGCGGGCGCCTCCGACGAGCAGCGCCGGCGCGAGGGCGAGCGCGAGCGCCCAGACGCGCTCCCGGATCGGTTGCCGCCTCGCCAGAGCGCTGCCGAAGGCGAGCGTCACCGCCCAGGGCAATAGCTCAGGGCGCAAGGCGGCCGCGGCTCCCGCGCAAGCGGCTCCGAGGCGCCCTTTGCCCAGGGCGCCGACCCCGAGCGCCATCACCACCCCCGTCTCCATCCCCGAGACCGCCCAGGCCCCCAGCGGCAGACACGAACCGAGCGCGAGCGCCAGCAGGGCGAACCGCCATCCCGAACACCACCCGCCGCAGCGGCGACCGAGGTCCAAAGCTGCCAGGACCCACACGGCGCCGCCCACGCCGCTTGCCCAGGTCATCCCCTGCCAGGCTCCCCCACTCGCCGCGGGGGCGAGCAGGAAGGCCCAACCCAGCGGCGTGACGCAATCTACCACTGGTCCGCCGGCGTTAAAGCGATAGCCGAAGCCCGTCGCTATGTGATGGGCGACGCGCGCGGAGATGAGGGCGTCGTCGACGCTGAAGCCCCAGCCCGCGGCGACGCCCACGGCGGCGGTTAGACCGAATGCCAAGGCCGCGCCACGGGCGGACGGCGATCGGGTCGAGTCCGGCGCGTTCAGGCTGGGGCCTTCACGTCGCGTGGGCTCGACAGGACCCGTTCAGTCGCAGCGGCGCGCCGCGCCCGATACCCAACACGCGCTCGGCGCTCTGGCCGCGTGCCGCCACCTCGATAACGCCAAACGCGTTGACCAGGGCCAGGAGCTCACCGGGCTCGACGTCGCTATAGGTCCGGTGCAGAGGAATGCGTCGATCGCCGATCATCAGGTGCAGATCAGCGCCTCCCTCGACGAGTGCCTCGTCCAGATTGCTGATCAGGTTTCCGTAGCGATCGACGCTGACCACCTCTCCGACAAAGGCTTGGCTGTCCTTGGTTGGCGTGGCGAGCACGCAGGGCTTCGGGCGCGCGGGGTCGCCGACGCCGTCCAGGTCGAGCGTGCCGCTGGCGATGGCGGCCGCGACCGGCGCGAACACGTCTCGACCGTGGAAAGTGGCGCTCGGCCTCGCGAGCCCGAGCCGGTCGAGCTCGATCGCATGCACTCGCGCTCCAGGGCTATCGAGTAGCCGTTGCCCGAGCAAGCCGTTATCGGGAGCTAGGAAGTAATGGGCGTCGATGGCTGCCGCCAGGATGCGGCGCGCGCTCCCCACGCCCGGATCGACGACGGCCACGTGCACGGACCCTGGCGGGAACCACGGGTAGCACCGCTCCAACCAGAACGCCGCCTCGGCGACGGCTTGGGGCCTTATGCCGTGACACAGGTCGACGACGCGAGCCGCCGGGAAGCGCGACAGGATGGCGCCAGTCATCACCCCCGCGAACGGATCGCTGAGGCCGAAATCCGTGATCAGGGTGATGATCCCCGAGGGCGGCGCTGTCTCACCGGCACGGCTCACTCGTCGAGTGCTCCGTCACTCATGCGGCCGTGGGCCGGCACGTCGCGCCAGCGGGTCACCCGACGCGGCCAGCCCTGCTCGCGATGTTGCCGCCACGCTGCCCGTAGCGCGGCCCGGGTGTAGTGGCAGAGCCATGCGGGCGGCTCGCCACTGCCTGCCCAGGTACTGAACTGGATGAGCCCCTCGGAGGCCGAAACCTCTGCTCCCGCCGACCAGGTGCCTTCAGGGGTCGCGAGCTCCAGCTCGAAGCGCGCGTGGCGTTCGTCGTGGTCGCGCAGCCGCACGCTATAGCGGCCGCCAGTCTCGGGTTGCATGCTCGAGAGCATGGCGTGCTCCGCCGGCAAAGCCAACCCGGGCCCTTCAATGAGGATGGGGTAGCCCCTCCTTGCTGGCGCGGCCCATGGGCGAAGGCCGCGCCCTTGGTTTCAGCACGGAAATGTCCTACGCCGCGTGTGAGGTCGGTTTTTCGACCGTAGGAGGCTTTTCATGCTTACTGAGTTTAGCTGCGTTAAGCGGGGTAGCCAGAGCGCGTTCATCGCGGCGCTGGCGCTGGTTTCATTCGTCCCCAGCGTCGGCTGGGCCCAACCGGCGGCGCCCGCGGTAGAAGCCGCCCCCGACGAGCCAGCACCACCTCTCGACCCTGCGCCTCCGGAGGAGTCCCCGAGCATAAACCTGACGGGTGCTGCCTCGCCCATCATCGATCTGAGCACGCCCGAGCCTGGGCCGCCGGTAGCCCGCGAGTTTCATCAGCACGAGGGCTTTTACGTTCGCGTCAGCGGGGGCCTTGGTAGCCTGCTGAGCGCCAACGTCGATGGAGGTGCCGGCGAGCTCAGCACGGGAGGGCTCACGCTCAACTATGATTTATTGATCGGCGGCGGCCCTGCGCCGGGATTCACTATCGGAGGGGGCGTGCTCGGGGGTGTGCAGCTCTCAGGTGATTGGGAGACCACTGGCGGCCTGAGCAGCGGCAGCGGGAACCTGAGCACCCTCATCATCGGGCCCTTCGCCGATGGTTATCCGGAGCCGAAGGGTGGCTGGCACATGGGAGGGCTGGGCGGCCTGGCGCGAGTGGCGCTCGACACGCCGGGGCCCGGCGGCGACAGCTCGGCGCTTGGCTTCGGTGGCGCCTTCTGGGCGGGGCATGACGTGTGGGTGGGCCCCGAATGGTCCGTGGGCGGCCTTTTGCGCTTGGACGCGCTCAGGGCCACGAACTCCGACGACGACCTGACGGTCACCGAGGTGGGGCTCACGCTGAGCTTCTCCGTGTTGTACAACTGAGCGGCGCCGCGTTGCGTCGGGGGGACTCGGCGGGCTGCTGCCGAGTCAGCCCCGGCGGGCGGTTCTGCTAGTAGTGCTTCGCTCAGGAATGCAGGGACTCGACCGCTGCCAAGAGGGCAGCTCGGGGAGGGCGCGCCTCGAGGCCGTCGAAATCGAGGTCCGGCTCGCCCTCCTCAGCCCAGGCGATCACGACCACGTCCTCTTCATCGCTCTCGAAGTGAACCAAATCGAGCTGCACGCCGCCCCTGAGCTCGTCGCTACTGACCCCACGCTGCGCGGAGGCCAACGGCCGCGCGTACGCTGTGGGACGACCTGCGACGACGTCCCGCTCGCGATACGACTGAACCACGAGACGCAGGCCCTCGCGCGGATGGCCCTGGCTGCGTTGGCGCACTTTGACCCGGCGCCTTCCGAGGCCGGCGAGGCCCCAGGACGTATCCGCCAAGAAGGCCGTCCACGAAGCAGCGTCCGACAGCGCCGGGCAGCGCGCGGCCACCGGCACGACCACGGGCGGGACCATGCTCAGCGAGCTGGGGGGCAAAGTCGACATTCCCGGATGCACTTGCACTAGGTATGCCAATTCTGATCGGCAGCTGCGTGGAGAGGTTGGGTCGGCGGGCGGCGCACACGTCAGCGCACGTGACCGTCATCGATCTGACGCTCCCCGACGCTGTTCCCGAATGGATTATCTGCATCGATTTGCATGCGCTGGGGTCGAGTTTCGGCACACTGGGCCCGTCGCGCACCCTCGGGTGCGACCGCGGGGGGCTCGATTCGTTCCGTTCACGCAAGGGTCAGGCAGGACCATGAGGCGGCGTGGACCCGGGTCGTCACCCCCCAATGGCGACTCGATGCAACGCCTCAGCCCATTGGGCGAGTGCGGGGCAGCCCGCATCGTTGGTCTCATCCATGAGGGACAACAGCCACAGCCTGGGCCTGTGGATAAACAGTGCCACGACACCCCCGTCGCGGTGGGCACGACATACGAACGGCCTGGCACGCTCATCACTTGCTGTGCTCGTCATCGCTGACAGATGCAGACCCTGTCGCAGAGCGTGCGCCGCTGCAGCACTTCGTTGTCGGTCCATGCGCAGCTCCCACACGAGCGCGCGAGCGGCGCCGCGTTCAAAGTTGGAGAGTCGGTCACCTGTCCAACCGCTGGCGAGGTGTTCGGCGCTGCTGCGTGGTGTCCATTCTTCGAGCACCGTTCGCAACGTCTGCTCACCGAGCACGTCGCTGTAACGGAGCTGCCAATCGACGTCCGGTGGTAGCGCCGCGGGTAATGTCGAAAAGGCTTGACGAGCGCCCGGAAACGACGATGAAAGTAGCTCGTGAGTCGTGAGCGTGGGTCGCGCATACAGGGCGTCGACGGCGCTCCAGCCGCCCGCGGCACGAACGCGCTGCACGATCGGAAGACCGTCGACATAGGCCGCGGAAAGCGAGCGCAGCAGCACCTCCGGAACCGCAGGGTTGGCAGCCGCTAACGTGTCGAGCGTCGAGTGATCCGCCCAAGACGGCCCTGCCGTCGATGTCCTAGGCCAGGCCAACTCCGCCACCAAGGCATCCGCGTCTCCCTCTGCTAGGGCCAGCAACGCCGCCTGCCGATCCCCGGCGTCGGGCGCATACTCGAGGCGCGCCCCTAGAGCGTGATGTTGATCTTGCAGGGCATGCACTAGCTCGTGTGCGAGCGCGCGCTCTCGATCACCATCGGTCAGCGCACGGTCGATCACGATCCGGCACCGATCCGGATCGTAGAATGCTTGAAGCCGCCCGCGCAGCGCGCCCTCGATCCCAATCAGCCACTCGAAGTCAGAGGGAACGAGCTCGAGGCGCAACAGGATCTGGGCGCGAGCGTCGCGCACCGGTTCGGGTGTTTGACGTTCGATCTGGGCGCGCGCGCGTGCCAACAAGTCTGCGGCAGATACGCTTTCGATCTCGGGGATCGAGCGAAACTCGAGGCCCCGCTGCACGGCCACGCGTTGCAGCAGCTCACTCGAGCCGCCGAGCCTGGAAGAGCTCTCGAGCGGTGTCGCTTGCAGCGCGGCACGCGCCTCGAGCGCCGGCGGCGCCTGCTGCGGGACTCTGTCATCATGGCGAGCTGCGCTGCAGCCCAGCGCGTTCAGCCCGGCTGTGACTCGGATTATGGCAAAGGCCCGGCGAGACCGGAGCCGCCGAACATCACACCGACCCGGCCGCGTCGCGGAACCCGGCGATGGCTTTGGAGCGGTCGGGCGTGTCGAAGATCTTCGACCCGGAAACCAACACACGAGCGCCAGCGGCGACGATGCGACCCGTGTTTTCTGCCGAGACACCACCATCGACCTCGAGCTCTATCGGGTGACCGGATTGGTCTATCATTTTGCGCAACGCGGCGATCTTCGGAAGCTGCGACTCCAGAAATGCTTGACCCGCCTGCCCCGGGCTGACGCACAACACGAGCACGACATCGATCGCATTCGTGAGAGCGTTTAGCGAATCCATGGGTGTCTCGGGACGCAGGGCAACGCCAGCACGCTTCCCGAGCGAGCGGATCTGGGCGAGGGCCCTGGGCAGATCGAGGCAGGCCTCCCCGTGCACGGTCAGGATGTCCGCCCCCGCTTCGGCGAAGGCCGTTAGATAGCGCTCGGGTTCGTTCACCATCAAATGGACGTCGAGAGGCAGACGCGTGGCGCGCCGCGCCGCCTTGACGATGCTCGGTCCGAACGTCAGATGCGGTGCGAAGCGCCCGTCGACCACGTCGACGTGAATCCAGTCCGCACCCGCGGCCTCGACGGCTGCGATTTCCCGCGCCAGATGCCCCAAATCAGCACTCAGGATCGAGGGCGCGATGCGAATGCCGCTAGCCATGCGCGCGGGATACACGAGGACCTCGCCGAAGGCCAGCCTTACCCCGACCGGAAGGTCCCTGCTGGGGCGGGAGGCGTGGCCGGCCTCGTATCCCGCCAGGTTGTGCTACCGCGCCGCGGACGCACCGCGGGAACGTTTTACTCGCGGGTGGTGGCCTTACCCACCGGCCAACGGCATGTTATAGGCTGCATCGCTTGCCGTCAGTGAGAATGCCGGGCCCCTCGAAACTGCACACATCGGATGAGGGTCGCACGCCGAAGCCCCGGCTCGCAGGAGACCAATGATCACTCGCCCTCTTGGCAAGAAAGACTACGACCACATCGTTCAAGTGATCGACCGCTGGTGGGGAGGCCCCACCTCGGCGTTGGCCCATCCCGTCTTCTTCTACGAGCTCGGCCAATGCGCGCGGGTCGTCGAACACGACGGCATCCTCGTGGGATTTCTGTTTGGCCTGATCGCTCCAGGCCCGCCGAAGACCGGCTACGTTCACCTCGTCGGCATCCATCCCGACTATCGCCGGCGCGGCGTGGGCAAGGTGCTCTACCAAGCCTTCGAAGAAGAATGCCGCTCCCAGGGCTGCGTCCTCATGAAGGCGGTCACCACCACCGGTAACGACGGTTCCATCGGCTTCCACCAAGCCACGGGCTGGGACGTCTCCCAAGTCGACGACTACGCCGGGCCGGCGCGTCCACGAGTCGTATTTACCAAAAAGCTCGATCGGGCTGATTGACTCGATCCTGCGCATTTGGCGACGCCCGCGGATCTCGGGGGCTGGCTGCGTTTGCCCTGCGCTTCCGGTGCTCAGCTA
>JAYTOL010000149.1:0-1461 GCA_043747815.1 Deltaproteobacteria bacterium
GCGTAGCGAGTTGGCACAGGCCTCTTCGAGGAACGAAAGCACATGACGGCCTTGCTTGCGCAGCGTGTGGACGACCGTCATCACGCGTTCGGCGTAGCGGTCTCCGCGCTCACTGCGGGTCCCGGCTGTTTGCTTACGCCACAGGACAAAACTGCGGAGTTCTCGCTCTGCGTGGTTGTTCGTCGTCGGCACGCCCTCGACAAAGGCGTAGGTGAAGAGTGCCTGTTTGTGCTCAAGAAGATTGGCGCACACGCCGCTGACCCCGCGCATGTTGAGTTCTACGCCCCTTTCGAGGTGGCCGAGAAAGACCGGCTCGAGATTGGCGATGAGCGCTTGCAGGCGTTCGCGCGTCTCGGTTCCGTCGCGCACTCGATGCTGGAACGCGAGGTGCGCCTGGGAGAGCAACAGCAGTGCCCCACCGAGCCTCTGGACTTCCGGTTGGGCGCTCTCGCTGAACGCGACGAACTTGCGAATGAGGTGGGCCCAGCAGATCTGGCGCTGGTCCATCGCCCAAAAACCAAACTGCGAGCCGCGGTCTGTCACGAGCGTGCCGCGCACTGTGCCTACGAGGTCGCGCACGACCTCGGTCGTGGCCGTCAGCGTAATCACGAACACGGTGGCGAGCCGACTCGCGAAGGTCCACAGCGAACGCGGTTCGCCAGCCTGAGCCCAGCTGGTCGCATCAAGGTGTTTCACGTTCGCCTGCCGGACTCGTGCGAGCGCTTCGGCGTGCGCGGGAGCGAGCGCGTCACTGACACGGCTCTCAACGTTGCTAATGGTGCCGAGCGAGAGTTTCACGCCGAGCACGTCATCGAGCAGCGCCACAGTGTTACGGCGGCTCAGATGATATGTGCCGGTCAGGAGCGCGATCAGCGCCATGAGCTGCGGCCCGCAGATCCCACGCGGAATGCCCTTGGGAAGTTGAGCCGTACTGATCGTCTCGCAAATCCTGCAGCGCCGACGCCCAAGTACGTATTCAGTCACATCGGCCGCAATCTTGGGGATCTCGACCACTTGGTGACGCAGGGGATCAAGTGCCTCTGCGTCCACCAGCGACGATGCGCAGTGACGACAACGACGTGGCTCACGGTGTTCGCGGCGCGTGACTTGCTCGTCCGGCAGAAGCGTGCGCTGGCAGGCTTGATGCCCAGGTTGGCCGCCGGGCTTCTTGCTACTTGGAGCACGCTGCGGGCGTTCGTCGCGCTGACTCGGCGCATCCGAGGAGGGAGGTCGGTTGGAATTAGACGAGTTGCGACCCAGCAGCGCCTCCAGATCCGCGAGCTTGCGCTCCAACCGCTCCACGCGCCGCAGCAGCGCTTGACAGCCGGGACAGTCTGGGTTCGGGGCCGCGTCCGTCATGCCATAGGCACATCGGCGCACTCACCACGTTTCTTGCCCGGTTTTCCAGTTCGATCTGACCGTATCACAGCATCAAACATCGATCGACCCGTGAACGGGTAC
>JAYTOL010000150.1:0-10168 GCA_043747815.1 Deltaproteobacteria bacterium
GCAGCGACGATTCAGAACCTCGAGGGCATTCAACGAGTGATCCATCAAGCTGCCTAAGCAATGAGATTTACTATGATCTCAACCTGTTCGGTGCTCTAGCCTCGAACCCACACACCGTCGGGTGAGCGCGGCGCGTCGGGTGTCGTCCGAGCTGCCCTGGAGCGAGGCAGTGCTGCGCGCGATCGAGACGACGGGTTACCAGGCACTGCAGGCGCACTCGGACGCCTATATCGCGGCAGCGCTCGGCATCCAGGCGGGCGCGGTGGCGGAAATCGTGAATGTGCTCGAGCGGGCGGGGGTGATCGAGCGGGCGGGGCGCCGCTATCGCGTGGTCGGTTCGCTAGTGGTCGACACGAAGGCGGCGCCGCAAGCCGGCGAGGCGTTGCGCCGTCACTGGGCGCAGGTCGCGTTCGATCGCCTGGTCGCCGGAGAAGACGATTGGTTTGCGTACAACGTGATCAGCGTTTCGCGGAAGGACTGCGAACGTATCGAACAGGTCTTGCGTGCAGCGTACCGAGAGATCCGCGGCATCGTGAAAGACAGCACGCCCTGCGAGCAGGCGGCGTTACTCACGCTACAGCTCGCGCGCTGGGATACGCCGGGCGCAGGTGGCTGAAGCAAGTGCCTGCGAGCGGAAGGCTCCTCAGCACGGTGGCACCGGACGCCGCTCCGCTAGAGGTCACACTCGCGTGGAAATTTCGTCGGCTTCCATCGGAAGCGGATGCTTTCCTCGTACGCCAGAATGGAGTCGTAGATCTGCCGGAACTCGAGCTGCTCCTCTGTCGGGTTAGCACCACCTCTCAGCGAATCGAGGTAGGTCGCCGTCGAATCCTGCAACCTGCGGAGCGCTTCACGCCCGTAGGTCGAAACGTGGAGGTCTGCGGGAATGGGTTCCCCGCCCGCACCGAGAAGTGGATTGCCCGATGAATCCAGCTGCACCTGTCCATCGTTGAAGTCGAGCAGCTCGCTCAGGCTATCGCACTCCACGGACTCGCTCGTCTCGAAGCTCTCCCTCACCGACTCGCGACCCGCTCGCTCCAGCGCCCTTTGCTGCGAGCGGGTGAGGGTATCCCAGACGCTGCTCCGGTTGAGCAAGACGAACCCGAGCAGGAAAGGTTGATGCCAGGCTGGGAAATGAAGGAACCGAAGGCCCTTGTGACCCGGATTTTGAAGAGCTTGGGGTACGGGCGCGGGACCTGGCTCGGGGTAGAACAAGGAGAGATCATCCAGCGCCGTTGCCTGCTCGAAGCCCGTTACGGCGCCCGATTGGATTGCGGCGAGGTTCGACAAGCCGGAGATGGCGTTGACGAAGCTCAGATTCTTCGCCGGGATGGTCCCGTCAGCCACCATCGCGTCGCACGCACGGTCCATGATGACCTGACCGGGGGGAAGGAAGCGCAGCGTCCAGCCGGAGGTACACAGGCCAGCCATACCGATGCCCGGCGTGTTCTCGCAGGCGGGCTCGCCGTCGCACGTCGCGCTACCGATGGGCGCCTTGAAATGGCCGGCGGTCTGAGGCGGACTGGAGAGAATGGGTATGATCTTGACGTTGAGGTTGCGCGCGTCGATCAGGGATTGCGCCAGGGCCAGGCCCCCGGCGTCGTACAACCAGTCGAGCGTTTCACGATAGCTCAGATGGAACGGCGCCATCGAGAGATAGAAGAGACCCCACGTGGGGTTCAGCGCGCCGCCGGTGTCGTAAGCGGCGTCCCGCGAATCGCCGTCGATACCGACCTGCTCGATCACCGTGTTTGGCGCGGTCGGGTTCCAGCTGGCGACCGAGAATGTCACCTGGCCATGCGTGTAAGCCGCGGCCTTATCCATGAAGATCTTGATCGCGCCATAGTTTGGGCTGTTCACGTCGCTGACACTCGATGGGCCTCCACCTACCGTCGGGTTCGGGGAAAAGCTTCGCATCGCGATGTTGACCGCCGGGATGGCGCTGGGAGCCTCACTCGGAGGGCCAGCGTGTCGATGGGCTTCTACCAATGGCGCGCGCAGTTGCCCAAACGAGCTTTCCGTAGGCGACGGAGCATCGACCTCGACCGCGCAACCGCTCACGCTCGCGACCAAGCCAAACCTCGAAACCGCCCACCCACACCAAGAATTTCTCTGAGCCGTCATGCACACGCCCTTCATTTGTGGAGGGCAGCACACCGCAGCCCTGCTGTCGCCCCCTGGCAGCAATGCTGATTTGACGAGCGGCACGCTATCAAGTCGCATCGCCTCCGAGAACTCAGAGGCTTTGCTTTTTTCATACCTCGAGGGCGTTGCGCTTCCCGGACACGAGAGTATCCTGCTTAGCCGCCGCAAACGGCGGAACGGCTAGAGCGAGAGGGCTCCACTCATCGCGTCACCAGCAAGATCGGATACTCCACCGTCACGATCCCACCGCTTGGAGCGGGAAAGCGCAGGGCGCGGAAGCCGTGGAGCACGCAGCCGATCACATCTTCGCTCGGCAGGTCGGTGCCTCCGTTCGCGATCTGGTCGATGCCGCCGTCCTCTCGAATGACGAAGCGCACGGTCACCCGCCCCTCGAGCTTGGGATTCGTCATGAGCCCGCGTTCGTAGCACTCGCGGAAGGACCCGTACGACGCGCGCACAATCTGCCGGATCACGACGGGCGGTAGGCGGCCCGAGCTGAGGCTGGACATCACGAACACGCCCGCCTCCTCGCCCGGAAGGGGCGGCGGTGAGGAGCTGATGCTGATGACGGCCGTCGTGCCCGCGGCGCGAGCGGCACGTTCGAGTAATTTTACTACACGCAGCACCTCCCGCCAGGGCAGGTCTTCCTCAAAATACAGATCGACATGAGAACAGCCAGCAGGCTTCGAACAAACGCGCAGGACCCCGGCCTCGAAATCGTCATCAGAAACGCTACGAGGAACTTCGAGCAACTTCTGGAGCTGGGGATCGGCTCCCCCCGCGGCGTCCTCGAGCACAAGCCTGCCCGACCATAACGCGATCACGCCTTGGCGGAGCAGCACCGCCGTTCGGCGACCCTCAGAGCTCTCGTGCTTTGGTTTGCCGGCGCTACATGGACCGGTGCAAAAGTTGAAGCGGCCGCTGCTCGTGGCGAGCAGGACTCGTTCATAGCCGGCGTCTTCGACGAGACTGAGCACGTCCTGCAGGATCCGCCCGCCGCTCGCCGAGTCCACTTCGAGCTCGAGCGCCTTTGACTCGACGCCACCTGCTGGCGCCTCGCGACGCTCGAGCAAGCGTCCAAACAGGTGCACGTAGTCGAGCTGTGCGAGAGGTGAGATGTATTGACCCTCCATCCACAACCAGGAAGAGACCAGCGCGATCTTTAGCCGCCCCGGCACCGACGCGGGCGAGGGCGCGCTGGTCGGCGGCCGAGACTGTGGCCTCTGCGGCTGTGCTCCCGGCTGTGCTCCCGGCTGTGCTCGCGGGGTGACGAGGGCTGGGGCTGGAACGGGTGGCGGGGGCGGCGCCTGCGGCTGCGGCTGCGTGAGACAGCCGGCAACGGCGAACGCCAGCAGCCAAGCCGCCGCTAGCGGGCACGCCTCGAGGAAAGCCGACGGAGTCCGAAGTTGCATCTGAATCCCCGCTGTGTCGAGAGTGGAACTCGACCCGAAATCGACTCGAAAGTCAACTCGGTGCGCCTGCTCCCAAACATCCGCCGTGAAACAAACGCGCCGCACGGGCGCAGGGCATCGCGCAGTGCCTGCGCCGCCGTCTGCATGCCCGCGGAGGTGCACCCACTCGGCAGCGACCGTGTCTCCGGCTCCTCTCGCCAGCCGCGACCCACTGTGGGTCGCGTTCTCGCCGACCCCTGGACCCCGCCGGGCGTGCTGGGTTGCTGGAGTGCCGGAGGCTCGGCTATTCGGAGCCAGCCGACATCTTCGGGGGTCGTGACTGGAGGGTGACGCTGTTCCGCCCCGATCGGTGAAGCGCCTCGCCGCGCTCGCCGATGGTCGTCTTTGCCTGGAACCTTCCCGGGTCGGTGACTCCGGCTAAACGAACTTCGTGCGACTTTCGCAGCCGCACTGCGTCTACTTCGCGGTCTCGTTTCGTTGACCTATGAGGTGCCCGCCTCCTGCTGGACGTTGCGCCCGCCTGAGCCTGGCTGTCGTGATGGGGGCTACCTACAGCGTAGGGTGACCCACAACAAATTCAGAGGGTTATGTCCATCCATCTCGACCAGCTACTGGATCTCGCGGTCCAGAATCCCAAAAGCCTCGCCGCCGAGATCGTGAAGCTGTCCAACGTCGATCGCCGGACCCTGCTGAACCACGCTGCTTCGGGTGAGTCGAGCCGGCGCCTGGCCGCGGCGTATGCCAAGCACGGTAGCGGCAAGGTGAGCATCTTGAGCCTCGAGAAGGGTGTGGCCACGTTTCACGCTCGGACGTCGTTGCCTGCGGTACCTGCGTTCGACTTCCACTTCTTCAAGGACGCGCACGGCAACGTGTGGGGCCGCACCGAGATCTCCGTGGCCACTTTCCTCGGGCCCGGGTACTTCGGCGTGACGGAGGGCAAAGAACTGAGGAACGAGCTGACGCTCGACTTCGACCGCGTGCCGCCGGCAGACGCGGTGCCCAAGGGGTGGCCGCCAGTCCAGTCGAATGCGTCGGCATTGTCTGCGATGCTGTTCCAGGGCGTGAGCATTCGCGTCCGCGGTTCGGCCGGGGGTCTCCTCACCGGTTCCGTTTGGAGGAACGGTCGCGATCAAGGCACGTTCGTCAACCTCGTGCGTGCGGCATGAGGGTTGCGATCGTTGGGGGGGGCATTGGGGGCCTCGCCACGTCGATCGTGCTGCGTGCCGCGGGCTGCGACGTTCGGGTGTACGAACGTCGGCCCGAGCCCGAGGTGGGCGGCGGCGCACTGCTCATTTGGCCGAATGGGGCGGGGGCGCTGCGCACGCTGGGGCTTTGGGACGCAGTGCTGGCGCCGGCGTCGAAGGTGGATCGCGTCGACTTCTGCACCGCCGCCGGGGCGACGAGCGCCGTTTGGGGAGTGAGCCCGAGCCGGGGGGAGCGCGTCCAGGTCGTCGTGCGCGCCGATCTGCTGCGCGGGCTGCGGTCGCGCGTGCCGGCGAACGTGGTGGAGTACGGCGCCAGGTTCAGCGGTTTCACGCAGCGCGGCGACGAGGTGCAACTGAGCTTCGATGGTTCGAAGCGAGTCGAGTCGGCGGACGTGCTCATCGGCTGTGACGGTGTCCACTCGTGCGTCCACGCTCAGCTCTTCGGCGAGCCGCCCGAGCCCGTCGTTCGGCAGCTCGTTTGGTTCGCCATCGTCCCGTTCGGGGACGTCGAGCGGTTGCCCGCCGGAGTCGCCCAAGCGACCACGGGGGACGGCCGCCGCTTCTGTGTGGCCCGGCTGGACGCCGAGCGCGTCTATTGGTACGCGACCGCCAACGTCAGCCATCGACCCCAGCCGTCGGGTCTCGACGCAGGGCAAGATCCCCAAACCCGGGATGTGGCACGGGTCGCGCGCGTGTTCCACGGCTGGCACCCGCTCGTTCGGGACGTCATCGCCGCCTCCGAGGGCGCCGTTGTCGGTCCCATCACTCCGCCGGATCGCCTGCCGCTCCGACGCTGGGGTCGCGGCCGAGTCACGCTGCTCGGTGACGCGGCTCATGCGTGCTTGCCCGACCTCGGCCAAGGCGCGGGTCAAGCGCTGGAGGGCGCCGTCGCGCTGGGCGCCTGCGTTGGCTACGACGTCGAGGGCTGGCTCCGTCGCTACGAGGGGCTTCGTCGTCAGTCGGCCACGGTCGCCATTCGCACCTCTCGCTTCCTCGCGACGTGGAGCATGTCCGAGGCGGTTCATGTGAAGTCCTTTCGAGACTTCCTCGCGCCTCACATCCTGCCCCTGATTGGCTTCCCCATCATCTCCCGCGTTGCGCAACACGGTTTTCGCTGAACCTAGTCCAGTCCCTCATTCGGAGCAGGCTTCATGTCAACTACCATCCAAGTCGTTCGCACAGTCGTCGATGGCGCCATTGGCGAGCTCACCGTCACCCACGTCAACAGCAGCGGCGTCGCTGAGACAGGCGTTCGAATCACTGTCGACCACGGCGGCGCTATCTCATCGAACGCGGCGGGCCACCTCGCTTACATCCCAGGCAGCACCGACGGCGGCTACGAGGTGGGTGTCGTCGCTGCTGGCGCGACCGTCGTCCGTTCGTTCGGGGTCAAGCCCGTCGACGCGGAGGCGGGGAAGACGTACCAGATCAATGCCTCGGTGAGCAGCGCGGGTGGGGCGGAGTCGGCGACCGCGGAGCTCTTTGTCGAGGCCCGTCCAGAGGTCTACGCCGCTCTCGGTCTCGCAGAGACGGTGCGCGCTCAGGCGCTCGACTTTTACACGAACGCAAAACAGAAAGGGCGGGAGGTCCACGAGGGTACCGCGCTCCCCGAGACGAAGGGGGACCCGACCTCGCGCAGCCTACAGCCCACGACGTTCCAATGGGCGCTGCAGATGGTGGAGCTCGGCACCAAGCTATTCAAGACCGGCGGCCCGCCTCGCGGCGCGGGCGATGCCGAGCAAGATTGATCGGCTGGGCATGCACGACGCCGCAAAGCAGGAGGGTGGGGGCGGGGTCTGCTCTGCCCGGAGGCCGCCGGTCCTCATCAACTGGCGCGACGTGTCCGCGGCTTCGGCGCTCGATCCGCTGCGCTTCTTGGAAGCGCCGGGGACGGCGCTCGTCCGCCAGAACCTCGCCTGGCTGCGGACGGAGACGAACCCGGTGCCCACTCACCTCGACCGGATCGCGGCGGCGCGGCCGCGGGCCATATTCGCCAACTTTCCCATCGCTAGGCTGTCGAGGGCCCTCTCGGCGTGTCAGCACCTGGCCGCCCTGGGCTGTCGACCCGTGGCGGTGCGCGGGCGGCTGATCCCGGCCGAGGCTCGTTCCGACTTCTTGGCGATCAGTTTCGCAAACGGCTTGCTCCCGCTCCTCAGCGATGCCGATGTCGATGGCATCAGCGGAGAGCCCTGGCCGGCGGTCGATCCCGCCGCTTGGGCGCTGCCGGTGGTGGCGGTGGAGGTCTGGCATCCACAGGTCTCGGGGGTCCGTCTCGGCGCGCTCTTTTCGCGTGCGCCCGATCCCGCCGACCTCGATCTGCGGGACCTGATGGAGCGGGAGGGAGCCGCCCCCCCGCGCCCGCGCGACGTGAGCGGGCTGCTCGACGGTCTGGCCTCCTCCGGGCTGCATTCGGCGCTCGTGGTGGCGGGAGGGGAGGATGCGACGGGTCTCGCTGAAACGGCGCACCGACAAGGCAGGCTCGGCGGGTGGCTCGGGCGCGCTTCGGTGCCGGTTCCAGAAGTCGTGCGTCGCTCGGGTTGTCCGGTGTGGCATTGGTTCACTGGAGCCGAGCTGCCCGAGCGGCCCGTCGAGAACGGCGTCGCCTTCGTCCCCGTCGGTCTCGACGGAGAGGGCATCCCGGAAGCCACCGTGCGGCTCCTGCGGCTGCGCGAGCTGGGGTACATGGCCATCGTTCCGCGCTTCGACGTGCCGTCGCCGAACGCGCGCGCCTGGCAGGACCTGGAAGTGAGGTACGGGCTCCGCCCCGTGGGCCTCGATCGTCTGGGCGGCGAGCACCTCGTGTTCAACCTAACGGGCTGGGGCTCCGCGGAAGGGCCGGAGCTCCTCGAGATCTGGCGTCGCGGTAACCGTTGGCCTGTGCCGCGTGCCGCGTCGGGGCATCGCCGCTCGGTCTCTTTCGAGGCCGTACGGCAGGTGATCGACGATTACCTGGTCGACACCTCGGGCCGCATCACTTCGTGCCATGTGCGCGACCTGTTCGCGAGCGTGCTCGACACCGTGCGTGCGGACGGGACAAAAGTCGAGGAGCTCGACCGTTATCCCTTCGTCGCGGTGGGTGGGCGGAGCCTGCTCGAGCTGGTGCAGGAGGCCATCGAGGCACGGCTGTTGTCGCTCGGGGACCTACCTGCGGAGCTCCTGGGCGCCATCCGCCATGCGGCGCTGGCAGGTGGCAAGCGCATTCGTCCCGTCCTCACGCTCACCCTCGCGACCGCGCTCGGCGTGCCGCTCGACGCGGCGATGCCGGCCGCGCTGGCGACGGAGTGGCTGCACACCGCGTCCCTGATCCAGGATGACTTGCCTTGCATGGACGATGACGACATCCGTCGCCGCGACGTGTCCACACATCGGCGTCACGGGGAGGCCATTGCACTGCTGGCCTCGGACGCATTGATCGCGATGGCGTTGGAGGACGTCGCGGCCCTTGCCCAGCATCCGAGGGTGGGGCCGGAGCGCACCGCTCGTATCGTCGTGGAGACCGCGCGGGCACTCGGCTCACACGGGCTGGTGGGAGGGCAGGTTCGCGATCTACTCACGCGACGTCTTGCCCAAGTGACGCTACAGGACGTGCTCGAGGTCCATCGCCGCAAGACCGTGCCTCTCTTCCGCATCACCGCCGTCTACGCCGCGATC
The DNA here is from genome assembly GCA_043747815.1 of Deltaproteobacteria bacterium. Classification (GTDB taxonomy): domain Bacteria; phylum Myxococcota_A; class Polyangia; order Polyangiales; family Polyangiaceae; genus SZUA-265. The sequence goes on from JAYTOL010000150.1 coordinate 8,414, forward strand.
CTCGCCGACCTGCCCGAGCAGCGAGCCTCCGAGCTCGTGGCGATGCTCGAGAGCCTCGGCCTCGCCTTCCAGATCGTCGATGACGTGCTCGACGCCACCCCTGGCAACGAAACGTTCGGGCGCCCTCCGGGCAGCGACGTGCGCAACGAGCGGCCCACGTTTGCGACGCTGATGAGCGGGCAAGCGGGTCGGCGCTACGCGAAGAAGCTCATGGATCGCCACCTGGCGAACATCAACGGGCGCCCCAGCTGGCTCGGGCTGCAGCGTCTCACGACCTACGTGCTGGAGCGCGCCCAGTAGGGGCACATTGCCGGCGTGCTGTTCCGCATTCAGGAACCGCACGGAGACGAGTCATTCCCGGTCGAGCCGCCGGATCGCCTTGCGAATGCTGACGTCGGCGACGGAGCATGGACCTCGGCAGCGCAGCCGCCCGCTGCTGTCCCTGGCCAAGACGCGCCGGAAGAATGCGCGGCTCGGCCGCTCGATCACGACGTGCAAGGCGATCGCGGAAGCCACCACCACCAGGAGGGTCAAGCCGGCGTAAACCCCCCAAGGGCTGCTCGACAGGAATTTCGCACGCAGCTGCTCTACGACGTAGACATGGCAGAGATAGAGCGCGTAGGAGGCTTCCCCGAGCAGCAGGAGCGGCTTCGTGGCGAGCCAGCGGGCGCCCGCTGACGCAGGGGCGGAAGCGAGACAATAGATCAAGACCGCGGCCAGCAGCGCGTAGGATAAATCCCAGCTCGCCGCCGTGTAGATGTGGCCTGGGACGCACATGAGCGCGACGATGGCGGCCGCCGACGCGGCGGCGCCCCAGTGTTGCCAGGCTCGGCGCGGCGGGGCCTGCCGATGGGCAACCAGACGCGCCGTGAGCATGCCGAGCAGGAAATCGCCGAGGCGGCACAGCGGATTACGGTACAACCAGCGATGGGCGGAGTGCGGATCCGTCCACGGCAGGTCGGCGTACCCGCTCAGCACGAAGCAGCCCGTCAGAAGGGCCATGAGGGCCGCGACGACCAGCAGCGCAATCAGTGTTCGCCGGGGCGTACGCACGACGGGCAGCAGCGCCCACACCAGTAGCGGGAAGCAAGCGTACAAGAAGAGCTCGACGCTGATGGACCAGCCCGGCGAGTTGAAGGTGAACGCCTGGCTCAGACTGGCATCCCAGGCCTGCAACGCCAGCGCGTGCTCGAGCCAAAGCTTCGCGCGGAATTTCCCCTCCCAGAGCGTCGGTAGGGACACCCAGATCAGCATCAAGATGTAGAGAGGATAGACGCGCGCGAGGCGGGCCGCGATGTAGGAGCGCAGGGCCCCGAAGCTTGGCTGCTCGGCGAAGCGATCGAAGTAATTGTACGTCAGCACGAAGCCGGACAGCACGAAGAACACGGTGACGCCCGCGTAACCCGCCGTCAGAAATGCCTCCAGCCAGGGCCCTGCCCACACGGGCCGCTCGAGGTGAGAGAGCAGGACCGCGAGCGCAGGGAAGATCCGCAGACCCGTCAAGGCGTCCAAGCGGGGTAGGGAGACTCGCTGGCTCGCGACCTGATCGGCGCTCATCGCGACAGCATAGGCGAGATCGCGGCGAAAAAGCGCACAAGCTGCGGAAAGGCAACCTACTGGTGAGGGCTCGCCGAGCCAGGGCCGCGGGCGCCTGAAACTCACCCATGGATGCTTGGGCCTCGGCGCTCCCGCGAGCGCAACGGACGGGTGCCTCCGTTGTTTGGGGTGCAAACAACTCCCTGGCGCGCGGCACCC
>JAYTOL010000151.1:0-10001 GCA_043747815.1 Deltaproteobacteria bacterium
GGGTGCCGCGCGCCAGGGAGTTGTTTGCACCCCAAACAACGGAGGCACCCGTCCGTTGCGCTCGCGGGAGCGCCGAGGCCCAAGCATCCATGGGTGAGTGTCAGGCGCCCGCGGCCCTGGCTCGGCGAGCGGCGGCCTGTCCCGCATCGACTTGGCGTTCCTGATCTCGAGCACACGACGCTTCGCTCGCAGCTTCTGGCACTGGAAGTTCAGCCCAAAGGTCTGCTGCCTGCAGCCTGAGCTAGGGCACCCCGAAGTCTTCGAACATCCGGCGAATCCGGAGGCCCGAGGGTGTCGGGCCGAGCACGAACTCGATCCTACGCCCAAAGTGGCGCGGACCGGCGAGGCGGAGGCGATCGCGGGTGGTGACCACCGCCAGAACCTCGTCCTGCTCGGGGGCGAGCTCGAATCGACGTGCTGGGCGCAGGCGTAAGAGCTCCTCCGCGCTGAAGAAGCCGAGCTCGTCGGTGCGGTAGGGCTGCTTGGCTCCGCTGAAGCCATAGTCGAGCCGCTTGAAGCGGGCTGCCCACACCTTGGATATCGGCTCGGGTGTGCTTCCCGGACCGCTAGAGATCGTCGCATCCTCCGTGAGCCAGGCCCCTAGCTCGCGAGTGGATTCGCGGCGCACCGCCTCGAAAAAGCCCTGAACGACGCGCTGCGCCGCGCGGCGGGCGCGCGGGGCTCGGAGCACGACCACGCCGCCGGACGCATCTGCGACGGGCGTAGCCACCGGCCACTTCGACAGGCTCAGAACCCGCTCCGGTCCTGCGCTGGAACGCACCGGCGCCGCGGCTGGCTCCGGCGCCCGGGTACAGCCCATTGCAAAGACGCCGACTGCGATTGCACCCGCGAACGAGACGCGTCGAGAACCTGGAGCGCCCAGCATCACGGCAGCAGCATCACGGCACCACGGGCGGTGCTGCGGCATCAACGTCACAGCGGTTCTATGGCAGGCGGGTCCGAGCGATTGAGGCTGACCAGGTGATCCGGCTCGAGCCGCGACCATTTCTCCGGCAGCTCCGTCAGCCCCGACGCCAGCACTGAGCAACGAAAGGGGTGCAGTGACGCGCCGGGCGGACCTTCCGGCAGTAGAGCCTCGAGCTCCTCTGGAGCTTCGAAGCGCCGGTACATCATCGTGCCCGTACGGTGCAGGCTGACCAAGTGCTCGCCATCCGAGACGAACCAGTCGAACGGAGCGTCGACGGCCGTCCCTCGAGGCATCAGCTGATCGAGGCGAGCCAACGCGCCACGCAGCCCTTCGCGAATCTGTGCCGCGGAGATCCGGTCCCGATCCAAACCTACGACTTCGTCGAGGCACGACAGGAACGTGTAGAACATGGCCTCACCATCTGTTTCGCCGCGCAGGTTGCAGCGCAGGAACTCCGGCAACCGTTCGAGCAGCGGGCCCTGAATCTGATCGAAGCCGTCGATCGTGCCACGTTGCGCGAAGAGCCAGTCTCGATAGCGGAACGGTGGTGTATTTTCCGTGCGCAGTGCACCAACGCCAGGCGTTCGGATCTGCGCGATCAAGAGGCCGCTCGAAACGTCGTTCAACGCAGCGATCTCGATCACCTCGCGATCGTCGAGCGGTCGGCGGCGAAGCAGCGCTTCTCCTGCCTGGTAGAACCCAATGCCCCACCCCAGGGCCTTGCCATGAGTTTTCATCTCGAGCAGGTGCGCGTACTTCTTGGCGGCGACCCCGCAGACGTCGGGACGGTTACCTACAAGAGCAAGGACTCGCGACATCTTCAAGCAAATCATAGCACGTCGATGCCGGAGGAAGGCGGCTCCACTAGGTAGTTTTTATCAATGCGGCTCGCCGGGTCCTTTTCGACGATGCTTCGCTGCGGGTCGTTAAAAGGTACTGTCACCTGCAAGACTTCGAACACTCGCGGCTGGCGCTTGTGTCACGCGACCTTTCAGTTTTGAAAAGTCCGGCGCTGCAACCCTTTACTCTCCTGGCGGTCTCGATACGGGCGAGGCCCTATGGCCGGCGGCACTGAGACTACAGCGCTCCCCGGTTTGCCACGCGATCGCTGCAGGTGGGTGCTAGCCTGGCTTAATGACCGAAGGGCAAAACCCCACGGAAAGTCCCCCGCTTCGGCCGTTTGCAAAGGGTGGTGTGAGCGCCCCGCCTCCCGCCGCAGAGAGCGTGCTGGAGCTGATCGGGCGGACGCCGCTCGTCAGGCTCACGCGGCTGTCGCCAAGCGGCGCGGCCAGCGTCTGGGGCAAAGCCGAATTCATGAATCCCGCGGGCAGCGTCAAAGACCGCCCCGCCCTGTCCATGATCCAGGCGGCAGAGGCGGCGGGTCAGCTCCAGGCGGGAGCCTTGCTCGTCGAAGCCACGAGCGGCAACACGGGTATCAGTCTCGCGATGATTGCCGCGGTGCGTGGCTACCGCTGTATTTTGGTGATGCCTGAGGACATGAGCCTCGAACGCCGCCACATCATGCGGGCCTACGGCGCCGAGATCGCCCTGACTCCTGCTTCGGAGGGGATGATCGCCGCGGTTCGTCATGCGGAAAAGCTGGTGAAGGAGACACCCGGTGCGTTCATGCCGGGCCAGTTCGACAATCCCGCAAATCCCCAGAGCCACTATGAGGGGACTGCCGACGAGCTCATCGAGCAGCTCTCCGGGCGCGTGGATGCGTTCGTCGCGGGCGTCGGCACCGGCGGTACGATCACCGGGGTGGCGCGGCGTCTTCGCGAACGGCTTGGCAAAGTGCAGATCATCGCCGTGGAGCCGAAGAGCAGTGCCGTGCTGAGCGGCGGCAGAGCCGGGCTGCACGCCATCCAGGGGCTCGGCGCAGGCTTCGTGCCGTCCATTCTGGATCGCGACGTGATCGATGAAATCATGGCGGTCTCCGACGTTGCCGCGGAACGCACGGCCCGCCGCTTGGCACAGGAAGAGGGCCTGCTCGTGGGCCCCTCGGCGGGGGCGAACGTGCATGCGGCGTGTACCGTCGCGCAACGCTTCAGCTCCGGAAACGTCGTAACGATCTTATGCGATTCGGGAGAGCGGTATCTGTTTTGACGCCGGGCGCTGCAATGCTTGGCCCGCGCACCGAACGGTTGCCCCCGCCCAGGCCGGCTGCTATGCGCAACTCGCGAATTGGAGCGAGATGCTCTGAACGCCGCTCCGCTGCCCGCGGCTTGGCCGGAAATTGCCGCCCTCATCGCGCCAAGCGCCGAAGCTTCTCAGGAACCCATGGTCACGTCCCGATCCTTCGAACTTCCAACACCCGCGCCGCTCGATCAGCAGCGAGGGCAGACGTTTCCGAGCCTGGTGTCGCTGATGCAACGGCTGCTCGCCCCCGACGGCTGCCCTTGGGATCACGCGCAAACCTTCGAATCGCTGCGCCGCTACGTGCTGGAAGAAGCCTGCGAGGTCATCGACGCCATCGATGAAGGTGATGGCGCCTTGCTGCGGGAAGAGCTCGGCGACTTGCTCCTCCAGGTCGTCTTCCTCTCGGAGTTAGCCCGCAAGGGCCGTGATTTTGGACCGGATGACGTGGTGCGCGGTATCTGTGAAAAGCTCGTGCGCCGCCATCCGCACGTGTTCGGGGAAGTGGCGGCCCTGAGCGCGGAGGACGTGGCTCGCCAGTGGGAGAGCATCAAGGCGGAAGAGAAGCCGACACCGCGTGACCTGCTCGCCCGGGTCCCGCGCTCCTTGCCGCCACTCGAACGGGCTCGACGTCTGAGCGACCGCGTGAGCAAAGTCGGATTTGACTGGCCCGACGCGCGCGGCTCTCGCGCGAAGGTGCAAGAAGAGCTCGCCGAGCTCGATCAGGCGATCGAAGGCGGCGACGCTTCGGAGATCGAGGCTGAGCTCGGGGACCTGCTCTTTTCAGTCGTCAACCTCGCACGTCGACATCAGATTGATGCAGGCTCTGCCTTGCAACGTACGAGCGATCGCTTCTGTGAGCGCTTCGCCCACGTCGAGCGCCGCGTGCGAGAAGGCGGCGGGGACTGGCCGCGTGACGCGGAGGGCAAGCCGACCACGGGCATCCCTCTCGAGCGCTTGGATGTTTACTGGGACGAAGCAAAAGCATTGGGAAAGCAGGCAAAGCCATGAGCCCGTCGAAATTGAACGTGGTTCCCCCTCCCCCGCCGGCGCCGCGCCACCCGGGCTCGAAAGAGCGGCATCCCGTGGCTCGGCTGCCTGAGGAGTGGCGCCAGTATCTGGTCGAGCTCGGGGAGCCCGCGTTTCGCGCCGACCAGATCTTCCGGTGGGTGCATCAGCAAGGCGTCTTCGACGTAGACCAGATGACGAACCTGAGCCGCGGGCTGAGGAGCCGCCTGGTCGAGCTCGGCATGCGCTGCCCGCTCGAGGAAGTCCTGGTGCGGCGCTCCTACGACGGGACTCGCAAGCTGTTGCTCCGGATGTCGGACGGGCTGGCGATCGAGTGCGTCTTGATTCCCCAGGGGAGCGTGGACGAGGACGACGATGGAGAGGACGAACCCCAGGACTCCCCAACGGATCGGCCACTCACGCTTTGCGTATCGACCCAGGTGGGCTGCGCCATGGGCTGCGTCTTCTGCGCCAGTGGCCAGGCGGGGCTCAAGCGTGGCCTGGGGGCGCACGAGATCATCAGCCAGGTGATCGTCGCGCGGCGCCACCTGGACGCGGGCGAACGCATCAAGAACGTCGTCTTCATGGGCATGGGTGAACCCTTGCACCACTACGCGGAGACGGCGCGCACCATCCACTTGTTGACCCACCCCCTGGGCGCGGGGATGAGCCCTCGACGCATCACCGTGAGTAGCGTCGGCTTGATCAACGGCATCAAGAAGCTCGGTGAAGACTTCGGCGGTAAAATCGGCCTGGCCATCTCACTACATGCGCCGGACACCGACACCCGCAGCCTGATCATCCCCATGAACCGGCACCAGCCGATGGACGAGCTGATGCAGGCCTTGCACAGCTACCCGCTGCCCAAGCGGCGCCGCATCACCATCGAATACACGCTGATCGACGGTATTAACGATCAAGTCGAGCACGCGCGGCGCCTGGCCACGACCTTGCGCGGCCTGCCCTCCAAGGTCAACCTGATACCCATGAACCCGATCGCTGATTCGACGTTGCACGCGCCACGCGCGGAAGCGGTCGAGGCCTTCCGGCGCGAGCTCTCGCGCCTGCGCGTCAGCTGCTCGGTGCGGCAGACTCGGGGCGACGACGTGGACGCCGCCTGCGGTCAGTTGGCCCTCGCACCGAGCCGCCTCGATTCTATCGATTCGAGGGCAATGTAAAGGCAGTGCCGCGAATCAGATCTATCGCTAGGCAGGCAACTTACGCCGCCCTCGCCCCGTCAGGGGCGGCGTAAGTTACCCATCGCTTCGATGGATTCGCGGCACGAGTCGCGGTACGCGCGTAACCGAGGGCTCGGGAGGTAGCATGTTCGAGAAAGTACTCATCGCCAATCGGGGCGAAGTCGCCCTCAGGATCATGCGGACGTGTCGGCGCCTCGGGGTGCGCACGGTGGCGGTCTACTCGGACGCCGACGCTGGCTCGTTGCACGTCGAGCAGGCGGACGAAGCCATCCGATTGGGCGAAGCGCCTCTTCAGAAGAGCTACCTCAACGTCGCGGCCCTGCTCGACGCCGTCAGCAAGAGCCAAGCGGACGCCGTTCATCCCGGCTATGGGCTGTTGAGCGAGAACGCGGAGTTTGCGGCGGCGGTGCGTGGCCGCGGAGCTGCGTTCATCGGGCCCTCGCCGGACGTGCTCGATACATTCGGCGACAAGCTGAAGGCGCGGGCGTTGGCTCGCTCGCTCGGCGTCGAGCCGCCTCCAGGGACGGACGCCGCGGTCGATCCGGGTGACGCCGACGCGCTACGGGCGCTGGCCGAGGCGGTAGGGCTGCCGTTGATCGTCAAGGCCGCGGGCGGTGGGGGCGGTATCGGTATGTTGCGGGTCGACGACTATGCTGACCTCGGGAAAGCCGTTTCCACCTGCTCGCAGCGAGGTCTGGCCGCGTTTGGTGACGCCCGTGTCTATCTCGAGAGGTACCTCGAGCGGCCGAGGCATATCGAGGTCCAGGTCGTCGCAGCCGGCCCTGGGCGAGCCTGGGCGCTCGGCGAGCGGGAGTGCAGCGTCCAGCGGCGCCACCAGAAGTTGATCGAAGAGTGCCCGTCTCCCGCCGCGTTTCTCAGTCATCGGCCCGCGGCGCGGCAGCAGCTTCACAAGGCAGCGATCGAGCTCGTCATGTCGCAAGGCTACGTGGGGCTCGCCACGGTCGAGTTCGTCGTCGACGAGGGCGGGACGGCTTATTTTCTGGAGGTCAACCCGCGCTTGCAAGTGGAGCACGGCATCACCGAGCTGGTCTTCGGAGTGGACTTGGTGGAGCTCCAGCTGCTGGCAGTAGCGGGCGATCCCATCGTCCCCGAGCCCACTCGAGCGGGCCGCGGCCACGCGCTCGAGGTGCGCTTGTATGCCGAGGACCCGAAGCGCGGCTTCCTGCCTCAACCCGGCGTGCTCGAGCGCTTTAGCTTCCCCGAGCCGAGCCCGACGTTTCGGGTCGACACCGGGTTTCGTGAGGGGGACACGGTCACCTCACACTATGATCCGCTCCTGGCCAAGGTGATGGCGTACGGCGACACGCGGCGTGAGGCCATCGACCGCCTGCTCGCGGGGCTCGACCAAGCGCAGGTGCAGCTCACCGGCAAGACCGGACCGAAGCGCAGTAACCTCGAGCTCATGAAAGAGCTGCTCGCCAGCGCACCATTTAGCTCGGGTGAGTACACCACCCACTTGGTCGCCGAGCTCGCTCACACGCGCGCCACGTTGGTCTGAGCGCACCCGTAACCCAGCTCAGAGGGCAGCCATGAACATCGACGAAGCCGTGACGCTCGCCGAGAGCTGGATCGCCGGCGATCCGGATAGCCACACCCGAGAGCAGCTGCTCGGCCACCTCGAGCGGCGTGATGAGGCCCTCCTGCTCGAGCTCATGAGCGGCTCCTTGGAGTTTGGCACCGCGGGGCTGCGCGCCGTCGTTGGCCCGGGACCGAAACGCATGAACCGCGCCGTAGTGCGCCAGACGACGGCAGGTGTCGCGCGTTATCTCGAGCGCAAATACGGCAGCACGAGCATGAACCCCGTCATCGTCGCATCGGACGCGCGCACGTCGAGCGCCGCTTTCCTTCGCGAGGCGGTGGGAGTGCTCGCGGCTCACGGCCTGCCCGTACGGTTTTTTCCCGAGCCCGTCGCCACTCCCATCGCCGCCTACGTGGCCCGGCGCCTGCAGGCGAGCGCCTGCATCGTGATCACCGCCAGCCACAACCCGGCCGAGTATAACGGCTACAAACTGTACGGCGGTGACGCCGTGCAGATCGTTCCGCCCGAGGATGCAGAGATAGCCCGGGAGATCGAGCGCTCCGCGCCAGCCAAGGACGAACCGATGGCAGCAGGTGCCCTGGATGGTGGCCATGCCGGCGTCGAACCGGTGGCGGGCTCGCTGCTCGAGGACTACTTCCGGGACGTCTCCCGTTTGCGGCCAAGGGCTGGCGCTCCCCGAAGGGACCTGTGTATCGCGTACACCCCTCTGCACGGCGTAGGCGCCCTGCCGCTCGGGCGGGTGTTGGCCGACGCCCGCTTCGTCAATGTCCATGTCGTGGCCGCACAGCGCGAGCCCGATGGGCTTTTCCCCACGGTCCGGTTTCCCAATCCGGAGGAGCCCGGTGCCCTGGATCTGGTGACCGAGCTAGCAAAACAGGTCGGTGCCGATCTGCTCATCGCCAACGACCCAGACGTCGACCGACTCGCCGCGAGCCTGCCGGATGGCTCCGGCGGCTGGATGCCCCTAACGGGCAATCAACTCGGGATCTTGCTCGCGGACTTCGCGTTGGAGCGAGCTCCCTCGGAGCCGCGGCCACTGCTGGCTCAGAGCATTGTCTCCTCCCCTATGCTGCGCTCCATCGCGTCGGCTTACGGCGCGCACCTGGAGCAGACCTTGACAGGCTTCAAGTGGATCTGGACCGCCGCGCTAGAGCTCATGGAAAAAGGCGCGCTGAGCTACGTGTTCGGCTACGAGGAGGCCCTGGGCTACTCGGTCGGGGACCTCGTGCGGGATAAGGACGGCATCTCCGCCGCGCTTGTCCTGTGTGAGCTAGCAGCGCTGGAGAGCGACCGCGGTAGCTCCGTCCGCGAGCGGCTCGCGCGTCTGTATCGCGAGCACGGCCTGTGGGTCAGCGTGCAGCGCAGCGTCACGCGTCAAGGCCTCGCGGGGGCGGAGCAGATTCGAGCCGCCATGCAGGCGGTCACTGACGCTCCTCCCGAGCGCATCGCTGGGGCTCCCGTCAGCACCGTGACGGACTACCGAAAAGGCGGTGAACGGCGGCCGCGCTGGTTAGGCAACACGAGCCTCGTGGAGCTCGCGCTCGGTGACCGCGGACGCCTGCTGGTGCGCCCGAGCGGCACGGAGCCCAAGCTCAAGATCTACGTGGACCTCTGCGCGCCCCTAGACGCTCAGACCGACGTCTGGAAAGCCGAAGCTGGCCTTCGAACGCGAGCGAGCGAGCTCGCGGAAGCACTGGTCTCGATCCTGGGCTTGAGCTGACGCTCACACGCCAAGAGGAGCTCTGAGCTCAGGCCCGGGCTCCGCGTCATTCGGTATCGAAGGGCACGATCCGGTCCGAGCCGAGCTTAGGAATCGCCTCCCGCACACCGTCACCGATGAGATCGTGCGTCCCCACGACGACCACCGTCAGGTGGTCCAACGAAATCCTGTTCTGGATCGCTCGGTTGGTCTCCTCGAGCGTTACGGCGCTCACACGGGCGACGAACTCATCGTGGTGCCCCGCGGGCAGATCACTCAGGATCTCATCGAGCTTCATCCCTACGCGCTTGGCTGCCGTATCGCACGAGAACGCCTGTGACTGGGCCAAATAGCGCTTGGACCAGCCGAGCTCCTGCTCGGTGACTCCGCGCTCCCACCACTCGCTCAACATCTCGAGCTCGAGCGCGATGCAGGGTGCGGCATCCTCTGCCTTGGGGAAGGTCCACATGCTGAAGGCCTGGCGCCGCCGATCATACCCAAGGGATGAATACGCTCCGTAAGACCAGCCACGTTTGGCGCGCACCTCGTGCGTCAGACGCGCCGTGAACGTGCCCCCGAACACCGTGTTCGCCACGAGCAGCGGGAAGTAGTCCTGGTCGTTCGGATGCGCGCCAAGGCCCCCGATCAGTATCTGCGTCTGAGTCCGCTCGGGTTTGTCCACGAAGATGAGCCGGCGCCCGCCAGCGGCGACGGGCTCAGGCGGAGGGTCAGACGCTCGCCCCCCGCCGGGGGGTAGAGCCGCCCAGATCGACTCGACGGCACGCGCCGCCTGATCTAGGTCCACCGCACCCGCAAAGCTGAACAGCAGGTTCTCACGCGTGAAGTGCCGCTCGTAGCAGCGCCGCACGTCGGCGACCTGAATCGCGGCCAGGCTGTCCTGGGTACCGATCACCGTGCGACCATAGGAGTGACCCGCGAACAGGCTGCGCAGAAACCAGCGCTGAGCGAGCTGTTGGTCGCTATCCAAGATCTCGATGAGCTCCGCCAGCGTCTCACGCTTCAGCCGCTCCAGCTCCTGTTCGTGAAGCCCGGGAGCGGTCAGGATCTCCTCGAGCAGGCCCATGAAATCCCCAAATGACCGCTCGAGCACGGACCCCGACAGCGCCGTGCTGCCGTGCCCGGAGTCGAGCCCGAGCGAGGCGCCCATGCGATCGATGCGAGCATCGACCTCGTCGGCGCCATGCCCGCCAGCGGTGCGGCGCATCAGCCGCCCACAGAGTCGCGTCAGACCCTCCAGGCCCACTGGGTCATCACCGGCTCCGCTGCGCGTACAAATTCCGCCGTGAATCAGCGGGAGAGCCGCGTCTCGCTCGATCAGAATCAAAGGCGCCCCGCCGCTCATGCCGAGGGACCCCCCGCTTCTGCATTGGTAGCCGCCGAGTCATCGACGTCGTCGTCGTCCGGGCCCCCCGACTCCGATTGGGGCCTCACCGAGATCACCGTTCGCGA
>JAYTOL010000152.1:0-8270 GCA_043747815.1 Deltaproteobacteria bacterium
CGCACCGTCCGGCTTTTGGCCAGCTCGATCCAACCCGCTTCATCCTGCGGCTGCGCCACGCGCGCCAATAGCTCCCCCATGCTCCACGCTACCCTGCCGTGCGCGCCTCCCACGGCCATCGCGCGGCGCAGCTCCGGCAGCCCTTCGAGCCTGCGGGCGAGACAGCGCGCTGCCTCGACCCAGCGCACGCTCCGGTCGCAACGCTCGAGGACATAGGCCGCTACCGATGAGAACCCCAGCTCGAAGTGCTTGCCCCGACCCAACACCTCGAGCACCTGCCCGAGGCGCAATCGCAACCCGATTTCCACCTGCGCCAGCGAGGGCCACGTCCACCGTCGGGTCCTTGGACGGTCCCCTACTGAGTCTGTGCAGATTCGATGAGCTCAAACGCCGTCGCGACACCGGCGGCGTAGAAGCCGGGGCCCTTGGTGACTCGCTGGGGAAGCCTGAGCTGGGGACGCCGTAAGGTCCCTCCCGGCGGAGCGCGACCGGCTGAGATCGCCGCCTGAACGCTTGCCCCTGCCTGACGCTCGGAGCGTCGAGGATCTCAGCGCTGCTGACCTCGGCGGGGGAGCTGAGGTCGAGACAGTTACCGCTCTCGGACGGCGTAGGTCATGTGGGTCACGCGCTGAGTCGGCTCCACGCGGACCAGATCCAGGGCCACGCGGCCCGCGTCCACGCCCTCGAAGAGGCGGATTCCGGAGCCAAACAGCACGGGTGAGAGCGCGATCGAGAAGTCGTCGATCAGGCCGGCGTTCAGGTACTCCAGGATGATTGCGCCGCCGCCCGCGATACGGACGCCTCTGTCGCCAGCGGCCTTGCGAGCCTGATCGAGCGCGGACTCGATGCCGTCGTTGACGAAGTGAAAGGTGGTCCCGCCCGGCCGCTCCCAGGGGTCACGCTTCTCGGCGTCACGACGAACACCGGCGTGTGGAAGGGCGCGTCCTCCGGCCACATCTTCTCGCCGGCGTCGAACATGCGCTTACCCATCACGCTGGCGCCGGTGCGCTCGAACGTCTCCCGCAGGATGTCGTTGTCGCGCCCTTCCTCGCCGCCCTCGCCGAGCTTGAGGTTCTCCCGGATGAACCGCTGGGGGAAGGCCCACTGCTGGAGCTCCATCCAGAGCTCCCCCATCAATTGCTCGGGGGACTGGGGCGCGATGAACCCGTCCAGCGACATCTACACGCTGAAGAACACCTTTCCGGCCATTAGCCCTCAGCTCCCTTCCGAACGCCTTCGATGACGTAGGCAGCCAGGTGGCTCAGGGTCTGCTGGCCGCCCTCGATCGCGTGGTACTTCTCGACCGCCTCGTCGCGCAGCTGCTTGGTGCGGAACAGCGTGCGCATCTCGATCCGGGTCGCCGCGCCGTCGGGGGCGAACGTGAGGAGCGACTCGAAGGCATTCGGGTCGCCGCGGGACTCACCGTGCAGCAGCGCGATCCGCTCCGACGGGACGATCTCGGTCCAGGAGATCCACTCCTCATAGTCCGTCCCGTCCGGTCCATGCATCACGAAGTCCCACACCCCGCCGACGCGGAACTCGAAGGACCGCGTGGTGGTGGTGAACCCCTCAGGGCCCCACCACTGCGAGAGATGCCGCACCTCGGTGAACGCCTCGAACACCAGCTCCCGTGGGGCACTGATGACCCGAGAGATCACGACCTCGCGGTCAGCCGTCGCGGACTGCGCCGGCACTCCTCGTTCTGTCGCGCTCATTGACTACTCCTCCTTCTCGTCTGCTTGTTTCTGGTCTGCTCGAGGTCCTGCACGTAGGCGTCCAGTCGGTCGAAGCTGTCGTTCCAGAACTGCTCGAACCCGCCCGTCCACTCGTGGACCGGCCGCAGTCCGCGAGCGTCAAGGCCGTACAGCCGCTGCTTGCCTGCCTTGCGGTCCCGCACCAGCCCGACCTCCCGAAGCACGCGCAGATGTTTGGACGCCCCCGGCTGGGTCATCCCCAGCGCCTGGGCCAACTCGGTCACCGGCCGCTCACCGGCGCGCAGGAGCATCAGGATCTCCCGGCGCTGCGGCTCGGCGATCGCGTTGAAGACGTCCGACGTCGTCGCTGCTCGTGCCATGCCAGTAACATATACCCATATCGGCATTCGTCAAGGGAGTCATCGGGCACCGCCATTCCCTCGGTGCAAGTGCGAGAGCTCTCCGCCCTCCCCTCTCAAGGCTCGCAGGCGATGTTGCCTTCGTTCGGGGAGAGGCAGATGTCGGCGCCGGAGCCGCCGTTGATGGTTAGCGTCTGGTCGGCGCCGCCGTTGAGCAGGTCGTCGCCCGTTCCGCCGACGAGCGAGTCGTCTCCGGCTTCGCCGTACAGCTCGTCGGCGCCCGGACCTCCGTCGATGTTGTCCGCGCCGCCTCCGCCGTCGACGATGTCGCCCGAGACCGAGCCGGTCACGGTGTCGACGCCGCCGTCCAGGATCACGTAGTTGCAGTTGGTGAGGTCGTCGCCGTCGAGGCCGTCGTTGAAGGCGGGCGCGCAGTTGCTGGCGCTGGCGCTAAAGCACAGGCTATAGCTCGCCGCAGCCACTCCGCCGCGACGAAAGTCGCAGGTGTCTTGCCCGGGGCCCCCGTGGATGACGTCCTGCCCAGCGAACGCGCTGATCGGCGTGGCGTAGGCCGCGTCGACGTTGGTCGCTTCGTCGAAGAGGTCGTTGCCCACCTCGCCGAGCAGTCGGTCCGCGCCGGGGCCGCCGAGCAGGGTGTCGTCGCCGTTGCCGCCCTCGAGGTGGTCGTTGCCCGGGCCGCCATGGAGCTCGTCGTTCGCGTTACCCCCCTCTAGTGAGTCGTTGCCGTCACCGCCGAGCACGACTTCGACCGTGGCCCGGATGTTGTCGCTCTCGCCGCTCGCGCCGTCGTTGGCGGCGCTGTCCAGGCTGACGAGCACGTTGCCGGCGCGCAGGGCGTAGCTGGCCGTGTCGCGCCCAGCGCCGCCGTCGACGTTGTCTGCGCAGTTGGGTAGGGCGCGCATTTCGAACAGGTCGTCGCCGCTGCCGCCGTTCAGGCTATCTTTGTCGAGCGCGCAGCTCCCGGCAGGGCCGCCGTCGAGGGTGTCGGCACCAGCGTTGCCGTCGATGACGTTCGCCTGGGCGCTGCCGGTGAGCACGTCGCCCTGGGCGCTGCCGCGGAGGTTCTCGACGTCGCTCTCGATGTCGTCGCCTTCGTTCGCGCTCGTCTCGCCGTCGTCGGCGTCCGCCGAGAGGCCCGGGGCGATGTCCAGCGTGACCCCCGCGGTGCGGCTGCTGTAGTCGACGGTGTCCTGGTCCGCGCCGCCTCGGAACACGTCCGCGCCGTCCCCGCCGGCAGCGTTGGACTGAAAGAGGTCGTTATTGTCGCCCCCGTCGAGCGTGTCATCGCCGTTGCCGCCCTCGAGCGTGTCCGCGCCCGCTCCGCCGTAGACGCTGAGGGGCTCCGTGAGCACGGGCCCGGTCGCGATGGTCGTACCGAGGAAGCTGAGGCTCGCGGTATCCTGCGCGTTAAACGAGTCGGCGCCCGCGCCGAGCGTGAACACGACGGCGCTCGGATCACCCACGACGCGCACGTCCGCGCCGGTGTTGCCGTTGAGCTCCAGGAACAGGTCACTCCCGCTCACCTGTTGTGCCATCCGGTAGCGGTCGGTGCTCTCCGTGCCCCGCACGCCGACGGACACGCCGGCGCCGTTCCCCGCGTTGATCGTGATCCCGCCCGAGGGACCGAAGATGGCACCAAAGGGGCCCGGCGAGAGATCGAGGAGCACGCTGTTGCTGCCTGCGCAGTCGATCACGAGCTTGGTGACGATGCTCGAGCTGAGCGGGGTGTTACTGGTCGCGTCCTTCAGGCATTGGAAGCCATTGACCTTGAGCTTGCTCCTAACGACGCTGATGACGGCGTCTTCTCCCGAGCCCACGGCGAGCGTCAAGGTGCTCCCCGACAGGGCAGGCCCAGCGTCGGTGCAACTCGCGATCTCGGTACCTAGCCCGCCGAGGAGCACGCCGAGCACGCTGTCATACGAGCCCTCGGGCGTGTCGTCGAGCCCATCCTCACACGCCCAGCCGGAGGCGAGCACGCACAGGATGAGGCTCGACCCGACGCGAGTCTTGCCCCGCAAGCTTGGTCATTTGTTAGAGCTCGCAGCCGCTGATCCGCTCGCCGGAGATCCCGTCGCAGTAGTCGCCGTCGAGGCCGCCATCGAACAGGTCGGTCCCGCGTTGCCCGTAGAGCACGTCGCTGCCTCCCAAGCCGTAGATTTCGTCGTCTCCCGGGCCACCGCTGAGGGACTCTGCGAGGTCGCTGCCGCGAACGATGTCGTCGCCTTCGCCGCCGGTGATGTCCTCCACGTTGATCAAACGGTCGTTCTCTTCGGGCTCACCGCTCATGCGGGTGCAGTCGCACTCGCCCGCTTCGCAGCCTACGAGGTCAGCGCTCTGGCAGACGTTGAGCGTGAGGTTTTGGGTGCGCAACTCGTACGTCACGTCGTCGTAGCCGTTACCTCCGTTGAAGGTATCGGCGCCGTCGCTCGTCACGCTGGCGCGCAGGGTGTCATCCCCTGCGAGGCCGCTCATCAGGTCGTCGCCGGGGCCGCCATCGAACTCGTCTGGGCCGGCGCCCCCGAGGAGCAAATCGTTACCGTCTCCGCCCTTCACCACGATGGGCAGCGCCAGCGCGAGCACTGGCAGGGGAGGCTCGACCTCAGGTTGGCCTTCTGGCGCGGGCAGGGCCGCGCCGGCGGCCGCCTCGGCGTTTCGGGCGACCCAGAGGACGCCGAGATCATCGAGCGTGTCATCGCCGGCACCGAGGCTCACCGCGAACTGGGTCACGCCCTCGCCCACCACGTTGAGCGTACTGTCACCCGAGAGGTCCAGCACGAGCGCCTGGCCACGCATGCCGTGGCGAAAAACGTCAGGGCCGCTCGTGCCGCGCACCACCAGGCTGTTGTGGTCGATGCCGAGATCGAGCTGAACGCTCTCGGCGCTGGCGAGCAGGTGCGACCAGTCACCGGCGCCGAGATCGAGAATCACGGCGTTCTCTTGCTCCGCCGCGCCCGTCACGCGCACCGAGGTCAAGCTCTCGAGCGGCACTTCGACGTCGTCCATGCTCGTGCACACGTTGCCGTTGACGACGAGCATGCCGCCGTCGCCCTGGATGATCACGCTCGGGACGGCGCCATCGAGGGTGAGATTCACTGCGCCATCGGCGACCCCTCCGAGACACCCGTCGGGGGCCTCATCTAGAGGCGCATCGACACCGGGCAGCGTGTCGATCGGATCCGGCTGATTGCCGCTGCCGCCCGAACCGCTGCGGGAGCCCGCGCCGCCACCGCGGCTGTCAGAGCCCGCGCCGGCGTTCGACTCTCCCCCCTCGTAGACCAGGTCGGGAGCGACCGGGGCAGCGCAGCCCCAGGCGTAGAGGGCCAGGTATGCGAGCGAGAGCGGCGTGAGCACGTGATTCTTTTTCATCTTTTTCCCTCGTATGCGCGCGAATCGTCGCCGCAGCCCACAGCCGTGAACGACAAGCGTGGGCTCGGCTGAAGGGCACCCGCGGGCGCGAGGCTCTCTTACCTATGAGCGTGCTCGAGCACCCTGGCGCAGCGCAGGGCAGCGCCTCTCAACTGGGTGCTCGCCGCTTAGTTAAGACGCAGTTCCCGTTTGCAACGCCTCAAGCCGCGAGACCGCGAACCGATCTGTGTCTCCGAGAGGGACGGCCGGGGATAAACGAACTGTGCCTCGCCCAGCTACACCTAAACCTACATAGGACAACGAAATGATGAAAACGCGAACGACTAGTCTGGGCAATGGCCGCTTGGTAGCTACGAAGAAGAAATTGACGAGCTTGGGCAGCGGCGTGCTCCTGGTTGCAGCGTTTTTCGGTGCAGCGTGCGACGACGTCGAAATCGAGCCGCAGGGCGACGAACAAAACGAGCTGGGCGTCAACTTTGAGGAGCTGGGCGCCAACATTACGCTCTGCACCGCTGCCGACAGCACGGCACCTTCTACGGGCTACGACGCCGCGACCAAGACGCTGCACGTCAGCCTCGCCAGCTTCTCGACCGCCGACGTCGTCGTCAGCGTCGTGGGCGGCAAGCTCAAGATGAACGGCTACGCCTGCAAGACCGCTGCGATCCCGGCCGTCGTCGGGCCCCCCGCCGTCGCCGCGGTTGCAGCGCTCGATTTGACGTCGACGAACGTCACCAAGCTCGACATCACCGGCGCCACGTCCGGTAACAAGGTCGTGATCGACCTCTTGCCGGGCAGCTTCGGGAACATCTTTAGCGCCACCGGTGGCATCACCATCACCGGCGCGCCGAGCATCGGTGTCCGCGGCAGCACGGGCGCCAACCTGGTCAAGATGGGCCAAGACGGCACCGCGAGCGGCGGCCCCTACTATCTCGAGCTCAGCGGCGACGCGAAGCCCGATCTGAAGATCGACGGCCAGCCGCAGAGCCTCAACCTCGCCTTGGGCGAGGGCAACGACACGTTCGCTGCCCAGGGAACGGCGGCGGTCCTGGCCACGACGTCCTTTGGCGGGACGAACCCCACAGTTGCGGTCACGGATCTGGCCGTCACCGTCTTCGGCGGAGCCGGCCTGGACACGCTAAGCGGCGGCCAAGGCGCGGACACGCTGAACGGCGGCGAGGGCAACGACGTCTTCACGACGGCTGACTCCGCCGACGGCGCAGACGTGTACATCGGCGGCGACGGCGTCGACACGATGGACTACAGCGCCCGCACGGCAGCCGTCAACGTCAGCGTCGCGCCGGGCTATACCAACGGTTGGGTCGAGGGGCGCAGCCTCTTCGGCAAGACCGTCGCCGCCTCGGACACGATCAACTACACGGCGGGTGTGACCGCGGTGACGATGACCTTCGGCGCCAGCGCGGCTGGACCGACGGCGATCCTCGCCCAACTCAACACCAACGGTAACCACACCGGCGGCTCGGCGCTCTTCACGGCCGGCGTCAATGACCGCAACGAGCTCGTGTTCGTCAAGAAGACGACGGGGATTTTGAACATCACCGCCGACGCCACCGCCGATCTATTCCTCACCCCGCTGCCGACCAACAACGGCGTATCGGGTCTGGTCGCGGACGCCGACGACGGCGCCTCGGGCGAGACCGACGACGTGCGCGCCGAGATCGAGAACATCACGGGTGGCCTGGGCAACGACACGCTGACCGGGGGCACCGGCGCTAACTCGACGCTCTTCACCGCGGCCACCGTGACCAGCTCCAACACGATCAGCGGCGGCCCGGGCAACGACAACATCAGCGGCGGCTCCGTCAACGCGGTCTGCGCGAGCGACGTGGACGTGCTGAACGGGAACGACGGCGACGACGTGTTCGAAATGGGCGGCGGCGTCAACTGCGGCGACGCGATCGACGGCGGCCTTGGTAGGGACGTCGCGAGCTACGAGATGCGGACCGGCGCTCTGATCATCGACATCGATACCCAGGCGGACGACGGCGAGGTCCTCGATCTCGACACGGTCAAGACCGGCGTAGAAATCATCCTGGGCGGCGCCGGAGCCGACAGCATCACGGGCGGCGCGGACGCCGACGACCTGCATGGAGGCCTCGGCGCCGACACGCTGGTCGGTGGCGCCGGCAACGACAGCTTCTCGGGCGGCTCGGGCGCGGACCTTCTGCTCGGTGGCCTCGGCGAAGACTACTTCAACGAGACGGACGCGGTCGACGCGTACACCAACACGGCGGGCACCACGGTGCAGGCCTTCGCAGCGGGGCTCTTCCCCTCTAAGATCGGCGGCGCCGAGACGGACATCATCAACGGCGGCGCGGACTTCGACATCTGCGACTACGGCCGCACGGTCACCACGGCCATGACGGTCTCCCTGTGCTTCGCTCCGACCATCACCAATGCCAGCGGCGCTTGCACCGGCGGCGCCTCGGGCCTCGACACCAACGACACGGATGATATCGCCAACTGCGACAACTTCGTGGCAGGCGCTGGCGACGACAGCATCACCGGCTCGGACGGCGATGATGAGATCCAGGGTCGCCTGGGCGACGACACCCTCGTGGGCGGCGCGGGCGGCGACACCCTGCAGGGCAACGAAGGCACGAACGTCATCACCGGCGGCGCTGGCGACGACAACTGCAGCCCCGTGGCCCAGTCGGACATGGGCGTGACCTGCGAGTTCTAAGAACGAGCTGAGCTAAGGAGCTAAGGAGCTCACGCGATACGGCCAGCCCGACTCGGGCTGGCCGTTTTGTTTATTGGTACCATCTAGAGAACGGGACGACCCCCGAAGCCTCTATTGCGGGGACACCCC
>JAYTOL010000153.1:0-13131 GCA_043747815.1 Deltaproteobacteria bacterium
AACGACTCCAACGAAGCGACGAGCAATCCGTCCGCGGATTGCGAGAACCAAACGCCCCCTCCGAACGACGAGCAATCCTTCCAAGGATTGCGAGAACCAACGCTCCCTCCGAACGACGAGCAATCCTTCCGAGGATTGCGAGAACCAAACGCCCCCACGAACCCACCCGTGTAGAGTGGCCCAGTCGGCGAGCGAGCGCCTCGAGGCTAGGGCGGAGGCCGCAACAATCCTCGGAGGATTGTGAGGACCGACAACCGAAGCATCGGGGCGCGCAGCCGCCGAATGGGCCGCTCTACGAGTTGAGGCCTTCGATGAGGCCACCATCCGCCGCCACGCCGATCACGCGCCGACCGTCGGCGTATAGGCTCACGATCGGCACGTTCCAGCGCGAGTCCTTCCAGGCGCATTCCCAGGCGCCGCCGGTGGGGGACTGCATCCACAACTTTCCGAGGCTGGCCGCCCAGAGGCGGCCGCTGTCTTCGAGGGCGGTCGCCGATAGATCCACGCCATCGGGAACGGCGCTGCGCGTGAGGATGGCGCCTTCGACGCGCACCACGCGCCCGCCGGCACCGACGACGGCACCCATACCGATGTCGGGTGCGCCAGCGCCAGCCAGGTAAGCGCGCATGTCGTCGGCAGGCAGCCGTTCCAAGCGCCACTCGAGCGGCCAATAGAACGCCAGGAAGGCCCGCCCCGAGCGCTCGCGCCCCGCCACGAGCCAACGCTCCTTGTCGATGCGCGCCAGGGCCGGCAGCGACGCGAGCTCACCGAGCTCGAGCGGTTTGAGCCAGTGCTGCCCGATGTACGCATACAGGGCATGGCCGCCCAGAGGTGAGCTACCGCTCAGCACGGCGATGTCCTTGAAGTCGCCGCTCACGCCCGCGAGCGTGGCTTTCGGATTGGGACCCCGCACGCGGATCAGGTTGCCCTCCCGGTAGAACGCGAGTTGCCCGCCGTGACCGCCGATGAGCCACTCACCCGTGCCCTCATAGTGGACGAGGCGCAGCTTCTGCGAGTCCAGATCTCCCGTGGGCGCCACCACCCAACGCGTCCCGTCCCAGAACTCGAGCCCGCGCGTGGTCGCGGCCAGGCAACAACCCGCGCCGTCCCAGGCAGCGCTCCAGATGGCGCGTTCGTCGCCGAGAGCGTGCCGGACGTGAAAGCGATAGCGTGCGGCTGCAAGCTGGCTCTTGCCGCTAATGGTGGAGGCTCGCCGGGACGTCGACAGGGGCCCACGCATCGAGAAGA
Organism: Deltaproteobacteria bacterium; assembly: GCA_043747815.1. Classification (GTDB taxonomy): domain Bacteria; phylum Myxococcota_A; class Polyangia; order Polyangiales; family Polyangiaceae; genus SZUA-265. Next base: position 1,249 of record JAYTOL010000153.1, read on the forward strand.
CGCGCAGGGCGGCGCTGATCGCCATGGCAAAGGCCTTGGCATCCTGTGGCCGCGCCTGGGCGTCGGGGTTCGTGGCGTGGGAGATGGCCCCGTCGATGGCGGAGCAGACGCTGGGTTGGTCGCGCAAATCGAGCACTAGTCGCGCGCACTCGCGAATACTGCGGCGCTTCTTGCCCTGGACCACGCTGAGGATGTCGGCGATGGAGCGCGCAGCAAACAGCTCTTCGCCCGTGAGGAGAGCGAAAGTCGTGGCTGCCAGCGCGAAGACGTCCGTCGCGGTGCCGAGCTTGCCCTCCTCCATCAAGATCTGTTCGGGCGCGGCGTAGCCCGGGGTGCCGAGCGCGCTGTGCACGAAGGTTTGCTTGAGACCGCGCGCTCGGGAGACGCCAAAGTCGGCGATTTTGAACAACTCGCCGCGGCCGGTGCCGCAGCAGAGGATGTTGCTGGGCTTGATATCCCGGTGGATCACACCCACCTCGTGAATGGCACCGATGCCGCTCGCCAGCGCCTCCACGCACGCCGCTGCCCGCTCCGGATCAAAGGCGTAGCCGGTACGCGCCACGCTTTCCGCCACACGCTCCTCGAGCGTGCCGCCGTGCACGTACTCCATCGCGAGCCAGGGCAGCTCGACGCTGTTACCGCGATACGTAACGGTGATCTCGCTGGTCTCGAGCAGCCGCACCACGAAGGGTGTGGGCGGCACCTGCTCGTTCAGACGGCCGAGCGCGACCGACTCTTTGCGAATGGTGAGCAGCGCGATCTCGGACGCATCTACCACCATCTCGGGATGCACGATCTTCACCACCGTAAAGCTCTGGCCATCGGGCGCGCGCCGAATGGCTCGGAAGGCCACCGCCATGCTGCCAGAGCCGAGGACCTGCTCGAGCTGGTAGCTGACGTTCGGCGAGAGGCTCGATCGCAGCTCGACACCTCGCAGAGCGGTCAGATTGTGATCGCTGTAAGTGAGCTCAATCAATCGGTGACCTTGGCCTTCACTGGGGATGTATCCGGAGAGGAGCGGCCAGGCGGAGAAGATTGTGAAGAGTGTCCAGCCCCAGCGCTTCACGGCGCCCAAGACTCACGACATGCGGCGCCAAGCTTCCCGACGCCGTCCGAGCGCAGAGCGGCTGGCCGCTTTCGCCACAGCTGCCGCACGCAGGCGAAACGGCCTCAGTTTACTTTGAAGCTCTTGGCAACGGTGACGGGCGCGCCAGCGAACGCAGGCACTTTGGCTGTGCGGAAATGGCGGAGCGCGCATTTGCCCGCCGCCGTGCCTCCCAGGGGCCCTTCGACGATGGTGGCACTCGAGACCTTGCCGCTCGTGCCAAAGGTGACCTGAATCTTTCCCGTCCCCGGCGGCCCGCCTTGGCGACAGCCCGAGGCCTGCGACGCCGCGGCGTTGAGCGCCTCTTTTGCGGCACCCTTGTTGAAGGGAAATACTTGGATCGAAGGCGCCGCTGCGGCGCGCGCGGGCGGCTTTTTGCTCACGACCCTGTCTTTGGTTGGCGCGTCGGGCTTGCGCACCGCCGTTGCTGCCGGCTCGGATGCGTTGGCGGGGGCTTCGGAGACGGCTGCGATCACCGCGGGCGGCAGTACTTCGGCAGGCTCCGCTGCTGCAGGCTCTTGGACGGGGGCGACCTCTGCGCTCGGTTGTTCCTCCGGGGGCGCTTGCACGGGAGTCGTGGGGGTGACCGTGGCCACCTGATCTCTATGCAAAGGTGAGCCGAACATCCAGAGACCCGTGCCCACAAGGGCGACGGTAACCCCGGCAACCGCCAGGAACGGCAGCCAGCGACGCGCCCGGGGTGGATGGCTCGGCAGCGTCATCGAGTCCATCGAGGATGCCGGCTCGATCTTCATGGGGGTGGTGAGCAACGCCTGATCATGCGAGGTCCCAAACAATGGGGTCGCAGATTCCATCTTCCACAACTGCTCGGGAGCCTCCTCGCGCTTGGTCGCGATGGTGTTCTGCTTCATCAGCTCTTCGAGCGAGAACATGATCGACGCTTCCGCCTTACGCCCCGAGGACGGCGACTGCTCCGCGGGTTTGACCGAAACGACGACCGGCGCGGCCATCGGCGCCTCCGCGGGGAGGGAATGGTTACCCGAGAGACGAAACAGGTCTTGGGTCGCGGTCTTTAGCCTGGCCCGTGCGCCCGAAAAGCTCGGCAGGCTATCGCGGCCCTGCCTCTCCGAGGCAGACGCGCGTACGAATGCCCCCTCATAGCCACAACGCGCGCACGCGCGGCCCCCGCGGTTTCCCGACTCCGCTTTCGACGACTCTATTTCGCGAGTGACCGAGCACCCGGGACAACGCTCCAACATCTCCATGATCAGTGCGGCTTTTGAACGCCAAACCTGAGCGCTTTGGTCCGCTTTGTGACCACACCTCAGGGGTGGAGGACCGGAAATCGAAACACCGGAACTCCACCAATCGTCCCAGAGTCGGAGCCAGGCCTACATGACCTCGCTTCGGTTGCAGGGTACGTCAGGCGTTGACGGGCAACAACTGTGCGCCGTCTTTAGGGCACACCTTCGAGTCTTTAGTCTCGTACATCGTCCCGCACACGGGGCAAACGGTCGCCGGCTTTGGGGCGGGTATTGGCGCCGACATCGGTTCGAGGCGGGTTGCCTCGGCCGCCCGCGCGCGGGTTGGTTCGCCCAGGGCGTCCTCGGCAGCGAAGACCACAGTCCCGGGATCGGGCGCCGCTGCTCGACGAGCTCTGGAACGGCCTGCGCTCCGATTGGCACGCCGCAGCAGCCAGGCCCCGACCAGACCGAAGATCAAGGCGATGACGCTGACGAGCCCCACGAAGGTCCATTTGCGTCCTGGCGGTTGCGGGTCCACTTCACCGGGGCGTGTTCCGAGCGAGCCCGAAGTGATGGTTGCGGTAGCGACGCCAGAGGAGGCTCCGTCCGCGTCGAACTCCCCGCTCTCCAGCAGCGCAGCATAGCGGGCGTCTGAAACCACGTCGACCACCACGCGCACGGATTGATTGGCCGCCGTCGCGACGACCCCCAGCTCAGCGTCGCTAGCGCCTTCCGCGATCGTGAGCCGCCCGTTTTCGATACCCGCCTGGCTGCCCGCGGGGGAGAGCTCCCAGGAGACCGGCGCGCGCAGACTACACCCCTGCGAATCGAAGACGCTCGCTCGAAACTGAAATGACTCTCCCCCGCGCATCAGCTTGCGAGAGGGGCGGACGTCGATGCGAGCGGGTGCGCCGAGTGTGGCGCAACGCGTGTCCGGTACGGGTCGGCGAGCGGCGGCGAGCGGTTCCTCCAGCGCTGGAACGCCTGGGGCGAGCTGCGCGGGCAAACGCCGGTACGTCCGCCAGCGGCCGGAGCTCGCAGAGCAAGTCTGCCCCTTCAGCGAGAATTGATACTGGCCGCTCTCTTGAAGGGACACGACGTCATCCGCGACCGTGAGGGTCGTCTGGAGGATCTCCTGGCGCGGGTCGTTGGGCTCCGTCCGACACGTGGTTTTCCAGCTGCGTGGACCGACCGAGTGGCTTTGGCGAGCCAGTCCGGGGTGCATTTCCCAGCAACGTTCACTCGAAAAGCTGCCCTGGTTGCCCGTGATGACGAGCTCCTCACCCCTCTCTTCGATAGTCACCACGCCGCCCGAGTCGCCACCGCCGCTCGGTCGAGGGCCGCATGGCTCTCCCCAGTCTCCAACGACCCAGCGTACGGTCATCGGTTCGGCTTGCCACCTGCCCGCCAGAGACGGCCCCTCTCGAGCGCCCGCCTCAGCCGCTGCGACGCACATCACCAAGCAAACCCACAAGTAGCGCCGGCGCAGAGCGCCGTAAGCTCGAAAGCCCGGGCGAGGTAGGGGGGCACGGCGGGCGTGACTCGTCATGGGCAGCTCGAGGGTAGCAGAGTCCAACGCGCAACTCTCGGCCGAGTCCCGGCCGCGCGTCGAGCAACCGCGTGTAGTTTGACACTGGACTATCCACGGTTTAGCGTCGCGTCGCCATCAGAGCATTCTTACCTGGTCCAACGACCTTGGATGGAGCCGTGTTTGCTTACAATCCCGATGCTTCGCCCCCGCGCCGTGTCTATCCCAGGAGCACCACTTACTACCGTGTCGGCAGGCCCTCTGCGTAGAACCAGCGCGGGCTCGGAGCAACCCGGCCTGCGCAGCTCCAAGCTCCTCCGCAGCTCCAAGCTCCTCCGCATCGCGAGCGCCGTCGCGGCCTTGCTCGGGGTCACCTGGTCAGGGCCCAAGGGCTCAGGGCCCAGCGCCGCTCATGCACAAGCGGGCCCGCGTGCTCCGGCGAGCTTGAACGGAGACGGCGCGGACACCCACTTGTTCCGACCCGCCGTCGATTCAAAGGGGTTTTTCTCGGTCAATGGCAGTCGCATCCTGGGCGCCAACGACGTGAGCTTTGGTCTCGTGCTGGATTATGGGCGCAGCATCTTGCGGGTCCCGGACGCGGCGAAGGAACCCGCAGAGGGGCTCGAGTGCACGGACGACCTGAACTGCGTGGGCGTGCGCGCGCTCGTCCCGAACTCGTTTCAGGGCACGTTCAACTTCAACTACGGCATCGCCAACAAGGCCGTGGTGGGCATCGCCATCCCGGTCGTGCTGGCCAGCGGCAATCCCGCGTTCAATATCGGTCCCGACGCGGCCAATCTCTATGACTCCGTGGCGCTGGACAGCCAGGGCGTGTCCTGGTTGGCCCTACACGGCAAGCTGCGCCTGACGCGCATCGAAGAAACGTTGGGGCTCGGCCTGCTACTTCAAGGTGGCATCCCGGTCGGTGCACGGTCGCACAACCTCGTGAGCGAGCCCGGCGTCTGGCTTTGGCCTCAGGCCATCGCCGACTACCAATTCGGCGCCACCGGCCGCTTCAAGGTCGGAGTCAACGCCGGCTTCCGTTGGCACGCCGGAGACAACGCGCAGTTCGCGGCGAATCAGCTGGAAGAGGGCCTGTTCCGCAACGGCAATTTGCTGACGTCTCAGCTCGGCTTTGCCTGGCGGGCGCTCGACGCCCTCGACCTGGTCGGGGAGACTTACGGCACGTACCTGCTCGACGATGCTTCCGACAAGAAGCAGAAATTTTCTCAAGAATACCTGGGCGGCATCAAGCTCTTCATCGAGCGCAACAGCTACTTGATGATGGGCGCCGGGCATCGCACGTACTCGACCGGTTTCGAGGCGTCCAACCTGCGCTTCGTGCTCGGCTTCGTCTTTGAGCCGTCGATTGGTGACCGCGACGGGGACGGTTACACAGACGACCAGGACGAGTGCCCCGACGACCCGGAGGACTTTGACGGCTTCGAGGATGGCGACGGCTGTCCCGATCCCGACAATGACAAGGACGGCATCCTCGACGTCGACGATGGTTGCCCCGACATTCCGGAGGATTTCGACGGCGACGCGGACGAAGACGGCTGCCCCGAAGGCTCTGACGGTGACCGCGACGGCGACGGCATCCTCGACTCCCGCGACAAATGCCCGGACGTGCCGGAGGACAAGGATCAGTTCGAGGACGAGGACGGCTGCCCTGAGCCCGACAACGACAAGGACGGCATCCTCGACGTGGACGACGCCTGCCCCAACGACCCCGAAGACAAAGACGGCTTCGAGGATGAAGACGGCTGCCCCGAGCCCGACAACGACCTCGACGGCATCCTGGACGTGAAAGACCAGTGCCCGAACGAGCCAGAGACCTACAACGGCTTCGAGGACGAAGACGGCTGCCCCGATAAGGGCAAGGTGATCATCGAGGGCGACGACATCCTGATTCTGGAGAAGATCAATTTCGCGACGGCCAGCGCGGAGATCTTGCCCGGCTCGTTCCCCATCATTGACGCCGTCGCCACCACCCTCAAGCACCACCCCGACTTCCTCGTGATTGAGATCGCGGGGCACGCCGACGAACGCTCATCAGACGAGTACAACCTCAACCTCACCAAGGCGCGCGCTGCCTCCGTGGTGCAGGCGCTCGTCGCTCGCCACGTCGACTCGTCGCGGCTCGTTTCACAGGGGTACGGCGAGTACTGCCCCCTCGACGACGGCCACAACGAAGCGGCCTGGGAGCAAAATCGGCGCGTCGAGTTCAAGGTGGTCAAGACGGAGGACGCCCTCACCGGAGTGAAACGGGGCTGCCCTCGCGCCGTCGAGCGTGGCGTCTCTCCGCCGCTCGTCAAGGAATGACCCTGGCGTCAGGCTCGGGCCGAAGGGCTCGAGCTGGCACACACACCTGGATTGCGAAGAACGGCGGAGCTGGGAGGGGGTAACCTGCCCTGTGCAGCAGTAGTGGTATGCTGAGCAGATGACGGACTACCCGCCGTGCTCTGGAGACGACAGCAGGGAGGCCACCAGCCCAGCAGGCGTCGGGCCCCTGCCTGGCTCGGCGCAAGCCGGAAGCGGCGGGAGCAGCGATGGCCAGACCTGCAAGGCCTATGCTGCCGGCGAAGGTGAAGTCCCGTTCGCAGACGCCGATGGCCTCGACAGCTTGCGCCGGGCCATCCAGGACTGGCGCAGCGCGGACGTCGCCGCGGCAGAGCGGCAACACCCGCTGCGCAAGCCCCGTTTCGTGACCTGGAGCGGCATCCAGGTGCCCGATGTACTCACACCAGCGGACGTGGAGATCGACTACGCAAGGGACCTGGGTTTGCCCGGTCGCTACCCGTTTACGCGCGGGGTGCAGCCCACGATGTATCGGGGTCGGCTCTGGACGATGCGCATGTTTGCGGGCTTCGCCACGCCCGCCGAGACCAACCGCCGCTTTCGCTACCTGGTCGAGCAGGGGCAGACCGGGCTGTCCACGGCCTTCGATTTCCCCACCCTGATGGGTTATGATTCGGATTCACCGCGGGCGCTGGGCGAGGTGGGGATGTGCGGCGTCGCGGTCGACACGCTCGCCGACATGGAGCAGCTCTTCGACGGCATCCCGCTCGACCGCATCACGACGTCGATGACGATCAACGGGCCCGCGATCGTGCTCCTCGGCTTTTATATCGCGTTGGCGGACAAGCGCGGCATCCCGCGCGACCAGATCGGTGGCACCGTCCAGAACGACTGCCTGAAGGAGTTCATCGCCCAACATGCCTGGCTCGTGCCGCCCCGCCCCGCCATGCGCATGGTGACCGACATGGTGGAGTTTTGCACGCGCGAGGTGCCTCGATACAACAGCATCTCGATCAGCGGCTACCACATTCGTGAAGCGGGCTCGACAGCGGCGCAGGAGCTCGCGTTCACTCTCGCAAACGGTATCGCGTATGTGCAGGCAGGGATCGAGCGCGGGCTAGATGTCGACGCCTTTGCCCCCCGCCTCAGCTTCTTCTTCGACGTCCACAACGACTTCTTCGAAGAGATCGCCAAGTTCCGCGCGGCTCGGCGCATGTGGGCTCGCATCATGAAAGAGCGGTTTTTCGCGAAGACCGCGGCCAGCATGAAGCTGCGCACCCACGCCCAGACGGCTGGCGTGAGCCTGACCGCCCAGCAGCCACAGAACAACGTGGCACGCGTCGCGCTGCAGGCGCTCGCGGCGGTGCTCGGCGGCACCCAGTCGCTGCACACCAACTCGCTCGACGAGACCTACGCCCTACCAACGGAAGAGGCCGTCACCATCGCGCTGCGCACCCAGCAGATCGTCGCTGAGGAGACCGGGGTCACAGCCCTGATCGATCCGCTCGCGGGCAGCTACCACGTGGAGTGGATGACGAACGAGCTCGAGCGCCAGGCTCTCAGCTACATCGAACGCATCGACGCCATGGGTGGCATGTTGGTGGCCATCGACCATGGCTATCCCCAACGTGAAATCGCGCGCGCGAGCTACGAGTTCGAACAGGCGCTAAACCGGGGGGAACGCAGCGTCGTGGGGGTGAACGCCTATACACAAGGCGCTGGCGCCGTGCCGATCCCCACCCTGCGTATCGACCCCGAGCTCGCGCGCCAGCAAATCGAGAGCTTGCGCAAGATCAAAGCGGAGCGCGACGCCGCCGCGGTCGCGCTGGCCCTCGAGCAGGTGCGCCAGGCGGCGCTCGGCGATGCCAATCTGATGCCGCCGATCATCCTTGCTGCCCGCGCCTATGCTACCCAGCAGGAGATCTGTGACGTGCTACGCGAAGTGTTCGGGACGTACACCGACCCCGCCGAGTTCTGATCCAGCGCCGACGTGGCACGCCGGCGGACGCGCGAAGCATCGAGCTACAAACGCCCATCCGCTTCAAAACAAGCGATTCAACCCGTTCAACGCGGCGACGCGGTAAGCCTCGGCCATGGTGGGGTAGTTGAACGTCGTGTTGGCGAAGTAAGATAGCGAGTTGTTACCGCTCGTCATCACCGCCTGTCCGATGTGAATGATCTCGGAGGCTTGATCACCGAAGCAGTGGATGCCGAGTAGCTCCAGAGACTCGCGGTGGAAGAGCAGCTTGAGCATACCTACGGTTTGGCCGGTGATCTGCGCGCGCGCCAGGCTCCGGAACTGAGCGTGGCCCACCTCGTAGGGGATTTTTGCCGCCGTGAGCTCCGCCTCTGTACGACCGATGCAGCTGATCTCCGGGCTCGTATAGATGCCCGCGGGTACATTTTGGGCCGCGCGTGAAGCGCAGGCGCCCTCCACGAAATGCGTGGCTGCGGAGCGCCCCTGATCGTACGACGCACTGGCGAGCGCCGGCGGACCGATGACGTCGCCCGCGGCGTAGATGTGTGGGACGGCCGTCTGATAGGAGTCGTTGACCAAGATGTAGCCCCGATGATCGCTCTCGATACCCAACGCTTCGAGGCCGATGCCTTGCGAGTTGCCCGTGCGACCGTTTGCCCAGAGCAGAATATCCGTCTTCAGCTTCTTGCCCGAAGCGAGGTGCAAAACCACACCGTCGTCCAGGGGCTCGATGCGTTGAAACTCCTCGTTGTGTCGAATGATGATGCCTTGGTCTCGCAAGAAGAACGCCAGGGCGTCGATGATCTCATCATCCAGAAAAGAGAGCAGCTTACCCCGCTGGTTCACCAGGTTGACCTTGATGCCAAAGTTTCGAAAGATGCTCGCGTATTCGCACCCAATCGTGCCCGCGCCGTAGATCGTGATCGATTTGGGATCGCGGTCCAGCTTCAGGATCGTGTCGCTATCGAAGACGCGCGGGTGTGAAAAGTCGATCTCGGCGGGGCGATACGGGCGGGAGCCCGTGGCGATCAGAAACGCCTTCGCGCTGAGCGCTTCCACCACTCCACCCGGCGCGGAAACGGCGAGCTCGTTTGGCCCAGTAAAGCGGCCGAGGCCGCGAAACAGCCGAACGTTGTTGCGATCGTAGAAGCTCTGCCGCATCGACACTTGCTTACGCACCACGTCGTCGGCGCCACGCAGCAGCTGCGTGAAGGGGACGTTCGGTTGCTCTCGCGTCCCCGTCAACAAGGGATGGCGCTTCAGCTCGACCAGCAACTGCGTCGCATGCCGCAGGGCCTTGCTCGGAATCGTGCCCCAATGCGTGCAACCCCCACCGACGCGCTCGTAGTGCTCGATCACTGCCACGCGCTTTTTGGCCTTGGCGGCTTGCATCGCAGCGCCCTCTCCTGCGGGGCCGCTACCGATGACGATGAGGTCGTAAGAAGTCATGGGATCGAGCCTAACGTGTGCCCCACAAACTCGCGCCTGATTTCAGGCCACTTTCGAGTGGCAACGCCCGAGCCCGTGAGGTGTGTCCGCTGGCCGCGGCTAGTCTTGCGCGCGCACACAGACGAAACCTAGGCGCTGCCCAGTGAAGCGCCGGCGACCCTGCCCGGGAACGCTCCAGTCAGCCCAGGGTAAAGGCTCCGACGACCTCGTGAAGGCGGCGTGGACCCCTGTCGTGCCGGCGACAGCACATGTGGCACAATTTGGCACCCTCCTCGAAGAGCACGCCCGCGAAGCCCATCGGCTCTAGCCACGTCGACGCGGACCGAGCCCGAGGCGGCCGCGCCCGGCTGGCCTGAATACTGCTAAATGGGCCGCATGGCACACCGGCACACCGCACCTCACTCACGAGCTGGCGACGCCCTCCTCGCCTGGGCAGCGCTGGGCATTGTTGCCGACCTGCACTACTCATGACCTCGCGCCGCAGGGTTCTCGTCCTGCTCTTCTTGCTAGCAGGTTGCGGCAGCGACCAGCTTACCGCGCCCGAACCTGAGCCACGGCTCGTGCTTGGTACCGGCGAGTTGGAGTTCGCGCCCATCGATGGGGAGCCCCGCGCGAGCTTGGTCGCCGGAGCTCAAGGCGGCTTCCACGTCTGGGCGGCCTTCTTGGTGTACGGCTTCGATTCGACCGACCTCGAGCTGCTGCTCGCGACCAGCGTAGAAGGCGACCCCGACTCCCGCGTCGTGCTCCGAGGCCACCTGATGCTGCACGAAACGCTCGACGCCACGGGCGAGCCAGCTCTGTCGTTCGCGGGCTTCCCAGCGCAAGTCTACGACGCCCGCTGCGCGCAAGGCAAACGCGTGCGCCTCGACGCCAGCGTCTCGGATCCCCGAGGCGCCGTGGCACAGGACACGCGCTATGTCATCGCCGACATCGAGGCGATGCGGCGCTCGGACAATTGCCGATGAGCATGTGGACGTGCAATGCTTAGCGTGAAGAGGCGTTTCTGGGTCTGCGACCGATTCCGTACCAGCGCCAACCTCGTCGCGGGCTTCGGTTCAGAAAGCGCGTCCGCATCGCGGGCGCAACGTTTGGCTCGGGTCAACCTTCGTTACTGCAAGCGGGCGCTTTCTCAAATGTCGTGGCAACTCACTCGCGCTCTCGTTGCTCGTCAATATGCGGGGCAGTGCCGTCGAAGGACGCCACTCTCGGGGTTCACCGCGAAATGCCAATCTGGAAACCCCTCGTCTAAGACATTCTTTCCGCAGACAATGGCAGGGCATATCTCCACGTGCTCAGTTAGGTAGCCGAAAGAGTATCCGTCTGGCGGGGCTACGATAAATCTCATCTCGCCACCCAGACTCAAGCCGATAAGGTGGGACAGTGCTGTAGGCTCCCCGGCGAGTACAAGGACAATAGCGCAGTCAGGATACGCGTGCGCTGTTGTTGCGTACGGAACCCGAACGCTAATTGGTTGTCCATCGTGAACCCAGCGTACTTCACTGGTCATCTTGTCTAGGGATACGTCGCTCATCTCTACTGTCGCTACAAAGGGGTTTCACTCACGACTTCAAGATAAGCCATGCGGTTGGTTTGAGGAACCAGCATTTGTAGTTGACTGCCTCCTCCATCGAGCACGGTCCCCATCACCTGATCGACCTGAGGGCCTACGGGTCCGAACTTGACCGGGAGCGATTGGGTCACCCGATACGTCGCGACTCGGTCCACATCCCGTTTCCACGCTAACTTCACAGCAAGCCTTTTTCGCACGTATTCGATGTCAGTTATCTGATCAAATGTGCCAAATGCGCCTGGACTCGTAGCGGCTTGCGCCGGGCTCAACGCCATGTTGAATGTCTCCCCCGGTTGCAGGAGGCGCTGTTTGGGCGTGAACCCATCGGGCCAGGGTGATTCGTCTCGAATCAATCGACGGTAGGCATCGGCGGCGGCAGTCCTGGACGAGTATTGCCCCTGCGATCCCTTTTGAAAGTCGTTCCACGTGTTCTTGCGTGCGCACGTTGCAGATAGTCCGTGGGGATCGGTTTGCGCGAGCGGATCGGCCGTGTAGGCATAAAGCCGACTGCCCCCGCGCAACCCAATCGGATCCTGGCTGACATACCCCCCCACCTCCGGATCAAAATAGCGAAACCGGTTGTAATAGAGCCCCGTCTCCGCATCCTCATACTGCCCGGGAAATCGAAACGGGCACGCATGGCGCGCGCTCGGCTGCTCACGGCGCCGCCCGTGCAAACGCCGCAGCTCGCCGTAAGTCGAGATCTCCCCGCTCCAGACGCCCGCGCCGTCCCCATCCAGCATGCTG
>JAYTOL010000154.1:0-1552 GCA_043747815.1 Deltaproteobacteria bacterium
CGGGTGCAGCCGGAGCCAGATCCCGGTGGTGATGGGTAGAGGGTAGAGAAAGCGCGGGTTTTCGAGGATGTTGCGGGGTGCGACCCACCACGACAGCCAACAAAAACCCGCAATGACGAAGATAATCAACGCGCGCCTGGGGCGCAACGGGGACGAGCCCGTGATCAGCGACCTCCACGCCGCCCGCGAGGCAGTGCGCGCGCAGCTGGCAAGGCTCCTCGACTTTGGGCTGACTCAGGCCGAGGAGGGGGCGACGTTCCTCGTGTTCGAGACGGGCTTGCTCCCGCAGGTGATGGCGCTCGCACGGGCAGTAGTGGTGCTGTTCCTCGTGGCCAGCGAGCAGCGCGAGAGCGCGGCCATGCAAGCAAGAGTGGTGCTGGATGGCCGCACGTTCCGCCGAGCACCGGCACAGTCGCGCAGCCTGCTCACGTGGTTCGGTGTCGTGCGTTACCAGCGCACGTATCTGCGTGAAGTTGTGCCGGCAGGGGACGCGGCGCGCGGGTTCCACCCGCTCGACGCTGCGCTCGGGCTGTTCTCGGATCGAGTGAGCCCGACCGTGCTGGCGATCGCGGTCCGCCTCGCGACCCGCATGTCGTTCGCGGAGGCTCGCTTGCAACTCGGCTGGTTCCTGCCGACTGCGCCATCGACAGAGGTCGTTGAGGCAGCGTTACTCGGCTACGGCCGACACACGCAGGAGTGGTTCACGCAGGTTGAGGTTCCGGAAGGCGACGGTGAGGTGCTCGTCCTCCAAGTCGACTCGAAGGGAGTGCCCACCGCCACCGACGAGGAGCTGCGCCGCCGCAGGGGCAAACGCTCCAAGCGTAAGAAGGCGCCGTCGCCGCGCCATCGCGGCAGGGGCTCGCGCCAGCGACTGACAAAGAAGGCACGACGCAAGAAGGGCGACAAGGCGAAGAACGCGAAAATGGGCACAATGGTCGTCATGTACACGCTGCGTCGCAAGGGCGACCTCCTGCTCGGTCCGATCAACAAGCGCTACTACGCCTCCTTCGCGCCCAAGCGCCACGCCTTCGAATACGCTCGCAAGGAGGCGACCCGGCGCGGCTTTCCTCCGGGCACCCAGCGTACGGTGCAGATCGTCACCGATGGTGACCTCGACCTCGCCTGCTACGCTGCGGAGCTATTCCCGGACGCGCTCCACACCGTCGACATCGCCCACGTCGTCGAGAAGCTCTGGGACGTAGGCTCGTCTGTCCACAGCGAGGCCTCCGCCGAGTACCCCGTTTGGGTCGAGGCACAGAAGACCAAGCTCTACGCGGGCAAGGCCCGCGCTATCGTCGCCGAGCTCGGTCGCCATCTCGCACAGATCCCCCTGACGGGCCCCGGCAACAAATACCGGCGCAAAAAACTCACCGAGGTCAGTGCCTACTTGGCCAAGCGCATCCACAACATGAACTACGGCGAGCTGCGCCGCCAGGATCTCGAGCTCGGCTCTGGCCAGGTCGAGGGCGCGATCAAGGCGCTCATGTACCGCCGCATGGACCAGGGCGGCATGCGCTGGATCAAGGAGCGAGCCGAAGCTCTCCTCCAGCTA
>JAYTOL010000155.1:0-27561 GCA_043747815.1 Deltaproteobacteria bacterium
CACTGCGCGTCCGTCAGTCGAACCAAGCGTTCCATCAGCCAGGATGGAACACATTTTCCGGAGAATGGAAAGGGGTTTGAAAACACTCCCTAGTACCTCATGCCCTAAGTCCGTGCCGGGTTCGCCCCGCCCCCGCTGCGCGGGTGAGGGGCGGGTCGACCCCGGCCAGATGGGCTTCTGTGCATTCGGTACTTCATCTTCATTGGTCGAAACCCGGAGCGGACTTCGGGTTTCTCCTACTAGCTCGTTTTTTATGCTGACCGCGCGCTCCAAGCTCTGGAGCGCTTCCGCAGTCTCGGCGGCAGCGAGCTGAATTTGGCCCAAGTTCGCCAAGAGCTGCGCTGCCAAGCGCGAGCGTGCGTCGCCGTGGGCGAGCCCGAGCGCGCGCTCGGTGTGGTTCCGCGCGCGTTCTTGATCGCCCAACGCGTAGTGGATCCAGCCCAGCCAATAGTGGCTGTGCGCGATACCTTCTGCTTGACCCAGCTCTTCAGTGTACGAGAGGGCCCGCTCCAATACCTCGATCTGCTCCGGCGCGGGGCTGAACACGCAGGCGGCGGCCCACTTACGGCTCACCGACAGCCAGCGCGCGCGCTGCTCGCGCGAGCCCGAGCTTTTTCCTAGCTCGCCGAGGGTGGTGCGATAGTGCTCTCGCGCCCGGTCGAGGGAGGAGCTCTGCGCGGCTTTGTCCCCGGCCATCTCGGCGTACTTTGCCGCGCGGCTCGGTTTGCTCGCCCCGACGTAGTGGTAGGCGAGGGCCTCGCAGCGCGCGAAGAGCGCCGCGTCGTCGGCGAATTGGGCCTCTATCGCCTCGGCGATGGCGCCGTGCAAGCGGCGTCGCTCGCTGATGCGCACGGAGTCGTAGACGACCTCCCGCGTGACGCCGTGTTTGTACCTGTAAACGCCGGGTCGTTCGCTCTCGTAGACCAACGCGCTCGCCGCCAGGCGCGAGAGCCCTGGCGCCACGTCTCCACCTGTGACCCGTTCCAAGAGCCACAGCTCGAACTCGTTACCGATCACCGCGGCGGCCCGCGCCAGCCGCGAGAGCTCGGGGGTCAGGCGCTCGACCCGGGCTTGGATCAGACCGTGCAACAAGCTGGGCACCGGACGGCTCGAGGGAGCTTCCCCCTCGCGCACGGCATATGGCCAGGCCTGGCACAGCTCCTCCAGGTACAGCGGATTGCCCCCCGACCGCTGTCGGATGTTGTCGGCGACGCCCACCTCCGACACGTTCGGCAAGAGCACGTTGATGGCCTCCTCGCTGTCGGCCTCATTCAGAGGACCGAGCTCGATGCGCTCACCGAGCGCTGCCACGGGATCTCCCGCGTCAATGAAACGGGCGATCGTGATCACGAGCAGCGGCCGCTGCACCTCGGACAAGGACCGCAAGAGCTGCGCCAGCACGCGATACGAGGCGTCGTCTGCGGAGTGCCAATCGTCGAGCAGCAGCACCAACGGCCTGTGGGCGGAGAGCGCCAAGAAGAGCGCGCTCAGCGCCGCGGCGTGCTGGACCGCCACGGCTTCGGGCTCCAGCTGGCTCGGGGCGCGCAGCGACAGCATGTGCCGCAACGCCGCGGCGTGCTCGGACAGGGCGGCATCGAGGCTGGCGAGGCGCGCGTCGATTTTGGCGAGCGAGTCCTCGCGCGTGGCTTCGGGATCGAGCTCGAAGATTTGAGCGAGCATCTGCAGGAAGGGCTGTAAGGGCGGCGCGTGGCCGTAGCTCTCGCAGCCGCCGCCGTAGACGTTGGCTCGCGACCAGAGTCGCCGTCGGCACTCGGCGATCAGCCGGGTCTTGCCAACGCCCACGTCGCCGATGAGGTGCAGCAAGCGTGCCTTGCCCCCGAGCACCGACTCGAAGGCGGTCGACACGCGCCCGAGCTCGCCGGCGCGCCCGACGAAAGGCGTGAGGCCGCGCTGAATACGGGCTTCGAAGCGCGTCGACAGGCCCGTGCGGCGCAGCAGGCGGAACGCCGGCAAGGGTTCGAACTTCCCCTTCAAGCGCAACGGCAGAATGCCCTCCGTCTCGAAAAACGGCGAGACGCCCTGCAGCGTGACCTCGCTGGCCAATATCTCGTCTGGCCCTGCCGCGGAGCAGAGCCGCGCGGCGGTGTTGATCGGATCGCCCACGATCTCGTAGCGGCCACTCCGTTCGTCGCTGGTTCGAGCAAACACCAGGCCCGAGTGGATGCCCGAGTGGAGACGCATCGAGAAATTAGCGGGCAGCTCGAAGTCCGAGCGCAGGTTTCGCATGGTTTCGTGCAGCTCCAGCGCCGTCTCCGCCGCCCGGCGCATGTCGTCCTCACCGCCCGTCGGCAGACCGAAAACGGCAAGGAATCCATCGCCGTAGAACTGATTGAGGATGCCGCCGTGTTTCTCGATCACGGCCCGAGCGGTGGCCTTGGCCGCCTGCAGCATGGCGGCCACGTCCTCCGGATCGGCCGCCTCACTCAACGCGGTGTAATCACAGAGGTCGGAGAACAAGAGCGTGACATGGCACCTCCTGCCCATGTCGAGGCTCTCCGGGCCTTCGTCTAGACGCGCCATTGGCGGCGCCAGTGTACCTTATTCAAGGGAGGGCGTCAGTTAAGCGCCCGGCCGCTCGGCAGGTGAGCGCCTCATTGCGAGCGCGGGGGCCGAGACGCGCGCTCCTCGGTGTCGCGCAGCAGGTTGGCGAGGGAGCGCACGAAAGCCGCGACCCAGGGGTTGCGATCGAGCTCGCGGTTGAGCGACGCGCCAGTGATGACCTTGACGGTCACCAAATCGACGGCGACCACCGTCGCCGTGCGGATACCCCCGGAAAAAACAGCCATTTCGCCGAAGACGTCACCGGGAGCGAGGCGCCGAATGGGCGATTTTTGACCGTCGATGTAGCGCAGCACCTCACACGTGCCGGCTTCGATGATGTAGGCGGTGTCCCCCGCCTGCCCTTCGACCACGATCGCGTCGCCGGGTTGATAGACACGGGTCTCGAACCAACCGCCGCCCTCCAAGAACTGATCGAGGTCCGCGCGCAGCGCCGCGATGCTCGGGTAACGCTCCTCTCGCTTGGGCGCCAAGGCCTTGGAGGTGATACGGCAGAGCTCCGGCGGGAGCTGCGACCAGACCGCGCTTTCGCTCGGCGCGGCCCAATGCCGGCCTGGGCTGCCCGAGCCCAATAGCGTCCGCTGGTTGTTCGGCGGTTCCCCGAGCAGTATCTCGCACAGGACGCCGCCCACGCCGAACACGTCGGTGCGCTCGTCGATCTCGTCAATGAGCCCGAACACCTGCTCGGGTGCCATGTAGGCGGGGGTTCCTCGCGCCTGACCCGGGCGGCTCTCCGGGCCTGCCGCTTCGACTAACGACTCGTGCTCGCCCATCTGCTCGAGCTCGCCCGTGCTCGATCGCGCCATGGCGGCCGCGCGCCCCCCCGGCTGACTCGTCTTGACGAGCGCCATCCCCCAATCCATGAGATAGACCTGGCCGTGGTCCCCCACCATCACGTTCTCGGGCTTGAGGTCACAATGGATCACGCCTCGGCTGTGCGCGAACGACAGCGCGTCGCACATCCGCAGCACGATTTGCACCAGGCTACGCAGCTGATCGGGGGACTGGGAGAGCACACGTTGGCCTTGCAGCAACTCGCTGAGGCTCTTGCCCGCGACCCACTTCATCACCATGAAAGGGCTGCGATCCCCCGTGCCGAAGTCGTAGACCGGAACGATGTTCGGGTGATCGAGCTGGCCCGTGACTTGGGCCTCTTGGGAAAACTCGCCGCGCGTTCGTTCGTCGTTCTCGAGCTCAGGACGCAGCACCTTGATCGCGACGCGCCGACCGATGATGGGATCGCGTGCCCCAAGAATGACGCCGACACCACCCCGGTTCACTTCGCCTAGCCATCGATAACGCTTGGCGGAGCTCCCGAGCGGCGCCTCCTCCGTGTCATCGCCTTCTCGTTCGGGCACGGCTACCTGCTCACGAAGCGATCTCGTTCTCGACGATGCATGACGACGGCCAATGTAGTCGCTCGAGACGAGCCGTTGGAGCAAAAAACCCGCGCCGCGGGGCGCGAGTGCCTGGCCCCCGCCCCGCTGCGTCGCTCGGCTCGACTGGGTGGCCGCTCCGTTCGTGAGCATCGAAGAAGATGAGCCGCCGTGGGCTCGCGTTCCGCTGACGGTCGTCTCGACCTCGTCGCGAGCTGCCGAGTCGGCAGAGACACCGATCGCCGGGCGACGGTGCATCGGTCTCGAGCGAACGTCTCGCCGCGTTCATGGGTGGGCCCGTGGCTTCCTTCAACCATTCGTGGTTGCCTGGATCAGAACTCGTCAGTCTTTCGGAATCACTAACGTTCACCAGGGGTATCCGCGTGCCTTCCTCTTCCAGATCGCGTCCAATGTCGAGATCCAAGGTTCTTGCGGCGGTCCTGGCTCCAGCGCTGTGCGCGGTTTGCGTGAGCGCCTGCCGCCGGGATGGCGATGAAACGCGTATCGGCAGCAGCCCAGCTCAGAGCTCTGGCTCGCGGTCTGGTGCACGGCACGCCGGCGAGGGGCCTGGTTTCCGCTTGCTGAAGCTAGCGCGCGAGGTGGGCGCGATCGAGGCCGAAGCAGGCGCGGCCTCAACGGTCGACGCGGGCGCAGCGGTCGTGCTCGATGCGGGTGCCTTGCTGGCTCCTGACGCTGCCGTTCAACCCCCCGAAGCACCGCCGGTGGACATCGTCGCGGCAGCAGCCTGGTCCATCTACGGGCTCGAGGCTGGCGTTTCGTTATCCGAAGCAGAGCTCTGGGACCGCCTCGCCGCTAGCCCGGCGCTGTGTTTTGGCGAATACCACGACGTTCCGGCTCACCACTACGCCGAAGCTCGAGCCCTGGCGGAGCTGGCAGCGCGAGCGCACGCCGCCGAGAGCATCCTCGGCGTCGGCTTCGAAATGTTCCAGCGCCCCTTCCAGGCGCCTCTCAGCGCGTTCGTCGCCGGCGAGCTCGGTGAAGCGGACTTCCTGGCGCAGACGCAATATGTGACGCGCTGGGGTTACGACTTTGCGTTTTATCGTCCCCTCGTCGAAGGCGCGCGTGACCTCGGCCTGCCCGCCTTGGCATTGAACGCTCGTGCCGAGCTCACGCGGAAGATCGGCCGCACGGGCCTGAGCTCGCTCTCGGCTGAAGAGCTCGCCGAGTTACCGGAGCTCGATCTGCAAAACGCCGAGCATCGAGCGTTCATCTTCGGGCTGTTCGGGATATTGCCGGAACACGCCGCCGAGTTTGGGCTCGAGAACGTGTACGTGGCTCAGACCACCTGGGACGAGACCATGGCCGACACGTCCGCGCGTTGGCTCTCGAGCACCGGTGACCAGGCTCGCCTCCTGATCTTTGCGGGCGGCGCGCATTGCCATCGTTCCGCGATCCCCGCGCGCATCACGCGCCGCACGGCGCAGCCCGCCACGAGCGTGCACGCTGTCTTCGAATCGGAGCTCGCAGACGGGAGCTTCACTCCCGAAGGCTACGACGTGCTCGTGGTGCTCGACGACTAGCAAGCTCTACCTAGCTCTTCGTCAGCCGCGAGGCGAGAGCTGGAAGGGGTAGGTGATGTTCGCGGGGCTCGAGCCCGGGCTGGGAAAACGGAACCCATAGAAGGCTCGCTCGATGCACTCGAGCACGTCCTCGGAGGGCAGCTCGGAGCCAGAGGTGCTGACGTAGTCGACCTGGCCATCGCGCAGCACGGCAAAGCTCACCCTCACGCTGCCTGCCAGCGCCGCGTCGTTCGCGCGCCCTTGCTCGTAGCAGGCGCGCAACTTTGCGAAGTTCCTATTTACGGTGCGACGGATCAACGCCGCGGGGATCTGCTCTGAAACCAGTCCCTCGACGTGTCGAATGCGGGAGGGATCGGGCCGATGGCTCCCCGTCGCGCGAGCGACGTGGGCGAAGTGTTCGGGCATTTTCCCTTCACCCTCGCTCACGGTGCCCACTGCGCCGAGCGCGATGACGTTGGCGCGCCCACCGCTCCCGAGCCCGGTGCCACTGAGCGATAGCCCACCGGGTGCCTCCCTGACCGTCGGGTCACCATCCGCTTCCAAGAACAGCTGCTCCATCAACAGAACCTCCGCGCCGTCGAGCTCACGCTTAAACATGAAGCGTGGATCGGCGAGCCACGCGAAACTCTCTCGGAGGAACGCGGACAGGCCCAAGTCTCGCGCCTCCTGCAGCTGTGCCTGACGCTTCAGGGCCGCTCGCGGTGCCGCATCCGGCGACGCCCCCAACGCCGGCGCGTCGGCGGACGAGCGTTCCTCACTCTCGAGAATCCGGCTCGCCCCCCTGGGCACATCTGGCGGCGAATGGCCTCGATGAGACGACCGACGGGCTGCAGCAGATGCTAGAGACGGCGCCGCGGGAGTCTGTTCGCGCCGCTCCGTGGCCCGCTCTTCCGACGCCGTCAGATACCGCTGCACGAGGCGGAGCCGCTCAGCTTCCACCCGCTCGTCTCGATTCAAACCGGGCGGTGGCGCCAGCAACCAGGAGGCGGCGAGAAGCCCGCCGACCGAGAACGACGAGAGCGCGAAGTAGGCCAGCATCGACGCCTGGAAGCCGACGCCCCAGCGACCCAGCGCTGCCCGCTCCGCCTGGACGGGGGCCACCTGGATTTCGATGTCCCCAAAGCAAAGCTGCGCCCGATACCCGATGCCCAACGCCAGCAGTCGCTCGTCCGGCGACGAACCCTCAGCGAGCGCCAGCTCCGAAGCGTCCTCAAAAGCTTGCGTGGAGCCGTCCGGTAGCGTGAGCCAGCCGGAGGCGTGCGGGGGCAGCACGGCAAACACCTGCCTATGACTGCCAACGGCCACGCACACGCGCTCGGATCCCAGAAGCTCTCTAGGCAGAGAAATGTCGCCGCATGAGTCGACACCTTCGCCCACGAAGAAAGTCCCCGGCAGGCGGAGGTGGGACACCGTGAGCGTGTCCCCGCGCCAGAGCACGACGACCTCGACCGCGAGCAGAGTGTCGGACCTGCCTGGCCAATCGAGCATAGCAAAACCCCGGGTGCGGCGTCTGAGAACGGTTGAGCTCAACCAGCGGCTAGGTGCCGAGCCGCGACTCGTAATGTGACATGGGACGGTGCCAAGACCAGGCGCATTCTCACGTCGATACGCGAAGCGGCACGACGTGGCTGAGGCCCTTGACGGTGAGATAGACGCTTCCGGGCCAGACCTAGGGCGTTCGCCGTCGCGCAACGCTCAGGCGTTGGGCGGACGCGCGTCGGCTGCGAGGCGAGCCAGATAGACGTCGGCAAGCTCGCTCGCCGCGGCCAGTGTTTGCTCCTTCGTGCTCAGATCCTTGATCGGGAACTTGCCGCTCTTGACGTCGTCCGGGCCGACGAACACCACGGAGCGCGCGCCGAGCTTTTCGGCCATCTCGAAGATCTTCTTCGGTTTTTCCGCAGACAGACTCGTGAGCACCGGAATTTCGGCCTTCGCTTCGACGAACCGTTGGCGCATTACGCGCGCGAGCCGTTGCGCGTCGAGCAACTCCGCCGAGCTCAGGTGTGCCACCAGAACGCCGCGGCGTCGCTCGAGGTTCGGCAGCAGGCGGTGCGCTTCTAGGAAATTCTGGAGCGCCACGTCGCCCATGCCGAAGCCGACGCCGGGCAGGGGCTTGCCGCCGAACATGCCGACCAGGTTGTCGTAGCGCCCACCGCCGAACAGCGCGCGGTTGTTGTCCGGGTGCAGGTCGTACACCTCGAGCACCATGCCCGTGTAATACATGAAGCCATCTTCGCGGCATGTCCGCCGGGTAGCGGCGTGCTCTCTTGCAAGGCGGGGCACGACGCTGCGCGCCTGGCCGTGTTTTTGTGCGGCTTCCTGCGCCGGCAACGATAGCACCCCAGGCCGGGCCCAGCATCCGCCTGGCCACGCCTACACCAAGCTGCGCGCCTTCCGGGCTGGCATCGAAGGACCCTCTCCTTTCTGAAACCGACCTTCGGCTTGGACGTGCATTGCAGCGTTCTGGTGCAACCTACTGGTGGTGGCTCGCCGAGTCTTCGCCGCCGGCGCCAGAAGCTCACCCATCGAGTCTTGGCCTCGGCGCTCCCGCGAGCACACTAGAGGGGTGCATCCGTTGTTTGGGGTGCAAACAACTCCGTGCCGCGCGGCACCCCTTACGGTGAGTGCGTCGGTTGTTTGGGGTGCAAACGGGCCCCGCGCGGCAGCGCAGCGCTTCTGGGCTCTCCGGCACGCTCGTCGGCCCGTGGACGCCGGCCCGCAGACGGTATTCTCCGTAGAATCCGGCATTTTTTCGCCGCGATCTAGCCCTAGCCATGGCGGCACCGGGCGTCGCCATGCCGATTCAATGACCAGCGGCGGGCTATTCCGATATCGAGCGGCGGCACACAGCTTGCTGTCGCAGCACATAGACGGCGCGCTACCGGCGAGAGCCATCGAAGCTCACTCCGCTCACGTGTGTCGGGCCACTTAAAGAAAAAAGGAGTGTTTCGCGATGGACGAATTGGTTCACAGCTACTTGCATTGCCGGAAATGCGTCGCGCTGCAGAAAGCGCAACCGACGGAGCTCGGCATCACGCGAACAGGCCTGCTCGTGAACTGCCCCGAGCACGGCCCGGTCGTGTTTTTCACGCCCGAGTCGCTCGCCGAGTGGATCGCACGAGGTCAGCAATGCGATTGCTGTGGTGGGGAACAGCCCCGCCCCCGAAAGGGGCGAAGGCGCTGACCGTTCGAGCTCGTGTGAACGCGGTGAGCCGCGCAGACGCTTCGTAACCGCCGCAGCGCGCCGTCCAGTCACTCAGCTAGGGCTGGGCGGGTTCCCGCAGACGCTGCCATAACGCAGCTCCCTGCGACCGTTCATCAGCAGGCCCTCCGCCCCTACCGATCCCGCCACGCCCGCACGAGGTACTGCTTGGGCAGCTGCTCCGCCGTCACCACCTCCGCCTTCAGCCCGCCGCGTTGGAGCTCGCCCACTACCCGTTCGGGGGCGAGGCGGAACTCCTTGGGGGGCCCGTGGTCGGCGTCGAGCGTGAAGTCGACGATCCAGATTTCGCCCTCGGGCGCGAGCGCCGCTGCGAGCTTGCCAGCATACGCTTCACGCGCGTCGATGTGGTGCCAGGTGTTGACCACGAGCACGCGCGCCACGCTGTTTGGGGCGAGGCCCGGGTCGTCGTAGGCGACCAGCTTCGGGGTGACGTTCGGTAGCTTTCGCTCGTGCACGCGCCGCTGCATGAACTCGACCATCTTCGGCTCCACGTCGAGCGCGAGCACCTGGCCGCTCGGGCCCACGGCGCGCGCTAGCGCCTCCACGAAGTAACCGGTGCCCGCGCCCAGATCGACGACGAGCTGGCCCGGCTCGAGGCGCAGGTGTTCGATGACCTCGGCGGGCCGTTGCCAGGCGTCCCGCGCTGGGTCGTCGAAGGCGGTGGAGAACGCCTCGGCGTCGGAGAAGTCTTTGTGCATGCCGTGCGCGCCGTGCTCTTTGTGCATGCCGTGCGCGCCGTGCTCATGCTGCGCAGCTTGCGCGGGGGCGGCTTTGGGCGGAGCCGCTCCGGGCGTAGCGGAGCAGGCGACGAGCGAGCAGGCACACAGCAGTCGGCGACCAAACATTTGGCCAGCATATCCCAAACGCGGCGGCGTGGGCAGCGCGGCGCGCTCAGGTCGCGGCTTTGGCCTCTCCGGAACGATCGAGCGCGAGCTTGAACAAGACCGGGCCCACCATCTCGTTCAGGGCCACCGTGGCGATCACGAGCGAGCGAAAGCCTTCGCCAAACTCGGGGAAGGCGCGCACGATGACGACGCTGAGGCCCAACGTGAGCCCGGCCTGGGAAATCAGCGAGGACCAGCCCCAGCGGCGGATCACCGGCGGATCGTTGGCGAGCCGGCTCGACCAGCTCGCCGTCAGCACCGTGACCAGCGCGCGTGCACAGCACAATGCGAGGGCGATCGGCCAGAGCTGCTCGAGCAAGGGCAGGTCGAGGTGCGCGCCGGCGGTCGCGAAGAACACGATGAACACCAGGCCGCTCGCCTGCTCGATCGCGTGCAGGAGCTTGTCCCCCTGGAGCGAGAGGTTCTGCACGACGAAGCCTGCGGACAGAAAGGACAGCAGCGGGTCGATGTGAATGTAGCGCATGAACTCGGTCAGGCCAAAGCCGAGCGCGAGCAGAACGAGCAGCAGATTCTTGCCCACCAGTCGCAAGTAGGCGGCGAGGACCAGGCCCAGGCTCGTGCCGACGGCGATGCTGCCGATGATCTCGTGGCCGAGCACGCGCAGGTCCTGCACGGAGACGCCGCCACCGCCGCTCATCACGGCGCGGACCGCGACGATGGCGCAGGCCATCAGCACGACCACCACGACGTCGGACGCCATGATGAAGGCCAACGAATAGGCCGAGAGCGGACCCTTGGCGCGCGTCTGCGCCAGCACGCCCAGGCACGCAGAGGGGCTGCGGCTCACGGCCAGGGTGCCCCAGAGCAGCGCCACGCTGATCAACGCCGGCAGCGCCAGGTCGCGCGCGAACGGGACATACCGGCTGAGCAGCAAGAACGTGGCGCTCAGCGTGATCAGGCCGATTCCGCTCTGGAGCATCAGCCCGCAAGCGACGCTGCGCCCGACTTCGCGCAACGTGCTCACTCGTAGCTCGGCGCCGCCGCCCAGTGCGATCAGGGCCAGCGCCAGGGTGTTGACCGGCGACAGGTTCTCGACCGTTTCGTGGTCTATCAGAGCGAGCACGTGCGGGCCGCCCACGATGCCGGCGATCAAGTACCCGGAAAGGTGGGGTAAGCCGATGGTCTCCAGGAGCTCGCTGAGTAAGGTGCCGGCGAGCAAGAGAAAACCGATGGCGAACAGGGTGCCGAGGCTGCCGCCGATGTCGGGCGCGACGCGTGTGGCCACCAGCGCCACCACGACTACGACGCCGAGGGCCAGCGCTTGCGCGAGGCGTGTGCCGAGCGAAGCTCGATGCAGCGCGGCGCCGCTCACTTGGCGCTGCCGACGCTCTCCGCCGGCGGCTCTGAAAGCGGCGGCACTGACAGGGGGGGCTCTGGACGAGGCGGCATTGAATCTCGGTGCAACTCCCCGGCGCGCCCGAGCGAGCGACGCAGCGCGATGGGCCCAATCAACTCGCCGAGCAAGAGGCCCGCGGCCGCCACGGCCAGCACGCTGAGCGCAGCAGGGCGCTCGAAGGCGACAGCGATGGACACGGCGCACGCCAGCGTGACGTCACCCGTCGAGACCAGCCCGAACGCCACGAGCGGCCCCGCGCTCCGAGCCGGGCGCGAGACCGCGTACAGCAGCAGGCTCCGGACCAACTCGGCAGCATATCGCGTCAAGAGCGCGCAGGGGACGAGCCAGGCCACGAGCGGGGCGTCGCGCAGGTTCACGAGCGCGCCCGCCAGCACGGCGAGCGGCAGCAGCACGCCGCGCTCGGTGGGACGCAACATGGCCGACAGCTCGGCGCGCCGCGGGGACAGCGTGCCAAGCGTGAGCCCCATGCTAAAGGCCGCCGCCACTGCCGATAAACCGAGCCGAGCGGCGACACCGATCGAGAGCAGCGAGGTGCCGACCAGGATGCCCCAGACTTCATCCCGACTGAGGCCGCGGCTCACGAGCAAGAGCGCGACCAATCCGAGCAGCGCGC
Source organism: Deltaproteobacteria bacterium (assembly GCA_043747815.1). GTDB lineage: Bacteria > Myxococcota_A > Polyangia > Polyangiales > Polyangiaceae > SZUA-265. Next base: position 11,596 of record JAYTOL010000155.1, read on the forward strand.
CGATGCCGAAGGTCAGGCCCACCCGCGCGCCGAAGGTGACGTGCGACAGCCCTGGTCCTGGAAACAACGACAGCAGGAGCGCCAGCCCGACCACGGGCACGATCGCGCTGGCTCGGGCGTAGTCGGCGAGGGTGTCCGCGAGCGGGCCACTCGTGGCGTACCGCTGCACCACCCAACGCACCGCCTGGCGCGTGCTGCCGCAGCTGACGATGGCGACGCCCAGCGCGAGCAGCAGCCGATCCTGAGACGACTCGGGCGCGAAGGGAGGCAGCGCGTAAAAGACGGCCGAAAAGACCGCGCCTCCGACCAGCGTCGCGGAGGAGATGCCGAGCAGCGCGCGGCCGGCAGCGACGCGGCGCTCACCCACTTGCGTGTAGCCCAGGCCTGCCAGAAAGGCGATCCACGACGCGCCCACGACGAGCAGGGGCTCAAAGCTGTCGAGCAGCGACTGGTTGATGATGCCGAGAGCGTGGCCCCCGAGCACGAAACCCAGACACAAATACTCTGCTCCCGATGGCAAGCCGAGGCCCGCGATGGCGCGCTCGCCGCGCAGCATGCTGCCCACGTAGGACAGGACGAGCAAGCCGAGCAGGAGCAGGATCGCGTTCAACCCAACCTCGCGACCGAGGGCTCGGGCCTCACGCCCAGGCCGGCGTCGGCGAGGGCTTCGACGACGGCTTGCAAGAGCGGCGAGCGCCCCTCGAGCGAGCTCAGCGTGGCGTTGACTCGGTAGCGGACGAACGCGGCCTCGATGCTCACGAGCTCGACGCCAACGTCCCGTCCTCGCGCGCCAGCGGCAGCCTCGAGCACTTCGAGCACTCGCGCGGGCGCGCTGGCCATGGGCACCAGCACCTCCACCGACAGGCGCGGCGCGGGCCCCAGCCGATCCAGCGCGCTCCACAGCAAGAGCAGGTGCGGAATGCGCTGCTCACAGCCGCCTTCGGTCCAGACGCGGAGCTCGAGCAAGTTGATGGCCGTGACGCGCCCGAGCTGGCCCCGAATGCGAACGTGCTCGCCGATGCGCAGGCGACGACCAAACAGCACCACCGCGCCCAGGAGCCCCGTCGCGAGCAGGGGAGTCGCCGCCAGACCGAGCGCGCAGAGCACGATGGCGCCGGCGCGGCCGAGCGAACCGTCCGAGCTGCCGGTGACGACGGGCGCCGCGAACACCAACGCCAGGACCACGATGGCGATGCGGAGCAGCACGCTCGCGGGGGCGGCCAGGTCGGCGGGGAGCCAGCCGAGCGCCGTCTCTCGCCGCGCCACGCTGGCCAGGAACAGGCCAGTGAAGCGCACCAGGACGAGCACCGCCAGCGCTGCGAAGCCCGCCACCACGAGCAAGGGCAGGGCGGCGAAGGCGCGGCCCATGAGCTGCGACAGGGGGGAGAGCACGAAGCCCGTGAGCCGCTCGGTGTAGCCGCGCGTGGTCTCGAACAGCGAGAGCACCACCACCAGCCAGGCGTAGAAGATCCCGAACTGCCCCAGCCACTTGGCCAGCCCGAGAGCGATCACCGCCGTGCTCTTCACCACCGCGGGGCGCACGAGCTCGATGCTCTTGATGCTGACGGCCAAGTTTCGATCGCCGTGCTCCTCGAGCCAGCGCCGCGCGCGCTCGGTGATGCTCGTCACCTTCTTGATCAGGTAGAAGGCGATCAGCGCGAAGAATACGACCAGCGAGAAAGAGAACACCGTCTCGGCGATGCGGCTGCGCTTGCGCTCGGACGCGAGCGCGATGCGCAGCGCCCGGGCCGTGTCGTTGGCGTAGCTCTCGAGCGAGGCTTGCCCCGAGAGCGCGGCGTCCTGGGCCACGAGCTCGACGATGGGCGTGTCTCCGGCGTACAGCATCGCGGAGTCGGGCGTGTGTTGCACTCGCACCTCGACCAGCTCGGGCTCGGCGAGCACAGACTCGAGCGCGGCCGACGCTCGCGCTGCGCGCTCGTTCGGCTGCTTGCCATTCAGCTCGGCCGAGAGCGTGAAGACGAGCGACTCGCCGACGCGGACGGGCGCGGTCGGATGCGCCGCAGGGCTCGGTTCTGCTCGAGCCGCTGGCGAGAGACATAGCGTGAGCGCGAGGCACGGCCAGCCGAGGCCGCGCGTGCCTCTCCCGACGAGCCTACGCCGTGCTCGGACCCGAGCGATCTCGGTGGGAAGAGACGCTGCCAACTAAGTGGCAAAATAGCAGCAATGTCGCGTCTAGTGAAATTCACGAGCCCACTCGCGCTCGGGTCGCGCGATCATTCGTAGGTCGATGTCGGCGCGGCCACGACGTTGGACCCGAAAATTAAGCGTCGAGGCAGGCTAAAGCTCGAACAGGTCGTGGCCGCGCCTGACCCGCAGGGGTCCGAGCTGCGGCGAGTGTGCGCCGCGTGACGCCTCCGAGGTAGGAGCGTGACAGCCGGCACGTTAGGGCGATCGGAGAGCCGTGGCTGACGATATCGTGACGGCGCCTCGGTTGCTTCGGCAGCGCCCCGAGCGCTACCTAAGGGCGATGTCCTTCCCGCTGCCGCTGCTTTGCTTCTTCTTCCTGCACTGGCAGCTCAGCGTGTTCTTTCAGAGCTTCTTCTTGCACCGCTACGCGACGCACCGCATGTTCACGATGCGCCAAGGCTGGGAGCGCGTCTTCCACTTCTGCACGTATCTCGCGCAGGGGTCGAGCTACCTCAAGCCCGAGGCCTACGCGATCCTGCATCGCGCCCACCACGCCTACGCTGACGCGCCGGGCGACCCACACTCGCCGAAGCTCTCCAAGAACTTGCTGACTTTGATGCTGAACACGAAGCGCAATTTCGAAGACATTTCGCGGCGCGGCTTGGTCTCCGAGGCACGCTTCGCGGGGAACGTGCCGGTCTGGACGGCGCTCGACGAGTTTGGAACCTCGCGCCTGTCTGGGTTGCTGTGGATGGGCGCTTACACGGGGTTCTATGCCTGTTTTGCCAGCGCCTGGTGGCACTACGCCCTCTTGCCTTTCCATTTCATCATGGGGCCGATGCATGGGACTATCGTCAACTGGTTCGGGCATTGGGCGGGCTACCGCAACTTCGCGACGGAAGATTGTTCGCGCAACACGCTGTGCGTGGATGTGCTCACCTTTGGCGAGCTGTTTCAAAACAATCATCATCGAGATCCGGGTGATCCAAATTTTGCGCGGCGCTGGTTCGAGCTCGACCCTGCGTATCCGATCATCAGCGTCTTCAGCTGGCTCGGCATCATCCAGTTGCCGAAGCAGCGCGCGCCGCTCGCGGCGTCAGCGGTTGTCCTCCCCGGTCAGTGAGTCCACCAAGTCGAATCGCTCTGGCGGCCCACCTGCCGAAACAGAGTCGCGCTGCACTGGAAGGCTCAGCGACTTCGAGAATCGATATTGCAGCAAAAATTGCATGGAGTAGCCTGCGCGCGTCATGAAACACACGCCGAAACACACGACCTCCGGTCGGGGGAATCCCAATCAGCGGGTTCAGGTTCGCCGCGTCGATCAGTGCGACACGATGGACGAGCTGCTGCGCCATTGTTTTCCAGCATTTGGCGGCGCCTTTCTGCGGCGCGTGTACACCATCTTGGACCGCGCCATTGGCGTCGGGTGTCCGCTGACCATCGCGGTCTCGGGCCCCGTGACCGTGTCGGGTCAGCATCAGGCGTGGCTGATCCCACTGCTCGAAACCGGATGGGTGGCCTACGTCTCCACCACCGACGCGGCTTGTTATCACGACGGGCACCGCAGCTTGAATGCCCACCGCGATCCGATCTTCGAGGTGCCGATCTGGGGAGACGACGGCGCGCTGCGTGACGAGCGTACCATCCGCGTGACGGACATGGCGTTCGACGAAGACGTCTTGTTCGATCAGGACAAGTTCCTCACCGCGATGCTGCAACGGCCCGAGTTTCAGCGCAGCATGACCGGCACGGAGCTCCGGCATCGGATGGGCGCATTCTACGCCGAGCAAGAGCGGCAGAACGACGTGCCCTCGGGTTTGTTGTCGACCTGCCACCACCTGGCAATTCCGATTCTGGTGGGCGCCCCGGCAGACGGCAGCGTCTTCCTGAATTCGATGAAGCTCTGGGCGATGCAGCGCGCCGGGATCCTGCCGAGCTACGAGTTCTCCCTCGATCTGCACGCCGAGGTGTTCGAGGCGTGCGCCTACCACCGCTGGGGCCTGTTCGATCAAGAGCCGTTTTCGCTCGCGACGTTGATCCTCGGAGGCGGCGTGCCGAAGAACTTCAACCTGCAGCCGGAGCCGGCGCTCGGGCAGATCCTCGGCATCGAAAACGTGCGCGGCTACAACTTCGACGTGCAGATCGTCACCGCGCCAGTGACCGACGGGTCGCTCTCATCGTGCCCGCCCGCGGAGGCGGTGACCTGGGGTAAGGTGGACAAGGACACCTACCAGCAGGCGACCGAGAGCATGCAGGCAGACTACTCCACGCTGATGCCGTTCATCGTCAAGGCGCTGCTCGAGAACAAGAAGCGCTACCAGGCGTTGGCCGATGCCGAGGGTGAAGCCGCGCTGTTCGAGCGCGAGCCCTTCGCCCGCGGCTACCTGCGGCCGAGCGAGGGCTACCGGCTGTTTGCGCAGCGGGACGCGTTGGTTTCGCGCTTGACGGAAGACGTGCGCTTGAATCGCGACTGGCTCCTGGCGTCGCTCGATTACGGCCTCGCTCGCAAGTAGCGTGTCGAATTCCGCGCCTGTGCTGGACAAGGGGCTGTGGAGCCTCACCTGGCCTTTGCTCTGGAGCTTGGCCCTGACCTTGTCGTTGGGGTTCGTGGACGCCTTCTTCTTGAGCCGCGTCTCCGATCGCGCGGCAGCGGCCGTGGGCGCGCTCTTGCCCGTGCTGGGCATGACCATCATGATCTTCTCGCCTCTCTCGCAAGCGGGGTCGAGCGTGGCGGGCCATCTGACGGGAGCCAAGCGTCACGCAGACGTGCCCGGCACCTACCTGGCGTTGATCCTGCTCAATGGCAGCTTGGGGCTGTGCGCCAGCGCCGGCTTCGTGCTGTTCGCCGACCACATCCCCGTGTGGCTCGGGCTGGAGAACGGCATGGCCCAGGACGCGAGCACGTACCTGCGTATCGTGGGTGGCTTTCAGTTCCTCAGGTCGATCCAGATCGGCTTCTCCAACATCCTCAACTCTCGCGGCGAGACGCGCTGGGTCTTGGCCGAGGCCGCCTGTACCAACTTCATCCACGTGCTGCTCAACGCCGCGTTTCTGTACGGCTGGTTTGGGATACCGCAGTGGGGCGTGGCGGGTATTGCTTGCTCCACCGTCATCTCCCTCGCCATCGGCCTGGCGCTCACGGTGTGCGTGGTGCGCTTCAAGCTCGGCGTGCGTCTGCCCTGGTCGCTCCCCTGGAGCGTGCTTCAGGAACGCCTGAGGCCCATCTTGCGCATCGGGCTGCCTGCCGCCTTGGAGCCCATCTCGTTTCAGTGCACACAGCTCGTGTTCAACATGATCGTGATCAGGCTGGGCACAGCGGTGCTCACGGCGCGCGTGTACGCCTTCAACTTCTTCATGGTGTCCACGATCTTGTGGTCGGTCGCTTTTGGCATCGGCACCCAAATCTCGATCTCGCACCGGGTCGGGGCCGCCCGTTACGACGACGCCAACCGCGTGCTCGAGCGCGCCTTGCTCTCGACGGTTAGCGGCAATCTCCTGCTTTCGCTGCTGCTCGCGTTGATTCACCCTTGGCTGCTCGGGCAGCTCACGACCGACCCCGAGGTGATCAGGGCAGCCCGTCCAATTTTCATGATCGCGCCCTTCGTGGAGGCGGGCCGCGCGGCAAACATCGTCGCCGGGGGCGCGCTCCGGGCTTGCGGTGACTCACGCTTCACGGCGGTGGTGGGCACCAGCTTGATGTGGGGCGTGGGCGTGCCAGCGGCCTACGTGCTGAGCACCGTGCTCGGTTATGGGCTCGCCGGGATCTGGATGGCGATGGCCATCGACGAAGGCGCGCGCGGTTTCATGAACTACTTTCGCTGGCGACACGGCCGTTGGCGCGAGCTCCGCATCGTCTCTCGTGCGCCGCTAGCCGAGCCTAGCCCGTCCGCCTGACCGCGAACGTCAGAGGCGCTGACGGGTTTTACGGAACCAGACCTGGCCTCATGGCCCGTAGCCCGCTAAACTGCGGTGTGCAATTCGATAGCGCCGTCCAGGAGAAGCTCGACAAAGCCGTCGAGCAGATCGTGGCGCCGTGCCATCGACCATCGCTGTCTACGTCTTTGGATCGCTGGCGGCCGGCACGCTAACGGCCGACAGCGACGTCGACCTCGCCGTGCTCGCGCCTCAGCCGCTCGCTGGGGAAGCGCGCTGGCACCTGGCTCAAAGCCTCGCCATCGGGCTCGGCCGAGACGTGGACCTGGTCGACCTACGGCAAGCATCGACGCTGATGCGTGTCCAGGTGCTCGGCTCCGGCCAGCTACTATTAGAGCTCGACCGCGGAGCGCGGCAAGAGTTCGAGGCTGTCGCTCTTGCCGCTTATGCCCGCCTGAACGAAGAACGGCGCGGCATCATCGACGACATTCGGGCGCGCGGTAGCGTTATGGATGATATCGTCCTCAACAAGGCGGCGAGCATCGAGCGCTGCTTGCGGCGCATCGGCGAGGAATACGAAGCCGTCGCCGCGAACCTCGAAGGCGACCTGACCCGCCAGGACTCCATCATCTTGAACATTCAGCGCGCGTGTGAGGCGAGCATCGACCTGGCCATGCACCTCGTCCGCAAGTTTACCCTGGGCATTCCCCAGGACAGTCGCCAGGCATTCGATCTGCTCGCCGAGGCGAGCAAGCTAGACCCGGGCGCGGCCGATGCCCTCGAGCGCATGGTCGGCTTTAGAAGTATCGCCGTGCACGATTATCAAAAGCTCAACCTTCAGGTCGTACGCGCCATCGTCGAGCAAGCTGTGACTGAGCCGCCACATTTCGGAGCCTCGTGTTAGCGTGCCCGCCGGCGCGCCCACTCTCTAGCGCTGAGCACGAACCTGTGCTCGACGCACGGCTCATCCTTGAACACGGCCGCCCCCGTGTGCTCGAGGCTGAACCCGAGGCGCTCGAGTAAGGCCACCGACGCCCGGTTGCGCGAATCTGTGACCGCGACCGCCGAGCGCACGCGCCCTTTGCTCAGCAATGCCTCGAGCACACTCGAGACGGCTTCGCCGGCGTAGCCCTGCCCGTGCATGGAGCGCGCGAGCGTAAAGCCGAGCTCGAGGACGCCCTCTTCTGCATCGACCACGCACAACCCGAGGTCCCCGATGAGCTCGCCGCCCTCGAGGCGTGCCACGGCCACCTGCAACCACTGACCGGCAGCGCCGAGAACCTGCTCCGCCTGCTCGGCGAGAAACGACAGTGCTCGCTCATCTGATACGGGCTGCCAGCCTTGATAACGCGCGAGCTCGGGGTCGGATCGATACGCCTGGAAGGCCGCCAGGTCATCCGTTCTGAACCGGCGTAGAGCCAGCCGAGCTGTCTGCAGCGGAAGAAAATCCATGACGGTTACTCGAAGCCTGCTCCGAGGATCGCTAGCGTAGGGGCGACGAACAGGGGCGAGGTGAGCGTAAGCCAGCCGAGCGTCCACAGGCGGCGCAGAGGCCTCGGCCAACGCGGCGCTTTCAAGCTCGCTTCGAGCAAGAGCAATGGAACCTGCAGCAAGAAGAAGCTGGCCATGACCAACCCCCAGCCCAGGCCGACGGCGGCCCAGGTGAAATACAGATGTAATAGTGCGCTGGCCGCGAAGGCGCAGAGCAGCGCGAGGCGCGGGCTCCCGCCCAGCGCAACGGGACGATAGAAAGTGGAGAACAACCAACTGCCCACGACGCGGTTCCAGCGCCGCCCCCAGAACTCGGCGATCGACGCCGACAGGATCGGGTGCTGGTGGAAGGCGGGCGGCCTGAGCCCGAAGGCGCGATAGATGAGCTCGAAGCTGCGCAACGCGCCCTCGACGCCGAAGTAGGCGAGCGCCAGCCCCGCCGCGTGGCGAAGCAGCCAGCCCCAGGGTCGAGGCAACAGGGCCGCTTCGAACAGAGCCACGTGCAAGCAGATCACACCGAGCGTGACCCCAGCCACAGCGCTCGCGAGCAGCCCCAGCCTAAATTCGGGGTGTGCGCCTCCGCGGCCGTAGCCGTCGCGGCGCAGGTCGTGCAGCACCAACGCCTGAAGCACGCGATAGTGCGCCGGCCGCGGCATGGGGTCGCGACACAGGTCCACGACCTTGGCGCAGGTCCACAGCAGGTAGAGCGCTGCCGCCGCCCGCAACACCGACCCCTGAGGCATCAGCAACGGCACACCGAGCGCGATGACGGCGAGCGTGATGGCCAGGACGCGCCGCCACGGCGCGCCGCTAGCGAGCAGGCTCAGAGCGCTGGCGAAGCCCATGCAGCCGGGCACCCAGAGCAGCCAATTGACGAGCGTGGGGCTCAGGCGCTCACCGCCGCTCGAGCACTTCCAGCCACTTGGGATCGACGTCCTCGATTTGGGGCAGATCGTCGGTAATGGTGTACCAGGGCGCCTTGTAGCGGGTGAATATGTGCTTGGCGGGTTTCACTCCCGGATCTGTGTCCAGCGTGCCGAGGGCGAAGCCATACAGGTCCGGGTTGCGAGCGAATTTGGTGATCAGGACGGCGCCGCAGACCCTGCAGAACGAACGATACTCACCCGGGGACGACTCGTAGTAGGTGAGCAGATTTTCACCCGTGAGGAAATGAAACGCCGCAGCCTTGACGGACGCCCGGGTGCGGAACGCGGCGCCGTGGGCCTTGCGGCACATCGAGCAGTGGCAGTTGACGACCACCCCCAGCGGCTGAGAAATCTCATAGGTGATGCCGCCGCACAAGCAGCTGCCTTTTGCGCTGGGGGTTGCCACGAGCGCTAGACTAGCCCGGTCATGCCGAGATCGCGAGTCCTCCGTCCACCCGGATCTCGGTGCCGCTCACGTATGAAGCGGCGGGGCTGGCCAAGAACAGCGCGACCGCGGCCACCTCTTCGGCTCGGCCGAAGCGACCGAGCGGGATGCGCGCCAGGAACTTCTGATCGACCGCCGCTTGGATGTCTGAGGGCAAGCCAAACTTCCCCTGGATAGCTGTGGAGATGATGCCGGGTGAGATCGCGTTGACGCGGATCTGCCGTGGCGCAAGCTCGACGGCGAGGCTCGGCACGAGCCCCGCGAGGGCGCCTTTGCTGGCCGAATACATGCCGAAATTTGCCACGCCGAGCGAGTGAGCGACCGAGGTGTTCAAGATCACCGAAGCGCCCGGACGTAGCAGCGGCAAGAGCTTCTGCAGGGTGAAGAGCGCCCCCTTGACGTTCACATCCATGTGCTCGGCGTAGTGCGCTTCATCCATGGCTTCGAGCGGCCGGAGCTGCGCGATGCCGGCATTCAGGAACAGTACGTCGAGCCCCTCGTAGGTCTCACGCACATGCTCGGCGAGGCGAGTCGCGTCGGCGGAGACCCGCGCGTCGACCTGCAAGGCGCACATCCCTTCGGGCAGCTCGCGCCGCAGGGATTCGGTGCGGTGGGCGTCCACCCCCGTCAATGTCACGCGCGCGCCAGCGGCATGAAAAGCGAACGCGCTGGCTTTGCCGATGCCCGTCGTTCCTCCGGTGACGAGCGCGGTCTTGCCCGTGAGGGCAGCTCTGGATAGCGTTTGGGTCTCCATCTTTTGTCTCCTTAATATTGACTAATAGGTCAAAAATAGCCTGCAAACAAAATTGGCTGGGGCAAACCGCGCTCAGGGGCCATCGAGGAGCCGCGCCGCGCTCGACACGACAGCGCGCACGAAGCTCTTGTCGCGATTGACCCGCGCCACCACGGACAGACCCTGAGACATGGCCAAGATCGCCTGGGCCACCGCCTTCACATCCAGCTTCTTCGGCACCTCGCCGGCGCGTTGCGCCCGCTCTAGCGTGCGCCGCAGCCAGCCTTCCATCATCACCAGCTTGGGGCCGAGCAACTCGGCGACCTCGGGCTCTCGAGCGCTCATCTCCGCCACGCAGTTGCCCACCAGACAGCCGTTGAAGTCGGGCGAGCTGGCCACCTGCTCCCAGATCTCGAACATCCGCTCGAGATTTTTGCGCGCCGAGCCCGGCGCCTCCAGCACGTCGAGCAAGCCGGGCCGCAGCACGGCATTTTCGTAATGTTCGACCACTTTTTCGAACAACGCGCGCTTGTCCCCAAACGCGCCATACAGGCTCTGGCGCCCGAGGCCTGTCGCCTCCTCCAGATCGGCAATGCCGGTCCCCGCGTAGCCGTTCCGCCAGAAGAGCGCCATCGCGCGCCCTAGCACGTCACTCTCGTCAAAGGTTCGCGGGCGACCAGCCACGAGCGCACACTATCAATATTGACCCATCTGTCAATAATAACCCCGAGGCTCCTGACCGAGGCGCTGTTTTACGGCACCCATCGCGCGGTGCCACGGCCGCGGCTGAGCGTGGACTCGAAGGTAGAGATCCACCGTCCGCCGCGGCCGTGACGGCTGACGACGGCTCAGAACGGCACGTCGTCGACGACCGCTCGCTCCACCTTCGGCGGGGGCGAAGACCCGTTGAGCGACCGCCGGCCGCCCAGGCACAGATCGGAAGCGATGACCTCCGTCTTATAGCGCTTGATGCCGTCCTTCTCGTAGCTCGACGTCTGCAGGCGCCCTTCGACGAGCACGAGAGAGCCCTTGCTGAGCAACCTCGCCAGGGCCTCTGCCCGCGCGCCGAACATCACGACGTTGTGCCAGTCCGTGCGCTCCTGCTTTTCCTGGTTCTTGTCGAAGTACACGTCCGTCGTCGCCAGCCGGAACGAAAGGACGGGTAGACCCGCCCCAGTCGTCCGCAGCTCCGGCTCGGCGCCGAGATTACCGAAAAGTGTTACCCTGTTGAGTCCATTGGTCATTGTAGATGCTCCATGTTGTTAGCGTTGCCGCTGCTTGTCGCTATCTGCACGGACCAGGCCCACTCCTAGAGCGGGACATCTCGCGGACTTAGCCGCGCCAACCGCGTGGCGGCCGCTGGCTCGTGCCAGGGTGCACCAATGGAAGTGGCCGGCGCCTACCCGGGAAGGCAGAGCGTGGCCTGAGACAATCCAAATCCGCCGCGCGAGCCGCCGCGTTCCGCCAGCGCGACGAGCCAGGGCAAGGCCTGCAGGACCGCCCCTTCGAGCCGAATGGTACCGATCACGCCGCGGAGGTGGACGGCCTGCCCGGTTGAAAGCGAGCGACGAGGGGCGAGCCGCCGTGCGTCGAGGTGTAGGGTTTGCTCGACCCCGCGCATCGACGCGAGAGCGGCTGACTCGGCGACTTTGGCGAAGCCTTCGCAGCGTCGTATCCCCACGGATTCGGCCAAGCCTCGGTCGAAGAGGTCCCAGCGGACGAGCTCGGCGGCGGCGCTCGCGACGGCATGTTCCAACGATGCCGCGCGGGCGAGGGGTGTGTTCAGCCGAAGCAGCAGGCTGGTTTGGGCGCCGTCCTGGCCGAGTGCCGCGCGCGCTGCCTCCACACAGTGGGCCAAGGTAGAGGTGGACGGAGCGCCGCAAGGGCTGGCCGTGAAGGTCGTGCGGAGACCGCCTGCGACGAGCCCCTCCTGACCTGCGGCCTCGACTGCCCGTTGCGCAAGCTCGAAATGTTGGCCTGCGCGTCGGCCCCACGCCATCAAGCGCACGCGGGAACCGGCGCCAGCGCCGTCCAGAAGTGTTTCCCAGTGGGCGACGAGCGGCGCCGCAAAATCGTGGCGCAGCGCCGGGCAGTGTTGCCGCGATAACGTCCGCACCCGACACATGCGAACAGTCGGTTCCGGCGAGGACACACAGCATCTTCGCAGCTGCGAGCAGACGGGTCGCGACACGCACTCCATGCGTATCAAGGCCGCTCCAATCGCCCCCGCGAGCTGCTTGTGCCGGCGAGCGATCGAAGCGCCCTGATCGGGGTGATGGTGGGCGCGACCCACGGGCTCACGGACAGCAAGCGTTGTCGACGCGGGGGAGCGTGCGCTCACGTCAAGCCCGACGAGACGGTACTGAACGCTCGTGACCGGCAACTCGAAGGGCCGGTGGAGCGGGTCATACTCTTGATGCGGCACGGCGCTAACCCTGTAACCCATCCATTGCAGAAATAATGCGCCAGATTCCCGGAATTTTGCGCGACTCCGGCGGTCAGAACCGTCGTGCGGCGCGTCGCGAGTAGGTGTCAGCGCGCTCTCGACGGACCCTCCTGTATGTCGACCGCGCCTCAGAGCGAGCTCTACGTGAAGCGCTCTCGCGGGGGGGACCCGACCGGAGCTGAGCGCGCCGGGGACCACGAAGCCGTTGGCCTCCCGTGATTCAGCGCCTACAAGGACACGCCGCCGGCCAAACCAAACAAGGGAATGAAGCCCAACGAGCTCAGGCTCGGGGTAAAGCCACCTTGAAGTTGAACCCACCGTCGCGAGGGATGTAGCGATAGGCGACGCTCGCCGTGCCCGTGAGCAAGACACCCGAGCTCGAGGCCTCCGCCGCGCCGGTATCGACGGCAGCGGTCGCATAGATGGGCACCACTCCGACGCCCAACTCGAGGCGATTGTCGCCGCTTCCAACGCCGAGATAGTTTACCAGCAAAGGGATCCAGCTGATGCTCGCCGATGCGCCCACGTCCGGGCCATTCGGCGTGCTCACCGAGTAATAGCCACCACCGACGCGCAAGCTCACGGTCTGGCTCACAAAACGTTCGTAGTTGAGCGAATACAAGATGCCGTTGCCGCCGAGCTCCAAATAAAAGGCTTGTTGCGCTTTGCGTGGCAACGACGTCGCAGCCGGCGCCTCGGGTTGGTCGGGGGAAACGTCCTGTGCAAACACCATGCTCGGGGCGAAAGCTAGGGCAGCGGCGAAGAGGAAGCGGAGAGCGGTCGGGCGAGCAGTCTGAGCAATTTGTGAGTTCATCGTACTGAGACGACGCAGGAAGCGGGACGTTCTGACGCGTTCGACGACGCTTTGCCCGAACGTCAGCGCCGGCTCGTCCGAACGTCAGCGCCAGCTCGCCCAAGAGTAGGGCCGAAGCCCCTCAATCTACCGGGCGCCAAACATGGGAAAGCGGCAGCGCGCGAGCTCGTCCTCGAACACCTGTTCGACCCCGCACAAGCGCGCAATGATCTCGCTCGCCTTGCTGAGCGCCTTTTCTACCTCACCGCGTGGTGGCACCTGCGGCACCAGGCCGTGCTCAAATTCACACTTGTTCCGAATGCTCGCGAGTCCCTGCAAAGCACCGAGGTCGTCTACCCGAATGGGACCGTCACTCAGCGTCACCAGGAGTTGGACTCCATTGCCAAACATCAATTTTCCGCCGAGCTCTCGGCGCTGATACTTTCTTCTACCAAAGAAGAGCCGGCCTACCTCGTGGTAGCGCTCGAGATCCAACACGGCGTGCAATGTCTCATAGTCGGGCTGCTCATCGGCGAGCCCAAAATGGATCCACAGGCACAGGTTCGCGCAGCGTTCTACGGCGGCGTAGGCGAGCAGAACCGCGAGGCTTTGCTTGCCCGCGGCGAGCAGGCGGCGCGCCGCGGCGAGGTAATACACGAGCAGCGGCGTGCCTTCCTCGATCGTGCTGGGGCGAGGCCTCGTTCGGGCCAGGGCCTGCAACGCTCGGAGGTTGTCTTCGAGCCGCGGTACAATCGCGTCAGCCCACGGCCAGCGGCCATATGCCGAGAAGCGCTCGAGTTGGCACAGTGCTTCGCCGAGCTCGGCCGAGGCAATCGGGAAGTCGAAGCGATCCCAAGCGGCGTAACCCTGCGCGAGCAATTTCAAGCACTCGGCCTCCCGGGGTTCGTAGAGGCGACGTGCGAGCTTTTCCGCCAGGTGCTGGGCCTCGACGAAGTCGCTGCGGTCGAACGCCGCAAAGATGTACTGGAGCTCGAGCTCGCCGAGCTCCGTCAATGGGTTCTCCAGCAGCCGCGGGTACTCGCTGCCGGCTAGGGGGATGCGCTCGTGATATTCAGCATGGTCCACATAGACGAGCTTGGCGCCCGCCACAAATCCAGCGAGGGCCGCCGAGGACGACATGGACTTCTTGCCGCCGGTCGGGTCGACAAACACGTTCTCTGGCGACAAGCCAGCCTGCCTCGAGAAGTCACGTACGGCCCGGTAAATCTCGCGCTCCCCAGGGTCCCCGACTTCGACGACTCGAATCTTGTCACGATGGACTCGCGATAGTCGGCTGATGAGTGAGAGCACGTCTTCCCCCTCGACCCGCATGTTCAGCGAGCCCCGCGTGCCGATGATCAGCATACGCTCGGGCCGAGCCCACGCGGCCATGAGAGCCACGGGCTGCCATGAAAGCCCGAGCACACTCACTAGCGCCTCCGGCTTGTCGAGACCCGGAGGCGCACCATGTAGCGGCAACTCGGCAAATAGCGGGGCGAAGTGAGGTCCGAGCTCGCGAGCATACAGCGCGTCCTGATCGGGTCTTCGGAGCGTCACCCAGCGTCGTTGCAAGGCCTCTAGCTCCGGGGTGAGAACCGCCAGTTTTGCCGAATGAGCCATGGATGAGGTCGCCCGCCGAAGGCGTTTCAGAGACTAACAGCCTTCGTATCGGGAGGGCAACGGGCTGCTCGAGGCTAGAGCTAGGTCAGAAATCGCTCGCTCATGCGTCGTGGGTTCGTGACACTGAAGCTGAGCAAGGGTTTTGCGATCGCGTTCGCCGCGTTGGCTGTAGCGCTCGTGGGTTGCGCCTCCGTGGCCGGGTCAGGAATCGATCAGCGCAGCGTCTGCGTCTACGCGGATGACGCGGGGGCCAGCAAATGCGCGGAAGGGCAGCTCTCCTTGTTCAGTCCGGCGCGCTGGGGCAACGATCAGCTCCCGCTTCAGGTCGCCGCCGCGTACTGCAATTTCGATCATCAAATCATCTTCAACGACGGCGGCGTGCTTTGCGTTTTCACCGGCCAGCGCGTTCAGCGCCGACAAGGCTCAGGAGGGTGAGCCGAGCCACCGAGCAGCCCTGAGCGAGTTTCGATCGTGCGTCGTGGTCCGGAGCTTGATATATCGGCGCATGGGGCGCTCATGGGCGGAAGATTGCCTCGAACCCGCGCTGCGAGATGCTTGGCGAACGGACCTGGCCAAAGCAGCCGAAGGCTACGTCTACACCCCCATCCAGGCCCAGCGTTCCCATCCCACCGAGCTGGTCGCGCGCCATGCCGCCGAGGTCCTGCGCAAAGCTGGCGCTGCCGAGGCCGCCGTGCGAGCTTGGTTCGAGCTCTCGCTCGCCGTCTCCGACAGCGCCCCGGAAGGAACGATGCGACGCCTGGGCACCTTCACGCGCGCCCTCGCCGAGGGCAGCGTCCTCACCACCTCTGCGCCCTACGGGTCGCTACTGAACCCGAGCTTCGAGTACCGCTGAGGAGGCCGTTTCCACCTAGGTTAGCCTACCCACCGTCTTCATCACTTCCGTTCTCGTCGCTTGTGGTGCCGACGGGACCTCGATCGCGCCGCCTGGAGGCGACGCCGCAAACCTCCCTGCGTCCGACGTGGGCCCCACCCGCTTCCCCAGCGCCCCGTCCCTGCAGGTCGATCGGGTGCTCGACCCCGAGACACCGGTGTTCTTGGTTGCGAGGGAAGACGGCGCGCACGAAGCTCTCGCGCTGCTCGCCGCCAAGGACTCGGCAGGCAATGCCCGGGCCATCACCGGAGTCGCGTTCGTGGCCGGGGACGACTACCTGAGCGTGGAATACGACACGCAGGGGCGCCCGGAGCGATTGACGAGCCCCAGCGTCGTGCTCCGGCTCTTCGACTACGACGCCGCGTCAGTCACGCTGCAAACGACGGACGCGAACGGCGACACGACGACGGAGCGGATCAGCTTCGAACGCGAGGAGCTCGATGCGCTGCGCGTGGCGCTGCCTTCGGCCGCCGATCTCTCGTTGGTGAGTGCCGCTGCTGAGCCTGCCCCGCCGATTGCGGCGATCGTGACGCAAAGCTGTGCCACGAAGCCTGCACGTACCGTGACGAAGTACTGCAGTGCGGGGGCTTTCCCTATGT
>JAYTOL010000156.1:0-99810 GCA_043747815.1 Deltaproteobacteria bacterium
GTGAAAGTAACCCTCGGCCCGCGTGGTCGCAACGTGGTTATCCAGAAAAGCTTCGGCGCTCCCCAACTCACGAAGGACGGCGTGACCGTGGCCAAGGAAATCGAACTTGACGACGCCGTGGAGAACATGGGCGCACAAATGGTGAAGGAAGTGGCTTCCAAGACCAGCGACCTCGCCGGTGACGGCACGACGACGGCCACCGTGCTGGCCCAGGCGATGATTACCGCTGGCCTCAAGAACGTGGCTGCTGGCGCAAACCCGATTGACCTCAAGCGTGGCATTGACCAAGCTGTCAGGGTGGTCGTGGAAGACCTGAAAAAGCAGACCGAAAGCATTGGCGACGACTTCAAGAAAATCCAGCAAGTAGCTGCCATTTCCGCCAACAACGACGAGGAAATCGGCCGCATCATCGCCGAGGCCATGGACAAGGTCGGCAAGGACGGCGTGATCACGGTCGACGAAGGCAAGAGCCTCAAGACGGAAGTCGAGTGGGTCGAGGGCATGCAGTTCGACCGCGGCTACCTGTCGCCGTACTTCATCACCGACGCCGAGCGCATGGAAGTCGTCCTCACCGACGCCTACATCCTGATCCACGACAAGAAGCTGTCGAGCATGCAAGAGATGCTGCCCGTGCTCGAGGCTGTGGCCAAGAGCAAGCGGCCGCTGCTCGTGCTGGCCGAGAGCGTCGAAGGGGAAGCGCTCGCCACCCTGGTAGTCAACAAGCTCAAGGGCTCACTCAACGTCTGTGCCGTCAAGGCACCAGGCTTCGGCGACCGGCGCAAGGAGATGCTCAAGGACATCGCCGTGCTCTCCGGGGGCAAGGCGGTCACGGAAGATCTCGGCATCAAGCTCGAGAACCTGACCTTGGAAGACCTGGGCCAGGCCAAGAAGATCATCATCACCAAGGATAACACCACGCTGATCGAAGGTTCCGGCAGCAAGGTCGACATCCAGGCGCGAGTCAAGCAGATCCGGGCGCAGATCGAGGAGACGACCTCGGACTACGACAAAGAGAAGCTCTCGGAGCGGCTGGCCAAGATCGTGGGCGGAGTCGCCGTGATCAAGGTCGGCGCTGCCACGGAGACCGAGATGAAGGAGAAGAAGGATCGCGTCGACGACGCGCTGCACGCGACGCGTGCCGCGGTCGAAGAGGGTATCGTCCCGGGCGGCGGCGTCGCGCTGCTCCGCACGCTCCCCGCGCTCGCCAAGCTCACGCTCGAGGGTGATCAGCAGTTCGGGGTCAACATCATCCGCCGCGCGATCGAAGAGCCGCTGCGTCAGATGGCGCAAAACGGCGGCATCGAAGGCGCTGTCGTGATCAACAAGGTGCGCGAAGGCACGGGCTCCTTTGGTTACAACGTCGCTACCGGCGTGTACGAAGATCTGGTGGCAGCCGGCGTCATCGACCCGACCAAGGTGGTGCGCGTAGCGTTGCAGAACGCCGCTTCGGTGGCGTCGCTCATGCTCACGATGGAAGCGCTGATCGCCGAGAAGCCGAAGAAGCGGGGCTCCGCCGACTCCGGCATGGACGCGATGGGCGGCATGGGCGGCATGGGCGGCATGGGCGGCATGGACATGTAGTCAGAACCGGTGCTGGGGGCGCTCGCAGCTCGAGTGATTGACGAGGAGAAAGTTATTCATGACAGCCGAGCGCCGCCAAACCCAGGCTAGCCCGAGAGCGGCCAGGCAACGTTGATCGCACTGCGCAGGGGCACCGAGCGCCACCACACTCGGCGCGGCAAGCACGAGGTCTGGTGCACGTTTAACCCACCGGACCGAGCAGACGGCGTGGACGAGGCGGCAGATGGCTTTGGAGACCTCGAGATGGTCGAGGAGGATCGCCTGCCGCCGGGCGCGGTCGTGCCGCGGCACGCCCATCGCGAGGGTGAGATCGTCACCTACGTCCACGAGGGCGCGCTCGCCTTCCAGGACGCGCTCGGACGCTCGGGCGTGATCCAGTCCGGTGAGTTCCAGACCCGAAGCACCCGCCGCGGCATGCGCCACAGCGAGACCAACGCCTCGCGCACCGATGCCGCGCACGTCTTTCAGATTTGGCTTCGCCCAGCACAGGGCGAGATCGATCCCGCCGCCACGCAGCGCCGCTTTAGCGTCGCCGAGCGCAGGGGCGCGCTCTGCGTCGTCGCATCACCCGATGCGCGGCGGTCGTCATTGCGCATCCACCAGGACGCCGTCGTCTACTCAGCCTTGCTCGATCGCGGGCAGCACGTCGTGCACGAGCTGTCGGACGGCCGCAGCGCGTGGCTCCACCTCGTGCAGGGCGAAGTGACCCTCGGTGACCTGGTGCTCACCACAGGAGATGGCGTCGGCGTCACCGCCGAGCGAGCGCTCTCGCTCACGGCGCGAGAGGAGACGGAATTTTTGCTCTTAGACGTGTGCGCAGGGTCTGCGCACGGTGAGCGGCTCGCCTGATCAGCGGCAGCCACGATAGAGCCGTAGGAGGTTGCTGCGAGGTCATCGAAGCTAGCGTGGAGGAGAATATCGGGGCGCCGCTAAGGCGACCTAGGCCCCTCGAGCTCGCACAGCGAGCGCACGCGGTCCGTATAAACGCTGTTCGGCATGGCGCGCATGCAGCGCTCAGCAGCCAGGCGTGCGTCGTCGGCATTTGCCGCTCCCGCGATCGGGATGCCCTGTGGAGTGGCCTGGAGGAGGAGCTGCGCAGCTTCATCCCTGCCGTGGACACCTACATTGCCCAGCAAACGATCGAGCTTTCTCCGCTCGGCGACGTAGACGGGGACGGCTACGCGGACTTCACGCTCACCTCACGCTTCGTGTACCAAGATGTCCGGCAACGCCACCCCCTGACATAGCGCGGGGTGACCTCGCCCAAAAAGCTGCCCACCCCCGCCCCAAGCTCGGCGTGCCAGGCTCATCCCCGCAGATCGGTGTAGCTCAAGTGGACCGCATCACGTGAGGAGTAGCTCAGAGGCTTCTCCGCCCGTACGGCTTTGCAGACGTCGACGGGAGTGACGATGCCGATCAGGCGCTTGTTCTCGTCAACGACGAGGACGCGGTGCAGGCCCTCATCGACGATGAGCTGCACCGCCAAGATGGCCGGGTCAGTGGGGCGCACGGCATAGACCGCCTTGGTCATGAGATGCTCGATACGCGTGTCCCCGCCGCGCTCGGCCCCCAATAGGTCGCCCTTGGAGACCACCCCGACCAGCTTGTCGCCGCAGAAGACGGGAGCGCCGCCGATCTGCTCGCGGACCAGCACCTCGGCTGCCTCCTCGGAAGTCTGGTCATGGCGAAGCATGACGAGCTCCCGGCTCATGATGTCCTCGACGCGAGTCATGTTTGGAAACGCTGCCTTTGTCATTCCGGTTCGTCCTTCCCCAATCAGGGCACCCAACAGTCGAGGCGGGTATTGCAGGGACCGTGCCCGTTGGGACTGAGCGACCAGCGCCGGGTTTTGGCCGACGCAGTCGCAGAATATGCTGGGCGAGCCTCGCGGCTGCAAAACGTGCGTCGCACTTGCGCGCCGTCCTGCGCGGCCATGGGCCCTGGAAGCTTCCTGATGCTCGGACCTCTTCCGGCCCCCGCCCCCGGGGTATCTGGCCGCCGGTCACGCCGCGGTCATCACCGGCTACGGTCTGTTCGAGCCGTTCGTGCGCGAGCACCGGCGCCCGGTCGTGGTCGCCGGCTTCGAGCCGCTCGACATCCTCGCGGGCCTCGTGTTGCTCGTCGAGCAGGTGCTCGCGGGCAAAGCCGAGGTCATCAACGCCTTCACCCGCTGCGTGAGCCGGGACGGAAACCGCCGCGCGCTGGCCGCCCTGGCCCGCGTCTTCGAGAGCGGCGACGGCGAGTGGCGCGGCATCGCGCGCGTGCCCGGCGGCGAGCTGCGCCTGCGCCCCGAGTTCGCTGCACACGACGCCAGCCTCCGCTTCGCCGAGGAGCTCGGCGCGGCCCCGGCGCTGCTGCCGAGCGCGGACGCGGCCGAGTGCCGCTGTGGCGCCCGTGATCGTCGAGGAAGGCTTTCTCCTTACCGACCTGCGGCGCATTCACGCCTCGATGAACGCTGCATTCCCAAAGCAGCAGGCGGAGGTGCCTGATTAGCGCAGCGCTTGGCTCGGCTGGCCGCAGCCGGCCGCGGTGCTACGCTGTTCACCCGATGCAACGCCAAATCTGGGGGAGTCGACCCGTGCGGGTGCTGAGCGGCACGCTGGTGCTGTCGGCGGCCAGCGTGCTGTCGGCATGTGCGGACTGCGAGCGAGGAGGATGTGACGCGCTCACAGGGCTGGCGGCCCAGGGCGACACGGGCGTCTCGAGCGTCTCGGGCGTGGTCGCCGAGGCGAGCGACTTCGTCAAAGACGGCTGCACCGAGTGCCCGCTCGGCAGCGCCAGGCTCGAGGTGTGGACCCTGCAAGCTCCGTTCGAGCAGAGCTCAGAGGTGGCCGCGCTGGTGGCGGCGCGCCCGCCGGACGTGACGCGAGATATCGCAGGCCGCTACAGCCAGGCGCTGGCGCCCGGCTGGCACCTCTTGTGCGTGCGACCGAACTGCGTCGAGATCAACACGCATGAAGAGGAGACGCTGACCGTCAACGTCAAGCGCCGCGAAGGGCCGACGGGCTTCTTCGTCGGCCGCCCCAGCTCGCCGCGGCTCGAGGAGGACTTCGGGTTCGAGGTGGGCTACTGACTCGAGGGGTGGCCCGTACAGGGCCTGCGCGACCGGCCCGGGCTCACGGCCCCGCGAGCCGGAGCTCTCGAAGCAGGTCGGGTAAAGAGACCATGGCGACGCCGATGCCAGCGTCGGAGAAGCCGTAGGGGAGCACCAGTTGATCGCCGTTGATCAACCCACCGCAGGTGTAGAGCACGTTGGGCACGTACCCCTCGCGCTCGGTCGGGTCGGGCACGAGCAAGGGCTCGCGCAGGTAGCCGAGGACGCGCCGAGGATCTTCCAGATCGAGCAACAAAGCGCCGAGCGCATAGCGGCGCATCGGGCCGACGCCATGCGTGATCACCAGCCAGCCGGCGTTCGTCTCGAGGGGCGAGCCGCAGTTGCCGATCTGTAGGAGCTCCCAGGGCTGCGAAGGGCGATACAGCTCCGTCACATCGTTCCAAAAGCGGACGTTGTCCGACGTCGCCAGGTGGAGGTTCTCCCGATCCTTGCGCGACAGCATGACGTATTTGCCCCCGACCTTGCGCGGGAACAGCGCCATGCCCTTGTTCTGCGCCGCCACGCCGTTCAAGGTCCCGACCGTGAACGTGATGAAGTCGTCCGTCTCGATCAGTTGAGGGACGATTTGGAAGCCGTCGTACGCCGTGTACGTCGCGTAGTACTTCGTCTCGGTGGTGCCCGTGAAGCGGACGAACCGGGCATCCTCCATGCCGCGCGTCTCGTTGGGCCCGGCTGGAAAGAGCACGCGCTCGGACACGGTCGACTTCACCGGGAAAGTGGTCACGTACGTGGACGCGGCGAGCACCCGGATGATCTTGACCGTCTCGAACCAAATGGCGTGGGGAGGGCCGTATTTTTCGAGCCCCAGGAGCGCCACCTCCAGGTCATTCAGGCTAAAATCCTCGGGCAGCTGGTCGAGGACGCCTCGGGCCAGGTCGTTGTACGCTTGCAGCTCGATCAGCTTGGCGCTGAACAGGTGCTTGTCATAGCGGCGCGGCGGCGTGCGCTGCCCTGAGACGAGGTGGCCACCCGGCGCGTCGAACCGGAGCTCTCCCGCTGCGTCGATCACGCCCGACCGAAACTCGATGGAGGAGAGGTGCCCCTCCCCGACCGCACGCAGGCTCATGATGAAGCGCCGCTCGCCGGGAGCGAGCCCGATCTGATCGGGAGCAAGGACCATCGACGGATTGAAGAGCGCTGCGGCCTCCACTGAGTACTCGTGGGTGAAGTAGGCGCCAATCAGCAGGCGGCGGGCCCGAGAGATCGGCATGGCTCCGCCGATGTAACGGGCCGCGAGCTCGAAGTGACGCTCGAGGACCGAGTCGAACGCGCCATGCCGGCTGCCGTAGCTCGCCTGGATCTCGTCCACGAGCGCGCTCACGTGTGCCTCGGGAATGGCCAGGATGCGCTCCATCAGCAGCCCCCCTCGGGATATCCCGGCGAGCAGCGTCTCTTCCCCGGGCAAGAAGGGCTTGGCGAGCACGCGACGGGCGTCTGGCAAGAGCCGGTGATGGGTCCGCGTTATAGCGATGTTGGACATCAGGCTACACTTTCTGTACTTTTTGGAGGCTCGCCGTACTCGAGGCCTTCGCTCGCTAGCTCGAGCACACCGAGCAACGCCATCAGGAAACAAATGGTGCTCTCAGCGCCCTGATTCTCGTTGCGCTGCGAGACGCCGAGGCCATCTCGGCAGCCGGCGGTCGAAAAATCGTAGAGCGGCAGGTTGAGCCGGTTATTGCCGAGAAACCAGCTGAACGCTTGGCGCATCCGGCCGAGGTAGTGATGATCGAGAGTCGCCAGATAGGCGCCGCGAAAGGCCAGCACGAAAGCCACGGCGTCGATCGCCTGCTCATCCGCCTCGGGCTTCTGGCCCCCCTTCGACTGCCAACCTGTGTTACCGACCAGCCGCAGCCGACCTTCGGCAAAGCAGCTGGACTCGAGGAACTCAAGTGACTCACGCGCGACGCGCAAGCACGTGCGGTCGGAGGTGACCCTGTAGGCCGTAAAGAGCGCCAGCGGGATCATCGCGTTGTCGTAGGTCAACGCGGGCTCGAACCAACGCCAATCGTCGGTCGCGTTGCGTTGATACCCCTCGACCAGCTTCTCGGCGAGCGCAGTCAGCATGGCCCGCTCGTGCGCTGCTCCGGGCTCGCTGGACAGCACGCTGCCGAGGCCTAAGACCACGAGCGCGGTGCCGCGTGGGCCGAGCTCGTTACAGCGAGGCAGCGCGCGCTGAAACATCTCGCGCGCGAGCAGCCGGCAGCCGTCATCCCCCGCGAGCTGGACGGTGACGCCGAGGGCCCAGACGGCGCGCCCCATGCAGTCGTCGGAGCGAGGCCCGGCCTCGAACGTGCGATCGTAGCGCATGAAGTTCTCGAACTGCCCGTCCTTGTGCTGGGAGAACAGCAGGTAGCCGAGGTAGGTGGTGACGAGGCGGCGCGTCTCGGGTGAGCCCTGCACGCGATCGGATTGCAGCGCCACGATCAGCGCTCGAGCGTTATCGTCCACGCAGTAGCCGCTGCGACGCGCGGGGACGCTGTAGGTGGCGTGCTGGATGATGCCCGTGTCGTCTGTCATCCGCTGCAGATGATCGAGCCGCAGATCCGGCAGGCTGCTCACGCGCGGCGCGTCCTCGCGCGGTGGTTTGGGCAGCCCTTCCGCCGTCACCTTAATGCCGAGCCTGAGGTAGGCGCCGCCGATCTCCGGCCAGACCACCGAGCGCGTGGACTCGAAGGCGGCGGAGCGCATGCGATCGAGCTCGGGACGCGACCCGAGGAGCGCTTGCAAGGTCTTGCTCAGCGCGACGCTGTCTCGAAACGGAAAGAGGCATCCGCGACCGTTGGCGAGCAACTCCTCTGCATGCCAATACGGCGTCGAAACCACGGCCGCGCCGGCGCCCATGGCGTACGACAGAGCACCGCTCGTCACCTGCGCCTCATTCAAATAGGGGCTCACGAAGATGTCCGCCGCTTGCAGGTACCTCCCGAGCTCTTCGGCGCTGATAAACTGATCCCGAAACACTACGTGCTGCCGCACGCCAAGGCGCTCGGCCTCCTGCTCCAGGCTGGTCCGATACGCCTCGCCGTGCTGGCGCACGACCACCGGGTGCGTGGCTCCGACTACGAAGTACACGACGTCGGGAAACTCGGCGACCACGGCAGGCAGGGCGCGAATCACCGTCTCGATGCCCTTGTTCGGGCTGAGCAGCCCGAACGTGATCAGCATGCGGCGCCCGGCGACGCCGAATTTGGCCTTGAGCCTCTCCTGACTACGCGGCTCCATCTTGGGAATGCCGTGCGGAATGATGTGAACCTTGGAGCCGCGCAGCCCGTGCGCGCTAGCCAACAGATCAGAGGCGATCTGGCTCATCACGACCAGGCCCGCGCAGCGTTTAGCCATCTGCCGAATGATCGCCTTTTGCGAATCTGACGGCTCTCTCAGCACCGTGTGCAACGTGGCGATCGCAGGCACGCGCAGCGCGGCCAGGAAATCCAAGATGTAGGCCCCATCGTCTCCTCCGAAGATGCCGTACTCGTGCTGAATCGAGACCAGGCGCGCGTTGCTGTAGTTCACGAACTCGGCCGCGCGCGCGTAGTCTCCCTTGACCCCTTGGCGGATCTCGTACTTGACCTCAGCCGGGTACTCATACTCGCCCCCCGAGTCGGTGACGGCCAAGATCATCGGCGCCACGTCCTCGCTGGCGG
The DNA here is from genome assembly GCA_043747815.1 of Deltaproteobacteria bacterium. Taxonomy (GTDB): domain Bacteria; phylum Myxococcota_A; class Polyangia; order Polyangiales; family Polyangiaceae; genus SZUA-265. The sequence continues at coordinate 8,341 of JAYTOL010000156.1, forward strand.
TGGCCTCGGCCAGATCACGGGTGAACGTAGCAATCCCACAGCGCCGCGGCACATAGGTGCCGACGAATGCGATCGGCACCTCGGCTTCGAATGGAAGCCCAAAGCCTGGCTCAGGCATGCGAACACGCTCCTAACGTCGACCCAGCCGCAGGCACAAATGCCCCAGTAACGCGTTTAGCGTTGCCCTGCGCTGCGTCAGCACCCTAGCACCCCGGCGCCGACAAAGCTTCCCCCCTCGGCCGCTCGGGACAGAAAGGTCGTCGTTTGGGCTTCGGGCTTCGGGCTTCGGGCTTCGGGCTTCGGGCTTCGGGCTTCGGAAGAAGAACCCTGGAGCCTGGAGCCTGGAGCCTGGACCTAGAGTGCCTTCGCGTAGACACGATAGGTCTTGTACTTACGCGCCCCCATGCGCTCGATGCCTTGGTTGATCGCGTGGTTGTCCTCGAGCGTCCAGCCGAGCTCGCCACCCTTATAGCCGCGCCGGCTGCCGCGCAGCGCGACCTCCTCGTACAGCACCGCCGCCAGCGCGCCATACTTGCGTGACGCCCGGAACTCGGTTTTGACGCCGAGGAGAATCAGCCGGGCCGCCTTGGGCCGCGCGAACTTGAGCCGCCAGATCAGCTTGGCCAAATTCAGCGGCCGCTTCATCAGCTCGCCGTCGAAATCCTTCACCAGCTCGTTGACGTCGGGGATGGCAAAACAGATGGCCGCGGGCTTGCCGTCGACCTCCGCCACCAGCGCGATCTCGGGATCGATGAAGTGCTTGTACTCGGTGGCGTACAGCTCGAGCTCCGCGGCCGTGAACGGCACGAAGCCCCAGTTCTTGCTCCAGGCCTCGTTGTACACGTCGCGCAGGATCTCCACCTCGCGCGGCAGCTGGTTCGGGTCCATGCTGCGGACCTTCACGTTGGGCAAGTCACGCGTGCGCTGCGCGAGCCGCTGGGTGACGGGATCGATCGGGCTATTGGCCACGTACCACCAGGCAAACAGATCCTTGATCTTGCTATAGCCCGCGGCCTCGACGAGCGGGCCGAGGTAAGGCTTGTCGTGAGGCATGCCGATGCGAGGCGGTGTGTCGAAGCCATCGATCAGGATGCCGGATTCGCCCTTTGGATCCGGCGTGAACGGCCCCCACAGCCGCGTGCGCCCACGGCTCCGCGCCCAGTCCTCCGCGGCGTGAAACAAAGCCCGCGCCACCACCACGTCGTCCTTGCACGCGAAGAAGCCAAAGTAGGCGACGCCCGGCTCCGAGGGCCAGTGTTGGTCGAAGCAGTGATCGATCTGCGCCGAGATACGCCCGACGGGCTCCCCCGATTGATACGCGATGAAGCACGCTATCTGGCCATGCTTTAGAAATGGGCTCTTGACCGGATCGAGCGCGCGCCGGTAGTCGTCGAGCAGCGGCGGCACCCAGACCGGGTCGCTCTTCATGCCCAACGTCCAGGGCATGCGCAGGAAGACCTCTTGCGCTCGCTTGTCTCGAACGGTCCGTATTTCGACCGGTGACCCAACCGCGTGGCTCGCTTGCATACTGCTGGCCGCCCCGTAGCACGTCAGCGGCAACACGTCAGCGGCAGAGCAGGCCATTGGCCGCGTCAATCCGCAGCGTCTGGCTCCTCGGCCCCAGCCCCAGCGGCGGGCCCTTCCGCGTCGACGCCTTCGAGCCGTGCGCCCTCGACAGAGCGCGTCAGCTGCTTCTTTTGCAGCTCCTCCCGGGCTCGCTCCGCCTTGGTGCGCCCATGCAGCCGCCGATTGACCTCGGCCTTCTTCTGCTCCGCCGCCCTGGCCTTCTGCTTTCGGACTTTGTTCAGGTTGATGACCTTAGCCATGAGACGCGCTCATGCTTTCTGAGGCACCGGCGCGGCGCCGCGCAGCACTTCTTCTGGGCGAACCGCGTTTCGGAGCGGCTCTCCCCGCTCGAAGGCCGTGACGTTCTCGAGGGTGATGCGCGCGATGGTGGACAGCGCCTCTCTCGTCAAGAAGGCCTGGTGCGAGGTGATGATGACGTTGGGGAAGCTGAGCAGGCGCGCCAGCACGTCATCCTGAAGGACGCTGTCGGAGAGGTCCTGGAAGAAGATGCCCTCCTCTTCCTCGTACACGTCGAGCCCGGCGGCGCCGAGGTGGCCGTTCTTGAGGGCGCCGATCAGCGCCCGACTGTCGATGAGCGCGCCGCGCCCTGTATTGATCAACACAACGCCACGCTTCATCATGGCCAAGGCCTCCGCGTCGATCATATGCCGGGTCGCCGGGGTCAGCGGCACGTGCAGCGAGATGATGTCCGACTCGCGGTAGAGCTCGGGAAGCCCCACGTAACGGGCGCCGAGCTCCGAAACGAGGACGGGCTCCGGCTTTACGTCGTAGGCCAGCAGCCGGCAACCAAAGCCACGGAAGATCCGCGCCGCGGCCTGCCCGATGCGCCCCGTGCCAACGATGCCCACGGTCTTGCCGTAAACGTCGAACCCGACCAGGCCCTCGAGGGAAAAGTTCCACTCGCGAACGCGCGCGTGGGCGCGGTGGATCTTCCGGTCCAAGGCCAAGAGCAGCGCGACGGCGTGCTCGGCCACCGCATGCGGCGAGTACTCCGGCACCCGCACCACGGGGATGCCGAGGCGCGCGGCCGCCACCAGGTCCACATGGTTATAGCCGGCGGAGCGCAGCGCGACCAGGCGCGTCCCTGCTCCGCTCAAGATCGAGAGCACCGCCTCATCTACCTTGTCATTGACGAAGGAACAAACAGCGTCGTAGCCCTTCGCGAGCGGCGCTGTCTCTAGCGTCAACCTGGGCTCGAAGAACGTGATCTGGTGCTGAAACTGGACGTTCGCTGCCTCAAACGACTCCCTGTCGTACGAGTGGGTATCGAAGCACGCTATTTTCATGGCAAGCCCTCCCGGGCAAAGCATCGTGCCCAGATGGCCGCGCCCGGCGCAAGTCGAGCCTGCGCGCCTTGACCTTGACCCGGGCCGGTGTCACGCCACACCCCGCGTCAATCCGAATACCACTTATGGACCTCTCCGTTTCCGATGCATTGCGACGTAGGTGTGACAACGTGCCTGGCGCACCTGCATGGCTCGCGCAGCTACCGGCCTCGCTGAACGAGCTCATGGATCGCTGGCAGCTCACTCTTGGCGGGCCGCTCGGGGGGGAGGACGGGAGCTGTTCGTGGGTGCATGCGGTGACTCGACGCGGCGGCGGGGACGCCGTGCTCAAGCTCGGAGTGCCCCATCTGGAAGCTGAGCAAGAGGGTGACGGCCTGAAATTCTGGGACGGAGACCCCGTGGTGCGCCTGCTCGAGCAGGACGTGGCCCTCGGAGCACTGCTTCTCGAGCGCTGCGCTCCGGGCACGCCGCTGCGCGACCAGCCGGAGGCCGAGCGGGATCGGGTCATCGCCGGCCTGCTGCGGCGCCTCTGGAGGTCGCCGCCCGCACACGCCTTCCGCCCGCTGTCGAGCATGCTCGAGCATTGGGTCGCGCGCAAGCGGGCGTCGCAGCCGCTCGTCGCAGACTGCGGCCTCGTGCGGGAAGGCTTGCAGTTGTTCGAAGAGTTGCCGTCGAGCGCGCCCGTTCAGGTCCTGTTGGCGACCGACTTGCATGCGGGCAACGTCCTCCGAGCGCAGCGGCAGGAGTGGCTCGTCATCGACCCCAAGCCCTTCGTGGGCGATCCCGCCTACGACGCGACCCAACACCTGCTCAATTGCAACGAACGCCTGTGCACCGACGCCGAGCGCACCATTCGAGGCTTCGCCGAGCTCTTGGAGCTCGATCATGAGCGCGTGCGCCTGTGGACGTTTGCTCGGCTGGCTGCCGAGTCGCACGCCGGCGGCGACTGGGCTGACGCTGCGAATATCGCGCGAGCTCTGGCGCCGTGAGGCTCGACGACAGCCCAGCTCATGCGTGGGCTCGGTCCCTAGGCCGCGAGCCGCATCGATATCGGAAGCACTCTCACACGCGTGGCGTTCGAGCCCTATCGTTTGTGAAAATTAGCCTGTTTGTGTTACAGCGCGGGTGCAGGGAGCTCGCCAAAGCATGTCCATGATGCTCATCGGTCAGTATGATTCGCCGTTCGTGCGCCGCGTCGCCATCACTTTGCGCTGGTACGGCCTGGAATACGAACATCGCCCCTGGTCGGTGTGGGGGGACGCGGAAAAGATCGCCCTGTACAACCCTCTCCGGCGCGTGCCGACCCTAGTCATCGACGGCGGGCTGGCGCTGCAGGACAGCGCCGCCATCATCGACACGCTGGACGAGCTCGCGGGTGAGGAGCGCGCGCTCTTGCCCCGCTCAGGGCCGGTGCGGCGCGAAGGCTTGCGCCTGGTCGCGCTGTCGACGGGGCTGGCCGACAAAGCCGTGAGCTTGCTCTACGAGAAGCTGTTTCGCGCCGAGCCCTCCCAGCTCTGGCTGGGGCGTTGCGCGCTCCAGATCATGGATACCCTCGCGCTGCTCGAGGCCGATCGAACGGCGCGCGCCACACCCTTCTGGCTTGGGGAAAGCCTGTCCCACGTCGATGTGGCGTTTGCTTGCGCCTTTCGGTTTGCGCGCGAGGCGCACCCCACCCTGTTCGCCACCTCGAGCTACCCGGCGCTCGAAGCCGAGGCCGCGCGCTGTGAAGCGCTCGAGCACTTCTCCAGAGTGGTGCAGCCCATCCTCAACGAGGTCTGACCGGCCCCGCTCCCCTCCACGTTTCTAGCGCGGGGCAATCAGGCGGGAATGCGGCCGAACTTGCCCGCTTGCACGTCGCGCACGGCCTGCTGGATCTCTTCGACGCTGTTCATGACGAACGGGCCGTATTGCACGATAGGTTCGTCGATAGGTTCGCCAGAGAGCAGGATCACGTGGGCACCCTCCGGAGCGGAGAGCGCCAGGCGGTCCCCGTCGTTGGCGAACAGCACAAGCTCACCAGCGGACGCGGACCCACTGCCCGCCGACACGCGCCCCTGCGCCACCACGGCCAGCGCGTTGTACGTCCGCGGCAAGTCCACGGGCAGCTCCTCGCCCGGCCGCAGTTGCACGTCGAGCATCGTGATGGGCGTGAAGGTCCGAGCGGGACCGCGCGCGCCTCGGTACTCCCCTGCGATAACCCGGACACTACCGCCGCTGGGCAGTGGCACGGCCGGAAATCGGGCCGCTTTCAGCGCCTGGTAGTCGGGCGGCGCGGACTTGTGCTGGGCCGGCAGATTCACCCAGAGCTGCATCATGTGCAGCCGACCGCCGCTGCGCGTCAGCCCTTCTTCCTGGTACTCCTCATGGAAGATTCCCGAGGCCGCCGTCATCCACTGCGCGTCGCCGGGGCCGATCACGTCAGCGTGCCCAGCGTTGTCGCGGTGGGCCACGGAACCTTCCCAAGCCAAGGTCACGGTCTCGAAGCCGCGGTGGGGGTGCCAGCCCACGCCCCGCTTGCCCTGCGCGAGCGGGGCGAACTCCTTGGCTGGCCCGTAATCCATCAACACGAACGGGCTCACCCGTTCGGCGGCGAGCTGGGCGCTCGGGAAATACGTAGAGACGTAGAAGCCATTGCCCACCCAATGGAAGCCCGTGCTCCGATGGATACCTTCGACGCTGCGCAGACGCGGCAGAGCATCGGGTGCGGACGCGGCTCGTTCGATGGGGTTGTTCGTGGGCTGCATGCCTTGCAAGATAACCATGCGCGCGCGTTTGGCTAGAGCGCCGAAGAGCCGGACAAATGGCTGGCCGCGCCATTCGGGCCTGGCTACGCTGAGAGGATGAGCCCGCGCCGAGTGCCCGCCCTCGAAACGACACGGCTGCTCCTGACGTTGCCGAGCGATCGAGACGCCGAGGAGCTCTGCGCCTATCTCGAGCGCAACCGCGAGCACCTGCGCCCCTGGTCGCCTCCCGAGCCGCCGGGCGCCGTCACCCTGGTTGGGGCGCTGCGCCGCATCGAGAACATTCAGCGCGAATTTCAGAGCGGAACGAGCGCGCGCTTCTGGGTGCGCGAGCTCCCGAACGCGAGCGGCCCCTTCATCGGCGCCGTCACGCTCTCCAACATCGTGCTGGGCGCGTTCCGTGCCTGTTACCTCGGCTACCAGTTAGACGTGGCCCACGTCGGTCACGGCTTCATGCACGAGGCGCTCGAGTCGGTCATCGAGTACGCCTTCGTCGAGCTACGGCTGCACCGCATCATGGCCAACTACGTTCCCGAAAATGAGCGGAGCGCTCGGGTGCTCCGGCGCTCGGGTTTCGTCGTCGAAGGTTATGCGCGCGACTACCTCTTCGTCGGCGGCGGATTTCGCGACCATGTGCTGACCTCGCTCACCAACGCCGACCTGCTCGACGCTGAGCGATTGTGCACGCCGGCCTGATAGGAGAGGCCTGCGCCGTCCAGCTCAGTTGCAGATATAGGTGGTCGGGCTCCACGCGGAGCGAGCGAACTTCTTCGTCCCGTTGCACGAACAGCAGGTGCCGGTGATGTCCGCGCTCGACATCTTGACGCAGGCTGCGGTGCAGCTGCCGCTGCTGGTCGAACCGGCTTCGTTCAAGCCGTAGGTCGGGTCGATGCCGACCATTGAACCGTTCGACTCAAATTGAATGTACGGGTTATTGTTGCCGCCCACCCAGGTGAGCTTTTGCTCCAGGGTCGAGGTGAGGAAGCTGGACACCGCGCCGCCGCTCGGCGACGTGACGTTGAACCAATAGAACTGGTCACAGCCGCCCTTCTCAGAAGACATCAGCTCAAACCTGTGCTCGGGCACGATAAAGCTGAGCAGGGAGAAAAGTTGAGCGAGCAGGTTCATGGAGAGCGTGGACCGGAGAGCGTTCGAGTCGAGCAACACGCCGGGTCGGATCTGAACCTTGCCCGTCGGCGCGTTCTGCAGATCGAGGATCGCCTGGGTGTTCCAGCATTTCCCGTCGCTACACTGGGCCTTGCCGGTCGCCGTGAGCTTGAGCACGCCCCAGCTCGACGCGAAATCCTTACTGGGCTGCCAGCGCTTCAGCTCGGTGGCGGTCGCCACGGCCAGGGCCGCCATCACGCTGTTCGTACCGTTGGTGTCCGAGCACGAGGTCTTGAAGTTGAAGGGGTTCCAAAACAGCGCCTGCTGCGCCGTGCCGAGCTCGCTCGATCCGTCCGCGACGTCGCCGTTCGACAGCGCAGTATCGGTGGTCGACGCCGCATCGTCGAAGGCTTCGCTGCCATCGAACGACCCATCCGCCGAATCCGAGTACTCGCCGCTACAGCCCGTTGCCATGGCGCCCAAGCCCAGCGCCGCTGCGAGAGAAATCATCCCACCGAACCGACTAGCACCATCAACCCGACTCATAATTTCTCTGTTTTCCCGTTATTGCTCGAGCAGCGTTCGCCTCAGTTAATATGCGTGAATCGTGCCAGGCCTCCCGGTGCGCTCCAACCAGGACCAGACGACATCGGCGCCCCCTGGCTCGAACTGGAGCATCACGCGCTCGCCAAGAAGCGTCCCGCTCCGCGTGGCCTCACTCATTTTAAGCAAACAACGCCGAGAAAACCTCACGGAGTTGGCGTCTGGGGAGCGCGCGCCAGCGCGGCGCCGCGCTCAGGACGACCGCTGATGGCCCAGGGTCGCGCGCTCGAGAGACAGCGCAGATGCTCCCGCCTCGCGCTGCGCAATCTGTGCAGAATACGGCCTGCTCGCTCTTGCTACGATGCGCCGCCTGCGCAACTCCCGCCCCCCAGGGCGATGGCAGCTCAGCCTCTGGCGGGCGTGCACGTCCGCGGCGCAACAGGGCAGATGCCAGCCTCAGCCGCAGCTGGCGCTGGCCTATGTCGCTCTGAACGAGATGGTGCGGCAAGCGCTCAACCTGACGTGCGCACGCTGGAGCGACATACCGCAAGTAGCGAGGCGTCGCTATCCAAGGTCAGACTCAGCTCTCGGCCCAGCCCGTCGTGCTCGTGGGTATCGCCACGGAGATTCGCGATGCGTTGACCAACTTAATTTTCAATGCCGTCGACGCCATGCCGGAGGGTGGACGTGGACCTTGCGGACTTCCCTTACGGGGGAGCCAACCGGGGTAATTGGCGCCAACTCTGCGTAGGAAATCCGCCTTGCACGAATCGTTTCCATCGACGCCGCCCTCGAGGACGCGCACCCAGTGGCGCATGCAGCTTGCGCACACGCACCTTCAAAAGGACCACTGAGCCCCTCTCGATTGTCGCTGGCCTCCGCCGCTCCGCGCCTCTGGGCTCATTCACGGCTGCGGGGAGCGACCGCGTCGACAGCCTGACGCCTGAAGCTATTGCACGACGGCGTCTGGCCGTTGGCAGGCATAGGCATGCGTCGCTCGGTGACGCCATACCGAACCCATGTCCCCGCCGTCTGTGATCGCCGCTCTCGAGTGCCAGATTGGCAACTCGTCGGTCGCGTTTGCGACGGACGAGTTGGCACAGCTCATCGAGTATGAGGTGGCGAGCCCCGCGCCGCTGGCGAGTGAGTGGTTGGCCGGGCTCGGCATCCACGCAGGGCGAGCGTTGCTCTCGATCTCGCTCCGACCGTCGTCTTGCCGGCGCCTACCCCGGCGTCGCACGACCCAGGGGCTCTGCCTGAAGTCGATGGAGGGCGAGGCCTTCGGATTTGCGGTGGAAGTGACGAGTGCGAGGGGCCTCGTGGAGGTCGTATCCACTGCACCGATCCGGCTCGTGTCAGGGGCTCATTTGCCGCCCTGGGTTAAGGAGGCGACCACGCTGGATGGCCGACGCATTGGCTGGGTGGAAGTACGAGCGATGATCAACGACCTGACGGGAGCGAGCCATGCTCGACCCTGAAGCCAGCAAGCGGCTGGTCGCGCTCGCGGCGCTCGACTATTTGCCGGAAAACTACCATTCATTGGCCGCTCAAGCCTGTGAACAGGCCAGAGTCGAGCTGTCGCCCTGGCGCCGGGCGGTCTCGCGTACGCCGGGCCGCGAGTGGCCGACGTTGGCCATCGCCGGCCTCGCGAGCGGTGTGAGGCGACTGGCGCCCGACCTGAACGCGCTCCTCACTGAGGAGTACCCGAGGCTTCCCCTCTTGCTGTTGTGCGAGGAAGGCCTGGTTCGACCCACCGTGGTCAGTCATGGAGGTCGATTGGTGCTGCTCGGGTCGCCGCTGTCTCGCTCACGAGTGAGCTCTCGCATCAAAATGCTGGCGGCCAATGCCGACCACGGAGGTCCCCCTCGCTGGTCGGAGCTGAGCTCTGCAGACTGCCAGATCAGAGACCGGTTGGAGTCGCGCTACTGGGTCGGCGTTCTCCAACGTGGTCCGGGCTCTAATTCACCGGCATTCGACACGGGCAAACGGTCCGCGCTCATCGCATTGCTGCCGCTCGGTCAGGAGCCGGCGTCGGGCGAGCTGTTGGCCAGCGTGGCGCGCGAGCTCGGCGGTACGGCGTCGCCGCCACGCAAAGAGGCCGCCCTCGCTGAGCTTCTCGGCAACCGCTACGCCGCAATCTATCTGCCCGTGAGCGCGACAGAGTGGAGCATTTACCTTCCCTGTTCGCCGCTCTGCTTGCGGCTGTGTTCCCCGCAGCGGTTGCCCCGCATCTGGGACCAGGGCGGGTCTGTGACGCGGCCCACGCTGTTCACGACGACCGCAGCCAGCGGCGATCTCTTGATCTTGAGCGACGCCGCCCAGCAGACGCTTTGGCCAGAAGACACCACCGACGCCTGGGACGGCGGACCAGCTCTCCTCGGCTCCTTGGGCGCGCGCGAGGCTGCCGACAAGCAGCCCTTCTCCGTCGTGCTGGTGGAGATTCTATGACAGGGCAGCGCGTCCTGCTCGTGGTCGATGACAGTCCCACGATTCGCAAGCTGGTAGAGCTGTCTTTTGCTGCCACTGCGTGGCGCCTGATGTTTGCACGTCACGGTCGCGAGGCCCTCGAGCTCGCGCGACAAACCTTGCCTGACGTCATCCTGCTCGACTTCGTGCTCCCCGACATGCGGGGCAGCGACGTGTGTCAGGAGCTGGCCAAAGACCCCGAGCTCGCGCAGGTCCCGATTGTCGTCATGTCGGGCAAGGGCGAGGGCGTTCGCCACCTGTTTGCGGGTTTGTCTTCCGTTGTGGACATCGTGGCCAAGCCCTTCGCGGCAACGGACATCGTGGCGCGAGTCAATCGCGCTCGAGAGCTCGAGCGAGGGGCGCCCGCCGGGCCGGAGGGCGCTCTCGAGCTAAATTTTGCGACGAAGCAGGCTGCGGCCCGCGCCATCTATACGCGGCTTCGGCCGCAGCTCTCGAGGATCCCGGAGTGGGCCGCCGAGCTCGGCTCCGCATCCGCGGATACCTTCTTTGCACGCAAGCTGCTCACGCCGCTGTTCATCGACGAGATGTGCGAAGTGTTTGCCCGGCTGCTGCCCCAGCAGCCGGGCTTAGCGCGTCCCCCGCCGCCTGCGCCTGAGGCGCACGAGGGTGGGTCAGAGCTGCGCGGAGAGCTGGGGACGTTTCCGCTCTTCGAGGTGCTGCGCCTCCTCTCGACCCCGGCGCACTCGGGGCGCCTGCTCCTCCGCTGCACAGAGCAGAACATTTTCGCCTACTTTCAGACTGGCGTCATCGTACACGTTACGAGCGACAATCCGGACTGCTACCTCTCCGGCTCGCCCAAGCTCCCTGACCTGGCGCCGGAGGCCCGGACCGCGGCCGCGTCCGAGCAGCGAAGCAGCGGCCGCTCCATACTGCTCGCCTGGTTTGAAAAAGGCTCCGTTTCAGCCGCAGAGCTCGGTCAGAGGCTCGACGAACGGGGGCGCCGGTTGTTGCTGGGCGCCCGTAACGGAGGATCGCTGCGTTTCGCGTGGACTCCAGAGCTGAAGCCACAGTCGGCGCTCGCGGACCATCTGCTACCGATCGCGCTCCCGAGCTTGACGCTCGACCAACTTCGAGAAGCTCCCCCACCCGCGGGGGTGGAGCGGGAGCCGGCGCTGGACGCTCCGCTCGAACGCGGCATCCTGTTCAGCCAGAAGTTGCGAGCCCTCGCGCTGACGCGCGGCGAACGAGAGATCTTGGCCGCCGTCGATGGCGAACGCACCGGCACCCAAATCGCGTCGTTGACCAAGTGTTCTCCGCAGCTGACCTCAGAAATCCTGCATCGGTTGCTCGTGGTCGAGCTGATTCGGGTAAAATTGGCCCCGGCAAAGAGCGCCGACACCGCCCCGGTGCTGGTGATGGACCTGGACGAAGTGAACTTCGTCGGGCCGCTACGCCATTTGCTCGGCGAGGAAAACCCTCGCGTGCCGGTGCGCTCTCTGAGCTCCGGAGCGCAGTTGTGGGGCGCCATACGCAGCGAAGCCCCGCAGCTCGTGATCATCAACGCGACATCGAGCGCAGACGAGGCGATTCGCACGGCAGAGGTCGTACGCGCCTCAGCCGCGCTCCGACGCCCTCGCATGGTGGCTGTTCTCGACGCGCCTGCGGGCGATGAGGCAGCACGCTTCTTGAGCGCTGGCTATGACGCCGTGCTCGTCAAGCCAATCCTGCATCGCGATCTCGAGGGGCTCCTGTATAGGGGGGCCCCATGACCTGCAAACAACTGGAGGCACAATGGCCAATATTCTGATCGTGGACGATGCGCAGACCGACCGTGAGCTGCTGGGGAAGGTGGTCAATTCGGCAGGGCACGTTGCCATCTACGCCACCGACGGAGACCAGGCGCTTGCCAAAGCCAAGAGCTCAGCACCCGCGTTGATTTTTCTAGATGTCGTCATGCCGGGGACAAACGGATTTCAAACCTGCCGCACGCTCAAACAGGACGAACAGACTCGGCCAATTCCCATCGTGCTCGTGACGAGCAAAAATACCCCGAGCGACAAGTTCTGGGCGCAGAAGCAGGGTGCCGACGCGCTGATTCCGAAGCCATTCTCTCCAGAATCCATCCTAGAGACGCTGCGGCGCCTCGTGAAGTAGCCCGACATAAAGCTGAAGCACCATGAAACCAACGAACAACTCGCCGGCTACCCGCAGCACGCAGCTCATCGAGGCGATCTTCCGCCCGGCGACTCTGGTGATGAACCGACTCGCGTACTTTCGCAAGTTCGTGTTGATCGGAGTCCTGATTTTGACTCCTCTCGCGTTCCTGCTGCGCCTCCAATACACGGGCACCGGCGACTCGATTGAGTTCAACGCAGGGGAGCGGATAGGCATCGCTTACATCCAACCTCTGAAAAGCTTTCTGGCAGAGTTGCAGCGGCGTCGCGTGCTGGCTGCGGCGCTCGGGGCAGGCGTCGTGAAGTACGAAAGTGACTTCAAGGCGGCCACCGCAGAGGTGGAAGCCCGCCTCAGCGACGTCGACGAGGCAGATAAGCTGTACGGTGCTGCGCTGAAGACCACGGCAAAGTGGACTGCCATCAAGCAGGGCTGGACAAAGCTCGAGGGGACGCCTCGAACGGATGCTGGCTTGGATGACGCCCATGGTGCGCTGACCAGCGCCGTGGTCGATTTAATCCTGAACTATGCCGGTAATAACTCCAACCTGATCCTGGACCCGGATCTGGACAGCTACTGGCTGATGGACGCGTTTGTCATCAAGATACCGATGCTCGGTGAGGGCATCGCGGATTCGGCGGCTCGCTTGTTAAAAACCGGCGTCGCACCGGTGGCGGACCAAGTCCTGGAGTTGGCAGGGACTCGCCGCGTGCTGCTTGCTACTGCCTCGGACCTCGTGAACGTCAACATGAAGACGGCGGTCATTGAAACTAAGAACCCCAAGTTCGGCCAGAGCCCGACGCTGGAAGTGAACCTCAAAGAACCCCTGCAAACCGCCCGAGTGCGCGTCGACGGCTTCGCCGAGACGCTCAAACAGCGCCTTGTAAGCTCCAGCCCTGACGATGACCCTCGGCAGGTCGCAGAAGGCGTCGTCGCGCAGGCGCTCGTCGCGTTGGATGCCGTGCGCAAGCTCTACGAAAAGACTGGTCCAGAGCTCGACTGGTTGTGTGCAAAGCGTGTCGGCGGCTACCTCGCTGTCCAGCGTCAAGGCCTGATGTTGGGCGGGCTGGCCACACTTCTACTGGTGTACGTGTTCACGGGCTTGTACCTGTCGGTAAGGAACTCCGCCGTGGCGCTGGCGGGGAGCGCGGAGCGGATGATCGCGGGCACGGATGAGATCTTCGAGCTCGAATCCAAGGATGAGCTTGGTGACGTGGCGGGTTCCTTCAATCAGATCAATGAGGCTTTGCTCGAGGCACGCCGGCTGCGGCAGCAAGTGGAGAACGACAACCAGTCTCTGCAAGAGAACATCATGGACCTGTTGGGCGTGGTCTCCGACGCTGCAGACGGCGATCTCACCGTCCGGGCCAAGATCACGACCGGAGGTCTGGGCAACGTCTCTGACGCGTTCAACCACTTACTGGAATCACTTCAGACGTTGATCGGTGCCATCGACGCGCAGCTCAAACGTACGAATGCCGCCGTCGCGAAGATATCGCTGTCCTCCCGCGAAATGGTGACCGGCGCCACGAATCAGGCGGGGGAAGTGCTAGCGGCCACGAAGCTCGTCGAGGGCATGGGCCGCGACATCCAACGGGTCAGCCAGAACGCACGCGTCGCGGCGGAAGCGGCGAAGCGCGCTCAGGAGTCGGCACATAGCGGCACTCAAGGGGTCAACAACGTGATCGTTGGGATGGGGACGCTGCGCGCCAACGTACAGGCGGGCGCCAAGAAGATGAAGAACCTCGGCGACCGCAGCATGGAGATCACCGGCATCGTCGGTACCATCAATCGCATCAGCGAACAGACGAACATGCTAGCACTGAACGCCGCCATCGAAGCCGTGCGCGCGGGCGAACACGGTCGTGGCTTTAGCATCGTCGCTGAGCAGGTGCGAAAGCTGGCAGAGCGAACCGCGGTCGCGACCGAGGAAATCGAGAAGCTCGTCAAGGCCATCCACAATGAAACAACTGACACCGTGGAGGCAATCGAGCAGCAGACCCAGTTCGTCGAGAGGGAGTCCGAATTGGTCGGAAAAGCAGGGGAATCACTGGCGCACATCAGCTTGGTCTCGACCGAATCAGCCAACCTGGTCGCGCAAATTAACGACGTGACGATGAAACAGGTGGAAGGCGTCACCATTATTGCCAAAACCATGGACGGTATCTCGTCGATCGCCAGGTCGACCCAGCTCGGCGCAGAGGGCACGGTGACGACGATGCAAGAACTGACGGAGCTGTCGGAGCAACTGATCGTCAACATCAGGCGCTTCAAGCTCGGTCAAGCAGGTCAGGAGCGGAACGGAGTAAACGGAGCCGCGGCGTGACTTTTTCCATCGACGATGCCCGCGAGACGTTCACTCGGGATATCGAGAAAGCGATCTCCCGTATCCATGAACGATCGACGCGGCTCCTCGGGGCGCTGCCGGCAAGCCCGCCTGGTGAGGTTGGGTTTCTGGAGCTAGGTGACGTATTTCATACGATCTACGGCACCACGATGCTCGTCGGCGCGAGCAGCATTGCCAACGTGGCGACCGAGCTCGAAGCCTTGTGCCGGCGCGGGCAGGAGGAGCTGCGTGCGGCTGATCGCTATCACGACAGAGCTCGGCGCGTGGCCGCGCTCTGCGTCGATGGGGCTGCCCAGTTCACGGCGTTGCTCGACTTGGAGCTCCGCCACCGGCGTCCCGAAGCGGCGATCGCGGGTGTCGCTTTCCAAAATGACGAGGTCGAGCCCATGACCCGGGAGCTTTCCGAGCCGCCTGATCTGAAGCAGCTCGATCCCGAGCGCGAGTTTGCTTTCGCTGACGACGATCTGCCTGGCTCGGACGTAGCACCCACGTCAGCTGGGAGCAGCCACGGCCATGCGGCGGACGGACAGCGCGGCAGCCTGAAAATCGAGCCGGCGGCGGAGCTCTCAACCAACAGGGAGGTGGAGTTTTCTTTCAGCGAAGTTGGCGACGATGAGATGCAGCGTGAGCTCCTACCCATCTTCCAGCACGAAGCGCGAGAGGCCCTAACCGTCATCGGCGAGCAGCTGGGGGCTCTGATCAGCAATTCGCGTGACCTGTCCGCGCTGGCTCAGATGGAGCGCATATTCCACACCCTCAAGGGTGCCGCTCTGGTGATTGGGCTTCTGGACGTGGGTGAGCAGTGTAGCCGGCTACAGGATCGGCTGCAGACGGCGCTGGACTCGGAGATGGAGGTCACGACAGGGTTCATTGACGAGCTGTTCGCACTGACCAACCGAATGCTGTCGACCGCAGGGCTAGAACAACTCAGGCTCGAGCGTCCCGTTCCGGTTGCGCGAGGCGTCGCGGGCGATCCGGCACGGCTGTTCCTGCTAGAGGCTCGGCAGATCTGTGAGCGCGCACTCGTCATCGAGCGAGAGCTGCCGAGGGCAGCGGTGGAGCGGTTGCGTGAGCTGCGTCGGGAGCTCGGCCAGCTGTTTCATCGCCTCAAAGGCTCGGCTCTCTTGTCCACCGCCCCAGCGGTGTCGGAAGAGGCTGCGAGATTATGCGCCGCCGTCGAAACGGCGCGCCCGTTTGCCAGCGGCGAGGTATCGCGAGCCGTGGCGCGAATCGCCGCTACGCTGGGCATGGAGATCTCTGCCGAACCCTTGGCCACGACCGCGGGCGCAGTGGACGACGGCCTGCGTCGTGAGAGTGTGCACCTCATCGCAGACCCGACGCTGCTCGCGACCGTGCTGGAGGAGTGCGCCGAGGTGCTGGATGCCATCGACAAATGTGTCCTGGGGCTGGAGACCACGGATCGGCCGCAACCCGCGCTCGAGGAGCTCTTCCGGCACTATCACACCCTGAAGGGAGCGGTGAACACCGCCGGCATGACGCCCACCGGGCGCACCCTGCATCTGGTCGAAGATTTCCTAGAGTCCCTGAAGGACAGTAGCGTTCTGCCTCCGCCCCGCGCCATCGCGACCTTGCTTCTTAAAGTGCAGGTGGACGTTCGTCGCCAGCTGAGGCAGAGTCTGCAGGGCTTTGTCGAATTCTCGCACGCAGAGCTGAGTGCTGCGATCCGCAGCGTCGCGAGGGGCGGTTCGCTCGCGCTCTCCCTGTCCGCGAAAGTCCATCCGAGCCAGGACCTGGCCGGCCACCGCAACAGTGTCCGGTCGGAGCTGTCTCGAGGGGAGGACGTGGCCGAGCGTCGCTACATCCGCGTGGAGACAGAGCGACTGGATGCGCTAATGAATCTGGCGGGCGAGCTGGTGGTGAGCCGATCCCGTTTGACCAACCGCGCGCAGCTCTTGAAGAAGCAGCAGCAGGAGCTGAGCAGGTCGAGCCATAGGCTTGTGGAATCGGTCGACCGCTTCCGCGATGAGCATGAGTTTTCGCTGATTTCAGCCAAGACTGGCCTCAAGTTGGTCGCTTCGTCCCAGGTCCAGGCAGCTCACGCCCTGCCCGACAGGATGGCTTCCGTGCCTCTCTTGACCAGCTTTAGCGAGCTCGAGCTCGATCGCTATGACGATGTCAACGTGCTGGCGCGAAGCCTCACGGAGCTCACGAGTGACGTCAGCGAGATGAACGTGGAGATTATGAAAGGACTCACCGGCTTCACCGAGGACTCCGACGCTTTCGGTACCATCGTGAGCGGCATCCAAAGCGAGATCACACGGGCACGCATGATCGAGCTGGGTGTGCTGTTTACCCGCGTGCGGTTGCAGGTTCGCGACGCGGCAGAGCGCGAAACCAAGCAGGTGCGGGTAGTCAGCCGGGGCGATGACGTGAGCCTGGACAAGACCATCGCGGACGCCCTGTTCACGCCGCTCTTGCACCTGGTGCGCAATGCCGTGGTTCACGGTGTCGAGAGCCCGGAGCAACGCGCCCGCTTGGGCAAGGCGGCGTACGGAACCGTGACTCTCTCAGCGCGCGAAGAGGCGGGCCACGTGGCGATAGACGTGAGCGACGACGGGGGTGGACTCGACTTGTTGGCCCTTCGCGCTCGAGGCGCCGAGCTCGGGCTGGTCGACGCGAGCGTACCCCTCGACGATCCCCGCATCAAGGAGTTGGTGTTTGCGTCCGGTCTGAGTACGAAAACCGAAGTCAGCGCGGTGTCGGGTCGTGGGGTTGGCGGTGACGTGATTCGGAGGGCCGTGGAAAGAATGAACGGGAGCATCGACGTGAGCAGTGTCGCCGGCGTCGGCACCACGTTTACGATGTCGCTGCCGGTCACTCTGTCGATTACGCGCGCTCTCGTGATTAGGCAGCGAGGCAGGACCTTTGCCGTGCCGCTCCACTTCTCCGAGCGCATCGTCGACATCGAAGACGCGAGCATCGCCGAGTCCGCCGGTATTCGCCGGGTGCAGATTGAAGGACGCTTTCTGCCGGTGCGCCACCTGGATGACGTGCTCGGGATTGCCGAGCAGGGCGAGCGAGCAGGACCCATCTTGGTCTTGAGGATGGGCCAGCAGCGGGTCTGTCTGCAGGTAGAGAGCGTTGGCAGTCAGGAAGAGATCGTCGTCAAAGGCCTGGGCGACCTGCTTTCGGGTCACCCGCTGTTCGCGGGGGCTACCATTCGCGGCAATGGCGAGCTCGCGCTGATCTTGGACGTGCCCACGCTGATCGAAGGAGCGAGCCGGGTGTTGGGCACCGCGGAGGCACGGCTCAGTCTCAAGGGAGGGCCCCTGCCGCTCGAACCGCAAGGCGTGGACCACGCCGCTGGAGCTCCCCCGGTCCCGGGAGAGAGGGCGCACCTGGCGGCGAGTCGTCGGGCGGAGGTCATGCCGACGCGTGCCAGAGAGCCGGCCCGGCGCGAGGGACGTCAACTGAGAGTGCTCTTTGCCGATGATTCATTGTCGGTGCGACGAGTTGCCGAGAGTGCTCTCCACGGTTTGGGGGTCGAGGTGGTGCTGGCAATGGATGGGGCCGACGCCTTGAACAAGTTGCGTGGGGGAGCATTCGATATGCTGTTTACCGACCTCGAGATGCCGCGCATGCACGGCTATGATCTGATCCGCGAGCTCCGGTTTCTGCCGGCTTACCAGCAGCTACCTGTTGTCGTGGTCTCTAGCCGTTCCGGAGCAAAGCATCGTGAACAGGCACTCGCGCTCGGCGCCAACGAGTACATGACCAAACCGTTCGCGGCCAAGGGTTTGCAGGCCGCTCTCACGCGCTGGTGTGGTGCGCTGGGTGCGGTGGGCGCCCCCGCCGAGGCAGGAGCGCTTCTGTGATGCCGAAAGTCGGCGCGCAGGAGGATGGGGGGGAAGCGTGCGTGCTCTTGGCGCTCGGCGCCGCCATTTGCGCCATTCCGATTGCGGTGATTGTCGGAGTGCACCTGCTCGATGAGTTGCCGCTCCTGAACGAACGGGGAGAGCCGGCACAGCAGACCTGCGCGCTCCGAGAGCACGTCGTCTCGGTCGGGCGCGATGCTTACGCGGCCTGGGACCTGCCTTTCCTACTGGGCTTCGAAGAATCCTCACCCATGAGCTGGCTGCTCATCCGCCTGCAGCATCGGGCGTCTAGCGTTCCGCTGGCGCTACGCGTCGGAAGGTGTCTCTCCGTCGAGTCAGTGGAACACATACTAGCGATCCCGGGGCCCATGTTTCGCGAGCGCCAGGCGGCGTTTTATGGAGCGTTCGACGTTCGACGTCATCAAGGGTTGTGGCGGGCGGTCGTGGGATTGAAGTGCGACCCGCAAGGGCTTCTGACCGAGCAGGAATTGAGCGCTTCGATCGATCGGGTGAAGCGTTTGGGGAAGCAAGCGTGACCGGCCCCAAGAGCCCGGAGGGCGTCGTGGGTGTGGCGAAGCCGGCGGCCCAACGGCTGCGTTCGTTCTCGCCATGGCAGGGCACCAGGGCTACGCAACAGTCCAGTGTAGCCACGGTGTTGGTGGTCGATAGTGACGGCGTATCGCGGCGATTTATCGAGCTTGCCCTCGCCACCGAGAACCGAGCCGTGCTGGCGCTGAGCGTCGAGAGCGTGCGTGATGCAGCGGGCGCGCTCGAGGTACTGCACACCACACGCGCCGACCTCATCGTGTCCGAGACGGAGCTTCCAGACATGAGTGGGCTCCGCCTTTTCCAGCTGCTCCGACAGGAGAGTCGTCAGCTGGGCGTGCCGTTCGTGTTTCTTTCTGCGGACGCTCGTGTGGAGACCAAGGTCGTGGCCCTGCGCGCGGGGGTCGATGATTATCTCGTCAAACCGTGCGATCCGAACGAGCTTTGCGCTCGTGTCGTCGGGTTGCTCAGGCGGCAACGCAGATTCCGAGCCATTCAGTGTGAGCGGACTCACACGCTGAGTGGAGATTTCGCTACGATGCCGTTCCCCGACCTGATGTCTATCTTGGACATTTCGCGCCGCACCGGTGTGTTGTCCATCACCACGGCGCGGGCCTTTGCCGAGCTATTGCTCGAAGACGGGCGAGTGGTTCACGCCGCGTTCGGCAACTTGATAGGCCCTGCCGCCTTCTATGCGATCATGGGAGAAGAGCGCGGAAAATTCGAGTTTGCGCTGGGCTCGGTGCCGCCCGCAGCGGGCCGCTCGGTGACGCACTCGGTAACTGAGCTGCTGATGGAGTCAGCGCGCTTGATCGATGATCAGAGGCAGGGCGGCGGAGCCAGCTCCGAGCGGGAGCCGCGTCCGGCCGATCTGGACCCGACGGCGTCGCTCGACGCGGGGTTCACTCAAAACCCGGCGGACCCGCCGCTAGGTACGCCGAGCCTCGGGGCGCAGTTCGAAATGGCGTTGATTGACGCGTTTTCAATCGGGGAGCTGCGTCTATGGGGTCGCAAGGAGGTCGCGCAATGGACTCACTCGGAAGTGGGCCGCGATCGCCTGCACATACACCTCGTGACCGACTTTAATCAGGGGATAGCCGCCCTCTTGTCCATGGCGGGGCCACCGGCCGAGGGCTGGGTCATGAGCGCGCTCAGCGCGGAGCAGAAGGCGCTCGGCTTGGCCTTCTTTCTGCGACAAGAGCGGCTCATCGACATCCTTCTGCTCGACATACGCAATCCCAACGCCTTCTTGGATGCGTTGCACCGCCGGCCCGCCATTACCATCGTCGCGCCGGCATCGGGTGACGCACTCGAGATCGGTCCGAGGGCTATGGTTGCGCTGGAACGTTTGCTCGGTCGGCTGCCACCCGCAGTGCTGTTGTGGGTGGCCCAGAGCCCGCTCGCGACGAGCATGGGCGCAGCGCTGTCGGCGTCGCGCGTGCTTTCCCTGCGCGGCGCTCTCGGCGACCAGGGGCTCGATCTGCGCCAGTTGCTCGTGACTGGCGTGAAGGCGTGGTCAGGGCGCCCCAGCGCCGCGATTCCGACGGACGGCGCAAACCTGCCGCAGCGAGGCTGATGACCGAGCACGCTCCTTGCAAAGCGCCCCGCGAGCGAACGCTCGTTGTCCGGCGCCTCACAGACCCGTTCGTCACACTGGCTGACGCCCGGGAAGCATGCAGCTTGCCACTTCTCGTTCCTGATCTATTTGCGGAGAGCCTTGCCCCGTTCGATCCCGTGCTCTCCCCGGAGATGTTCCTCGGTGCACCTCCAGCGGCGGGGCGAGAGCGGGAGCAAGATCGACTCGAGCTCGACCCGGAATTGCCTCACGTCGGTTCCATCATTGGAAAGTACAGATTGGAAGCGCTGCTCGGAGTGGGTGGGTTCGCGGCCGTATATCGCGCAACGCACCTCCTGCTCTTGACGTCAGTGGCCATCAAGGTGCCTTTGCCGCGGCTGCTCCGGAAAAATCCTGAGCTCGCCGATTCGCTGTGTCGAGAGGCGCGCTATGCCGCACGCATCTCGCACCCCAACGTCGTACAAATCTTTGACGTCACGCACACTCCCGAGTTGACCTTCCTGGTCATGGAATACATCGGCGAGACGGCGTTTTCACGCGCGATTGCGCGAGAAGCGTGGCCCGCTATCGAAGTTCTGCGGGTCGGCCTACAAGTCATTGCTGGGCTTCGAGCTGGATTGGAACAAGGGCTCGTCCACCGCGACGTCAAGCCATCTAACATCATGTTGACGGAGTTGGGCAAAGTGAAGCTCGTGGACTTCGGCTTGGCTGCGCACGGCGCGGCGGTGACTCGTGACGGTGACGGTCGCGTCGCGCCGGTGCTGGTCGGGACCTACGGCTACATGGCACCGGAGGTCGCGGCGGGACGTGCCTTCGACTTCCGCTCCGACGTTTATTCGCTGGGTGTCACCCTGTTCCAGGCGGCGACCGGGCGCTTGCCATTCGACAACCGTGACCCAGAGGTCTGCTTGCGCCGGCAGCGGGAAGAGTCCCCACCGCACCCCCGTGCTCTGCGAGCGGACCTCCCTGCTGAGCTCTGCGATCTCTTGTTGTGGATGTTACGACGCGAGCCAGAGGCGCGACCGCAATCCTACGCGGAGCTGGAGGCGGCGATGCAGGGCGCTCTTTCTCGTGGAGCAGACTCCCGAAGACCAGGACAAGCATGACCGATGATGAGGAGCTCGAGCTCGAGGACAAGGACTGGGAGGCGCCACTCGACGAGCCGCCGAAGTCACAGGCGGTGCCGCCGAAGCCGCCGCCGCGCCCTCCGCCCAAAACCGTGACTGTTACTCCAAAGAAGCTTCCGCCGGTCGCCAAACCCGTAGCGCCTCCCTTGCCGAAATTGGCAACGAGGGAGCCACGGTCCCTGCCCAAGCCCCTCGGGCCATTTCCTTCACCGGCCGCCGAGGATCGGCCGAAAGCCGTGGAGGCCGTGGCGACACCCGAGCCTGTCCGAGCTCGCGCCGTGCGCCTGCCTCAGCCCGACGACGTCAGGGCCCCCGCGGAGGCCCCCGAGCGTGCGCTCGAGCACGGCCGGTATCGCATTCACTCTGCGGACGTCGAGCACGCCGCGCCTGCCGCTGAGCCCCCGCGCGCTCCTCTCGCGGCCTTCGACTGGCTCGATCACTTGCTTGCCACGGACAGCTCTTCGGGGAGCGCCAGTGCAGATGCTGAATCTGCTAGCGAAAGGCAGCGCTTCGAAGCCGATCGACCGGGCGTCGCCACGTCGTCGGAGAGATTCGAGGCAGACGCGGGTACGCTCGAGCCTGGCGAAGCAGCCAGCGGCGAACGATGGGAGCACGGTCTGTGCACATTCTGGATTGGGCCGCGTTGCTTCGCGCTCGATATCGACATCGTGGGGGAAGTCGTCGACATAGACACCGTCGTCGACGTGCCATTGACGCCCGCGGCGCTGGTCGGGCTCTTCAATCTCCGGGGAATGCCGGTGGCGCTGGTAGATCTAGCTCGAGTGTTGAATCTCGAAGGAGACGCTCGAGCCGCCAGCGCCCCTGCAGATTCATCGCGCCGGGCCCTCGTGCTCCGCGCCGCCGGTATCACCGCGGCAGCTCTCATAGATCGCGTCGAGGCCGTCGTACCTCCGGGTAGGGAGGTGCTCATTCGAACCCAGTCGGGCGACAATCCAATCGTTTTGGGTCTTATCAAACCCTCCGAGAGGCGGGCCGCCCCGGTGATCACCGTGCTGGATGCACATGCCGTGATCGCGCGCATCCAGCTGTTGAAGCACCTTGTCGGCGCGGGCGTCACCTAGAATGCGCGCTCGCGGCCTGCCGTGCTCCGTCCCGATTTGCCGTGCCAGGTGACCCGGCGGCAGCCCGGTCGATCTCGCCGCGGGGTCTTCTACGGCCTCATTATGCGCAGGCTACCGGCAAGGTGCCTGCTTCACTTCGTTGAAGCGCAGGACCACGTCCACCCTGCGCGCCGCGATCCGGACACGGGCCCACATCAAGCAACGGCAATGACAATGCGCCATCCCCCCGCTGGGTGGCAGGGCAGAGCAACGTTTACATCCAGCGTGGGAACTGAATGTCGTTCTGGAGTTCGAAAGGCAACAACGCGTTCGGCGATCGCTCGAGAGGTACCGTGTATGGCGCAGAGAGACCTGCGGACCCACGGGACGGCGCAGGTGACCGCCGAACCCGAGCTCGCGCAGTGGCCGACTCAAAACGGAACATGACCATGCGGCTTAAAATGACGACACGGCTCGGCGCCTGGGCCGCGGCGCTGCTCGCCGTTGGTTGTCTAAGCGAAGGCGATAAACGCCCCAGGCCCCCCGAGACGGCGCCGTCCCGTCAGAACAATGCCGTGTTTGGGACGGGCCCCTGCGCGGACTGGGCCACACGAGCGTGTGCCATCGAAGTGGGCACCCATGATGCGTTCATCGACTGTGCTCCGGGCGTGCAGGTGTGCGAAAATGGAAGCTGGCGTGGCTGCGCGGTGGACGCCAGCCGGGAGCATGTCAGCGTGCCGGCGCCGCTCGCGTCGCGCGGGTCCCCCAGCGAGGTTGGATTGCTCGCGGTGGGCGGGTCGTCCACGAGCTGCAGCGACAACGTCTGTAACCCGTACTGCCAGCTCTACGAAGACGAACCCGATGACCCGATCGAAGCCGATCGTATCGATACGCCGACCGGCACGTTGTATGGGGGCTCGCTCCAGAGCTCGAACGTGCCGTCATCATTTAAGACCAAGGGCAGTTTAGACAGTCAGTGCGGCAATGCTCCTGGGTCGGACAGCTGGAACTCGGCGTGTCAGTTCGACCAGCATTGCGTCGACGGTGAGTGCGTGGCATTCGAGCCGTCCGAAAGCGGGTCGTGCGTCGGCATCGATCTAACCACCCCTACCACCTGCGTCCCCTCCTCGGGGGGTAAGCGCGCCATCACCGTTTGCAATCGCGGTAGCACCTCGGCTCCGGCCGGCATCAAGTGTTACCGCTATCCGGGTGGTTCACCTCAGTACCCCAACGATAACCCCGGGATCGGCACTTTGGTGATGACCACCGCTGGCGCGATCGAGGCCGGCGAATGCGAAACCCAGCAGGTCCCCGAAGCGACGTGGGGCCAAAACGGCATTCAGTCGGTGGGGTGTAACCCGCCCCAATCCGTCGTGCTCACCGTCTCGGTGGGTCCGAGCTACCCGTCGGGCGCGAGCAGCACCAGCGGCACCTTGGCCTGGACCTCCCCGACTTCCGCCGGTGCCTCCGACAGCGTCGAGGCCTCGGCGACGCCGGCCAATCCGACCGCGGCGAGCACGGGCGCCCTCTACCCGAGCGCGAACGGCACCTTCTCGACCGATTCGGTGTGGCTCAACCCCCAGAGCGCCTATTCGAGCACCCCTTCCGGCACCTACGCCAGCGCGGCCCCGGCCGCACCGAGCGTCGCTTCAGGCTCTCTCGGCCCCGCTTATCCCGCGCTGTACACCACCCCCGCCAGCTCGGGCGAAACGAGCTTTACCAACCCGCAGCGGGCGAACGCCGCCGACAGCTCCTACACCACGACCACGCCCGCGAATCCGTCCACGACCGTCGCTGGTACGGCCAGCGCCAACGATGCGAGCGCGAGCTGGAGCAACCTGAACCTCGCCTATATCACGGGCACGCCGGCGCTGTACGCGACGGCCACGCGCACCAGTGCGGGCACCTCCGACGGAACGCTGAGCGGTTATACTTTCAATCTACCGTCCAACGCCATCCTGGATAGCCTGCAACTGACTGCGAAGTGGAAGACCAATCTCCACAACACCAAGTACACCTTGAGCGCGCAGGCCTTGACCGGGGCGGCCAGCACGGCGATCGGCTCGTCGCTCTTGAAATCCGGCACGTACACGACCGAGACCACCGATACGTTGACGATCGCGGCGGCCGCGCTCTCGGCGTTTTATCCGAGTGACTTCAGCGACGCCAACTTCAAGGTGCGCCTGCGCTTTGCGCGCGCCAATGGCGGCGTGGCCGACTCCACGGCTTCGGTCGACTACGTGCAGGCGACTCTCACCTACCACGTACCCAATAATACAGCATCCGTCGTTTACCGGAGCTTCGGGCTCGGCTCCGTGCCGGATGATGCTGCGGTGCAGCTCACGGCATCGGTAAAGTGGAAAACCGGCGCCGTCAATACCAACTTCAACTTGGGCCTGCAAGTCTACGCCGACTACGGGGCGGCCACGCAGAGCGCCGTTGGCTCGGAGCTGACCCGCGCCGCGCTGGATACCCTCGACCACGTCGACGCCACGCCCGCGTTGACGCTGACCGGTGCGATGCTCGATGACTCGTCCTTCGCGGTGCGCATTCGCGCCGTTCGCAACTCCGGAGCCCCTAACCCGGACGTGACCGCGTCGATAGACTACGTGCGCGTGTCCTTGACGTGGACGACTGCGGCCGCAACCACCACACATTCGGTGTTCTTCCAGAACTTTGGCTTGTCTCAAGTCATCCCGTCAAACGCGACCATCACGAGCCTGACGACGACCGCGCGCTGGAAGTTATCGGCCCTCAATACCCACGTCACGCTCGGTGTCCAGGCCTACAAGGGTGCCGGCAGCATTGCGCTGGGCAGCGAGGTCACTGACGCCACCGGCCTGACGACGACGACGGCGGCCGTACAAAGTGTCACCAGCGGCGTCACGGTAGCGGACCTGGCCGACGCCAACTTCGGCGTTCGTGTGCGGGTGAGCCGAGATGGCTCCTCCACGGCCAACCCCGACGTGACCGCGCTGCTCGACGACGTGAGCGTGACCGCGACGTGGACCGCGCCCAGCACTAACCATGGTGTCACCTATGGTAGCTTTGGGTTCGCGCTTCCCGCCAATGCCACGGTGACGCAGATCAAGACCGAGGTGCGCTGGCGCTCCACGGCGTCCACCAGCAAAGCCGTGCTCGGGTTTCAGCCGTACGTGGGCGGCGGTGCCACGGCCCTGGGCAGCGAATACACCGACTCTTCCGCACCGACCGTGGCGACCACGCGGACGCAAACGCAAAGCGGGCTATCCCTCCGCGCCACCGATCTGGCCAACGGGGCCTTCGTGGTCAAGCTCCGGGTGACGCGCAGCACCGGCGCGAGCAATCCAAACTTCACGGCGCTGGTTGACTTCGTGCGCGTCACCCTCAGCTATTGGGTCACCCAACAGATTTCCGTCGACGAGTGCAACGCCTCCAACAACTGGACGGCGACGAAGCTCGTGCCGAGCCCGGATGCATGTCAGGATATGAGCACCCCGGAGTATGTGCCGTTCACGGTGACCCGCGTGTTCCACGGCGCTTGTTCGTCAGGCGGGCCCGTGTGGAGAAACTTCGAGTACACGACGTCGACGCCGGCAGACACCAAGGTCGAATTCCGGTTCCGGTCGTTCGCGCCCGGCCCCGACGGGACGTGCAACGCGTTACCCGCGATCACGACGGGCAGCCCCACGCCGCTTGTCAGCGCGAGCCTCACACGGGATCCGCAGGTTTGCCTGTTTGGCAGCCCGACCGAAGGTTGCCCGGTCGATCTCGTCACTGGTCTGGGAGAGCCGTATGCCAGGTTCCAATGCTTGCAGATGGACGCTTACGGCACGCCTTCCACCGACGCCAGCCCGCGGCTGATCGATTGGAACGTTCTCTACGACTGCGTGGCTGACCAATGAAACGGCTCGCGTGCGCCGGCGCGGCGTTATTGGTCGCTGGAGCCGCTTGCGGCGTAAGCGAAGGTGAGCCGCCGTCATCCAGCGGCGCGGGTGCTGGGCGCAGCGGCATCGACGCAGCGGACGGCACCGGCGCACGCCTAGATGGCGGGGGCAACCCCGAGCGGCCCGTCCAGGCCGATGGCGGGAGCGCAGGAGCCGCAGAGCCCGAGCCTTTCGAGGTCGTGGACGTACCGGATGCGCCGTGCACGCCCACGACTGCCGCGCTCATCACGATCCTTTTGCCCGAGCCACTAAAAATCACCTTCGACCATGCGGGCAGCGTGGCCGAGCGACGTTTTGCTTTCGACAGCGGGACGCTCGCATTTGTCACGTTCCCGTCCGATGCTGCGAGTGCGGCCGATGCTTCTCCGCCGGTGTACGGCGACCTGCTCGCGCTGTCTGGAAATGGCACGGGCTTGCGCGCGCTCGAGCTCGACGCTTCCGGCGCGCTCGTGGCGACGGCGTTCGACGCCTGGGGCGTGCGGCTCGCGACCAGCATCAACGTCGACGAAGCCGGAACGGGCAACCACGCGCTGCTCTCCGCCGGCGAGCGCTCGCTCGCCGTGTGGCGAACGGGTCGCGAGCTGCGGAGCCGCGTGCTCGGAGCGACAGCCGTCCAAGGTCAAATCTTCGACTTCGGTCCAGCGTCGTGTGGTGAGCACGACTGCAACCCCATCGTGCTTGGCAGTGAAGGTCACTTCGTGCTGGTCTGGGGTCGCACCGCGCATGATGCTGGCTTCAGCGTCAGCTTTGCGGCGATCGGCACGGGCGGCGCGACATTGAGCATCAAGACCGTGCTCAGCAGCCGCGAGGAGTATCGTTTGGTCGACGCGGCGCTGCTCGCGGATCAGAGCATCGCGCTGCTGCTCAGCGAAGGCGCCCCCTCGCGCGCGGCCGTGCTGCAGATGCTGGACCGATTTGGCAACCTGGCGGGTCCCGCGCGTCGGCTGCTCGGGGCCGCCGAACCGTGGTCGGTCGCCAGCCATGGCTCGTCGCTCGGAGTGGTCGCGCGATCGCTGGAAGACCAAGCGGTATTTCGGTCCTTCTCCGCTCTGGGGCAGCCATCCGGCGCCTGGTCATGCATCGACGACAGCGAGCCGGGCAGCGGCTTCGCGCCCCGCGCCGCCATTTTTGCCGAACCGGGCGGTTACGGCATGGTCGTTCGCCGCATCGACGGCTCGGCGTCGTATGGCTCCGTCGACGAGCTCGGAGCCGCGCGGACTCCCTGAGCTTCAGGGCCACCGACGTCGTCGGATGCTGAGGCGAGCCGGCAGCGGCCACTCGCCTCGAGGCGTCCCATGATGGCGACGAGACCAACTCGCGCTCGCCCGCGCCGCCGCCAGCAGGCACGACGAGGGCGGTTTGAGCCGCCCCCTCGCTCAGCCCGCGCAGAGGTATACGGTGGGGCTAAAAGCCGACTTGACGTACTTCTTGGTGGCACCGTTGCAGCTGCAACAGGCGCCCGCCACGTTGACCGTGCTGAACTTGGTGCACGCGGCCTCACAGCTGCCGGTCGACGTCGAGCCGTCTTCGTTCAAGCCGTACGTGGGGTCGACAGAGACCTTGCCGTCACGCATATAGAAATTGAGCATCTTGTTGGAGGGATAGCCCACGAACTTGAGCTTGTTTGCCAACGTCGCGGCGCTCGTGGAGCTCAGAAACGTGGTCGTGCCTTCTTTGAAGGGGTCGAAGAAGAACTTCTTATCGCACGAGCCGGCCTCGACGTGATCGTACTTGAGGTCGTGGGCCGGCACGTTGCAGGCTCCGGATGAATTGCACGACATCTGGTCGTTCCAGGCAGTCTGTAGCTTGCTCTTGAGCAGCGTCGTGTCGAGCGTGATGTTGCCCGGGAAGATGACCTTGCCGTTCGCTTCGACCTTCTGCATGTCGAGCAGGGCCTGGGTGTTCGCGCAGGTGCCCCCGCCGCCCGACGTCGAGGTGCATTGGCCGCAGGTGGCCTGGCACTGCGTGCCCATCCAACTCGCCGTGCAGTTGCCCCAGCTCTTCTGCTCTGCGCAGGTCGAGTTCACCGGGTTCCACGTGTCCACACACGTGCTGCTGCTCGCTCCGCAGCGCGCCGCGCCCGTGGCCGTCAGCTCGAGCCGACCCGTCGTCGTGTTCCACTTGAAGTCCGTCTCCGGCTTCCAGCGCCGCAGCTCGCGCCCCGCTGCCACCGCCAACGCCGTCATGACCGAGTTCACGCCCCCGGTGTTCTCGCACAGTGTCTGCTCCAGCGTACCAAGCTCTGCTTCAGACTGCAGAGGCTCGTCGAAGGCGAGCTCCTCGTCCCCGTAGCCCGACCCATTGCAGGCGACTGCCAACGTCGTCGTCCCGAGAACACCCAGCACTAACCTTTTGAATTTGAACTTTGAATCCGTATGCATGGCGGGTGATTAAGCAAGCCTCGTGCCTGACGCTCGAGAGCTCCTGATAGGTCGCTCGAGGGCGCTTCGGCGCGAGCGAAAATTCTAATGGATTACACGATGCAACACCTCGCCGCGCTGCCTCGCGCGAGGCGCTCGAGCCGCGCTCTCGGGCAGCCCCATGGGAATTTCACTACCATATATTTTGCTCAGTTAATGCATGCGCACGCGCACGTCGCCTTGCACGAATCGTTTCCATCGGCGCCGCCCTCGGGGACGCCCATTTCGAGACACGCAACTCGAGCACAACGCTAGCGCGGGCGAGAGCGGGCACAATGCTAGCGCGGGCGCGAGCGGGCACAATGCTAGCGCGGGCGCGAGCGGGCGCGGGCTCTGCCGGCCTCAGGCCGTTAGCGTCACTCGGCGCCGGGCTGGCGCGCCCGTCGCACCCTGCGTCAGCGTGACCTACCTCGCCTTGACGGGTGAGCCGCACGATCGCCGAGAGGCCGTTAGCCTCGCCGCGTCGTGCCCAGGGGGAGCTCTCGCGTCGGCATGACCACTACGGTCCTGCATCGTGGAGCCCAAACCTTCGCGTCTTGTAGGCGCTTGCAGCGCCTGGCGCCGCCGCACCATCACACGCCCCACGCTGACCGCCCCCGGGGCAGCGGACACTCATGCCCCGACGCGAGCCATTGGCTTCGGCGTACAACGCCGCGTCAGCGCGTGCGGCGGCGCGCCCGGTGGGGTGCCGTCCCGCGCGTCCCGAGGATGCGTACGGCGCAGCGAAGGCATTCTGAGAAGCTGGCAGAAGCGAGCTTCCCAGAATGTCGCGTCGAGCTCAGCGGGTGCGGTCTGCTTTCACGGGCCGAACGTGCGCACCGGCATCGGCGCCATCTTCGGAATCCTCGCCCTCGTCCGCCTCGTCCTGGTCGTCTACCTCAGCGGCATCACCGTCGTCGTCAGCTTCATCCGCCTGATCGACGTCATCGACGTCATCGTCGCTCACCTGGTCCTCGTCAGCGTCGTCCTCGTCTAGCTTGCGCACTTCGTCACGCGCTGCCTTGGCGATGTCGGCGGCTTCTTGCGCGCCGTCGGCGCGACCTTTGCTGGCTCTGGCGGCGAGCGAGGCGACACGTTCGCAAGCCGCGGCGATGTTGTCGCACGAAACGGCGGCCGCTTCGGGCAGTTTGGCAACTCGTACCAAGCAGGCTTCGACGCGATCACTACACTCAATCACGGTGGCGCCATCTTCCACCGCGCCGGTGCTCAGGGGCTCACAGGTGGCGGGATCGGATGAGCACGAGGCCTTAGCGGGAGCGTGGGTTTGACATGCGGCCGCGGCTTTCTCACACCCCACGGCGGGCTCACGCACCTGAGCTAGATGGGCCGCCAGCTTGTCGCAATGCTCGGCGAGGCGCTCGCAGACGTTGGCAGGGGCGGCGTCGGGGCGATGCTCGTTGCACTCCGACACCGCTCTGCCACATTGGGCCAGGGCGGCATCGTCGCGTGCCGTGAGCGCTTGCAACGCCGCGCTCACGTGGCTCTCTTCGAGCACTGGCTTGGCTTCCGACTGGCAGCCGAAAGCGGCCAACAAACCGAGTGCAGATAGTACTTTAATCGTCATGTTCCTCCGGTTTCGCTCGGGGGCGGCACCGCCTTCTGCTCTGTCCGACGTGTCTCGTTGGGCTCTAAACGCGCACCCAGGCAGTCGTTCGCGGCAGATCGCCGAACGTTTGGCAGTGAGTAGCGGTGGGTAGGCGCGATTATCAACGCGCGTCCGCTTTTCCAACCGGGCTCACCATTTCGGCACAGATGAGCAGCTGGCGCGGCCGCGCAGGCGCCCCTCGAGCTCAGCACACAGGCAACCAGCGAGGGAGCCCGCTCGCGCCTCGGAGATGAACGCAGCGACACAACCGAGCTCGGCCCCCCCGCGTCGAGGGTCGCTCGACGCACCCGCGCCCCTCCCCGGTCCACTGGGTGCGACCCTTCGTTGCACGCGACAAAGCAAGCGCGCTTGCGCGATCCACCCTATGCTTACCCAACGGCTTTGCGCTGCTGTTCGTTCAGCGCACCACGGGGACCAAGAATGATGAATGTAGGCGTTCTGCGCGTTGGCGTTGCTGTCGGGCTCGCTGCTCTGTTGGCTTGTGGCAGCGCGCCCAAGCGCGATGAGCTCACGAGCCCGGGAGGCGGAGCTGCTGGTCAAGGGGGAGCGTCGGGCGGCGCGGGCGAAGGCGGTGCCGCTGGGCTCGACACGGCCGGGGCAGGCGGCATAATGAGCGTGCCTGGCGTGCAGTGCGCCAAGTTCGGAGACGCCTGCCTGGACAGCGCGAGCTGCTGCTCCGGTCTGTGTGACGCCGCCTCGAACCTGTGCGCGCCCGTGTCGCAGGCGTGCGGGGGACCCGGTGTAGCGTGTAGCGTGGGGACGGATTGCTGCGGCCTGAGCTGCCAAGCGGGCAGCTGCTCCGCAAGCGCCTGCTCGTCAGACGGCGGCGCCTGCGGCGACTCGAGTGAGTGCTGCAGCGGCTCTTGTGACGCTGGGCTCTGCGCGCCGCTCAGCCTTACCTGTAGAACCTCCGGCAACGATTGCAGCGAGAACGCCGACTGTTGCTCGCAGCTCTGCGCCGCGGGCAAATGCAGCATCGGCAGCTCTTTCTGCACGCAGGCCGGCGACGTCTGCGGTCGCGACGCGGAGTGTTGCACCGGGAGCTGCAGCATCGCAGCGGATCAGGCCGTCGGCCTCTGCTCGCCACCTCCCTCCGGCGCCACCAATTGCGGGGGCAGCGTAGATGGAAGCGTGTGCGACGGCTGTGGCCAGTGCTGCAGCCGGCTATGCGCGCCTTTTGGTGATACGGGCGTCAACGTGTGTCAACCCGCGAGCGGCTGCCACGTCAACGGCGACCTGTGCCGCAGTGACAGCGACTGTTGCGGGGCGGCCGGCACCGGCTTGCCCGGCGACGGCAACGTCATCTGTGACAAGGACCCTGCGCAGGAAATCGGTATCTGCCGTAACCCCATGGGTTGCAGCCCTCAGGGGAACATCTGTCATTTCAAGGACTATACCTGCGGCATTTCTAGCTCCAGGAACAACTGCTGTGCCGGGACCGGAAACAGCGGTGTCTGCGAGCTCGATGCGTTGGGTGTTCCACGCTGCAACGGTCTAGGTGCCTGCAGGCAGGCCTCCGAGACCTGCGCCAGCGCCGCCGATTGCTGCGACGGCCGGCCCTGTGTCGCGGGCGAGGATCGCGTGCTGCGCTGCTATGCGCCGGAAAACCCCAGCCTAAACTGCGTGCCCAGCGGCGGCAGCTGCACGATCAACGGCGATTGTTGCCCGACAGCCGCCTGCATCCGCCCTCAGGGCTCGACGCAGGGCACGTGTGGGACTTCAGCTGAGCCCGGTGAGCCGAGCGCGGAGTGCGCCGGGTACGGCCAGATCTGCACGGCCAGCGCCGACTGTTGCAGCAGCGTGCCGTGCAGCGGCGGCTTGTGTGTCTTCCCGATCCAATGAGGCCGGGTTGAACTGCTCCCGGGCCACGAATTGGTGGCGACCGCGCCTCCCTTTCCGAACCAGATGAAGCCGTTGACGCTGTTGCTTCGACGCACGTGCGTCGGCAGCCCTCTGGGTGAGGCGCCGCGGTCAGCGCTCAACACTCGACTGAAGTCGGCGGGGGAGGCCGACTCTCTCAGCCGAGTGCGAGCATAACGAGCATTGCTCACCAAAGCTCCGCGGTCAACGCTTACTGCGTCCTTCTGACGCATAGAGCAGATTCAAGCGCATCGCCTTGGAAAGGACAGGCGAGTCGAGGCACATGCACATGCACATGCGGTGGCGAGTCGCCGCAGGTGTCCGATTCGGCAAGTGCATTGGCCGATTCAGGCATCCCCAGGCTCTTATCAGGTGGGGGGATGGGCTCTACCTTGCAGCATTGGGACGCGTACGAGCGGCGGCTTTTCGATTGTAGACTGCGAGCCACTGACTGGTTTCGGCCCACAGCCGTGACATGCTGAGCGAAGCGACACATGCGAGTGCTAGTCGTTGATGACGACCCGGACGTCGTAGCCGTGTTGGCTCGAGCGCTGGAGCGTGACGGCCACGCGGTCTCGACCGCGGGTAGCCTGGCGGCGTCCCGTGAGGCGGTCGGCGCCGGTGTCGATCTCTTAGTACTCGACCTGGGTCTACCCGATGGGTGCGGGCTCGAACTTTGTCGAGAGCTCCGGCGCTTGGAAAGCGCCCTTCCGATCCTGATCTTGACCGCCAGCACTCAGGTCGAGCTGCGAGTGCAGGGGCTCGATGCAGGCGCGGATGACTATCTGACGAAGCCGTTTGCGCTGGCGGAGCTGCGCGCCCGCGCTCGGGCGCTCGGGCGCCGTGGGCCCGTCGCGCGCTCGTTTTTTCATGTCCATCTCGATGTGATGTTAGATTTCGCTGGGCGTTCCGCCCGCCGCGCGAGCACGGAGGTGCCGGTAACGGCCCGCGAATGGGCCATCTTGGAGCAGCTCGCGAGCCGAGCCGGCCGGCTCACGACGCGCAGCGACCTGCTCGAGGTAATCTGGGGCGACACGAGCGACTCGGCGGGCAACAGCCTCGAAGTGCTCTTGGCCCGGCTCCGCAAGAAGTTTGGCGCCGACATCATCAACACACTGAGAGGCGAAGGTTACTCGCTCAGCGGGAGCACTCAGGCTGGCAGCTCTCCGAAGTCATAGCCTGCTCATGCGGTCGCGCTGGGCACCGCCGCGTGCGCGTTGGTGGCAGCGGCGGTGACCAACGTCGTCGCGATCTACCTGGTGCGTCGCATTGACGGCAGACGCGTCATGAACGCGGCGTTGGTGCTAGCCTTGGAGCTGGGCAAAGCGCCGGAGGGGGCCCTCGGGATCCGGGACGCCGTCGCCGACGAGGATCGCGAAATGGGCAAACCGGTATCGCTTTCGCCGTCCTCTGCCGAGGTTGGGAAGAGTCGGATCTCCCGCCAGCAGCTTCCCTGCCGATCGAATCGAATTCTGAGGTTCGAAGGCGAACCGATGAGCAGCCTAGCGAAGAGGCGGCTTTGACGCCAGCCGCCGCGGCCGACCTGGCGCGTGCCAAGCAGGAGGTCGTTGATCTCGAGACGTTGGTGAAGCGGCTCCTAATCTTGGCTCTGCCCGATCTCAGCCAGTGCTCGGCGTCCGAGCGGCCCGAGCGAGTTAGACGTGGCGTGAGCAGCGCGCGAGTTCCGAGGCGCAGGCGAGCAATACCGCGAGCAGCTCGGCAAGCTGTGGACCATCGGCCGGTTTCGCTCCGATAGGCCTTAAAGGAGGGTCTGTCGAGACATCTCGGGCATGGTAGGGTGCGAGGTTGACCGGACCGGCCTCGCCAGGGAAACAGCATGCAGAAACGTCACACGTTGCCTTTTGAAAGGGCAGTCGAATGTTACGAGCCCTAGAGCCGTCCCCTTTCAGAGATCGCTAGCGCGCACCTTCCAGGGCCGCCAATGCACCGGTATCTGAATGCTCAGTCCAGTTAACGGCGTGACCAAGAAGAGGCGCGCGGTTCCGCTCGAGCGAGTCGAGGGATTGGCATCTCTGGCGGATGGGGCGATCGATGCGCCCGACGGGTACCGTATTCTGACAGTCGCTCGTGAAGGCGACAACGTCATCATTTACAATGCCGTGCGCGAGCGTGACGACTTGCAGGTGCTGCTCGAGACTCCTCGCAGCGCGCGTCCCAACGAGCGCGACCACGAGCAGCTCGCGCACGAGCTAGCGGTCCTGACGTTTCTCGCGGGGGCGCCGGTCGCGACGGCGTTGGCAATAGAGCACGCAGGGGGCCGGCCATGGCTGGTCCTGGCGGACGCGGGCGGAGAGTCGTTGGATCGGGCCGCCGCTCGGTTTCGAGCGCCAGCGAACGCTCTCACGATTGGCGCAACGATCGCCGGCGCACTTGCCGAGGTGCACCAGCGTGGGGTCATCCATCGCGACCTCCGGCCGCATCACGTCCTGGTCCTCGAGGACGGTAGCGTACGGCTCACGGATTTTCGGAGCGCATCGCTCCTCGGCGCCCAATGCTCTGCCGCGAGCATGCCGGTGAGTCTCGCTTATGTGGCTCCCGAGCAGACCGGGCGCATGAACGGGCCCATCGACAAGCGAGCCGACCTCTACTCGTTCGGCGTGATCCTTTACGA
Organism: Deltaproteobacteria bacterium; assembly: GCA_043747815.1. Classification (GTDB taxonomy): domain Bacteria; phylum Myxococcota_A; class Polyangia; order Polyangiales; family Polyangiaceae; genus SZUA-265. The sequence goes on from JAYTOL010000156.1 coordinate 43,141, forward strand.
ACTCCTCACGGGGCGGCACCCGTTCGAGGCCAACAACGCGCTCGAGTGGATTCATGCCCACATTGCCAAGACGCCGGTCACTCCGTCAAAGCTCGACGAACGGATCCCCGCATCGGCCGATGCGATCGTCCTCAAGCTGCTTTCGAAGCACGCCGAAGACCGCTATCACAACGCCGCGGGGCTGCAGCGGGACCTCAAGCGCTGTGCCGGAGCAGTCGCCCAAGGCGAAACTGGGGCTTTCGAGCTAGGCACGGAGGACCCGCCCGACGACTTTCGCGTTGCTCAGCGCCTCTATGGGAGGGAGGTCGAGGTCGCACAACTGCTCGACGGCTTCGAGCGTGCAAAGGCTTCCCGTTCGTGCGTCGTCACGCTGATCGGGGGCTACTCGGGAGTCGGCAAGTCTTCGCTGGTCGGGGAGCTCTACCAGCCGCTCGTGCGAGACCGCGGCCGGTTCGTGTCCGGCAAGTGCGACCAGTACAAGCGCGACATTCCTTACTCTACGATAGTGCAGGCCTTTCGTGACCTGCTGCGAGAGCTGCTGTCAGTGGGAGAGGAATCGCTCGCGGAGTGGCGTGACCGAATTCGAGAGGCGCTCGGGGTCAACGGTCAATTGATTGTCGACGTGCTCCCCGAGCTCGAGCTCATCGTAGGCGCGCAGCCGCCTGTGTTCGACCTCGACGCATTCGAACGGCAGAATCGCTTCGAGCTCGTTTTGGGTGCATTCGTTCGCGTGTTCGCGCGGCCACAGCACCCGCTCGTCGTTTTTCTGGATGACGTGCAGTGGGCGGACGGAGCAACCCTTGGCCTGCTGAAGATGCTCGTTCGACCCGGGCAGTTTCCCGACCTACAGGTCGTCCTTGCTTTTCGCACGAACGAGGTCGACGCGAGTCACCCGTTTCAACTCGCCATCGACGCCATGCGTCTCGCTGGGGCGAACCTAGATTCGGTGACCGTCCTCGATCTCGAGCCTCCGCACGTGCTGCAGTTGGTGGCAGATACCGTGTCGCGTCAGCCGCCGGATGCCGCGTCGCTCGCTACGATGATCGGCGCGAAGGCGGGCGGCAACCCGTTCTTCATAGGCGAGCTCTTGCAAGTGCTTCACGCGCGCGGGCTGCTCACGTTCGACGCCGAGATCCGCGGATGGACATGGGACGACGCTGCGGTTCGTGCCCTCGACGTCACAGACAATGTCGTCGACTTGCTGATCGCTCGTATTCGCTCCTTGCCCAATCGAACGATTCGCGTGCTCACGCTGGCGTCCTGCTTTGGTAGCCGCTTCGACGGCGGGACGTTGGCAATGGTGCTCGACGAATCCGTCGAGGCGGTTGATGCGGCCCTACATCCGGCCCTCGGCGAGGGATTCCTCGCTATGGCAGGCGAGTCCTTAGGAGTAAAGCGCTTGCTTCGGTTTCAGCACGACCGCATTCAGCAAGCGGCGTACTCGCTCGCCGCGGACGAGCGAGCCGCGACCCACCTCCGCATCGGGCGCGTCCTCCGAGACCGGTTCGCGATTGGTGAGGAGGAGGTGCTCTTCGAAGCCGTCAAGCACCTCGATCATGGCGCCCCGCTCTTGGTGGATGTCGCCGAACGACAGCAACTCGTTGAGCTCAACCTGCTCGCAGGTCGGCGCGCGAAAGCGGCAATCGCATGGGAACCTGCACGCATCTACCTAGCTGCCGCCGCCTCGCTGTTCGACGACGACGCTTGGACCACGAACTACGCGACGACATTTGCCGTGCTTCGCGAGCTCGCGGAATGTGAGTTCTTGGTCGGCCAGTTTGCATCAGCGGAGGCGCGATTCGACGAGCTGCGCCGTCTCGCCCGATCACGCGCCGAACGCGGCGACGTCGCAAACTCGCAGGTGAAGCTCTATACCGTCATGGGCCGCTACGATGATGCCTTGCGCCTGGGTCTCGCCGAGCTCGAACCTTTTGGTGAACCATTAATCTGCCTTGACCAGGAGCTCGGTGTGGCGCTCTCCGCTGAACATCAGCGCCTCTCGGCGAACCTCTTCGGCGTCGATCTTCGTTTGATCGTCGATCTTCCGTTCATCACGGAACCGGAACCGCGCGCCCTCATCGCACTGCTGACGAGCATTGCGCCGGCGGTGTACTCCCGCCGACCTTCACTGTTTCCACTGCTTGCGATGCGGATCGTCAATCTCAGTTTCGAATGCGGCAACTGCGAGCACTCCTGCTTTGGATACAGCATTTACGCAATGACACTTGCCGACGCGGGCGACGCTGAACGAGCGCTGTCGCTGTCCGAGGCCTCGCTCGCTCTCAACGAGCGCTTTCGAGACCCGAAGCTCCGCGGCACTGTCCTGCACATCCACGCGAATCACATCGTATTCTGGCGCCGCTCGTATGCCGAGGCGAGCTCGCTGCAGGAACGCGCCTACCTTGCCTCTATGGAAGTCGGCGATCTCACAATCGCGGCGTACATCAGCTTTATGGGGGCTTGGCAGTGCCTCGCGCGCGGGGAAGCGCTGAGCGTCACTGACCTTGCACTCGCGCGCTTTGAAAGGTTCGCCGACGGATCTCACCACGAAGCCGCACGCCTCACTGTGCAACTCCAGCGGCATTTTGGACGCGCGTTAGCGGGTCTCACGAGGAGTCCGCTTGAATTGTCTGACGAGCGGTTCGATTCGGATGACGCACGCGCGCTCATCGAGCGAGCCGGGTTCGACACCGGTCTCGTCATGCACGATCTGCTGCGCGCGATGCTCGCCTGGTATCAGGGTGACTATCGCCTGGCGGAGTCGTGGCTCATGCGCAGCTCCGCCAGCCTTCCGGCTGCATTCTGCCTGCCGCTGGAGACCACTTGGATGCTGTTCGACGCACTTACGGCAGCGGCACTCTGGGACGCGGCTGCACCGGAGGCACGCTTGGCTTTGTCTGCTCGTGTCGTTGGAGCAGAGGTCCGGCTTCGTAGCTGGGCAAGAGGGTGTCCCGAGAACTTCGGCGCTGAGCATGCCCTCGCTGCGGCGGAATTGGCGCGGCTCGAGGGGCGGGGCCGCGACGCCCTGTATGGCTATGAGCAGGCCGCCGATGCCGCAAGGAGGGCGGGCCAACTTCCTCTCGAGACGATCGCGGCCCAGCTCGCGGTCCGCCTCGCTCGCTCTAGCAAGTTAGCCCGCGCGACGCGTTCATGGATTCGCGACGCCCACGCTGTCATGTCGCAGTGGGGTGCCAGCACCCTGCTGGGCAAGTTGCAAGCGGCGCACCTGCCGCTGCTCACGGCGGAGTCTTCGCTTCCGGGAGACGCGATACCCGCAGCCGAGCAACAGCTCGACGTGCTCACCGCGATCAAGGCATCCCAGGCGGTGTCGCGTGAGACGGCGGTCGACGGCCTCACGCAGGCCCTGCTGCGGGTCGTCCTCGAGCACGCAGGCGCTCAACGCTCGGTCGTGCTGCTGGTGCAGCACGGTCAGCTGAAGCCAGCGGGTGCTGCGTCGGTAGACGGCGACGAATCGCACGAGTTGCCCGAGTCGATCGTGCGCTATGTCGAACGAAGCTGCGCGGCCGTCGTTTTGGCGGACGCGATCGCGGATCCAATCTTCGGTGGTGACGCCTATGTCGTTCGAACCCGCGCACGCTCCGTGATGTGTCTTCCCATCCTCGTGCAGTCACGTGTCGTCGGGCTCATTTATCTCGAGAACAACCTCGTCACCGGAGCGTTTGCGGCGCAACGACTCGCGTTGCTCGAGGTCGTTTCGACTCAGCTCGCGATCTCGCTCGAAAACGCGAACCTCTACCAAGAGCGGCAAGAGCGCGCCGAGCAAGGGGCTCGTCAAGAAGCTACAATCGCCGCGGAGGTCCTGGAGCGCAGCAGGCTGGCCGCGCTCTTCCAGCAGGCCCCAGCCGCCATCGCCATGCTCGATGGCCCCGAGCACGTGATCACGCTCGCTAATTCACAATACCAGCGCATGGCGGGCGATCGCCCCCTGACGGGCTTGACCATCCGCAAAGCGTTCCCCGATCTGGTGGGGCAGGGCTACTTTGAGCTGCTGGATCGCGTTTTTGAGACGGGAGAAGCGTTCCATGCGCGAGGTGAGCTGGTGAAACTAGCGCGACAAGCGGACGGCACCTCACTCGATGACGGCTACTACGACTTCGTTTACCAGCCATTCCGAGACACCGACCAGGCCGTGAAGGGGATCATGGTCTTGGGCTTCGAGGTCGCTGACCGCGTACAAGCGCTGCGCGCTATCAAGGACGGCGAAGAGCGACTTCGCCTCGCGATCGAAGCAAGTGCGATAGGCAATTGGGAGATGGATCTGGACACCGGTTCAATAGTGCGCTCGGTGAGGTTCGATGAAATCTTCGGCTATATCGAGTCGCCTGCAACTTGGGGCTACCGACAATTCCTCGACCACGTACTCCCCAGCCAACGTGCGGCCGTCGAGAGCAGCTTCAATTCCGCCGTCGGCGCAGCGGGTGCCTGGATCGTCGAATGCGGAATCACTAAACAGGATGGTACGCCCGGCTGGCTCGAGGTTCGGGGCCAGCTGCGGCCGAGCAGAGACGGCCGACCCATGCGAATGTTCGGGACCGCGATAGATGTCACGTTTCGCAAGACCTTGGAGGCCGAACGGCAGGCGCTCATGATACGCGAGAGCGCTGCGCGCCGCGAGGCCGAGGCCGCGAATCGCTCGAAGGACGAATTCCTTGCCATGCTCGGCCACGAGCTGCGCAACCCCCTGGCGCCCATCGTCACGGCGCTGCACTTGCTTCGCTTGCGCGATGGCGACCGCAACCAAAAGGAGCGTTCGGTCATCGAGCGACACGTCACGCATTTGGGGCGCCTCGTGGACGATCTGCTCGACGTCTCACGAATTACGAGCGGCAAGATCGAGCTGAAGCGTCAGCCGATCGAGCTGGCCGAAGTCGTCGCCAAGGCGATCGAGCTGGTGAGTCCAATGCTGGAACAGCGACGGCACGAGCTCGTCGTCAACGTCCCGTATCACGGCGTCGCAGTCGATGGCGATATGACCCGGCTCGCGCAGGTCATCTCAAACCTACTCGCGAACGCTGCCAAGTACACCGAGCCGGGCGGACGAGTGACGATCATCGCGGAGCGCATCGCCGAGGATATCGTGCTTCGAGTTTGCGACACGGGAATCGGCATCGCTCCGGCGATGTTGCCGAGAGTCTTCGATTTTTTCGTTCAAGAGGCGCAGGCGCTATCGCGCTCGCAGGGCGGACTCGGGCTGGGCCTGGCGATCGTGCGGAGCTTGGTGGGCTTGCACGGCGGCACTGTCTCGGCCGCGAGCGCCGGTCTGGGACGAGGCACGGAGCTGACGGTTCGACTGCCGGCGATCGATTTACCGAGTTCGTCCGCCGTGGCCAGCGTTCCGGCGGCCGCGTTTGCGATCCGCCCGAGCGCTCGATGCTCGTCCGTGCTGATCGTAGACGACAACGAGGATGCAGCGGAGCTGCTCGAGGAGGCGCTGGAGGGTTGGGGTTACACCGCGCGCGTCGCGTATGACGGACCTGCCGCGATGCAGCTCGTCACGGAGTTCACACCCGACGTCGCGCTCCTCGATATTGGTCTTCCAGTCATGGATGGCTACGAGCTGGCGCGCTTGCTCAAGCAGATTCCGAGTCTTCGGCGGACGTATCTCGTCGCCTTGACCGGCTACGGACAAGAGACTGACCGACAGCGTTCCCGAGCAGCCGGTTTCGATGCGCACCTCGTGAAACCCATCGATATGACGGTCCTCCAGTCGTTGATAAAGGGATGGTCCGGCCAGGACGTACCCACCACTGACGTCTCAACGTAGGACCTTCGCCTGATTGCATCCTGGAGTGAGAAGGAGGGTCTGGCTCGCAACTTTGCGTCGCGGGATGTGACGCCGCGGGATGGTCGCGCGACGGCGGGGTGGCGCTCGTGCGCTAGATGTTAACGGGCCGCTGGTCCAGCTCCAGATGGAACGAGCCAGGGGGCTCGCGTGCGCCTAAATCAGTGATGCGACCGAAGCAAGGCCGATGGGCGTCTAGTACGACTACCCCGGCAGCGGGCGGGTAGCCGAGAGCGATGGCGCTTTTCCGTTCAGCAAGAACGCGACGAGCGGCACGCGTTTGACGAGCCCAACGTGAATCGAAAGCCCAAAAAATAGAGCGATGACGGCCGCCGACAAGGCGCGCAGGTGCAGTGAAAAGCCCCAGCGTTGGGTATGGACGAGCACTTGAGCGATCGCGAGATAGTGAACGACGTAGACCGTGTAGGCCGACTGTGAGAGCGACTCAACCCAACGCTGCGGGCGCCTGATGAGCTTTTGGGCAAGGCTCAGCAAAGCAAATGAACAAGCGAAGGCAGTCGTGAATTCGACGGCCAGATGGGCAAGGTGCTCCGAGGTGGTCGTGATGGCATGTTGCTCGAGGACGCGCCTCACAGCCAGCAACGCAGTCGCCGCCAGGCCCCACGCTTTCGGTCGCGAGTGGACGAACGCGAATACGACCGGTGACCGCTGCATCAAGAGGCCAAACGTGAAATACGGCAGGTATTCAAGCGTCGGCTCGAGGAGCATGACGTAGTGGTCGAAGCCAGGTAGCCGGGGCCCCCATTTGTCTACGACTTTGAAACCAACGCTTGCACCGGTCATGAGCGCTAGCATGATGATGGCCTCCGCCCAGCCCTCGCGGCAGACGCGGGCGAGTTGCCGACAAAGGGTGCCCGTCACGAACAGCAGCGGTTGCACCGCCAGTGTGTAGACGATCAGGACGACTAAGAACCAGGTGTGCAGGGGCCAATCAATCGCGGCTTCAGCCGGAACCGGCGCCGTGGCGAAATATTCCAGAAGCGCCGAGATCGCCGGCGGATTGAGCACGAACACGCAAAATGAGGTCGGGACACCGAGGATGATCAACCTTCGGAGCAAGAATCGAAGCGCGCCATATCGCTCGAGCAATGCGGGTGAGAAGTAGCCGGAAATGACGAAAAAGCAGGCCATCCGAAAGGAGCCCGAGAGAAACCGCACCCACTCGTAGTTGCCGAGGTCATAGTCCGCGTGACTTGCGTGAACCAAGACGCCGACGAACATCATCGAAGCGCGCAGGAAATCCAAGTGGTGCAACCGCTCAGGGGCTTTCATGTGGCAGCGTCTAGATGTCGAAGAGTGGGACAACGTCGGCAAGCAAGAACCGCCGAAAGCACGGGTAGGTGGCTGCACCTCGTTCAGCGGGGCGTCCGTCATGAGCCACGGGGCACTTGGATGGTATCACTGCCCGTGCTTACGCGCAGAAGGGCGGGGCAGTGGGTAGGCATGAGCGAATGCGATCTGGGTGGGCGCGTCGTGCAGTCCCCGTAGCTACGACTTGGCGCCCTGGCTGCACTAGGCCCTAACCGCTCGATTTACGGATGACCGATAAGGTATGAAAGGTGAGTTTGAGGCACCGGCGCCGCTCGACCGCTGCGCGGCGCCTAGCGCGAGGCTCGTCTCACTGGGCGCCCGTTCGCTGCGCGGCACGGGGGGTGGGGTAGACTGTGGGTCGAGTGAGGAGGGTGTGCCTTCCTCGATCTTCCCTACCGAACGCGATCCAGTGCTAGGCGCGTTCACGAGCGCCGGGGGCGAGTCGGATCAGCCTCGACGGGTTGGTGCTCCCCGCCACGCAGCACTAGCGGAGGTTGAGATGGCCCTGGCCCGGACGCGTGCCACGCGTCCAGCCTCGCCTTGGCCAGGGGAGCCTCTCGAAACAACCGCGCTTCGAAGTCTGGTCGATTCGTGGTGGTCTCCAACCAACTACCCATCGAGGCCGCGATGGCTTTCGCGACTGCACTCACGTCCCCATTCCAGTTCAGAAAAAGCGCGAAGAGCAGCCGGCCACGATGCGCGTTCAGCACGCTCAGGACAGCGCTACGCGCCAACAGGTCGTAGCTTTCGAGCGAGCTTGCATCCGAGAAATACCGAATTTGCGTGGCGCGGCTGAATCGCTGCTCGAGCTCGACGGCGTAGGATGCGCCGAGCCCTGCCGACAGGTGACCCGAGCTTCGAGCCCAAAGGACAGACTCCGCGACCCATCCAATGCTCACCGAGCCGCCACGGTCGGAGAGGGTCTTCATAGTGACATCGGGCGACGAGCTCGACTGACGTGTCGATTCCACGCCCGCCGAGCCATCGCTCGGTTCGATCGCTAGACCTGCGAGAGGGCGCGCCGCCAGCGAGCGATTCAATCGAATCTCAAACAAGTCGGGACGGGCGGGCAGCTCGACGCCCCGCTCCACCAACCGGGAGATACAATAGTTGACGCCCTGCGACACAGTGTCTACCGCCTGATGCGGCGACACGGGGGCCCAGAGCCATTGAAGGGCCGTCAAGGCGCGACGCTCCCAAGGGCGAGCTATCACGGTGGCCGATGCCACGCAAAGCTGTTTGGAGAAGCGACGCACTCGCGGCTGGTTAGCCCATCCGGCGATTTGGGAGCGCGCCCGCGCATCGGGTGGGGTAGCTCCTAATTGACCGACGCTCAAGACGGCGTACGGCTCACCTCGTTTGAAGTACCGCTCAAAAGCCGCTGACATTTGCTCGAGCTCCTGATCGTCGAAGCCCCGTTCACGAATGATGACGATCAGTGGGAAGGCATCGAGGAGGTCCATCTTCGACGCAGCATACCCAAAGGGCCCCGAGAAAGAAGCCGGACCGTCCAGCCCGCACCCCGCCCTAGCCGCGTTTTGGGTCCGAGAGCCCACACCGCCCCAGCCGGATGCGTCCCTTGACGCATAGTGCCTGCCCGAGGAGTGTGAAGGCGGTCCCGAGAAGGCGCTGGACGCTGGCTGATGGCGACCGGCAGCGGCGAGATGCCGGTTCGCATCGAGGCGGAGCCGAGGTTGGGCGTGGTTGACTTCGTCGTTGCACGCGGCCGCGCGACTCATGCGCGGGCATCCCGCCTATGCAGCACCTACCACCTGCTCGAGGGAGCTCGTGCCGCCATCGATCGCGGGCTTCGGCTGCTGAAGCGTAAGCGACTCCGTTTGCGGCACTGCACGACGCAGCTCTACCCGGCGTTGGCTCAAATCTGAAACGCTGTGGGCTCCACTTTTGCGTCTAGCACGCTACGAAGCTTGGCGAGGAGCACCGCGGGCAGCAGCGGCTTCTGGACGAATGCCAGCTCGGCGCTCGAGACCCCGTGGTGGACGATGGCGTCGTCCGTGTAACCCGACATGAAGATCACTTTCATCGTCGGCCGAAGCGGTGCCAACCGCTCCCAGAGCTGTCGACCGCTCATGCGAGGCATGACCACGTCCGTGAGCAATACATGGATCTTGGCTCGATATTGCTCGCAGATGAGGAGTGCGTCTCCGCCGGTCGTCGCCTCGAGCACATGATAGCCGTGGCGCCGCAGGATCGTACAGGCGAGACCCCGCACTTGTTCGTCGTCTTCCACGAGCAAGACGGTTTCGCTGCCGCGCACGGTGCTGGGCAGGGGCAGCGGATGCGTAGACAGGCCCACGTTCCCGCCGGCATAGGGCAGGTATATCTTGAACGTCGCCCCTTCGCCTGGCTCGCTGTACGCCCAGATGCTGCCGCCACTCTGTTTCACAATCCCGAAGACGGTTGACAGCCCCAGACCGCTCCCTTTTCCTTTTTCCTTCGTCGTGAAAAAGGGCTCGAAGATCCTGGCCAAGGTCGTGCGGTCCATGCCGGCTCCCGTATCGCTCACGCTCAGCATGACGTAGCGGCCGGGCTCGATGTCCAAGTGCTGGTCGGCATAGGCTCGGTCCAGCTCGATGTCGGCGGTCTCTATGGTGAGCTTGCCGCCCTGCGGCATGGCGTCACGCGCATTCAGGATGAGGTTGAGCAGGACTTGTTCGATCTGGCCGGGGTCTACGTACACCGTGCCCAGGGTCATGGGCGCCAAGAAGGCCAGCTCGATATGCTCGCCGATGATACGGCTGAGCATCTTGATCATTCCGGGAATCGAATCTTTGAGATTGATGACCTTCGGCTCCAGCACCTGCTGCCGACTGAACGCGAGGAGTTGTCGCGTCAGATCGTTGGCTCGCTTGCCCGCGCGAACAATCTGCTCGAGGTCAGCACGTATCGGATCGGCAGCCTGCAAATCTTGGATCAGCAGGGCCGAGTAGCCGAGAATGACCGAGAGGAGATTGTTGAAATCGTGGGCGATACTCCCGCTGAGTGTTCCGATCGCTTCCATCTTTTGGGACTGTCGCAGTTGTTCCTCCGTTCGGCGAAGCGCTGCCTCGGCTCGTTCTCGATGCGCCGATTGCTGCTCTGCCACTCGAGCAGCTCGAGCCCCAGCGTCCTCGCTCAGCTGCAGTGCTTGCGCCGTGCGCTGACGTTCGCTGATGTCCCGGATGTACGCGGTGAATGTGGGCGGACCGTCCGAGCGAGTAGGCACGACCGTCAGCTCGACTGGAAATTCCAGTCCGCCGGCGCGGATCGCCTGGATCTCGATACGCCTGCCCAGAATCGGTCCGGTCCCTGTGGCCAAGTAGCGCCGAAGCCCGTCCAGATGCTTTTGACGCAGGGACGCAGGGATGAGAAGCTCGGCGAGCGAGCGCCCTATGGCATCCGCACGCGAGTAGCCGAACGTTCTTTCCGCAGCCGGATTAAACTCCGTGATCGCGCCCGTGTGATCCATGGATATGATGGAGTCGAGGGCGGCGTCGAGAATGGCACTCTTCCTCGCTTCGCTGTCGCGTAGCGTCTGCTCCGCTTGCCTTTCTTCGGTTCGATCTCGAAAAACTAGAACGACGCCACGCAACCGCCCGTGAGCATCGCGAATCGGGGCACCGCTATCGGTAATGGGGCGAGCCACGCCGTTGCGGGAGAGCAAGATGGCGTGGTTGGCGATCCCGATGACGAGCCCATCTCTGAGCACCTGCTCGGCCGGGCTCTCCACCGCGGCGCGCGTCTCCTCGTTCACGATGCGAAACACATCGCTGAGCGCTCTCCCCCGGGCCTCGAAAAGCTCCCAACCGGTAAGGTCTTCGGCCACCGGATTCATGCGCGTGATGCGCCCATCGATGTCCGTCGCAATTACTGCGTCCCCTATACTGTTCAGCGTGGTTGCAAGGCTCTCCTCACTCTCGCGCAGTGCGGAGTCCGCCCGTATTCGCTCCAGGACCTCCGCTTCCAGATCCTCAGCAGCCCGAGCGAGTTTTGCCTGTGCTAGCTTCCGCGCGGCAATGTCCTGGACGACGGAGATGAAGTACTGAGGAGCACCGCGGTCGTCGCGAACCAGGGAGACGGTGAGGTCAATCCAAACGAGCGTGCCGTCCTTGCGAACGTAGCGTTTCTCCATCGAGTAGGCGGAGCGTTCGCCGGCGAGCATTTCCCGAACGAGCTCTAGGTCGGTATCGAGGTCGGGCGCGTAGGTGATGTCTTGGAAGGTGCGCTCCAGCAGCTCCTCGCGCGTATAGCCGACAATCTCACAAAGGCGCTGATTGACCTCCAGCCAGCGGCCATCCGGAGCGACGTGAGCTGCCCCAACGGCAGCTTGCTCGAAGGTGGCCCGAAAGCGCCGCTCGCTTTGCTGCAGCTCTCGATTGGCCTCCTGCAACTCGCTCCGAGCGTTCCTCGCGGCATTGATGGCAACGTTGATCATGGCGCAGAGGTTGCCAAAGTCCTCGTCCGGCTGCGTAGTCCTCGCAAATACAGTAAAATCACCGAGCATCACGTGGGTCAGCGTCTCGCCGATCGCCAGGATTTGCTCTCGAACGAGAGAACGGTAACGGGGCTCGCTCTGGGCCATGCGCCTGCTGATGCTTCTAGGGTGGCGGAGGTGAGAAGCGCACCTCGACTTCGCACCATCTTGCGCCTTTCGATGCGCACTGGGTCTCGGTCACCGCGCCCTGCTCGCCATAGTGAGACAGGACGTTCTCCGCAACGAACCTCAATACTCCGCATAGTCGGTTCGGGGAGTCGTACTTGAACACGAGGCGGTCGGAGTCCGAGCTCACGAGGGTCACTTTCTCGCGAAACTCGCCCTGGGATGCAGCTGATGGCCACTGCTTGTGGATGGTCGGCACCATCTCGAACAACCGTCGCGCACTGCCTGCCACCTTGAAAATTGCGGGGAACTTCTTTGGAGATTCCTCCATGAAGTAATCGGCAAACGCCTTCTGTGCGGCCTCGTCTCCCAGCCCGTAGAGATCCTTTGCGGCTCGGTAGAGCGCCTGAAATTCCTTCTCGGGGTAGATCACCTCGGGGTGGTACTCCCGCGGTGAGAGCCCCGCCATCGCAAGGAGGCGAGCCACGCCGTCCTCGCCATGGTGCCGCTCGACCATGCGCAGCAGCATGCTGTTGATGTGCCCCATCATCAATAGCGAGTCTATGCAGCGTTGCGACGCGATGCAACCCGAGTTGCAGTTAGGAATTCCCCACGGAGCCAGCTCCGCGCTGGATCGCGTAGAGCACGGCCCCGACCCACTCGGGCGAGGGCCGTTTCGCCAGGGGGATGGGTCTTATCTTAGTGAGTGGCCGGTCATTCCCGCCGCAATCAGGGGCCATGTGCGCTCAGCAATGTGGATGTCGGAGACCTGTGCGCGCAATGCCTGGCAGACGCCGACGGCACCGAGCCGCGCAGCCGTGCCTGTGATCGCGGAGGCGTGCGTCCAATGCGTCGCGGATCCTGCTTCGCCTCGCAACATGGTCGACGTGACGCCCGCGCCATGCCGCGGCGATCCGGCAACTCCGGGGGCCGCGCCTGAACCACTGCCGGTTGCCCTACAGAACGTACGTTTAAACGACCCGCCGCGCTTCGCCATGTTTAGACCGCGTGGCGACGGGGGTGCTCTACGCACGGTTCGTGAAGACCATCTCGGCTGACCTCGGGAGTCGTTTTGCAGCGTCGCCCGGTGCCACAGCGGCCCGCTCAGCCTCGATGGCATCGCAGCAGAGCTGACTGATTGACCCGTCGCCCTTCGCGAGATGGCTGCGCCGCAGATCATTGCGATTGCGGCGAACAATGGCGTACCCTGTGCGTCTTCGACCTCGCGAAGCCGAGAACTTTCTGAGGAACTTGAAATGGCACGGTATCGTGTAGGTAACCGCTATCTCTCCGAACGCGAATATCACGCCGAGGTGACGAGCAACGCCGGGTGCGTAGGCGCTCTCGTGATTTGGGGGGTGCTGAGCTTTGCCAGCCATCGTTATGTCGTGAATGCCGAGTGGCCGCAGGCTCTGCGTTTCGTCGTCGCTTTTGTCGTGCCTGGGGCAATTGCCGCGCCCCTCGTGTTCGGGGGCAGGGTGTTGTTGATCCTCGTTGGAGTAATCGTGCTTCTTTTCGTGTTGGCAGTGGCGGGCAGTATCCTTTGGCGACTCGCATGAAGCGTTAGGCGGCGTCCGAAAATAACGGGATTCGAATTATGGACACGCGATGAGAATGCCCAACTTGAGAGGGCGGGGGCCGTGGTGGCGCTGTTCATCGCGGCTCGCGTTCACCGACGAAGCGTGCGTTCCGCGTCCAAGATTGCAGTGCTTGCCGCGAGCGCCAGCTCGGCCATCGCCGACGTTTCCAACCGCGGACGGAGAGAGTACTCGACCGAGGTTTGACCCAACACCGCACCCAACCGATCACCCGACTCTTTCGGCAGAAGCGGCAGCTGGGCTCCCACGCGGGCGTTTGCACGTCGCCCCAAGGGCATGCGTGCTGCCCCCCTGCCTGCGCCGACAACTCCGGCATCGTGCGGGGTCCGACGTTTACCGTGATGCTCCGCTCGAGAGCTTCGAATCCCGCGGGAGTTGCCCGGTGAAACGCGGCCTACCGATCTGGGCGGGCCGGAACCTCCGTTGTCCTCTCGACGACGTGGAACTCGACGCGGCGGTTTCGCAGGCGACCGAGGTCCGTGTCATTTCCTTCGAGCGGGCGGTCCGGCCCAAACCCGCGTGAGCTCAGGCGCTCCGCTGCGATGCCATGATCGACGAGCCAGCGCACCACGGCTGCGGCGCGGCGCTCGGAGAGCAGCAAGTTGCTCCCGTGCTGGCCTCGCCCATCAGTATGGCCCTGGATGTCCAGTTTTTGAATTTCCGAGTGCTCCTCGAGTAGCCGGGCGACCGCCGTCAGGATGGGCTCACTCTCGGGAGTCAGCGTGGCTTTGCCGTTTTCAAACTGGATTCGGTCGAGCACTCGTAGCTCGTCGCCCTGCACGCTGACCACGGGGCAGCCATTCTTGCCGGCGTCTGGATTGGGTTGCCCCACCTGGTCAGGGCAGGCATCTCGAGCGTCGACGATCGCGTCTCCGTCCCGATCGATGGGGAGCGGACAACCGTTTTGCGCCGCGACCGTGCTCGTTGGGCCGGCTCGTTCGATGCAAGCATCATCTCGATCGAGCAGGCCATCGCCGTCCGTGTCCGGCGGCGGGCAGCCGTTCGTCGCTGGAGCGCTCGTGGCCTCGCCTGGTTCAGCCGGGCATGCGTCGCTGCGATCGACGACGGTGTCGCCGTCACTGTCTCCCGGTAACGGGCAGCCATGACGGGCTCGGAGCGTACTCGCCCGGCCGGCTTCCGTGGGACACGCATCGTCCGCGTCCACAATCCCGTCTGCGTCCAGATCGAGAGTCGGCCGCTCCAGAGTCGGCTCGGCCGGTTCGGCAACCCACTGCAGAGAGGCCAGGGCGCGCACGCTCGGGCTACCAACGCCGCGCGACAACCCAGGCCCCATGCCGAGGCCGAAATTCAACTCCTGGAAGCGATAGTGGGCGCCAAGCACGACTTCGACGGGCGTCCCTTCCTTGTCGAAGACTCCCATGCTGGAGCTGACCAGTGTCCCGCCCCAGAGCTCAGGTCCCACTAACAGGCGGTTACTCAACAGGCGCACGCCGCTGCTCGCAGCAAATACCCATTCACTGCCCAGCTCTTGTCCAGCAAAGCTCGCGCTGGCACGGACATCGAGCCCAGTGCTGGCGGCGTACTCGAACCTACCCAGCTGTCCCGCGACGAGCAGGTGCGGTTGCGCCTGCCACTTGCCGCCGGTGAAGGCTGAGCTCGAACCGGTAGGGGCATGTACGTGAGTGCCCAACGCGAGGCTGATGAAGTCGCCGTATCGGCCCAACACACGCACGTCGGCGCCGAACCGGAGGTCTCCGAAGTTCGCTCCCGTCGCTACGTCAACCGTCGGCACCCCAGGGCTGGGAGCTTCACTCGTGCTGACGAGCACCACCGGAAAGCTCGCGCTCAACCGCAGGCGATCCCACCAAACGGCGCTGACGCCGACATGGGCGTAGAGCTGGTCGCTGAGCACGGCCTGCACCTTGTTGTCCGCTTCATCGTAGAGCACGAGCGGTTGGTAGGCATAATCGCCAACTACGCCCAGGGCAAACCGACCGTGCCCGCGGAAGTCCAGCGACTCGAGCGCGAACCAGGCGCTGCCTTGCTCGGCGGGTTCGAAGCGGTTGAGAGCGAAACCGTCTTCTGCTGTCGCGTCACCCGCAACGCACGCCAGCAATGCAATCACGATGAGCGCATGCTGCGAGGACCGCGTTGCGGCGCGGCGCGACGGCCCGCCAAATTTTCCGCTACAAGGCCTTGCCGCTTCGGATTCTCCCACCTCAGATCTCCTGCTCGTCTCGGGGCATCAACCGGTGACGTCCTAAAGACGGGCAGTCCAGCTCGTAGTTAAGCCAGCGCCAGGAGGTGATGCGTACACTCCGAGTCGCCCCGAATGGCCCACAAGCGCTTGCGGTGACTGATCGAAGGAACCGTTCCGCGAGCTATTACGCCGACGCCGCCGTCGCCGTCTGGCCGTCCAGGGGTCCAGCGCGAAGCTATGTTTATCCAGCGTCAGCTATCGAGGTCTATGCACGAGCGTCCACGGGCTAGAAAAACTCCCGGCGTCCAGCCTATCCGGCGTCACGCTGTGGCGCTGCCCCCTAGCCGCTGGGCATTGGCCCTGAGCCTGTTGCTGCCGCTCGGGTGCTCTGCGCCGGTCGAGGACGCGCTCGAGCTCGGCGTGGCGCGCCAAGCCACCGTCTTTCCGCCTGCTGCAAGCTGGATCCCGATCCAGCAAGCCGACCTGAACATCGGAGACATCGAGACAGACGGCGCGAACAACGGGCGTGAAATCGTCGGCAGCAGCAGCCTCCCCGCCGTCTTCATCTTCGCCGATGACCTCGAGTTTAGCGTTCGCTTGCGACTCAACAGCGACCCCACCAGCGGTAGCAACGTACGGCCGTTTGGTTGGGGACTGTTGATAGACACCGACGGCAACTTCAACGCCTACGAATTTTCCGTGATGATCGACGGCACCGGCAACCCTCGCCGAGTGGTGTTTGCGCAGAACACCTCGCCTGGCACGACAGGGAGCCCCCAGGACACCGCTGAAACCGAGCTGAGCTCGATCCCGATCAACATGGCGGTAGGGGGCAACGTGGCGGTCTCGGTCGCGGACAGCACCATCGGCGGCGACGCGGACTTCTTTCTCGACTTTTCCGTGCCACTCAGCGCGCTCAAAAATGCGGGCATCACCTTGAGTCGGCCGCTGCGCATCTTCGCTGGCACATCGAGCAGCGCCAACTCGCTCAGCGTCGACCTGGCAGGCACAGGGGTGGCACCGGGAGCGGGCACGCTGGCACTCGCCGCTTCCGATCCGGCTTACCTGGACGGCACGGATGCCGACATGGACGGCGACGGCGTGCTCAACCCCTCCGATCTGGATAACGATAACGACGGGGTCACTGACGCGCGCGAAAACACCTTCGGAGTAGACCCGGACGCAGACCACGACATCGACGGCATACCCAACTGGCGCGACGCAAGCGACCGTGGGGACGGGACCAGCGCCGGTTGTACGGACAGCGGTGCCGACGGTGTCTGCGACACCACGCTATCGGCGTTCGACACGGACGGAGACCGCAGGCCGAACCACAACGACCTCGATGCGGACAATGACGGCATCCCCGACGTCAAAGAGGCGGGGCATGGCGCGACGGATGCCAACAGTGACGGGATGGTGGACGGCGCCGTCGGAACGAATGGCTTCCGAGATAGCCTGGAGACCAGCGCGGGCTCAGGGGTCAGCAATTATGCTCTGCTGAATACCGACGGCGACTCGGCCAGTGATTTTCGCGATCTCGACAGCGATGGAGACGGTGCTTTCGACGTGGCAGAGACGGGGCGGTCGGCGCTGGACGCGAATGCCGACGGCCGCATCGATACCAGCACCACGGACGTCGATCGCGACGGCATTCTGAGCAACGTCGACGCCAATGACGCGGTGTTCGGCTTTCCGAGCATCCTCTTGCCGGACGCCGACGTCGACGGGATCCCCAATCCCTACGATAAGGTCGGCGCTGGCCCGGCTGTAGGCGACAGCGACGCGGACGGCCTATCGGACACCACGGAGTGCCCCGGGGGGTGGCCTTGTCCCGACAGCAACTCCGACGGCACCCCGAACTACATGACAAACTCGCCGGACACGGACAGTGACGGCGTCAACAACGTAGACGACGTCGCTCTGGCGGACCCGAGCCGCTGCCGCGACGTCGACAACGACACCTGCGACGATTGTACCAACACGGGTGCCAACCTCAGCGGCGGCAGCACCTCCAACGACGGCCTCGACACCGACGTCGACGGGATCTGCAACGCTGGCGACACCGACGACGACAACGACGGCGTCCTCGACGGCCCCGACGGAAACCCCACCAACCCCAACCTCTGCCTCGACCTCGACACCGACTCCTGCGACGACTGCTCCGTCACCGGAGCCAACAGCAGCGGCGGCAGCACCTCCAACGACGGAATCGACACCGACGTCGACGGGATCTGCAACGCCGGCGACCCTGACGACGACAACGACGGCGTCCTCGACGGCCCGGACTCGACCCCGACGAACGCCAACCTCTGCCGCGACCTCGACACCGACACGTGCAACGACTGCGCCATCACCGGCGCCAACGACAGCGGCGGCAGCTCCTCCAACGACGGCCTAGACACGGACGTCGACGGCCGCTGCGACGTTGGGGATACGGACGACGACAACGACGGCGTCCTGGACGGCGACGACTCGGAGCCGCTCGACCCCGCTCTCTGTGCGGACAGCGACGCCGATTTCTGCGATGATTGCTCGAGAACAGGCGCCGATGAGAGCGGGGGTGACCCGCGTGATGATGGCGTGGACACGGACGCCGACGGGTTGTGCAACCTCGGCGACGGCGACAGCGATGAGGACGGTGTCGCCGACGGAGAGGACGAAAATCCCATCGACCCAAACGTTTGCCAGGACGCCGATGAGGACACGTGCGACGACTGCACCCGAACCGGTGCCGATCGAAGCTCGGGTGATGTCGACGACGACGGCGTCGACTTCGACGGGGACGGGATCTGCGACGCGGGTGAGACTGACTTCGACAGCGACGGTGTACCCGACGTGGAGGACGACGCACCGAGCGACCCCCGATCATGTCGCGATCTCGACCAGGACACCTGCGATGACTGTTCATTCACGGGGGGTGACAATAGTGGTGGCGACGTCGCAGCCGACGGTCCCGACCTGGATCTGGACGGGACCTGCGACGCAGGCGAGGTCGACCTCGACAATGACGGCGTCACCGACTTGCTAGATGATCTACCGAATGATCCGCAGAGTTGCCGGGACGTCGACAACGACACTTGCAACGATTGCATCCATACCGGGGCGAACCACAGCGGAGGCGCCACGAGCGATGATGGAACGGACTCCGATTTGGATGGTGTCTGCGACGCCGGGGAGTCCGACCTGGACGCTGACGGCGTCGTCAACGGCGCAGATGGCGATCAGGTCAATCCGCACGTCTGCCGCGACCTCGACCAGGATGGTTGCGATGACTGCTCCGGCACGGGCGCGGACCAAAGCGCAGGTGACGCGCTAAACGACGGGCTCGATACGGACGCCGACGGGGTTTGCGATTCCGGGGATGCTGACGACGACCAAGACGGCGTGTCAGACACCAGCGATAGGGAGCCAATCGACGCGAACCGCTGCGCGGATGTCGACGGCGACAGCTGCGACGATTGCAGCCTCACGGGCGCCGATCGCAGCGGCGGAGACGTCAGCAATGACGGGCAAGACACCGATCAGGACGGGACCTGCGATGTCGGCGAGGCCGATCGGGACGACGACGGTGTTCCAGATCCCACCGGGCCCGTGGAGAGCACACCCAGCATCCCACGGGGCGTTCACGTACAAGGTGGTGGTCTCAACTGCAGCCTGCAGGGTCTAGCTTCCCCTCACGTTGGAGGTGCCTGGCCGCCGCTAGCGCTACTCCTCGCGCTCGCGCTCAGACGCAAGAGGGCGCGCGACCGGAGCCCGAATTCAGGCAAACGCTCGGGTCAAGGCGCCCGGCCTATGGGATTCTAGATCGGCAGCGGGAGTGGTGAGCTCATGCCGTCACCTCTGCCAGACCGGCGCCATGCGCGCCGCGCGCTCTGCCCGATGCTGCTCCACGAGGTCCTTGCGAGCAAACAGCTTGATCAGGACCACGCCGGCGGCAAATCCCCCGATGTGCGCCCAGAAGGCGACTCCGGAGGAGACCTCGGGGTCGGCGCTCGTGAGCTGGGGCAAGCCGAGCACGATCTGGTAGCCAATCCACCACAAGAGCACCAGGTAAGCGGGGATCCGAATGACGCGAATGAAGATCAGCAAGATGAACAGCACCTTGACGTGCACGCGCGGATACAGCACCAGATAACCGCCGAGCACACCGGAGATTGCGCCCGACGCGCCGACCATCGGCACCGGTGAACCGGGGCCCACGGCGATCTGCGTCGCCGCCGCGGCCAGGCCGCACAAGAGGTAAAAGCCGAGGAAGCGCAGCCTGCCCATGCTGTCTTCGACGTTGTTGCCGAAGACCCACAAGAACACGGCGTTACCGAGCAAATGGCCCCAGCTGCCGTGCAGAAACATGGAGAATATTGGCGTAAGCCAGTTGAGTGGCTCGCGGTCGACCACACACGCGATGCCATCCCCCAAGGGCACGCTCACGCCCACAGCCGCGGCCCCGGTGAGCTCGCCGGGGACGAGCCCCAGGTTACAAACGCTGCTGGCCAGGCGCATCTCGTCCATGCCGCCGCCCTGCACCAAGATCCAGACGGCGAGCAGCACGAGGAGCAGCGCGTAGGTGACCAGAGGTGTTCTCAGGGTGTGGTTGTCATCGCCTATCGGAATCATGATCGATCACCTCAGTTCGGCCCTCGCGCGTTCATCAGACGCGCTGCGGCATCAAAAGCAAGAGTGATGCCGGCGTGTCGAACGGTGCGGGCGAACACCAGCGGCTCGGCATGAACGTGACGCGGCGTCCCACGCAGCAGTGACACGCACCGAGGCATTCGGTCACGGCGAACCACCGACAGCGAGGCCGCCGCGGCGAGCCGCCGCGACTCGGGTTTGCTTTTCGCCGGCCATCTCTTTATGCCAGTCGATGTGGAAGTCGATGTTGTTCTGCGTTCGGAAGAGATCACCGAGTTGCTCGACGAGGTAGGCCCGGTGCGGATCCACCTGACCGATGTCGACGAGGACCGGCGCTGGGTGGAGATCGAGAGGCCGAGCGAGGTCCGGCTGATCCCGGGGCAAGGGGTATCGATCGTATCGAATGGGCGCATTCTATACGAGATCGCCGGCATCCGGCTGCCGTTCGAGATCCGGCGGCTGCAGGTGCTGTTTACGCCTCACGTGGTCGTGACGGAGCACGGGCAGCGGCTCCATTTCAAGCTGACCGTCGAGCAAGCGGACCTGGAGGGCGTCCCCGCCATCGTCGAGAACGTGCTGATCCCGAAGGTGAACGAATCGCTCGAGCCCGAGCGCCTGGGGATGCATTGGGATTTCATGCGCAGCCTGTCTATCGCGGCGCGCTTGCCCGGGAGATTTGAACCGCTGAAGGATTTCCTGATTCAGGCGCAGCTGGCGGAGGTCCACATCCGAGCGGATGCGCTGCAGTTGCGGCTCAGTTTGGGACTTGGCGTGTCGCGCGCTCGACCGCGGCCTACCGACGCCTGAAGGGCCGACGCTTTTCGAGTCGAAAGGTGCCCGTTTGGGAGCAAAGTACCAGCAAAGTACCAGATCGCCCCATGCCTCGCTGGGAGCCGACGGTGCGGCGAGGGGAACTGTTCTCACCTACCCGCCTGTCGAGAAGCCGGGTAGGGTGCGCCAGAAAATGGAAATCTGCGATCGCGGTTCGGTGCGCTCATCCGGCGGCCATTTCGATCCGAGTGTAGACCTGAGTAGAGCCGCCGCGTGAGCTCATCGCCATGGCGGGCCGACTTGGAGGCCGAGGTTTCTGCGGCCGCGCGCGGGGCCGCCGCGATCCTGCTGGTCGATGATCATCGGGCTAACCTCACCGCGCTCGAAGCCACGTTGGCGCCGCTCGGCCACAAGCTGGTAAAGGCGGCTTCGGGAGAAGAAGCGCTGAGGCTCGCCCTGGAGGAAGATTTCGCAGCGGTGCTGATGGACGTACGGATGCCGGGCATGAGCGGGCTGGAGGCCACGAGCTTGTTGCGCAAGCAAGCGCGCCATCAGCGTACGCCGGTGATCTTGATGACCGCGGCGGAGGGTGAGCAAGACGAAGTGCTAGATGCCTATGCACACGGCGCGGTGGACTATCTGAAGAAGCCGTACTCACCCGCGGTGGTCCGTTCGAAGGTCTCGGTCTTCGTCGATTTGTTTCTCGCCAGAG
Source organism: Deltaproteobacteria bacterium (assembly GCA_043747815.1). Classification (GTDB taxonomy): domain Bacteria; phylum Myxococcota_A; class Polyangia; order Polyangiales; family Polyangiaceae; genus SZUA-265. Next base: position 64,753 of record JAYTOL010000156.1, read on the forward strand.
AGCAGGTGCGCCGCCAGGCAACGCTGCTTCAGGCGCGTGAGCTCGCGCTGCTGCAAGGTACGCTGCGCGAGCACGAGCAAGCGTTGCGAGAGACAGAGGCGGAGAAGGAGCTCTTCTTCCAGCTCGCTCCGGACATGTTCGCGGTCACCGATCTCGAGGCGCGCTTTCGGCGCGTCAACCCGGCCTTCCCAAAGACGCTCGGGTGGGCCGCGCAGGAGCTCGATCAGAAGCCGCTGCTCGAGCTGGTCCACCCCGAGGACGTCGCCGACGCGAGGGAGAAGCTCCGCGAGCTCGGGCGCGGCTTGTCCACGGTGCGTTTCGAGACCCGCTACCGCTGCAAGGACGGCAGCCACAAGTGGCTCTCCTGGGCCGCAACGGCCGTGCTCGCGCGGGGTCTGTGTTACGCGGCCGCTCGCGACATCACGCAAGAAAAGCAGGCGGAGCAGGCGCTGGAACGCGCGCTCACGCGCGAAAGCTCGGCCCGCGCGGACGCCGAAGAGCAAAAGCGAGTGTTGCGGCTCCTGGTCGAGCAGAGCGGCGACGCGATCATCATGGCCGACGAACACGGCATGCTCCGCGTCTTCAACCCGGAGGCGGAGCGGCAGCACGGGGTCACGCAGCAGGAAGTACAAGCCAAGGACTGGGCCCGTACATTTGGTCTGTACCGCCTCGACGGCACCCCCCTCACCCTAGAGGAAACGCCGCTGCACCGCGCCGTGCGCGGGGAAAATGTGCGAGGGGCCGAATGGCTCGTGAGGCGCCCCGATGGCAGCCAGCGCATCCTGGCCGGTACCGCGAGCCCCCTGCGCCGCCACGACGGCTCAGCCGCGGGCGGGGTGTTGATCGCCCGGGACGAAACCGAGCGTCGGCTGGCAGAGGCGCAACGCATCCAGCGGAGTCGCCATAACGCGCTGTTTGGAGACGTCGGGCTCACCCTCACTGAGCCGGCAGAGACGTCGCAGGTGCTGCAGTCCTGCGTCGAGGCCATCGTCCGCCACCTGGATGCGGCCTTCGCGCGCATCTGGCTGCTCAACGAGGCCGATCAAGTGCTGGAGCTCTGCGCCAGCGCGGGGCTCTACACGCACACCAACGGCCTGCATGCGCGAGTGCCGGTGGGTCAGCTCAAGATCGGCCTCATCGCACGAGAGCGCGCGCCGCACGTCACCAATCAGGTGCTCGGTGATCCGCGCGTCGGCAACCAGGAATGGGCGAAGAAGGAAGGGATGGTGGCCTTCGCCGGTTACCCGCTGTTGATCGGCGAACGCTTGATCGGCGTGCTGGCCATGTTCTCTCGAAAGGTGCTGACGGAAGAGGCCGTGCAGACGCTCGAGCGCGTCGCGGCCACGCTCTCGCTCGGCATCCGCCGCATCTCCGTAGAGGAAGAGCTCCGACAGCTCAATCAGTCGCTCGAGCGGCGCGTCCAAGAGAGGACCGCCCAGCTCACCGAGGTGAACCGCGAGCTCGAGTCCTTCAGCTATTCTGTCTCTCACGATCTTCGGGCGCCGCTGCGCCACATCATGGGCTTTTCACAGCTCCTCGAGCGGCGGGCAGGCGCGCTGCTGGACGAGAAGGCAAAGGGCTACGTACGTACCATCTCCGAGTCGGCGCACCGAGGGGGTCAGCTCGTCGACGATCTGTTGTCGTTTAGCCGCATGGGCCGGACCGAGCTTCGGAGGACGAACGTGCCGCTCTCGCCGCTGGTCGAGGAGGTCCGTCGAGAGCTCAGCGCGGAGTTTGAGGGCCGTGTGGTGCACTGGGAGCTAGGAGAGTTGCCGGAGGTGCAAGGGGACCCGGCCATGTTGCGGCTCGTGATCAAGAACCTGCTGTCCAACGCGCTCAAGTACTCCAAGCCCAAGCCGGAGGCGCGCATCGAGGTGAAGGCGCAGCGCGAAGCGGGCGAAGTGCACGTGTGGGTCAAGGACAACGGGGTGGGTTTCGAGATGCAGCACGTCGGCCAGTTATTTGGTGTGTTCCAGCGCTTACACACCTCGGAGCAGTTCGAAGGGACGGGCATCGGCCTCGCCAACGTGCGCCGCGTGGTCAGCCGCCACGGCGGCCGCACCTGGGCGGAAGGCGAGCTCGAGCACGGCGCGACGTTCCACTTTACTCTGCCCGACGCAGAGCCCCGGGGAGTTAGTAACTAAAATATGACCGAACTCAAACGTGTGTTGCTCGTGGAAGACAGCCCCAACGACGCGGAGCTGACGCTGACGGCTCTCGACGAAAGCGGGCTCGCCAACGAGGTCGTCTGGGTGAAGGACGGGCAAGAGGCGCTCGACTACCTGTACAAGGGCGGTGCGCACGCAGGCCGCCCCGACGGCAACCCCGCGGTGGTCCTGCTCGATTTGAAGCTACCGAAGGTGGACGGCCTGAAGGTGCTCGAACGAGTCAAGACCGACGCGGCACTGAAGTCCACCCCCGTGGTCATGCTGACGTCGAGCCGTGAAGAGGTCGACGTGGCCAAGAGCTACGGCCTGGGCGTGAATGCTTACGTGGTCAAGCCCGTGGGTTTTCCGGATTTCGTACAGGCCCTGCGCGAGCTCGGGCTGTTCTGGGCCGTGGTCAATCAGCCGCCCCCGGGCTCGGTCCCCAAGGGCGGCACATCGTGAGCTCGGCGGCGGCACAGGGCGATCTGGCGCCGCCGGCGAGCAATCCTCTTCGCATCCTGTTGCTCGAGGATAGCCGCGCGGACGCCGAGCTCATCGAGGCACGGCTCGAGGACGCCGGCTTCTGCTTTGAGATGCGGCGTGTGGAGAGCCATGCCGGCTTCAACGACGCGTTGAACGAAGGTCGTTTCGACATCATCTTGTCCGACTACAACGTGCCCGGTTTCGACGGGGTGGCGGCGCTCTCCGCCGCTCGCCTGGCCTGCCCCGAGGTGCCGTTTTTGTTCGTCTCGGGGGCGCTGGGCGACGAAAAAGCCATCGACCTTCTCAAGCGCGGCGCGACTGACTACGTGCTCAAGGATCGTCTCGAGCGGCTGGTGCCGGGCGTGGAGCGCGCGCTGCGCGAAGCGCGGGAGAAGGCGGACCGACGCCAGGCGGAGCAGAGGCTGCTCGAGCGGGAGCGGACCTTGTCGGCGCTCATGGGCAACCTGCCCGGCATGGCGTTCCGGCGTAAGCCCCAGCCCCCCTGGCACTTCGAGTTCGGCAGCGAAGGCTGCCTGGCCCTGACGGGATGGGTCCCGGAGGACTTCTACGAGGGCGGCCGTGTCACCTGGGCCACCATCATCCACAAGGACGACCTGGCACGTGTCGGACGCGAGACGGCGGCAGCCTTCGCGGAGCGCCGGCAGCTCACCATCACCTATCGAATTCGTACCCAGCTCGGCCACGAGCGCTGGGTGTGGGAGCGCTCGGTCGCGCGCTACCACCGGGACGGCGGCGTCGAGCTCATCGAGGGGTTCGCCACCGACATCACGCAGCAACAAGTCGCCGAGGAGGAGGTCAAGCGGCGTGCCGAGTTCGAGCAGCAGCTCATCGGCATCGTCAGCCATGACCTCAGAAACCCGCTCCACGCCATTGCCCTGGGCGCGGAGATGCTGCTGCGAAAGGACGGGCTCGAGGCGAAGAGCAAAGTGGGCGTGCAACGCATCCTGGCCAACGCCGAGCGCGCCGCGCGCATGATCCGCGACCTGCTCGACTTCACCCAGGCGCGGCTCGGCGGCGGCATCCCCGTAGAGCGCAAGGCGTTGGACCTGCACGCGCACGCCGCGCAGGTGCTGGAGGAGCTGCAGCAGCTGCACCAGAACCGGATGCTCGAGCTGGTCAAGGAGGGTGACCCCTCGGGCGAGTGGGACCCAGACCGCATCGCGCAGCTGATCATGAACCTGGTCGGCAACGCGCTGAAATACTCACCGGCAGACTCGAAGGTGACCGTGCGCGTCCGGGGCGCAACTGCCGAGGCGGTGACGCTCGATGTCGAGAACCGCGGCGAGGTCATCGCGGCAGAGCTCTTGCCTCACCTGTTCAAGCCCCTGAGCCGTGGAGTGGCCAAGGTGGATCTGCAAAGCCGCAGCATCGGGCTCGGCCTCTTCATCGTGGACAGCATCGTCAGGGCGCACGGCGGCACGGTACAAGCGCGCTCCACGCTCCACACGGGCACCGTCTTCAGCGTCACCCTGCCACGCACGGCGCGGGCGGGCTGAAGACTGACGCGCTCCGTCCAACGCACGCTCAGAGCAGGGTGCCGGCGAGCAACATGCTCGCCACCGTGAAGTAGATCACGAGCCCCGTGACGTCGACCAGCGTCGCTACGAAGGGCGCCGAGGCGCTCGCGGGGTCGAGGTTGAGCCGGCGCAAGATGAACGGCAAGAGCGAGCCGACCGTCGTGCCAAACATGACCACGCCGATCAGGCTGGACGCCACCGTGAGCGCCACGAGGAGGTAGTGGTCACCGTAGATGGGGCTCACGGCCTGCCAGAGCACGATGCGCAAGAACCCAATCACCCCGAGCAGCGTGCCGAGCGCCACGCCGGTGGCGAGCTCCCTGCGAACCACCCGCCACCAATCGCGCAGCTGGACCTCCCCCAACGCCATGGCGCGGATCACCAGCGTCGTGGCCTGCGACCCGGAGTTGCCGCCGCTCGAGATGATGAGGGGCACGAACAACGCCAGGACCACGGCGCGCTCGATCTCGCCCTCGAAATGCGACATCGCCGTGGCGGTCAGCGTCTCACCCAGAAACAGAGCCGCCAGCCAGCCGCCGCGCTTGCGTAGCATGCTGCCAAAGCCGATGTTCATGTAGGGCGCGCCGAGCGCCTCCATGCCGCCCACCTTTTGAATATCCTCGGTCGCCTCCTCATTGACCACGTCGACGATGTCGTCGACCGTGACGATACCTTTGACGCAGCCCGTCGCGTCCAGCACGGGGATCGCGCTCAAGTCGTGCTGCGCGAAGATTCGGCTCACCGCCTCCTGATCCTGGTCGTCTTGCACGGTCACGACGTCCGTGTGCATCAGCTCGCGCACCTGGGTGTCCGGCAGCGCCGCGAAGAGCTCGCGAAACGAGACGACGCCGAGCAGCCGCTGCTGCTCGTCGAGCACGTAGACGGAGTAGAGCGTCTCGATACGCCCGCGCGATTGCTTGCGCAGGTAGCTGATGGCTTCGTCCACCGTCGCGTCCGGCCGCACCCGCGCAAAACGCGGGTTCATCAGCCCCCCCGCTTCGTCCTCCGCGTACGCCAAGAGCGCGTTCACCTCCTTGCGAGTGGCCTTGTCCAGCAGGGCCAAGAGGCGCGCTTTTTCATCTGCCGGCGCAGCCTGCACGAGGTCCGCCGCGTCATCCGGGGGCAAGAGGCGCATCCAGGCGCGCTGCTCGTCGCGCGGCAGGGCCAGTAAGAGCTCCGCGCTGTCACGCTCGGCCAGCCCCAGAAAGAACTCCTCAGCGTCGGTGCGCGGCAGGCTCGCGAAGCCCTCCACCCGCTCATCCTTCGTGACCACCGTCCACATGTCGCGGAGGTCGCCGACGCTCAGCCCCTCGCTGGTCTCGAGCTTCGGAGAGAACATCGACGAAGGCGGCGCACTCCCGGCCTCCTCGGTCGCTACCAACGGCGGCCGTCCCGTCGGCGTCTTCTCGGAGGGTGAGTCTTTCAAGCGGGCCTCGGCAGTCGCCTCGGTGCTGCCATGAAACGCTAGCCGCTTTCAAGCCTCAGCTGAGCTGGGCCGGCGAGCTAGGTAGCTCCGGCCGCCTCAATCAATCAGTAGGGAGGCAGAACTGTCTCTCGGGTAGCGAGGTCCAGGGCGTAGCCTGCGGCGCAAGGCCCCAGGTCTGGGTGATTCGTGAACGGGATTGGCGTACACGTGCTCGCCCCTTCGGTGGCGATGTAAACCTGCTGGTTCGGCGGACACACGGCCTCCCCCGGAGTCCGTCACCGCCGGCGCCACCACAGCAGACGCTCCGCGCGATTCGGCTCAGCGCGCGCCCCACAGGCTGCTGCGCTCGACCGCTCCGTGGTCGCACGACGCGCTGAGTAGGCCGCAACGTTCCGGCTGCCGCGCGGGATCCGGCGGAATGCGGATCGTGCACCACATCTTCCGATTGTATCTCTCCAGTCGCCTCTGGAACGCTTTCCTGTCCTTTTCTCGGACCCGACGCAGGCGATCTGATGAGTATCTCCGTTGCGCCGGCGTCGTATCCATTGGCCAACGCTTCACGCAAGACCTCTATGGGCTTGAGAAAGTTCCTTGAGATCTCGCCGAGTTCCTTCGCGGCGTTGACCTTGACATCGAGGGACAGAGGAGACGCCTTCGGTTTTTCAGTCACGTGAGGATTCTAACAGGCCGTCGGGTGACCCACCACGCCCGCAGAGCAAGGGCGAAGAAAGGCCAACAGCAAGCCACGTGATGATCTGCTGGGCTCGGTCCGTGAGCCCTGCGTATCTACAGGCACCAGAGATGAGCACGCTAGGGTGCTCATTGGTCCCTCGGCTACGTCAAGGGCTTGTGAGCACCCTTACACGAGCTCGGCGTCCAGCTGCTGGTAGCAGGCCTCCATGCCCTGGTCCATGCCGGACGCGATCGCGCCATCACGGGCTTCTTTCGAGTCGTACGTTTGAGTGATGCGCATCGTGGTGGCGCTGCCTTCCTCGGCGAACTCGTGTTTTTCCAGCAGCGAGCCGATCTCCTGGCCAGAGGCCAACGCCATCGTTTCGGTGTGAACGGCTCGCTCGTACAGGACGACCTCCGTGAATTTGCCCCGGAGCGTCATGGCCGGGTCGGCCTCTTCGCTCTTCCAGGCCAGGTCGAGCGCGCCGCCCACGCGAGGCTCGCACTGGCAGGTGGTCAGGATCCAGCCCGGCGGAGGCAGCATCCAACGGCGCATCTTGTCCGGAGTGAACATGGCCTCCCAAACCAGCCGACGAGGCGCGTTGAACGCGCGGACGAGGACGATGCTGGTGTCCGTGGGCGTGGAGATCTGCAGGTATTTTGGAGCTGTGGCGGAGATGGGGTTCATGATGGTCCTTGTGACTGACAATTGAAGGTGAGTGGCCGCAGCTTGGCGGGGGTGAGCCGCTCAGCGGCGACGAGCACGCGATTGCTCCTCGGACTTCATCTCCTCGAGCAGCGAGTCCAGCGCCTCGAACCGGGCCTCCCAGTTTTGACGGAACGACTCGGTCCAGAGCATCGCTTCCTTCAGCGGCGCCGCCTCGAGGCGGCAGAGATGCTGCCGCCCGGCGACCCTGCGACGGACGAGCCTGGCCGCCTCCAGCACGCGCACGTGCTTGGTAGCCGCGGGGAAGGTCATTCTGAGCGGTGCCGCGAGCTCGCTGAGGTTGCGTTCCCCCCCGGAGAGTTGCCGGATGATCGCGCGCCGAGCGGGGTGGGCCAGGGCGTGAAAAACGACGTCCAGCCGGGGCGATCGATCTAAAACCATAAGGTTTACTATACCAAATGGTTTTACGATATCAACCCGAAATCGCTACCGCCGGCACCGCGGCCTCTTCCCCCGGCGCGGCCCGGTCCACCTGCCCCGCCCCGCCTCCAGCGCAGCCAGAGCGGCTCGGTTGACAGCTGCTCACATTTGACCAGCACGCAGCGCAGTCACGTGACCGAGAGCCACGAGCACATGGTACGCTTGGTGTGCGGGCCCGACCGGGCTGCCGCGGTAGTCAACGTTTGTGCGAGCGCGGACCGTTGTGCACGAGGCAGCGGGCCAGAGTGCGCAACGTGCACGGCTCGGACATTCCGGTGCCAGCGCGCGCAGCTCCAGGTCTGCGACGAAGGCGGCATCCGATTTGGAGTTCGGGACGAGTGCGCGAGCGCCGAGTCGTGTGATGCGACGGCGGGGCCTGTCGTTCCGAGGGCTTCGCCGCGCCTGCCCTGGGCGCCGATGGAGCTACTCGATGGTGAGAGCCTCGACGCGCGTTTGATCGCGAAAGGGACGCTAGCACGGCGCCACCGGCTTTCAGCCGCACTGCTCTCGCTGCTGTGCGGCGTCGTACTGGGGGACCCCGTACACGGCGAGCCCGCCTCGGTGCCGCGCGGGCCGCCGTGGGGAGCACTGGCGACGGCCTATGGCGCCTGGGCCCCGGCGCCTAGATCGGCCGAGAGCTCGACGACGGCGGCCTCGCCATATCGGCGTGAGCACCCTACACTTGGGACCCACCATGGCAACTGCTAGCTCCCCCGAGCTCACCATCGTCGGCCGCTCCACGTCGCACTTCACCCGCGTCACGCGCATCTTCGCGGCCGAGGCGCGTCTGGAGTCTGCGTTTCAAGTCGTGCCCGATCTCCGCCTCTTCGCCCAGGCGGACTACGCGGGCAATCCGGCGCTCAAGGTTCCCATCCTCCGCGCGCCGGGCGGCGAATGGTTCGGCTCGCTCAACATTTGCCGCGAGCTCTGGCGCCGTTCGGCGCAGCAGCTGCGCGTTGTATGGCCTGAAGATCTGGAGCAACCCGTGCTCGCCAACGCTCAGGAGCTCGTTCTCCAGGCCATGTCGACCGAGGTCACGCTCTTGATGAGCCGCTTCTTCGGCGAGAGGGACGGCGCGCACGCAGCCAAGCTACTCCAGAGCTTGACCAACAGCGTCGAATGGCTCGAACGCCACGTCGATGGAGTGCTCGCTCGGCTGCCCGAGAACAGAGACCTGAGCTACCTCGAGCTCACCCTCTACTGCCTCGTGCGGCACCTGCCCTTTCGAGAGGCACTCTCGACGGAGCCCTACGCCAGGCTGAACGAGTTCTGCCGTGCGTACGAAACACGGCCCGCGGTCAAAGACACGCCGTATCGGGTCGATTGATCTCCGTGTTCTCGACTTCCGCTCCTCGCCATACGCGCCGCTCTACGGAACCTCGAACAGCACGCTGCCCCGGTATTGCCCGTCGGCCTTCGCGGGCAGGGCGGCGGGGCCCGAGTCGGCGGGCGGCTTGAACTTCGATCCCATGCCGGCGATGCCATGCAGAAACGAGATGTCCCCCGCCGGGAACTCGGCCGTGGTCTGGGGATGGGTGATGCGCGGTGTGCCAATTCGTAGGTAGGGGTGCAGGTACGTGTCCGGCGTGGCCAAGGTGAACCGCAAGGGACCCGCGACGGTGTCGAGCCGCGCCCAGCGCACGCCGCGGCGATAGCCCTGGAACTCGGGGTACTGCCAGGCTTCGCCCGGTTGTTGATCGTCGCGAGCCACCTGGTGCAGGCCGAGCCAGGTGCCCTGCTGGCGGTTCTGCCAGACCCGGTACGGGCCCTCGCCGAGCCAGGTCAGGGACTTCATCGCTGGCTCGGGGTGATCGAAGGTGATCCCGTGATAGACGAAGTCGCCCGACAACGTGTAGTCGTAGTCGAGGCGCAGAGCTCCCGCGCCGTCGAGCGTCCAGCGAAAGTGGAGCCCGTTCGCTGCACGGACCTCGATCCAGGCGACCGTCCCCTTGCCTGAGGGATCCTTGCCTTCTCCGCTCGATATCTGCGAGCTCTCCGCCGGCGCCGGCGCCGGGAAGCGCGCAGCTTCGTAGCCCACGCGCACGGTCTTCGTGGCCACGGGTTCGCCGCTGGAGCGCCGGGCCTTCGAGATGCGCAGCGCGGACACGGTCTGTGGCGGGAAGTCGTAGCGAGCCCCATCCCCGGGACGGCGGGTGCCGTCGTACACTGTCTTCCAGCGCCGGCCGTCGGGCGAGAGCTCGAGCTTCATGCCTCCGTACGGAGTGCCCGTTGGTAGATCGAGCTCCACCTCGACCACGTTCGCGAGCTGCGGCGCGTTCAAGAGCCGCGTTTCTTCGCTCGTGGTGCGTTCGGCGCGGGCGTCGAGCCACGTGACGGCGTTCGCCGCCGGGGGACGAGCATAGGTGAGGCGTGGCCCCTGGCCGAGGGCGAACGCCTTCGCTCCGCGGCGTAGATCCACGAGCGCTCCCGTGCGCGGATCGAACCGAGCCGTGACCGCTCCCGCGGCGAGCTCCAGGCGGTCCGGTGCCTTGCTCAGGCGCGGGCGCCCGCTGCTCGAGGGAGTGAAGGCGGCTGCCATGCGCTCGGCCAGGCGCGGCGTGGCCCACGTCCACGTCCACAGCGGCTGCCCCCCGGGGTCCGCGGCGGTGAGCGCGAGGGCGTCCGCCTCCCGCCAGCCTGGTGGCAGAGGAAGAGACAGCGTGCCGCGGGCGTGCGGCGCCACCTCGGGCCCGAGAAGATTGCCTTCGGCCAGCACCCGCTCGCCCCGCGCGAAGGACAGCCAGCGCCAGGTGAAGCGCAAGCGCGCGAGGGAGGTGAAGTCGTAACGGTTCTCGAGCGTGACGGCGCCCGTGAACTTCTCGTCCAGCACGGGAGCCTTGGCCTGCACCGGCGACCAGATCTCGCGCACGGCGTGGTAGCTCCCCTCTTTCTCGAAGCGGGGCCCGACGAGGCCGTCCGGCGCGAACGTGCTGTAGACATCGACGCGGCCCCCTTGGTCCGTGCGCACGAGCCCCTCGTCGGCCAGGTCCCAGAGGAAGGCGCCGGCCCCGAAGGGCGAGTCGGTGATCGCGCGCCAATAGTCGTCGAGCCCGGCGCCCATGCCGCCGTCGTAGAGCCCATGCAGGATCTCGGTGGGCATCACCAGATGCGGACCGCGCAGGCGCCGCGCGTGCTCGGCGAACGACGTGTAGTGCTTGGTGTCGATGCCGCCGAAGGGATCCCACGGGTGCAGCACGCGCCGCGACTGCGGGTCGTAGAGGGCAAAGTCGCCATCGAGATCCCGGTTCCAGCCCCCTTCGTTGCCGTTGTCCCAGAAGAGGATGCTGGGGTGGTTCACGTCACGCTCCACGAGCTCGCGCACGAGGATGCGGCCCACGGCGGTGTCGTGGGCATTCTGCCAACCGCTGAGCTCGTCGAGCACGTACAGGCCGAGCTCGTCACAGGCATCGAGGAAGGCGGCGTCGGGGGCGTAGTGGGACATCCGCACGGCGTTCATGTTCATGGAACGCATGAGCCGCACGTCGGCGTAGGCGTCCTCACGGTCGAGGGAACGACCCGTCGCGGGACGGAAGCTGTGTCGGTTGACCCCCTTCAGCAAGATGCGCTGGCCGTTGAGGAAGAGCCCCACGCCATCACGTACCTCGAAGGTGCGGAAGCCGAAGCGCGTGTTCACGGTGTGGACGGCCGCGCCGCCGCGCCGGCGGGTCACGCGCAGCGTGTAGAGGTTCGGCGTCTCCGCCGTCCACAGGCGCGGGCCAGCGGCGCGGGTTGCAATGCGCAGCCGCCCCGTCCCTCCGGCGGGGATCCGGGCTCCGAAGGCAGCGCCGAGCGGCTTGCCGGCAGCGTCGAAGATCTGCGCCTCCACGTCCTCCGGCGACTGCGTCGGTCCGTCGGGGCGCGACTTGTCGAAGATCCATCCGAAGACGATGTCGGCGCTGAGGCTCCCGTCCGCTCGGGCGTCGATGGCCACGTGCTCGATCGACTGCGGAGGGCTCGCCTCCAGCCATACCGGGCGATAGATGCCACCGAAGACCCAGTAGTCCCCCCCGCGCTCGGCGCGCTCGGTGAGAGCGTTGGCCGAGACCTTGGACACGTCCACCTCGAGCAGGTTCTCGGCGTCGAACTTCAGGAGCGCGCTGACATCGAACCGGAACTCGTTGAAGCCGCCCTGGTGCACGGGTCCCGCGGGCTGGCCATTCAGACTCACCTGCGCGTCCGTCATCACCCCGGCGAACACGAGGCGCACCCGGCGCTTGGCCCACTCCGAGGGAACCTTGAAGCGGAGCGCGTAGAGGCCGTGCTCGCTCGCCTTGTTCTGCTCCTGGCCGTAGTCGTAGGCGCCGAAGCCGTGCTGCTCCCAGTGCGAAGGCACGGGGATCGTGGTCTTCTCCCCCTTCCGCCGCCCTCCGGTGACCGTGAATTGCCAGGGCACCGCGTCCTTGGGGCCGTGGCCCGAGAGGTAACGCCGCTCGGTCTCTTGCGCGGAAACGGACGGCGCCAAATGGAGTAGGCACAAACCGAGGCCCCAGGCGATGATCCAACGGATGGCGCTCATTGCGCGGGCCCCCGGCGGCGGATCAGGCGGTAATCGTTCACGGCCACGTCGAGCGCGCCGCCCCTGCTACGAGCAGATAGGAGGTTCATTCGCGGCGACTATGGCCCAAAAGCCGAGCCCTGTCCTCCGCGGCGGCGTCCAGGTGACGCCCCGTCGAGTGGGGAGACCCGCCCAGCCGCGCCGGCACCTGAGCGGCTCGCAGATCTGGATACGTCGCACAGGCATGAGCTCGCCAGCGCGCGTTAGTCAGCGACTCTAGAATGCCCCTCCTAGCGTGGATCGCGTCGACCAGGATAGCGTGAGGAGTCTGCTCGCCGAGGTCTTGGCGGGCGACCGAGCGTAACCTGTGTTCACCCTGCGCTGCGCCCGTTCCCTCCTGAAGCGACTGAAGGTCCGTCCGGAGCCGTGCCCACCTGCGGCAACAACACAGCTCGGCGACTGGTACGCCAACCTGCTCTACACTAAGCCTCAGCAGCTGATCCTGTGCGTGAGCGAGAAGACCTTGCTGCCCATAGTGATCCCGGCCAAGGGCACCGAACCCGTAGCAGTCAGGTTGACGGCCGCGGTGGGCGAGATGCTTCGCGCCATTGGGCTCTCGGGGACGGTGGTCGAAGTCGAGATCGCTGCCATGCTAGAGGTGACGATCAGCACTACCGCGAGCCGCACGGTCCTCGGGTCGATGAACGATTTTGCGTTCATGCTCGAAAGCCACCTGAGCTACGCGGACGCCTTGGTCGATTCCGCCTTGAAGTCGGCAGAATCGCCGTGCAGCCCCATCGGCATGAGCTCGCCGCGAGAGGTGACGATCGATCGGCTCAGCAAGCATTGAGCCGCACAGATCAGCCAATTAGACCCCACAGGCGCTGGTCAGCCATTGGAACGGCGAGATTCGCACCGGTGATCACTCCGCACACAGCGCAGGGCGATCAGCTCGCGCTTCCCGCACGGCAAAGCCGAGATACCAGCGGATCACACAGCAAAGCCTGAGGTGGCCGCGGCCCCAGTTGATTCGACCCCGCGAGCACTGTTGGCTCTCGGGCCCAGATAGGGGATGACGGCCCACGCCGCGTGGGCTAGACTGCACCAACGAACAGCGTTGCAATGCCCGTCATATCGTACTTCTTCGGCATCTACGTTCGCATGTATCACGATGATCATCCACCTCCGCACATTCACGTCGAGTATCAAGGGCACGAGGCGTTCGTGGATATAGCAACGGGCGACATCTCCAAAGGCCACCTTCCGAAGAAGGCCGCCAAACTGGTCCGGGAGTGGTGTCTGGATCGACAGAACGAGCTGATGGTCAACTGGAGTAGAGCTCGAGCCCTGGAGCCGCTCGAGAGAATTGCAGGAGCGGACAGTGATTAAGATTCTCAGAGCCACACACCTTCATGACTTCCTCGTGCGGGTGGAGTTCTCCGACGGGTCCGTGGGCGACTATGATTTGGCGCCGCTCTTCGCTCGCAGTACCGTGCTTACGAAGGCGTGGCAGGATCCCGTCTTCTTTCGAAGGTTCTTCATCGAGCTCGGAGCACTTTCGTGGCCGAACGGCCTCGAGCTCAGTGCCGAGAGCGTTCATCAGCGTCTCGAAGAGCAGGGTAAACTTCGGCGAGCCGAGCGCGTAGCCTGAGCCGTCGGCCCGACGATCGTGCGCGCACCTTTGCCGAGCTGGGGTGCAGGCGAAAGAGTAAACCGACGAACACCTCAGCCTCGGTTTTCCCGAGATCGCCGAGGCCGTTGGGCAGTACCACAGGCAGCCAAGCAGACTGTGGCAGTAGACTCGGGGCCACGGCGACGGCGTTCAGCACTCCCAGTAGATGATGCGGGCACGGGAAGCGGGTCTGATTGCCTTCTGGCCTGCTCGAGCCTCACGACCTCTTGGTGCGGCACTGCGCTGCAGTGCCCGCTCCCCGCATGCACCTGCTGCGCTATTTCGGGGTCCTGTCGAGTCATCACTCCTCGCGATCCGAAGTGACGCCCACCCCCTCTGCCGAGCCCGGCAGGTTCACTCCGCCCCCCAGCACCGGGCGATCAGCTCGCGCTTCCCGTCGGCTCCGCTGCTGAGGCCAAGCCCCGCTCGGCGGGCTGCAGCCGCTTAAGTTGGCTCCTCGGACACGTGTTCCGCGCTGACCTCGAGCACTGTGAGCGTTGCGGCGGAGCGTTGCGCTGGGTGGAAGCGGCCACCACTCCAGCTGCAGGCGGGAGGCGACCATCCACCCGATAGCGACCCACGGCGAGCCGCCGCCGGGCTCGTGCAAGTGCCGCATCCTTCGAGGTTTCCAGCAACGCCGCCGCGTCGCTCAGGGCGGCGTCGCTGCGGCGCCGGAGTTTTCGGCCCAGCCTTCGTGCACCAGGCTTCGTGCACCAACCTTCGTGGACCAACCTTGGTGCACTGCGACACGTCGAGGCACTATACGGGGAGCTGACCCATGCACGTCGTTTTCATTCACGGCCCAGCGGCTTCAGGCAAATACACTATCGGCCACCAGGTGGCGATCCGAACGGGCCTTCCGCTGTTTCACAACCATTTAGCGGTAGACGCCGCGAAGGCTCTCTTCGAGTTTGGTTCGCCCTCGTTCAACCGGCTGCGCGCAACGATTTGGCGCGCCGCCTTCTCTGAGGCTGCAGCGGCAGGGCGCTCGTTCATCTTCACCTTCCACCCCGAGGCCAGCGTGGCACCAAAGCTGATCGAGGAGCTGGTCTCTTCGGTGGAAGCGACGGGTGGGCGAGTGCTCTTCTTTCAGCTGGCTTGTTCGCGAGCGAGCATACTGAGGCGGCTGAACAATCCGAGTCGTTCGGAATTCGGGAAGCTGACGGATCCGAAACTGTACTGCCAGCTCGAAGCGCAGGGCGCCTTCGAGTTCCCGTCCCTGCCGTCCCCCATCGCCAGCATCGACACGGATGACGTGTCGCCGGCCGAGGCGGCCGCGAGCATTCAAAGGGCCGTCGAGGCCACCAGCTGCTAGCACTCCTAGCTGCCGGTCCTGAGCAGCGACGACCGCAGCTGCCGGCCCGAGTCGCAGCGGCCCCGTCGGTGCGTGCTGTCGCTCAACTTTTCGATGCGCGCCAGGGCGGCCTGCCTCGCATATACGGATGACGACGCTACCCGATTCCAGAGCTACGTCGAGCCGTCGAAGGAGCTCACCGGCGGGGCGGGCGGCTGGGCCGAACGGAGGCGCGGCCTGGGCTAGCCGCCGTAGCTGCGCTCTGGCGCAGAAAATGGAAAGCCTCCTCCTCGGTCTCGAATACGCACAGCTGGGTCGTAAGGTTGCCTCTCGCTGCCAGGTCGGAGGATCCCAGACGGTGGGCTTGCAGCACGCCTACCTTCGTCCCCAAAATGACCGCTATACGCTCGAAGCCACGCTGAAGTTCTCGGCGTAGTTCGCCGAATGCCTCGCCCACCTGCTGGTCCGTGCCGAGCGGCGCCGCTCGGGAATCGATGAGGAGGCATTTGCCCGCCCGCCCCAAAGCGTCCAGCTCATGCTTCAGACGCATGCGCTCGAGCTCCACCTCATCTGCGTCTTGGAAGCGCTTGGCCGTTCTCGTCAGCACGATGATGGCGCCGGCATCCGCCTGGCTCACTTGGTGGAACATTGAAGCGCTTTCCACTGCTGACTATCTCACTACAAAGCGCTGATGGTCGCGAGATCCGGCAGACGCATCAGCAAGCGATTCGAACGCTACCTTACGATGCTCGTTCTCTCAGGACGCCTTCTGTGCCTTGTCCACGCGCTTCGGCGGAAGTTGAACGACCTCATGTCCGCTCGTCTGCTAGCGAGCTCTGGCGGCCTCAACGATCTTGGCCAGGTCGTTGTCGCTAGCCTCGGCGAGCGCTTCCCGAATGGCGTGAAGTTCCTCGACAATGGGGTCCTGTGTACGCATGGCTACTCCGCGACGAGCCCCAGTGGTGTGCAGATGACAGGTGGCTCGAAGCCTGCCGTCCGACAGATCGACTCGATCCGGCTTCGCAGCGTCGCATTGGCGATGTGCTTGCAGTCGTGCAGGAGAGGCATACCCTGGAGCGCCTCCAGCCGTCGACCCGCCGCCTCGGAATCGCCTGCCCCCGCCCTCGTACAGAACGATTGGGAGACGTAAAGCGCGTAGCCATCCCGCAACGCCCACCAAGTGCGGGTTACCTCCTGGTGTGCTGCCAAGACAAGGTCGCGACTTCCCTGGGCGGTCAGATAGCTGACCACTGACGTTTCGATGTACAGCTTGGGGGTTGCCATTTTGCACGCTGGGTTGCGGCGGCTCCCAGTCCGCAGGCAGCTCACGTCAGAGCCCCTTCGAGGAGCGGCGGGAGTGCGGCACTACTAACGCAGCGGCCTTACCCTACCGGCGGCACCGGGCGTTCCTGGATGGCGATTACAGGAGGAGCAGTTCAATGGGGACGTGGTGGCAGGTTTCGGCTCGGGTTCTGTGTATGGTTTCCTGCTGCGCCGGGGCGGTTGCCCTGGCTGCAGGGTGTTCGGGCGGAGGCAACTCTGGCGCCGAGGCTGACGAAACGGGGCGCCTGCAACTCGCGCTCACTGCGCGCGGCGAGTCAGGCAGCCTGTATCGGCTACGCGAGGGCTTCTTTCAGATCTCGCAACGTGGCGGCGGCTTCACGACTTTCTCCACCGAAGAGGAGCCGCTCGCCTCGCAGTTTGAGCTCACGCTGGCCAGCGGGGCGTATGTAATCGATCTCTTCGAGGGCTGGCGGCTCGAAAAGATCGATGGAGGCGGCGTCGAGATGGTGGTCGCGGAGCTGGTCTCTCCCCCCACGCAGCTCTTCAGGATCCAGAAGGATGAGGAAACGGCGCTGACCTACCGCTTCGCAACCAGCGGCGAGATCATCGAGCTCGGGCTGGGCCGCCTGGCGGTAGACATCGCGGTGGACGAGGGTGGGATAGGGAGCGGGTCGCGCCTGGGTGCGCCGCTCAGCATTCTAGACGGCCAGCTCCATGCTGGCTCGAACCCTTACGGCATTCAAGCTGCCGTCTTCACGCAGGCCGCTCCTCCTGGCGGACGCATCGAGTTGACCCGTGACACGGGCGAGCTTTGTGTCACCGGCTCCCTGGCACCCGGAATCAGTCAGGACCTTTCCGAGCAGCCCAGCGCGCTGTTCGGTCTCGAGTTTATGTCGAGCGCGGGTGAGGCCCAGCCCTGGGACCTCGACGGAGGCAACGTGGAGGGCATCGCCTTCATCATCACCGGGCCACTGATCCCGCCCTTCCGCTTCGGTGCGCTGCCTGGCAATCCACAATCGGGCGACGAGAACTTCTGCATCGGGCTAGGTGCCTCCTCCGGCGCAGAGTTCGGGCTCCACTTCACGCGCCTGGACCGGAACTGCCGGTTTCCGAGGGGGCGAGACCCCCTGGTCACCGACAACTTGCAGCACATCAACTGGAGCGTGGCCGCTTGGCCCGACGAGCCCGTCTCCTTCGACTTCTGCATCGGCAGTCTGCGCCCGATGCTGCGCCCGGAGTAGAGAGCTCAGCGCTCTCGCGCCTCACTGGCCCGAGGAACGGTCCCTCGAGCTGGCCGCCTCGCGAGCTGGCGGCACGGGACGCTCGGAATCGTGCAGAGTAGCGCTGGAGAGCGAGCATGCAGACATCGAGCAAACCGGAGCCCGCGCCACGCGAGCGAGCGGCCTGGCGGGCGCTGCCGCAGGGGATCTGGGCGTTGGGCTTCGGCTCTCTGTTCATGGATATGTCATCGGAGCTGGTCCACGGCCTGTTGCCGCTGTTCATGGTCGGCACCCTCGGCGCGTCCGTGCTGACGCTCGGCTTCATCGAGGGGGTCGCCGAGGCCACCGCCGCCGTCATGAAGGTGTTCTCGGGGGCGCTGAGCGACTACCTCGGCAAGCGCAAAGCGCTGACGGTGTTCGGCTATGCACTGGCGGCGTTCAGCAAGCCGCTCTTTCCTCTGGCCACTTCGCTCGGCTGGGTCTTCGCGGCGCGGTTCGTCGACCGCGTGGGTAAGGGTATCCGCGGCGCGCCGCGCGACGCTTTGATCGCCGATCTCACGCCGCGGCATCTGCGCGGCGCCGCGTATGGGCTTCGCCAGGCGCTCGACTCGGTGGGCGCGCTGCTGGGTCCACTGTTGGCCGTGGCGCTGATGCTGTGGCTGGAGAGCGACGTCAGAACCGTGATGTGGTTTGCGGTGGTGCCCGCCTTCGTCACGGTGGCATTGCTCGTCACCTACGTGCGCGAGCCCGAGCGTCCGCTCCAGAGCGGCGCCGCCCGGGTGCCGCTCGCGCTGGCAGATGCCCGGCGGCTGCCCCGGAGCTACTGGCTGGTCGTGCTGGTCGGCGCGGTGTTTACCCTCGCGCGCTTCAGCGAGGCCTTTCTGGTGCTGCGCGCTCAGGGGGTCGGGCTGGAGCTCGCCTACGTACCGGTCGTGATGGTCGTGATGAACTTGTTCTTCTCGGGCGCCGCCTACCCCGCCGGCGCCGCCGCAGACCGCCTCAGCCAGCGCAACCTGCTGCTCATCGGGCTGGCTCTGCTGATCAGCGCGGACATCGCGCTCGCTGTCGCCAGCTCTCCGCTCGCCGTATTCGCAGGGGCCGCGCTATGGGGGCTGCACATGGCCTTTACCCAAGGCTTGCTGTCGAAGCTGGTGGCGGAGGCGGTTCCGCCGGCGCTGCTCGGTACGGGCTTCGGACTCTTCCACCTGGCGAGCGGAGCGGCGCTGCTGCTGGCGAGCGTGATCGCCGGGTCCCTGTGGAGCTCGCTGGGCCCGGCCGCGACCTTCCTGGCAGGCGCGGCGTTCGCCACGGTGGCCGCCATCGGCCTGCTCCTCGCCGGCGCGCGCAGGCCGTTCGAGACAAGCGGGCTCTAGGACACGCCTAGCGTACCAGCGGCTCGGCGAGCTCGGCCTTCAAGCTCAACGCCTTGACGGCAGCGGCGCTCGTTCCTTCGAATCGCTAGCGTCGACCGGAAGCGACCTTACGACCGTAGCCCGGGCGCCTCGTGGCCGCTCTGCGCGACGTATTCGTCGTAGCCGCCACCGTAGGTGCGCGCGCCCTCGGGGCTGAGCTCGAGGACGCGGTTGGAGAGGGCGCTCAGGAACTTGCGATCATGAGACACGAAGAGCAGCGTGCCTTCGAAGTTCCGGAGCACTTTGACCAACATGGCCTTGGTGTCGATGTCGAGGTGGTTCGTCGGCTCATCCAGCACGAGCAGGTTGGGCGGGTCGTACATCATGAGCGCGAGCACGAGCCGCGCCTTTTCACCGCCGGAGAGCAGATCGCAGCGCTTTTCGGCGTCGTCGCCGGAGAAGCCGAAGGCGCCGAGCAGCGTGCGCAGGGCGCCGAGCGGCGCGAGCGGGTAGGTCTCCTCGACCATCACCAGCACGCTCTTCTGTGCGTCGAGGATCTCCATGGCGTGCTGCGCGAAGTAGCCGAGCTTGACCCCGGCGCCGAGGCGTACGCTGCCTTTGTCGGGCGTGGTGCCGCCAGCGACGAGCTTGAGCAGCGTGCTCTTGCCGGCGCCGTTGACCCCCATGACGCACCAGCGCTCTTGCCGGCGGACCAATAGGCTGAAGTCCTGATAGATCTTCTTTGCGCCATAGCCCTTGGTGATGGCTTCGAGCACGGCGACGTCGTCACCCGAGCGGGGCGGCGCGCGAAAGTCGAACTCGACTTGTTTGCGCTGCTTGGGCGGCTCGATCTTCTCGATCTTGTCGAGCTTCTTGACGCGGGATTGGACCTGCGCCGCGTGGCTGGCGCGAGCCTTGAAGCGGTCGATGAAGGCCTGCTCCTTCGCGAGCATGGCTTGCTGCCGATTGAACTGCGCCTCGCGCTGCGCCTGCCGCAGCCGAAACTGCTCGTGATAAAATTCGTAATCGCCCGAGTAGCTGACGAGCTCGCCCTCGTCGATGTCGGCGATGCGGGTGACGACCCGATTCAGAAACGCCTGGTCGTGAGAGGTGATGATCAGCGCCCCCTCGAAAGCCAGCAAGAAACTCTCGAGCCAGATGATGGATTCGATGTCGAGGTGGTTCGTCGGCTCGTCCAGCAACAAGGCGTCCGGCTTCATGAGCAGTACCCGCGCGAGGGCCACGCGCATCTTCCATCCGCCGGACAGCTTGCCCACGTCCCCAGCGATCATCTCCTCCGAAAAGCCGAGGCCGGCGAGCACCTCGTTGGCGCGGGCGCTGAGCGCGTAGCCGTCGAGCGTGTCGAAACGGGCCTGCACCTCACCGAAGCGCTCCACGAGCTCGTCCAGGCGGTCCATCTGGTCCGGGTCGGCCATGGCCGCCTCCAGAGCCGCCAGCTCTTCACCGACTTTGGCCACCTCCCCGGCGCCCGCTATCGTCTCGGCGAGCACGCTGCGCCCGCTCATCTCACCCACGTTCTGATCGAAGTAGCCGATGATCTTGCCGCGGTCGACGTTGACCTGACCGGCGTCCGGCTGCTCTTGCCCCACGATCATGCGGAACACGGTCGACTTACCGGCCCCGTTCGGGCCAATCAAACCTACACGTTCGCCGGGGAACACCGCCAGGCTCGCGTCAATGAACAAGATCTGGCTGCCGTGGCGTTTGGAGATGGAATCTAGCGCGAGCACGGCGCGGACACTAAAACCTCTCGCGGCTGAGTGAAAGGCCGAAGGTGCCCTGTATGCGCCACCCCCGGCTCCTCCGCTCGGCGGACAGCCCTGCAGTCCTTCACTCGATGCTGACGGGGCCGATACCGCTCTGGATGACCTCGAGCGGCGTCAGATCGGGGGTGCCGGCTGGGAACAGCGCCGGCAGCCCGAGCTGCCCCTGAGAGTTCCGGCCCCAGCAAATCAACGAGCGGTCGAGCAGCACCGCGCAGCGGCCGCCGGTGGCGAGCGCGAGCACGCTCTGACCAAAGGGCACGTCGCCCCCGAGCTGATTCGGGCCGAAGAGCGCCGCCTGCGCCGGTGTCTCATCATCGCCGATGTCTTCGAGGTGACCGTAGCCGAGCGAACCTGAGTTGTTGTCCCCCCAGCAGCGCACGGCGCCGCCCGAGAAGCGCGCGCAGACATGGCCGGAGTCGGTGTTCACTTCCACTTGCACGACGCCGCCACCGCCGAGCGCCACGTCACCGCCGAGCGGGCGCCCGTTGGCGGCCGTCAACGTGGCGGCCTGAGCGGGCGTCTGGAGCAGCCCGATGTCTTCGGCATGGGCATAGCCCAGAATGCCTGAAGCATTGTCACCCCAGCAGCGCACGAAGCCGCCCGTGATCACGACGCAGGTGACGCGCGACCCGATCGCGGCATAAATTACCGGGCCGCCCACGTCCACGTTGCCCATCGGGGCGAAGCGAGAGCTCGCTTCCCCATAACCGAGCACGCCGTTGGCGCCCTGCCCCCAGCACGAAAGCGCGCCGCTCTCGAGCACGGCGCAACTCGACGCGGCGCCAGCAGTCACCAGCTTGGCGCGTTCGGGCAGCGCGACGATCCCCAGGTCTGCGTTGGCGAGCGGCTGGTTATGTCCGAAGCCATCCTGGCCGGTGGTGTTGAAACCCCAGCACGTCACCTGGCCCGAATCGAGCAATGCGCAAGTGTGGCCTCCACCCGTGTCGATCTGCGCGGCCGTCTCCCCGCGCGGCAAGAAAATGTCTCCGCCGTTCTGCCGCGTCGGAACCAGCTGGGTCTCGGTGTTGCGCCCCCAGCAACGCACGTTGCCGTCCTCCAGCAAGGCGCAGCTATGGAAGCCACCGGCGCTGACCTGCACCGCGCGGCGCCCATCGAAGCTGAGCTCCAGACCCGCGACCTGGCTCGGGATCTCCTCCGGCGCATCCCCGATCAGCAATTGCTCGGGCAACACGCCCAGCTCCCCGTTTTCGTTGTTGCCCCAGCAACGCACGTTGCCGTTGCTGAGGACCGCGCACGTGTGGGCGCTGCCGCCGCTGACGATGCCCATGCCCGTGAACGCGCACAGCCCGGCGGCATCACATTGTGCGCCACGCCCGCAGTACTTGCCGGTCGGCACGCCTTCGCAGGGGTTCACCGCGCAGACCTTGCGATCGATGCCGCAGTAACCCGAGATGCACTGGCCGCTCTCCGTGCAGGTAGCGCCGGTGACCCGGAGCGGCGCGGCGCAGCGCGCTCCCTGGTCCACGCAGAACTCGCCGCTCTGACAGGTGCTCGCGCAACACACGCTCTGCCCGACCGCCGCCTGCATGCAGGCGAGCCCTGCGACGCAGCCGAGCCCCTCACCGCACGCCTGCCCCAACGCGCGCGGCAACGGCTCACACCGCGAGCCGTCGGCGCTGCAGCGCGCGTCGCCTGGACAATCCAGCGCGCAGCACACCTGGGCGCCGGCGCTGGCCGTCGCCTCGCAGCGGCTGCTCTCGCACGCCTCTCCAGTTTGGCAACTCTGGCCGTTGCTCGCGAGGCTGATGACGGGCACGTTACGGACTTCACTCGAGCCACCGGCTCCAGGCAGGGCCCCCGCGCTGCTCGTGCCGCCGGAGCCTGCGGAGCCCGCCGAGCCACCGCTCGAACCTCCCGAACCGCCCAGCCCGCCCATCAGGCTGCCGACCTCGTCAGCAGGCGGATCGAGCTGGCGATCGTCGAGCGGCTCACAGCCAACGAGCCATGAACCCACTAGTGTCAACCCGAAACCGATGGCGCCACCAAGGTACCGATGAGATGGCGCGCGCCGCTCCCGCACTGAATGCATGGCGTTCTCTAGCGCGGTTTCAAGCCAGAACCAGCAGCGATTCGTCCCAATTGTCGGGCGCCTCATATCCGAGCAGGTTGACGGTGGTGGCCGCCAGCGCAGATAGCCCAAACTTCTTGTCTGTCTTTAACCTGAGCGCGCCGCCGGTCTGATTGTCATACAAGATACAGGGCACCGGGTTCAGCGTGTGGCTCGTTTTGGCCTTGAACCCGCCTGCGCCGTCGGAGAGCGGCTGCCCTGTTTTCTTGTCGACCTCGTACATCTCGTCGGCGTTGCCGTGGTCCGCCGTGATGATCGCGACCCCGTTTGCAGCGTCGATCGTCGGCAGCAGCCGACACAGAGCGATATCGAGCGTCTCGATAGCGATCACCGCCGACTGGAAGCAACCGGTGTGGCCCACCATGTCGCCGTTGGCGTAGTTGACGCGCAGCGTGCGGTGCTTGCCAGATTGGATGGCGCGGATCAGCTCGTCGGTGATCTCGGCGGCCTTCATCCACGGGCGCTGCTCAAAGGGCACCACGTCCGACGGGATCTCTTTGTACACCTCGAGCTTGTCGTCGAACTTGCCGCTGCGGTTGCCGTTCCAGAAGTAAGTGACGTGGCCGTACTTCTGCGTTTCGCTGATCGCGTACTGGCTGATGCCCGCGTGCGCCAGCGCCTCGCCCATCGTGTTCTTGATCGCGGGCGGCGGCACCAAGAACCGCTCCGGTAGCTTCAGGTCGCCGTCGTATTGCAACATGCCCGCATACACGACCTCGGGCACGCGGCCGCGATCGAAGGCCTTGAGCTCCGGCAAGGTGAAGGCTTGGGTGATCTGGATGGCCCGGTCGCCGCGGAAGTTGAAGAACACGACCGAGTCGTGATCCTCGATCGGCCCGACCGGCGTCCCGTCCTTGGCGATCACGAACGGATCGAGGTTCTGGTCCGTCTGCTTCGTGCGCTTGCGGATGGCGGTGATCGCCTCGCTCGCCGAATTGAACTTCTCCCCTTCTGCGTGGACGTGCGTCTTCCAGCCGAGCTCCACCATGGGCCAGTCCGCCTCGTACCGGTCCATCGTGATCCGCATCCGGCCGCCGCCGCTGGCGATCTGCGCGTCGAAGCCGCTGCCGTTGAGCTCATGGAGGAAGGCCTCGAACGGCCCCACGTACTCCAGCGCCGAGGTCTCGGGGACGTCGCGCCCGTCGAGCAGCGCGTGCACGCGCACCCGCTTCACCCCTTCCTTCTTGGCCCGGACGATCATCGCCTTGAGGTGGTCGATGTGCGAGTGCACGTTGCCGTCGGAGAACAGCCCGAGGAAGTGCAGCGTCGAAGCGTGGCGCTTGACGTTGTCGATCAGCTGCGACCAGGCCGCGGTCTGGAACATTTCGCCGCTCTTGATCGCGTCCGAGACGAGCGCCGCGCCCTGCGTGTACACTTGCCCCGAGCCGATCGCATTATGGCCGACCTCGGAGTTGCCCATGTCCGCGTCGGAGGGCATGCCGACGGCGGTGCCGTGCGCCTTGAGCAGGATGTTCGGGTACTTCTGAAAGAGGCGGTCGAGCGTCGGCGTGCGCGCCGCGGCGATGGCGTTGCCTACTTCCCGCTCCGTGATACCGAAACCATCGAGCACGACGGTCACGATGGGTCCCTGAATGGCCTTGAACGAGGCGCTCTTCTGCAGCATCTGGCAACTCCGAAATCTTTCCCGCGGTCGTATCCGCGCCCCCGCTACATAACGAAAGCGGCCGCCGTGTCCTAGTGCCTCGGTCCGAGCGCCTGCCGGTTGGTAAGCCGGATCGGGGGATGGGCCGGGGACGCCAAATAGAGCGGCTCGTTCCGGTTGATTTGAAACACCGCTGGCACATGGATTGCACCGAAGTCACGCATGGTCGTTGGAGACATGATGACGGTGAACCCGGCGACCGTCGACGCTGGGGACTCCCTCGATATCGTGGAAGCGCTGCTGCGCGAGCTCGACGTCCGCCATATGCCGGTGGTCGAAGACGGCGTGCTGGGCTTTGCCCGTCGTCGACTCGCGGACGCACGCTCTGATCGGCATCGTCAGTTACATGGATATCCTGCGCGCCGTCCGAGACGGCGTGTGACGGGACAGATCGCAACGATTTAGGAGCCTAAAATGACAGACCCCGCACCCCTCCAGCTCGTGGCAGCGATCGACTACTTGGAGCAGTCAGACTTGGTCGTGCGGCACAGCGTCGACCTGGCGAGCCGATATCCCGCTGCAGAAGTGCACTTCCTGCACGTGAGCCCTGCCGCTCCCGACGACGTCGGTTCGAGCGCGCGGCGCACCGCGCAGCTGCTCGAATGGCTGGGTCAGGTGCTCAAGAGCATCACGGCCGTGCCCATGAGCGTGCGCATCATCGGGCATGAAGCTCACGGCGACGCGGCGGAGATGATCGTTCAGACGGCGCGCGAGCTGGAGGCCGATTTCGTGCTGGTGGGGACGCGGGAGAAAAAAGGCGTCGAGCGCTGGATGATGGGATCGGTGGCAGAGTCGGTGGTCCGTCACGCCGAGAGCCCGGTGATCGTCGTGCGGGCCAAAGCGCACGCGGAGCCGGGGGTGCAGATCGAAGCCGCCTGCCCGAACTGTGTGGAGGTCCGTCGCGCGAGCCGCGGAGCGCAGCTGTGGTGTGAGCAGCACACGGAAAAACACGGCCGGCGCCACACGTACTACGACGCCCACGCGCAGACCTGGGCGGCGCAGCCCTGGTTCTGGGACGGGGTCAGCCCACGCGAATGAGCGCGGCGGCGTTGCGTCCTGCAACACCTGCTGGTCGATTGACAGCTTGCCCCGGGGCGAAAGCGCTGGTGTCGCCCAGCAGCCACGCCGATCCGTTCAATGGCGCGGCTGGCGAGGCCGCTCCGGAGCCTTTTCGGCCGGCGGAGGCAGCCGGGGCGACAGCGTCCGCTTCGACCCTTCTTCCGACTCGCTCGCCGGCGCAGCGCTCGGTTGCACGGCTGGCGCTTCGCGAGTTACGCCGATGAGCTCGATGTCGAAGATCAAGGTGCCTTTGGGGGGCGTGCCAGCAGGCTCCCCCGGCTCGCGGTGGCCGTAACCGAGGTTGCCGGGGATCCAGAGCCGCGCCTTGTCGCCGGGGGTCATCAACCTGAGCCCCTCCGTCCAGCCCCGGATCACCCCGTTCAACGGCAAATCGAGCGGCTCCCCCCGTTCGACGGAGCTATCGAACATCTCGCCGTCGATGGTCCAGCCCGTGTAGTGGACCTTCACCGTGTCGTTTGGACCCGGCACCACTCCCGGTGGACCTTCTTTGAGCATGCAATACCCGAGTCCCAGGGCCGTGCGTTGCACCGGGGCACGCGGGTTGACCAGTACGTCCTTTTGAGCGCGCTCGGGACAGGGCCCGTGGGGCGCCGGCAGCTCACCCAACTCTTGGGCGAGAATGGCCTTTTGGTCATCCGCCGCCGACGGGGCCTTGGGCGCCACGACGGGGGCTCCGCCCGCGCATGAAACGATTTGGAGCAGACAACAGGCCAGGCAAGAGCGGAGGGGGCCACGCATGGTCGCCCCCATAGCACGCCCGCCGTTGATCGGTCCCGTCTTGAAAAGCGCGACGTCCCCCCCTAAAGCGGGGTCGAGTGGCCCCCCGGCGATGAATCAGAGGCGAGCCCGCAGCGTAGAGGGGCTGAGCGGATAGACAGGCGCGATTGCTCCCTGGAGGCGGAAGCGCGACACTTCCGCACCGGAACGCGCCATGAGCTTGCCTTCGGTGGGATCGAGGTACTAGACCGCGCCGGTTTGGCTTTGTAATAGGAGAGCATGCCGAGCAGCTGGGCCCGCCGAGTGAATCAGCCTTCCTCTCTTGCGTCCGCCGCGGATTGATCGTGCCCGGCAGCGCACCCCGAGCGCCCCTGTTCGCCGACTACCGGCGCCTGGAGGGCACGTACGACGAGTTCTTCTCCGATGCTGGTGAGGCGCGGCCCGAGGTGGCTCAGGTCGTTCGCGCCCTCGACCGGATCGGCAAGCGCGAGTTTCAGAAGCGCCAACAGCTCGCCAACAGCGCGTTTCTGAACGCCGGAGTGACGTTCTCCGTGTACTCGGACGAACGCGGCGGCGAGCGCGTCTTCCCGTTCGACCTGATCCCCAGGGTGATCTCGGCTGAAGAATGGGATCGGGTGGAGCGCGGGCTCGCGCAGCGGGTGCGAGCGCTGAACCTCTTTTTGACCGACATCTACGGCCCTCAGGCGATCCTGGCGGCGGACGTCATCCCCAGGCGGCTAGTGCTCGGGTCCTCGGGTTACCTGGAGAAGATGCGCGGGGTATCGCCGCCGGGGGGCGTGTACGTGCACGTCGCGGGCATCGATCTGATCCGGAGCCCGTCGGGCGAGTTCCTGGTGCTGGAGGACAACGCCCGCACCCCGTCGGGCGTCTCCTACGTGCTCGAGAACCGGGGCGTGATGAAGCGGGCCCTGCCGCTCATCTTCCGCAAGCTCAACGTCCGCTCCGTCGACGACTATCCGAACGTGCTGCGCAGCACGTTGTGCGAGAGCGCGCCCGTGCCGGACTCGCAAGTGCGGGCCGTCGTGCTCACCCCCGGGCCGTTCAACTCGGCGTACTTCGAGCACAGCTTTCTGGCGCGGCGCATGGGCTGCGAGCTCGCCCACCCGTCCGATTTGTTCGTGCACGATCGCCGCGTCTTTTTGAAGACGACGTCGGGGCCCGAGCCTATCCACGTGATCTATCGCCGCATCGACGACGACTTCCTCGACCCGGATTTTTTCCGAGCCGACAGCTTGCTGGGCGTCAAAGGCCTGGTCTCCGCGTATGCGGCGGGGAACGTCACCTTGGCGAACGCGCTCGGCAACGGCGTCGCGGACGACAAGGCCATCTACCCCTACGTGCCCCAGATGATTTCCTTCTACTTGTCGGAGGAGCCGATCCTGCGTCAAGTCGAGACGTACAATTGCGATCGCAAGACGGATCTCGCGTTCGTGCTCGCGAATTTACAGAACCTGGTCGTGAAGGCCGTGGATGGCTCCGGCGGTTACGGCATGTTGATGGGCCCGAGCGCCAGCGCGCGGGAGCTCGAAGAGTTCGAAGCCAAGCTGCGGCACAATCCGCGTGGCTACATCGCGCAGCCGCGCGTAGAGCTCTCTTCGGCGCCGACCTGGTGTGACACCGATCTCGAGCCGCGCCGGCTCGATCTAAGGCCGTACGTGCTGACCGGGAAGAAAACCTGGGTGCTGCCGGGCGGCTTGAGCCGCGTGGCGCTCGAGCCCAATTCGTACGTCGTCAACTCGAGCCAGGGCGGCGGTTCCAAGGACACCTGGGTCCTCGGAGAGAGGGCGTCATGATCTCGCGCGTCGCAGAGAGCTGCTTCTGGCTGTTTCGCTACATCGAGCGCGCCGAGAGCTGCTCTCGGCTCGTGTCCGTCAACCGGTTGATCGTGCTGGACGCCGAGATAGGTGACGTGGATCGCTGGAAGCCCGTGATCGTAGTGCTCGGTGAACAGGCGCGTTTCGAGGAGCTGCTCGGCGTGGACCGGTACCACGACGACGACGACGTGCAAGAGTACCTGACCTGGAGCCAGGAGAACCCCGTCTCCATCCGCAGCAACTTATACTGGGCCCGGGAGAACGCCCGCATGACCCGCGAGGTCATCAGCCGCGAGATGTGGGAGACGCTCAACACCTGGTGGCAGTGGTTCAACGGTCGGGCTGCCGTCAAAGAGTACAAGAAAGACCGCAGCCAGTTCTACCAGCGGATCCGCTCGATGTGCGCCGAGTTCCAGGGCATCTCGGACAGCACGATGCTGCATGAGGAGCCGCTCGACTTCATGCGCCTCGGCATGCTGCTCGAACGCGCCAATCAGACGGCGCGCTTGATGGACGTGACCCACCTTCGCCTCCAGGCGAGCGAGCAAGCCAAGCTCGAGACGCCGTGGCAGTCAGCGCAGTGGGTGAGCCAGCTGAAATTGTGTGCGGCCGACGAGCCCTTCTTCAAGCGCAACCGAGCCGCGCCGACGGGCAGCGCAGTGGCCGCCTTCCTACTCCAGGACCCCACCTTCCCGCGCTCGGTGCGCCATTGCTTCGAGCGAGCGGCAGTCTTGATGGCGAGCGTCGAGGTCGCCGCCGAACGTCAGGGCCCCACCGCCTCGCTCACCGCGATACGTTCGATGGTCGAACGCCTGCGGTCCGCCGACATCGTGAGCGTGATCCAATCTGGGCTGCACGAGGAGCTGACGCGGGTGGTCGAGACCGCAGCCACCGTCTGCGACGAGCTCAATCGCGAGTTCTTCGACCCCACGACGGACACCCCGTCGGCACGGGTCAGCACGGCCCCGCCCCTGCCCTCGCTACACCCCGTGCCGATCCAAGCGCCGGCGCAATCTCAATCTCAAACCCAAAACCAGACGCACGCGGCCCTGGGCGCGAGCTCGCAGCTCGTGGAGAGCGCGACGGTCCCTCGGGCCGCCAGCTCTGACATCGACCCGCCCTCCGAAGTCGGCGCCAAAGCGCGCTGAGCGCCCGGCGTGAGCGCTCGCGCTCGCCCGCTTTGCGGTTAACCCGGCCACGCCGGAATGCCCAGCGCCGAGGCTGCTGCCGACAGGCGCTCGTCATAGCTGGCGAGCTGAACTGCCTGCCCCTGATCCTGTAAGAACAGCAGCGTTGCCAGATGCAGTGCATCGAGCGTACGCACGGAAACCGGGAACGGTTCGAGCGCGCGCTCGATGACGGCAGGCGCCAGCTCGACGAGCGCAACCATGCCGACCAGTTGACGAGCCAGGTCCGCATGCGAGCGGCTCAGCTTGCGCGCGTGCAGCCGGTTCCAGACTTCGTACTGGAGTAACCTGCTGGCAACTAGCGCGTTGTTCCAGAGCGACTCGGCGGGACGCCGCGTCTCTCCCAGGAGCTGTGCCAGCGCGACCGATGTATCGAGATAGATCACCGGGCGTCTCGATCGGCGCGCAGCTCCTCGAGCAGCTCTTCTGTCGCGGCCACTGGCTGACTTGCGGGGACGCCGCGCGGCCAGCTCGGAGGGGCGATCAGGCCGCGACGCACCAAATCCGCCAGCTGGGCATCGGCCAACACTTCCGAGCGACCCGTGCGCGGCGGTGATAGCTCGGCCACCACGCGATCCCGGTCCGTTACCAGCACGGTCTCCCCGCTGGCTGCAATGCGCACGTACTCGGCGAGCTTATTCTTTAGAACCTTGAGCCCGACAGAGCGCATTTATTCAATGTAGCTCCCGGAAGCTCCATTGTCAAAACTGGAGCCGCAAGCCGCGGCGCTCAGGGCCTGCGCGACTCCGTGACGACGGGCTCACCAGAGAGTTCGGACGGGGTAGCGCGCGATGTCAGCGTCCGGAGTCACCAGAGTGAGGCTGCCGACCAGAGCCTGGCAGATCAACATCCGATCGAAGGGGTCGCGGTGAATGGCGGGCAGTCGATGCAGGTGCAGCGACGCCTCTTCATCGAGCGGCCAGGGCTCGATGCCGCGCAACTCACGCTGGGCGGGCACGTACCGTTCTGGCGGCTCCGGCAGCGGCAGCTTGCCGAGCGCGTGTTTCACGACAATCTCCCAGGACGAGACCGCGCTCAAGTAAACACGGTTGGAGGGGTCCACGAGCGCCCGCCTCGCAACATCTGAGAGAGCCGCTCCGCCCTCGATGCTCCACAGGAAAGTGCACGTGTCGAGCAGCAACATCATCGCTCCCCACCTTCGAACGACTCGAGCACGCCTTCAGGCAGGGGTTCGAAGAACGCCGGTGACAGGCTGAACCGTGGATCCGCCGTCAGTATGGGTCGGGGTGTGGTCCGTTGCTTCGGCAGAGCACGCAGCTCGGCGATCGGCTCATTGCGACGACAGATGACGACCACGTCCACCTCACCGCGCTCGAGCCGGTCGAGGTGCTCGGACAGGTGCGTCTTAGCCTCGTGGATATTGACGCTCACCATAGTCCGTTACTAGACCATAAACTGGACTAAGTCAACGGGGCAGGAAATACCTAGTAAATTCGCTGGCAACGTAGCATCCACCGATGCTTTTACGTCCGGACGAGAGTGGTATCATGTACGGACTATAGCCAAAACCCTCACGCGCAACGGCAACAGTCTGGCCCTGACCATCGACAAGCCCATTCTGGAGGCCACGGGCATCGATGCCGACACGCTGCTCGAGATTTCCACAATACGTCGCCTTCCCATTCGCTCTGGTAGACGAAGTCGTTGATCGATGAGGTGTCCAGCCCTTGCACCTCTTTGGAGCCGAGCGCCGGGTCGAGCTCCCGTATGTCCCAGGTGATGCTGGCGCGGTTTGTCCCCTCGGCGTGTGCCTGAGCCTCGAACCTCACCACGGCGCGGCTCCCCCTGCTTCCAACCAGCAGAGCTCCGCGGCGCTGAAGCTCACGTCGAATCCGAGCACACACTCGCGGAACTCTTGCGCGCTGTCGCAGCCCACGGTCGCGAATACGTTCGAGCCCTGACTCGCGACGTAACCGATCGCGGCTTGACCGAGGCTCATGTGTCGCTGCCGCGCCAGCTCGCCCAAACGCTCGCGCCGTGCGAGGTTCTCGTCTGTCGAGTAAAACTCGACGACCCTCCGCTCCTCCGGAGTAGACGGGTTGCGGCACAGCTCGCGGGTGAGCTTGCCTCCGAGAAAGCCTCCCGCCAGCGGCGACCAAGCCAGTAGGGGAAACTGCAACGTTCGGTACCAGGCGCGGGCCGCGGCCCCGCTCGGCCCGCCTATGCTCAAACACCCGGGCCAGGTCGAGACCGGCTCGAGCAAGCTGAGCTCGGGGCTGCTCGCCACGAAGCCGCCTCGGCCCGAGCTGCGAGCGTAGGCGTTGGCCTCCGCGATGCGAGCATGCGTCCAGTTCGAGGCGCCAAAAGCATCGATCCTGCCGGCGCCCCGCTCCTCGTTCAGACAATCGATAATCTCCCCGACGGGCACGTTAGGATCGTCACGGTGCAACAGGTAGAGGTCGATGCTGCCGACGCCCAGCGCCGTGAGCGAACGCGCCACGTCGGCGCTGATGTCCCGGGGATTGACCCGGGCGCCCGCAGCGTTGGGATGAGCGCCCTTGTCGATGATGACTGCCGAGCCCCGCGTCCCTTGTCGGGATAGCCACTGGCCCAGCAGGGCTTCGGCGCGGCCCTGCCCATACACCGGCGCCGTGTCAAAGGCGCGCGCGCCTTGCGCGTATACGCTGTCGAGCAGAGCGAACGCCTGCGCCTCCGTCAAGCGACCGAGGCCCAGAGTGCCCTGGATGACTCGAGAGAGCGGCCGCGTGACTCCGTCGATGGATCCGTACTTCATGCTCGTAGTCTCTGCTCAGAGGTCATGGACCGAACCCTGTGCGGCCGCTGCGAGCAGTATCTCATTTGACGGTCATCTGGAGCTGCCCAAAGCGCCACGTCCAGCCGAACGTCACTTCGTACCCAAGCGAGGCATCGGGTAGCCGGTAGTCGACGCGCGCCGAGAGCCCGAGCGACAACGAGTCCAAAGCTCGATACGACAAGAGCGGCTTGGGCAGCACGCCATCGGTCATGATGCTGCCGAGAGAGACTTGATCGTTGACCTGTTCGGCCGTCAGCCCGTCGGCCCCGTCCTCGTCGTTCCTGAGCAAGTTGCGCGCATAACCCACGCCTGCGGTGATCGACCAGCGGTCGCTGAGCTGCCGAGCGTAGCCCAGGCTGCCCCAGGCTCGAATCACTTCCGCGTTGGAGTCGTCTTCGTCGCCGAAGGCGCTCGTGCCGAGGTTGAGCCCGAGCTTGGATTTTTCGTCGAGCGGCGCCCACACGTCCAGCCCCAGGCCGACCCCGAAGTGGAAGCGGAGCGTGCCCTCCTCGTTCGGCACGAAGTAATACGGGAAGCCCACCCACGGCACCCATTCCACGCCGCCGCCGCCCCCGAGCCTCCAGCCCAAGCGCCCGGGCATGGACACCTCCGTACCCAGGCCCGCGTTCGTGATCGCGAACCCCCAGAGGCCCGTGAGCGCGGTGTCATTCAGTGAGACACGACCGTGCTGTGCTTCTGCAAAGGCGAAATTTTGGCCCTGGTTTACGCCCGCGCCACCGAACAGATGGTAGTTTACCTTCCACTCCCTCTCATCGAGGCCCTTGATGGAAAGCCCGGCGTTGCCCGATAATTCGAGATCGGCCTCGCCCACGCTGACCAGGAGCCCCGCCTTGACGTCGTATTCCTTGGCATACGTCTGCCCGCCGTCGCGCCGGCGCACCAGATAACGTCCGGGCGGCACCGCGACGCGCACGTCGCGCGCGCCGGGCTGTAGCTCGATCAAGACCAACCCCGACTGCAGATGCACGACCTGCAAAGGTCCCTCGTTCTGCGCAAGCGCCATCCAGCTCTCGCCGCGTTGCAGGTTCGAGAGCGGCAGATCCTGGCGGCCCTGCAGGTTCATGCGAAAGCTCGGGTGCTGCGGCGCGCTCGCGACCAGGGCGGTGTCGCGGATGGTGAGCGCCTTGGCGTATTCGAAGGCCTCGACCAGGCTGACCTGGGCGTCCTCGTTCTCGTCCGCGGCCCCGCGCAGAGCCGCGTTGAAATGGTGCGTGAAGAACGAGCCGCCGAGCGCCTCAGATTCATGCGCGTCTTCGAGCCCGGAGCTCGACGCGATCAACACCGAGCCGACGTTGCGCAGGGCGGACGCCGGGCTCACGTCGAAGAGCGCCGTTTCTTGCAGCCCTTTTGCCCCCGTCCAGGCGCCGCCCCGGCACGAGTCAATCAGCCCGAGCCGCACCGTGACGCGCGGATCGTCGAGGCGCTGCTGCAACGCGGAGAGAAGCAAAGGTTGCCCATTGGGGTACAGGGCGTCGCTGTCCGAGTGGCCCGAGTAATAGAAGAACACGAGTGACTCGCTCGCGCCGCCCAGACGCGCGACCTTGGCATCGATGGCGGACAGGACCCGCTCTGGCGTGGGCTCGATCAACGTCTCGACATCCTGTGCCGCGAATTCCCCGACCAGAGTGAGCACCTGGGCGACCGCGCGGGCATCATCGTGCGCGTAGCGCAGATCCACGCGCCCCGGAGGAGCTTTATTGGCGCCGACGATGATGGCCATGCGCGCCACCCGAGCGTCGACCCCAGGTGACCAGGCGCCGAGGCCCAGACAGATCAAGAGCGCGAGCACAAACCTCTGCATCACTCAATTCCTCGCTGCTTGTAGAGGACGTACTCGACCACCCAGGCTTCCGCGGGGTTCGGCAAGGCGCCAGGGCCGCCTTCCGCCAAGGCGCCCAGCTCCGCGTGAGATAGGGGGCGCTGGGACAGCACCACCACCAGCCGCTCCGCGTCGCCTGCGGCGTCTATCGCCCAGGCCACGGGCAGCTCCAGAGCGCCATTGACCGCGCTCTGATAGAGCGGAACGAGCCCCGCCGCCGAGGGTGAGAGCACCGCCACATACCGGTACTCGCTCGGTGCGATGCCGAGCCGGATGCGATCACCGACCCTCACGCGCTGCATGCCGTCCCAGAGGAACACGCGCTCGTCGCGCTTGACATAGACGCCGACGCTCGGGCTCCCTTTCGACGCGACATATCCAGGGCCCGAAGCATCCTCTGCGTCGCCCATGACCTGTATCACCAGGGCCGCACCCGCTAGCAGCGCCCCTCCGAGTAGCATTGGCGCGAGCGGACGCCAGCGCGGCCACCACGGACGGCGCTCCGCCTCCCTTGCAGGGGCCGCTTCAGCCAGGCTGCCGACCCAATCCGGCAGCGGCGCAGAGGCGAGCTCGGCCAAACGCTTGCGCGCGCCCTCGACATGCTCGCTGCACGCGCTGCAGTGCGATAGGTGGTCCTCGAGGTGCTCGCCCGACGCGGCGCCGAGCAGCCAGCGATCGAGCTCGAGATGAGAGACGTGTCTCACGGGGCCTCCGACAAGCTGCCGAGTCGATCCTCGATACGGCTGAGCACACGCCGCACGGTGCGTTCGCTGCGGCCCAAAACCTCCCCGATCTCCTGCTGCCCAAGCCCGTCGATGCGGCTCAAGATCGCGACCTCGAGCTCCTCGGGCGACAGCTGCGACGCGACGCGCCCGAGCGCGCGACGGACGCCCAGCAAGCGCTCCGGGTTGTCGTGGTCGATGCCCTCGTCCACGGGGCTGTCGGCTCGGCTGCGCCTGCTCCGGAGCTGGTCGATCGCGAGCCGCGTCGCCGTACGATATATCCAGGCGCTGACACTCCTCGGGTCAGGCCCAATGCCACGCCGATCGCGCCATAGGCGCACAAAAGTCTCTTGTGCCACGTCTTCCGCCTCGTGCGTATCGCCGAGCACCCGCCTGCACTTTGCGCGGATCATCGCGAAGTAGCGGCGGTAGCATTGCTCGATGTTGCCTCGGAGTTCATCCATTGGGTCGCCGCTGGGGGCTCTGTGTACTAAGACGAGCGAGCGCCACCAAACCGGCCACCGCGGCCCATCGACCAATGCCCGCCCAGATCGTGATAACTCGATGGGCGAAGACGCGCGCGGAGGACGCAGCCTCGCGTCCCGGCTCTCCATGAGCGAAGCCGAAGGTCG
>JAYTOL010000157.1:0-1000 GCA_043747815.1 Deltaproteobacteria bacterium
TCCGTTCGTGCGCCTGCACCGCATCGACGAGAACGCCAGCGGCGAGGTCGCCCCGCTGTTGGCTTACCTGCGTGAGCTGCAGCGCCGGCATGGCACGGCCGTCCTTGTCGTCCATCATGCCAAGAAGGGTGGCGGCGGCGTGCGCGCCGGCCAAGCCTTGCGCGGCTCCTCCGAGTTCCACGCCTGGGGTGACAGCAATCTCTATCTGCGCCGAGACGGTGAAGCGATCACGTTGACTGTCGAGCATCGCGCCGCACCGTCGCCCAAACCGATCGACATCGAGCTGGCCTCACGCGGCCTGGCGCTCGCCTTGGAAGTGGCAGAGCGTCGCGAGCCCGAGACACTGGCTCCGGCCTCGCTCGACGAGCGCATCATTACGGCACTCTCCGAGCGTCCCTTGCCGTTCCAGGAGCTGCGCGCCGTCTGCCGCGTCCGCTCCAACACCCTGCAGGAACGGATCGGTGCGCTCACCGCCGCCGGCCGCATCGTCAAGACCGACAGCGCCTGGCGCCTTGCCGCCTCCTGAACAGCGCTCTCTTACCCCTTACCCTTACCCGACCGCTCTACAGCGTGTGGGTAAGGGAACGGGTAAGGCGGCCGCGCCGGCGCCCTCTCTTCACTGCCGGACACACTTCTCTGGTTCAGCCCCTGCGGAGCCACTTCTCTCGTCCCAGCCGCAAGATCAGATCGCCGGCGCGCACAGGTGCGCTCAAGTCCGGCCGTCGCTCCACCAGTGCCACATCCGCAGCGCTTCCAGGCCGCGACTTGAACGCACCGAGCACGACGGCACACTCGATCGGCATGGGCGAGGACCACTTCACTTGCGGCGGCGGCCATCAAATGACGTGGTCAATGGGACATCGCAAAGCGTGATCCTGCTCACGGGACGAGCGGCGAGCGGGAGTGTGAGCGGCGACGGTCATCGACTGCCGCGATCGTCACACACCGATTTGCATTCCCGGGCGCCATCACGATAATGGGAGGTGATGTCGAAGCCCCG
>JAYTOL010000158.1:0-1040 GCA_043747815.1 Deltaproteobacteria bacterium
TCGTGTTCATGCTTCTCAGGACGCTCCTTCCTGCGGGAACTGTGCACCTGTCCCTCGACGACACGGAGGCCCACAAGCGCGGGCTGAAGGTCTACGGCGTGGGCATGCACCACGACGCGCAGCTCAGCACGCGCAAGAAGACGGTGCTCACCTGGGGGCACAGCTGGGTCATCCTCTGCGTGATCGTGCGGCTTCCGTGTTGCCCCGACCGCGTTTTCAGCCTGCCTTTCCTGTTTCGCTTGTACCTCAATCATGCTGCGGCGACGCGCGCGAGGCGCACCTACCGCTCGCATCCCGAGCTTGCTGTCGAGCTACTCGACGTGCTGTGTGCGGCGCACCCGACGCTGCACTTCCACGTCGTTGCCGACAC
This sequence comes from Deltaproteobacteria bacterium, assembly GCA_043747815.1. Taxonomy (GTDB): domain Bacteria; phylum Myxococcota_A; class Polyangia; order Polyangiales; family Polyangiaceae; genus SZUA-265. The sequence continues at coordinate 371 of JAYTOL010000158.1, forward strand.
GGCGTACGGCGGCGAGACCGTGCTCGGGCACCTTCCCGTCAACTGCGACCTCACGAGCCGCCTGCCGATGAACGCGCGGCTCTACGACGCGCCGTCGCCACGCAAGCCGGGCACCCGAGGACGTCCCCGCAAGCGTGGTGCGCGCCTGCCGACGCCCACGGAGATGCTTCGTCAGCGGGGCCGGCGGGTCACGCACGCCATCTACGGTCGCAAGCAAAAGGCTCGTGTCGTCGACACGGAGGCCCGGTGGCACAAGCTGCCCGACCGGCCCTTGAGGATCGTCGCCATCGAGCCCCTGAGCGGTGGCCGTCCGGAGCAAGCGTTCTACTCGACGCGCGTCGAGGACACGGCGGACGAGGTCATCGTCGGCTACTCCGACCGTTGGTCCATCGAGGAGGCCAACCAGGGCGGCAAGAGCCACCTGGGCTTCGAGGAGCCCCAGGGTTGGAGCCGAATGGCTGTTCTGCGCACCGCACCGATCGCGATGCTGCTCTACAGCCTGATCGTCCTCTGGTTCGCCCGCGTCGGGCACACGCTGTACCGCCCGCTCGTGCGCCCCTGGTACCGGAAGAAGACTCGGCCGTCGTTCGCCGACATGCTGAGGACGCTGCGACGCGAGAGCCTGCTCGCCATCATTTCTGCACACGTGGGGGAAAAGGGCCTGCCTCAA
>JAYTOL010000159.1:0-1025 GCA_043747815.1 Deltaproteobacteria bacterium
CGCTCTCGGGGCCGAAGTCGTCCCGTAGCACGGACCCGAACAGCGCCAGGCGAGCGATGTGGTGCCGCCGGCAGAATGCCGACACGGCCTCACGATCGATCGAGAAATGGGGGCTCATGGCTGCCTCGATAATACCGCCGGCCGGCGCCTCGTGGCACGCGATGACGGCCGTCGCCGCGATGCAGGCATTCCGGCTGCACGTTCCGGGTTGCCGCTCTCCTGCGCGGCAAGACACTGGAAGCGGCGGTCACGCCCATCCGACGCTCCCGCCGCCTCCAACATTTCTCCACGAAGTCTGGCACGTGGTGCCTTTTCCCGAGCGTTGCGCGTGGAGCGGGCGCAGGTCCCGCCGCCTGCCAATATCCCTCCAAAATTCGGGTCGATTTCGGGTGCGTCCCGAGGACGCCGGTGAACTCGGCGGACGGCGGCAAGTGCCGCCGAGAGAACGCGTTAGCCACAGAAGTCGCGTGCCATCAACAAGTTAGTGATTGCGCCGATTTCGCGTTCAACTCCCGCCGCCTCCACCATTCGACTCGGCTATCGCCTGCCTTACGGCAGGCGAAGCCTCGCTCATGGCAGGCCACTGACACACGTCGAATGCCCTGAGCGAGCGAAGCGAGTCGAAGGGCTCGTCATGGCAGGCCCAGTCCAGGGAGAATGCCCTCGGCGCAAGGCAGCGGGCAGCGCGACCGCGTCGAAGGGCGTCGGTCTTGGCAGGCCACTGACGTGTCGAATGCCCAGTTTGCCCTGAGCCTGTCGAAGGGAGCGAGGACCCAGCGACGAGTCGAAGGGCCATGGCCTTCTGCTACATCCTCCGCTGCGCTGACGGCTCGTACTACGTCGGCTCCACCCACGACGTCGCGGCCCGCCTGACGAAGCACACCGACGAATCAGCGTCTCAATACACGGCGGCTCGACGTCCTGTCGCGCTCGTGCTCTCCGAGGCCTTCGCGACGCTTGATCAGGCGTTTGCGCGAGAGCGGCAGATTAAGAGCTGGACGCGGGCGAAGAAGGACGCCTTGATC
>JAYTOL010000160.1:0-142213 GCA_043747815.1 Deltaproteobacteria bacterium
TGGATGACCGAGGACGGGCTGTGGGTGCCGCACGCACGGCGTCGCGACCGCGTGCACCAACCTCGAAATCGCAGGAGCTGCTTGGGCGAGCTGATTCAGCTTGATGGGTGCGACCACGAGTGGTTCGAAGGGCGCGCGGAGCGGTGCACGCTGCTGGTCTACGTCGACGATGCCACCAGCAGCCTGCAGCAGTTGTACTTCTGCGACGGGGAATCGACGTTCAACTACTTCGAAGCCACGAGGCGGTACCTGGTCAGCCACGGCAAGCCAGTGGCCTTCTACAGCGACAAGGCCTCGGTGTTTCGCAGCAATCGCGCTGAACCACAGGGCGGAGACGGTGTCACGCAATTCGGGCGTGCGCTGAGCGAGCTCAACATCGACATCATCTGCGCCAACTCTGCCCCCGCCAAGGGCCGCGTCGAGCGCGCCAACTCGACCCTACAAGACCGACTCGTCAAGGAGCTCCGACTCCAGGGGGTCTTGAGCATCGAGGCAGCGAACGCATTTGCTCCAGCGTTTGTCGCCGACTACAACGGGCGTTTCGCCAAGGCGCCGAAGAATCCCTTCAACGCTCATCGGCCGGTATTGCCTACCGAAGTGCTCGACGAGATCTTCACCTGGCAGGAGACGCGCAAGCTGAGCCAGTCGCTGAGCTTCAACTACCAGCGTCAGCTTTTCTTGGTCCCAGACACCGAAGAGACCCGACTGCTCGCCGGCCAGCGCGTGACCGTCGTCGAGCTGAGCGATGGCACCGTGGAGGCCCGGCACGCCGGCAAGCTGCTGCCGCTGACTCGATTCTCCAAGGACGATGCGGAGATCACCCAAGGCACCATCGTCTCGAACAAGCTCCTCGCTGGGGTCCTCCAGCACATCAAAGGCAAGCAGGCGGAGAAGACACAGACAAGCTCGCCAAGCTGAGGACCAGGCGGGACAGGCGCCTGCTGGAGAAGCGAACGGCGCGTGTTGCCTAGACGCTGACCCCGACATCTGTACTTTGCTAAGATCCCGATCTCTACTTTGCCTTGACATGTTCGTGCGTCGTCATGCAGGCATGCCAGCATGACGGCCACCTCTGTAATGTGCATGGCGGCCGCATTCGTGCGGTGGGGAGCGCCGAGCTCATTCACTGGGAGCTCGGGCCACCTCGTTCTCCCGTCGTCGTGGTGCTTGGGCGGGAGCGCGTGGCGGCATGAGGTCCGCGTCGAGATCCGCCAGCATGCGGGCGGGCGCGGCATGGGCGCCGCGGCGTTCGTCGTTGGATCTAGCGATGAAGCTGCGAGAGCTAACATAACTCGCGGGCACGTTGGGCGTGGACAAGACGCCCGCCCGAAGTCGAGGACGACACCCCCGCCAGCGATGGCAAGCGTCGCGGCAAAGCGCAAAGGCGATCGAGGGGCGGGCCGGCGAGATCTGCACCGCTCCCCCTCGAAGAAGGGCGTCTCGTCCTTTAGACCGCGACGCGCGCCGTGCGCAGTCCCCGCAACGCGTGCACGGCCGCACGCAGTAGATCACCCCGCGCGACGTCGCTACCCGCGCGCCCGTCATAGACGGACGCTCGCCGCAGCTCGCGCCAATGTTCGACCAAGTCGAGGGCCGCCTGCCGCATGACGGCAGCCGTGCGCGGCGCGGGGTCGGGGCGGTCCAGGCGCCGAAAGCTCAAGTGCGCCGCGTACAGCGCCTGCTCCAGGCGTCCCAGGTTCTCGAGCGCAGCCAATCGGATCTGGACCTGCTCGCCGGGTGCGCTCGAAGTGGTGAGCAGCTCTCGATACAGCGCCCGCTCCAGCCGATAGCGAAACAGCAAGGCATTGAGTTGTCCGGCGGCCTGGACCTCGAGCTGTGGCTCAGCCAGGACTGCAACGGCCCGGAACGCGGCGGCGCTGAGGTGCAAGTCCGAGCCGCGACGCTCGCCGGTGGAGCCTCGTCGCCGCCACTGTGCCGCCATTTGCTCGAGCCCATCCGCGCCGAGCTCACCCGAGCCGCGCCGAGCGCTCCCGCCGCGCTGCTCTCTGTCCAAGCGCCTGAGCGCGCTTTGAGTGACGCGGGCCAGCGCTTCGCGATATTCGGTCAAGCCCCCGAGGATCGCGAAGCAGAGCAAGTCCAGGACCCAAGGGTCGGGCTCGGCACGTCTGATGCCAGGTTCGCCGAGGGCGCTCGCCAGCAGCTGCTTCACGCTGACTTCGCCCGAAGGCAACGCGAGCCTGCGATCCAAGGCAACGCCCGATTCGAGAAATATCGCCAGGCTCGCCGCGGGGTCGGCTTCGGTCAGGAGCGCCTGCGGAGCGGGCGCGAGAGCGGCCGCGGGACGCGCGACAGGCGCGTGCGGCAGCGCGTCGAGCTTGGCGTAAAGGCGGGTCAAGTCGCGCGCGGGCGGGTTCCGTTCGAGCTCCCCGACGCCCAGTGCAGACAAGCCGAGGCCCTCCTCCAGCGGCGTGCGAGCGCCTCGTCCCGAGCTCTCCACCCACGCCTTCAGCTCTGCGATCACCGCATCCAGCTCGGCGCGGCTGATCGCCACAGACGACTCCTCCGGCCCTGAACGCGAGCCGACGACGGCGTGCTGAGGCGAGCTCGAGCTCGGGGCTCGGCCGAGGAACACACCGCCAGCGAGGACAGCGAGACCCAGCACCAAGTAGCGGTTAATCTTGTCTTCGGCGGTCATGCGGCGGCCCTCGGTCGGATGCGCGTTGAGAAAGCGTCGTCTAGATAACGCCCGTTTCCGCGCATTATTGAGTGCCGCGAGCGCGGGGGTGGGGCGTCCGCCGCTCGGGAGGTGGGCAACCGGAACGCCAGGTAGTAGCCTCGCTCCGAGTCGTGTCAAAACCGCTGCGTGTTCCGCTCGACAACCTTACGCCGGGGGTCCGGCAGCTGACGGGGGCGGTCGCTCGCTACGTCACGCGCGTCCATCGCCTAGGGCCTGGCGAACGGCTGCTTTTCTTCGATCCGACCGAGGGGACCGAGGCGGAGGCGCGTTTGCTGCGGGGGTCGTCGACCGACGTCTACTGCGAGCTCGAAGCGGTGCGCCCGAGCGGCTATCGCGCTCTGCCGATCAGCTTGCTCCAGGGGCTCGCCAAGGCGGACAAGCCCGATGACGTGATCCGGGACGCGACGGCGCTCGGCGTGGCTCGCGTCGTTCTGGTGCAAATGGAGCGCAGCGTGGCCCGGCCCACGCCCGAACGCAGCGCCGCCCGGCTGGAACGTTGGAAACGCATCGCGATCGACGCGGCGCGCCAGTCCGGGCGCGGTAACATTCCGGCGATCGTCGGGCCGCTCGGGTTAGGCGAGCTCTTGCCCGGGCTCACCGAAGACCGGCGCATCGTCCTCAGCCCCAATGCTCCGCCCTTATTCGAGAGCCTCCGCCCCTGGCGAGAGGGCGAATTTATCGCGCTGCTCGTGGGACCTGAGGGCGGCCTCAGCGCTCTCGAGCTCGAGCTGGCAGAAACAGCGGGCTTTACTCCGGCGTCGCTCGGGGCGACCACATTGCGTACGGAGCTCGCTGGGGTCGCGGCGCTCGGTGCGCTCGTAGCATTGAACGCGGCTCGCGCTCTCTGTTAGAAGCCTGCATGGTCGAGCGCGTGCGCATTCTCGTCGCTAAGCCTGGGCTCGACGGACACGATCGGGGAGCGAAGATAGTGGCACGCGCCCTGCGCGACGCCGGCTTCGAGGTCATCTATACCGGCCTGCACCAGACCCCGGAGATGATAGCGACCGCGGCCGTTCAAGAAGACGTCGACGCGATCGGCCTTTCGATCATGAGCGGAGCCCATCTCACGTTATTTCCAGCCGTTGTGGCCGCGCTTTCTGCAGCGGGGGGTGCCGACATCCCGGTGTTCGGCGGTGGGATCATCCCGCAAGCAGACGTAGCGACGCTCGAGGCACACGGGGTTTGTAAGGTTTTCTTCCCCGGCGCGCGCATCGGAGAGATCGTCGACTGGGTGCGCGACAACGTGCACCCGCGCGCCGTGGGCTGAGCGAAAGCGCGAAGAGCGCGTATCGCGCAACGGCCCCCACCGGGCCTAAGTGGGAAAGCTGCGTCACCCGGCGTCGTCCAGCGGGCGGCGAGGCGTGGATCCGCGGCACTCATGTACCGGCGTGTATGTGCGCAAACCATCGATTATTTTGCGCTTTGATACAGCGGTTGACAGTTGTCCACCGGCCCCGTATCCTGCAACCATCGAGTGGGAGAAAGTGGATCACTATGGAATGTAGTGTCGATATTTCCCAGTCGAGGGTAAGACTGTGTTCCGCGGACAGTTCACTCACAGCGTCGATGAAAAAGGCCGTGTCAGCCTCCCGTCGCGCTTTCGAGATGTGCTCGTCACGGACGGCGACAGTCGCTTCGTGCTCACGCCAGACCCGGGTTACCCGTGCCTGCACCTCTATCCCTTTCGGCGTTGGGAGGAGTACGAGCGCAAGATCTCGGACCTGCCGAGTCACGATCGGCGCATCGTGCGCTTCCGTCGGTTGTACGTGTCGGTCGCGCAAGAGGGCGAGCTCGACAAGGTCGGCCGAGTGCGCTTGCCGCCGGAGTTTCGCGATCGAATGCGCGTGGATAAAGACGTCGTGTTTGCCGGTATGGGCAAAATAATAGAGATTTGGTCCAAACAGCTTTGGGAAGAAGAGATCGCAGAAAGCGCAAAAGAAGCGCCTCAGATCCTCGACGAGGTAAGGGAGTTGATCCGCATATGACCGAAGCGGCGCTCAAACTGATTGAAGAACAAGGGCACGCCCACGTCTCGGTAATGGCGAGTGAAGTCGTGGCAGCGCTCAACCCACGTCGTGGTGACATCTTTCTGGATGCCACCGCCGGGGCGGGTGGCCACGCCGAAGCTCTGCTCGAAGCACAGACTGAGGTGCGGGTCATCGCGTTCGATCGCGATCCGTTGGCGGTGGCTCGGACCCGTGAGCGCCTCTCGCGTTTTGGTCCTCGAGCGCAGGTCGTGCACCTGGAGTTCGCTCACATCGAGGGTTGGATGCGGGAGCGGAGCATTCCGGCGGTGTCTGGTCTGGTCGCCGATCTCGGGCTGTCGTCGCCGCAGCTCTCAGAGGCGAAGCGAGGCATGAGCTTCCGCCTGGAGGGGCCGATCGACATGCGGATGGACCCCACGAGCGGCGAGACAGCGCTCGATATCATCGAGCGCTCTTCACAGGACGAGCTGGCCGACATCATCTATCTGTACGGCGGGGAACGCCGCTCTCGCCGCGTCGCGCGCTGCTTGAAGCAGGCTCTGGAAGCTCAGAAGTTGGGCAACACCCTGGAGCTGCGCAAAGCTGTGGTGCGCGCCGTCGGGCCGCACCGCGTGGGCGGCATCGATCCGGCGACCAAGACGTTTCAGGCCCTGCGCATCGCCGTCAACCGCGAGCTGGATCAGCTAGACGCTTTGCTCGAAGCGTTGCCAGCTATCGTGCAACCGGGCGGCGTCGCGGCGTTCATTAGCTTTCATTCGCTCGAGGACCGCAAGGTGAAGCAAGCGTTCCTGGACGCCAGCCGCTTCGAGCGGCTCTCAAAGAAGCCTCTCGGCGCGGGTAGCCTGGAGCTCGAGGAAAACCCTCGGAGCCGCAGCGCCAAGTTGCGGGCGGCGCGCCTGGTCCAGGCGAGTCACTCGGCTGACGCCACCTCCGTCGACCCCGGCAGCGGTGACGAATAGGGCTTGAGCATGCGCGGGCGCAAGAGCTCCTTTCTGGTGCTGTGGACCCTGGCGGTCCTGGCGTCCACGGCGGCGTTTTGCGTCTACCTGACCTTGCGAGTCCGTGCCATCGAGATGGGTTACGAGCTCGGGCGGGTGCATGGCCACCTGGCGCGGCTCCGAGAGGTGCGTCGCGTCCTAGAGCTAGAGGTGGCGAGCTATCAGACGCCCGAGCGGGTGGACTTGGTGGCACGAACGCTGCTCGGGATGGGGCCCCCCGGGGTCGATCGCATGCTGCGTGGCAGCAACCTGCCGAAGGTCTTGGACGCCGAGCGCGAGGCCGTTCGCGGGGACGCGGTCCGCTCCGACGGAGATGAGGAAGAGCTCGAGCCATGAATCGCCTGCGAACACACGAGGGCCGCTGGATCCGCTTGCGCATGGGGATCATCTGCGGCTTGCTCGCGCTGGCGTCAGGCTTGATCGTCAGCGCGGGCTACTCCGTGATGGTGCGGGACGGAGCCGAATGGCGCGAGCTCGCCGAACGGCAGCGCCAACGTCGGCTCAGGCTCGTGCCGAAGCGAGGCAGCGTCTACGATCGGAACGGCAGCCCGCTCGCCATCAGCATCGACGTGCCGAGCGTGAGCCTCGACGCGATCGAGCTGCTGCGAGGCGTAGCCCCGGAGGAGATCCCGGTGGTCGCACGGCGCGCGGCCGAGCGGATCGCGCGTGCGCTCGAGCTGGACGCCGCCGAGGTAGAAAGAAAGATCCTACGGCGCAAGCGCTTTGCGTGGCTCAAACGGCGCATCACGTTCGGTGAGGCGGATAAACTGCGCGAGCTCACGACGGAGCCCGCCGCCGCCGGGGACGCGGTCCGAGGTCTGCTCGTGGAGGCCGAAGGGCATCGCTACTATCCCCAGCGCGCCTTGGGCGGGTCGCTCCTGGGCTTTGTCGCTCCGGACGGCATCGGCAAGGATGGGCTCGAGCTCGCGCTGGACACCGAGCTCGCTGGGCACCGCGAGCTGCTCCGTGGCTTGCGCGATCGCTCCGGGCGGCTCTTGTTCATGGATGGCATCCAAGACGAACAGACGCTGGCGGGCCACGACGTCTATCTCACGATCGATCAGGGCATTCAGAACGTCGCCGAGCGCGAGCTAGGGCGCGCCGCTCAGACCTTCGAAGCCATCGGGGGCTCCGTGGTGGTCGTCGACCCCGCCACGGGCGAGATCCTCGCCCTCGCCAACTGGCCTGGTTATAACCCGAACGATTACCGCTTCAGCGAGCCTGGGATGCGGCGCATGCGCGGGATCACCGATCGCTTTGAGCCCGGTTCGACGGCGAAGATCTTCACACTGGCGGCGGGTCTGGAAGCCGGCGCGGTCAAGCCCAATGAACGCATGTATTGCGAAAAGGGCAGCATGGCGGTGGACGACGTCGTGATCCGCGACACACATCCTTCCGCTTGGCTCACCCTCACTCAGGTGTTGGCGGTTTCGTCGAATATCTGCGTCGCGAAGGTCGGGCTCCAGGTGGGCGGCCAACGTTTGTACGAAGTGTTTCGGCGCTTTGGCTTCGGGCAGCAGACAGGGATCCCGCTGCCGGGTGAGGCGGCGGGTGTGTTGTTGCCGCGCGGCCGCCCGTGGGTGCCGGTCGAGACCGCTTCGGCAGCGTTCGGGCAAGGCATCAGCATGACCAACCTGCAGCTGGCGATGGCGACCGCTGCGATCGCCAACGGCGGGCGCCTGATGGAGCCGCTGCTCGTGCGCCGCGTCAACAGCGGCAACGGGGAGTTGGTGCGGGAGGCCGCGCCCCGTGTCCGTCGCCAGGTGGTCTCGGGACCCGTGGCGCGCACGGTCGCCGAAATGATGATTGCCGTCACGGAGGGTGACGGAACGGGGGTTCAGGCCGCTGTCGCCGGCTTCAGCGTCGCCGGCAAGACCGGCACGGCGCAGAAGGCGGACGCAAACACCGGGACCTATTCCCTGGACAGTTATACTTCGTCGTTTGTGGGTTTCGTTCCCGCTCGCCAACCGGTACTGGCCATAGCCGTGACGCTCGACGAACCGGTCGTGGACCACCATGGCGGGGCGGTAGCGGCGCCGATATTTCGACGTGTCGCCGAAGCCGCGCTCAACTTCATGGGGGTCACGCCCAAAGGCAGTGAGCTGGCGGACGTGCGTCAACTGGTCGGGGCGGCCGATCCGGCGCGTGCCGCATATGAGGTCATCCGACGTGGGCAAGGCAAAAAGCCGCCCGTGCAAGAGGTGAGCGAAAACGTCGCGCTCGGCCCGGGGCTGGTGCGGGTGCCGGATCTGACCGGGTTCCCCATGCGAGAAGCGCTGCGGCGGGGCGTCGAGCTGGGAGTAATACCTCGCGTGGTCGGCACGGGGCTCTTGGCCCGGCAGGAGCCACGGCCTGGGTCGGTGCTCAAGAAAGGCGAAGCCCTCGTACTGGTCTTCGAACCCGCGACGTGACCAATTTTCTGGCGACCGGTCTTACCCTCGGCGAGCTCAGCGCATTGCTCGCCGACTTTGAACCGGTGTTGACCGGGGATCCGAGCATCAGCGTCCTCGACGTGGACCAGGACTCGCGCAGCATCGGGCCCGGAGCGCTGTTTGTCGCGCGCCAAGGCGGCAAGAACGACGGGCTGCGGTTCGTGGGCGATGCAGTGCGTCGCGGGGCCGTGGCCGTGCTGGCCGGCGCCCACGCGATCATCCCGCCGCTGGCGTGTCCCGTGCTGCGGGTGCGCGATGTCGCCAAAGCTTTGCCGTTCGTCGCCGAGGCGGTGCACGGCTACCCGAGTCAGTCTCTCGAGCTCGTCGGCATCACCGGTACGAACGGCAAGACCACGACCTCTTGGCTAGTGCAGCGGACGCTGGAGGAGCTGGGGCTGCGCTGCGGGCGGCTCGGCACGCTGGGCTTCGAAATAGCAGGCCAAGAAGACGAGACCCATTTGACGACGCCTGAGGCGGACGGCATCTCGCGCAGCTTGGCGCTGATGCGACGCCTGGGTGGAACTCATGCCGTCATGGAGGTGTCCAGCGTGGCGCTGGCGAGTCATCGGGTGGAAGCGCTCGCCTTCGACGTCGCCGCGTTTTCAAACCTCACCCACGATCATCTGGACTATCATGGTACCTTCGAGGCGTATCGTGAGGCAAAAGCCCGGCTGTTTCAGGCGCTCACCCCCCGGACGGCGGTGCTCAACGTGGATGATCAATTCGGGCGTTGGCTGCGCGATCACACGCCGGCCGAGGTGGTGACCGTGGGTATGGGCGCGGGCTCGGATATCTGCGGCGCCGGTCTGGTCGCGCTGCCCGCTGGCGTGCGCGGGACGCTTCGCGTTTACGAGCGTGCGCTCGAGATCGACACGCGCCTCGTGGGGAGGCACAACGCCGAAAATATCATGCTCGCGTTCGGCGTGATGGCGGCGCTCGGCGTGGACGTAGAGCGCGCGGCAGCAGCGCTCTCGGAGGTCGACCCCGTCCCGGGTCGTCTGGAGCGTTGTGATGGGCCGGAAGACGACTGCGTGGTCCTGGTCGACTACGCCCATACGCCGGACGCGCTGGAGCGAGTTCTGTCGGCGCTGAGCCCGGCGTCGGGGCAGATCATCTGCGTGTTTGGTTGTGGCGGCGAGCGCGATCCTGCCAAGCGTTTCCCGATGGGGCGGGCCGTCGGCGAGCGTGCTTCCTACAGCATCTTGACGAACGACAATCCGCGCGGCGAGTCGCCAGAGGTGATCGCCGATGCGGTCGAGCAGGGGCTGCGCTCGGCGGGCGCTCGTTACGAGGTCTGCCTCGATCGAGAGCGCGCGATCGACCTCGGCGTGAGTCGCGCTGCCCCCGGTGACGTGATCCTGATCGCAGGCAAGGGCCATGAGACCTATCAACTGGTCGGCTCCGTGACACTGCCCTTCGACGATCGAGAGCAGGCGCGTCTGGCCCTCGGTCGCCGCCGGGCGTCGCGTCGGGGCGGGGCGGCGAGCTGATGGCGTCGCTCATTCCGGAAAACCGAGCTCGCTTCACTCGCGACGAATTGCTCGAAGCCACGCGAGGCAGCTCTGGAGCCTTTGACGGGGAGGTGAGCGGTGTCTTCACGGACTCACGCGGAGACCTGTCAGGAGGCCTGTTCGTGGCGCTTCGCGGCGAACGCTTCGATGGGCACGCCTTCGCTCGGGTCGCGGCCCAGCACGGCGCCCGGGTTTTGGTGGTCGAAGAGCCCGTATCTGATACCGGCTCGGCCGTGGTGTTACGGGTGAGCTCGACGCAGCGGGCGCTCGGCGACCTGGCGCGGTTCCATCGGCAACGCTGGGGTCGCCGCGTGGTGGCCGTCGCTGGCTCCGTGGGCAAGACCACGACCCGGACCGCCATTTTTGCTGTTGCCAGCGCCGCGGGCCGCGTCGCCTTGTGCCCCCCGGGTAACCTGAACAACCTCGTCGGTGTCCCCTTGGTGCTGCTCGGTCTCACGCAACACCACGACCTGTGCGTGGTCGAGCTCGGCACGAGCCTGACGGGGGAGATCGAGCAGCTGACGAGCGTCGCCGACCCGGACGTCGGCGTGCTGACGCGTGTCGCGCTCGAGCACGCCGAGGGCCTCGGGGATCTGGACGCGATCGAACACGAGGAGGGCGCGCTCTTGCGCGGGCTTCGGTCGAACGCGGTTGCGGTCATCAACGGGGATGACAGCCGTTGCTCGAGACAGCTCGCGCTCTCCGCCGCGACCCGTCAGGTGCGCTATGGTTTTGGGGCGGCGCTGCCGAGCCCGAGCTACAGAATTTTGGGTCAGGAGGGGCTCGGCGGCGGCGGAACGCGGGTGCGAATCGAGCGGCCGGCGGCGGCCACGCTCGACGTGCGGAGCCCGTTGCTCGGCTCGCCGGGCGCGTACGCCTTGGCGGCGGCCCTGGCCTCCGCGGAGGCGCTGATCGGGCGCTCGCTGTCCGGCGACGAAGTGATCGCTGCGCTCGAGTCACCGCTGCTGGGCGAGCCTGGGCGCCTCACACCCGTGGAGTTGCCGGACGGGAGCCTGATCTTGGATGACACTTACAACTCGAGCCCAGCCAGCGTGCGAAGCTCGGTGGCCGTGGCGCGTGAGCTCTGCGAGCTACGCGGCGGGCGGCTCGTCCTGGTGCTCGGCGAGATGCGCGAGCTCGGTCCCTTGTCGGCGGCCGCGCATCGCGACCTCGGTAAGGATCTGGTCGAGGCCCGTCCGGCGCTGCTCGTCGGCTTCGGGGGCGACGCGGCCCTATTTTTGGAAGAGCCGCTCAAACACGCCGTTGTCAGCCTTTTTGCGGCCGACGCGCTCGGCGCTCTCCAGATCGTCCTCGGGCAGCGTGAGCCGCGCGACGTGATCCTCGTCAAGGCGTCGCGGGGCCTGCGCGCCGAGCGAGTGGTCGAAGGCCTCCGTGCCGCAGCCGGAGCAGCAGCGTGATCTACGAGCTACTCTATCCGCTCAGCACCCAGTTCGGCTGGGCGCGCGTGCTCAACGTCCTGCGCTACGTCCCGTTCCGCATCATCATGGCCACGCTGACGGCCATGTTGCTGTGTTTCCTGCTCGCCCCCTGGTTCATCCGGCGCCTGCAGAGCAAGCAGATTGGCCAGGTCATTCGCAAGGACGGGCCGCAGAGCCACCACATCAAGGCGGGCACGCCGACCATGGGCGGAGCGCTCATCCTACTCGCCGTCTTGGTCTCGACCATGTTGTGGGCCGACGTCCACAATGTGTTCGTCATGGCAACGGCGGGGGTTACCGCCGGCTACGGCGTGATCGGATACCTGGACGACCGCCTGAAGATCGTCGCGAAAAATAGCCGTGGCTTGCCGGGCCGCTACAAGATCCTAGGGCAGGTCGGCGTCGGAGGCCTCGGCCTCGCGTACACCTTCATCGACTTTGGCAACTTACCGGCGGAATGGCTCAGCATCCGCACGCGGCTCTCGATTCCCTTCCTGGCCTTCTCCAAGTATCCGATCGACTTACCGCTCTGGGTGTACCTGGCCTTCGCGCTGTTCGTGCTCGTCGCGTTCAGCAACGGCGTCAATCTCACTGACGGGCTGGATGGGCTGGCGATTGGCCCGGTGATGATCAACGCCGGCACGTATCTGGTATGGTCGTACGTGGCGGGCCTCGTGTTGTTCGGCCGCCCCTTGGCGCAGTACCTGGATATCGCGGGCACCCCCCAGATGGGGGAGCTCTCCGTGTTTGCAGCTGCGGTGATCGGAGCGGGTATGGGCTTCCTTTGGTACAACACCTATCCCGCCCAAGTTTTCATGGGCGACGTCGGCTCTCTCTCGCTGGGAGGAGGGCTCGGCATGCTCGCCATATTGACCAAGAACGAGCTCCTCAGCGTGCTGATCGGCGGCATCTTCGTGCTGGAGACGGCCAGCGTCGTAACGCAGGTCTTTTCCTACAAGGTGTTTGGCAAACGCGTCTTTTTGATGGCGCCGATCCACCATCACTACGAAAAGAAGGGCTGGGCGGAGCCGAAGATTATTGTCCGGTTTTGGATTATTTCGATATTGCTGGCCCTGATCGGCCTTTCCTCACTCAAGCTTCGATGATGCAGCTCGCTGGCAAGAGGGTCCACGTGGTGGGCATGGGGTTATCCGGTGTGGCTGCCGCGCGGGTGTGCTTGCGCATGGGTGCGCATGTCACTGGCTTTGACGACCGGGCTCGTGCGGACCTGAGCCAGGCTGCGCAGCTCCTGCCGATCGAGGTTCGCGCCGGGCTGCCCGCGGGCGAGCTCGCGACGGCCGACCTGATCGTGGTCTCCCCGGGCGTCGACCAGCGGCAGGCTCTGGATGACGCGAGCGAGCGCGGCGTCGAGGTCATCGGTGAGCTGGAGCTCGGCGCGCGCCTGGTTGAAGCCCCGATCTGCGCGGTGGGCGGCACCAACGGCAAGAGCACGACCACCGAGCTCGTGGCCCTCATGTTGACCGAGAGCGGGCGTAAGGCCTTTTGCGGAGGCAACCTCGGAACCCCGCTCACCGATTCAGTCGGCCAAGCGTGGGATTGTCTGGTGGTCGAGGTCTCCAGCTTTCAGCTCGAGCGCGCGCCTCGCTTCCGACCGAAGGTGAGCCTGCTGCTCAACATCACGGAAGACCACCTCGACCGCCACGGCAGCTTCGCGGCTTACGCGGATTGCAAGGGCAACGCCTTCGTCAACCAGGGCGCCGACGACGTGGCCATCATCCCTTTTGGCGATGCCGTGGTCGAGCGCCAAGCGCGCCGCGGGGGTGGGAGGGTGGTGTATTTCGGGCACGGCGGGGACTACGTCAGCCGCGACGGCGTCATCGTCGAGAGCGCGAGCGGAGCAGAATTCCCGCTCGCCGGGACGGTGCTCGGGGGCAAGCACAACCAGCGCAACGCCGCCGCCGCGATCGCTGCGGCCCGGGCTATCGGCGCGCCGCCCGAGGCGATTTTGCGCGCGCTTCGCGAGTACCGAAGCTTGCCACACCGCCTGGCCTACGTCGCGAGCATCGAAGGGGTGCCATTTTACGATGACTCCAAGGCCACCAACGTCGGCGCCGCAGTGGCGGCGCTCGACAGCCTCTCTGAGCCAAAGGTCGTGCTGATCGCCGGAGGCAAAGGCAAAGACGGCTCGTACTCGCCCCTGGCCGACGTGCTCGCTGAGCGCGGGCGCGCGGTGGTGTTGATCGGTGAAGCGGCGCGAGTGATGGCGAGCGCGCTCGAGGGTTCGGTCCAGGTCGAGCTCGCGCCCAGCCTCGAGCTGGCGGTAGAGCGCGCCTGGCGGCTGGCGCAGCCGGGTGACGCCGTGCTGCTCGCTCCTGCCTGCGCCAGCTTTGACATGTTCCGGAGCTATTCGGACCGGGGTGACCGCTTCGTGCAGGCAGTGCAGGCCCTGGGTAGTCGCGCGAAAGCGAGCAAAGTATGAAGTCACAAGCGCCGCGGGCCGCCTCCTCTCCGCCCTCTTTACCGGCGGCGCCGAGAGTCGAGCTGGGCGCCATGGACCCCGTGCTCGCCGCTCTCGCCATCGGCCTGCTCGGCTTTGGGGTGGTCATGGTGTTCGGTGCGAGCACCATCGAGGCCACCGTCAGCTACCGCGACCCGTTTCTTTTCCTGAAGCGTCAGGCTTTGTTTGCCTGTGCCGGGCTGGTCGTGATGATGGTGGCGGCGCATGTCGACTACCAGCGCCTGCGCCCCTTCACGTATCCTGCCTTGGCGTTGGTGACGCTGCTGCTGTTGATGAGCGTGATTGGCTTCGGTCACACCGGCGGTGGCGCAGCGCGCTGGCTGCGGCTGGGCCCTATTCACATCCAGCCGTCGGAGGCTGCCAAGCTGGCCTTGATCCTCTGGCTCGGCTACTCGCTCGCGAAAAAGCAAGGCCAAGTCAAGAGCTTCTCCATCGGCTTTTTACCGCACGTCGCCATGGCCGCGGCGCTGATGTTGCTGTGCTTGAAGCAACCCGACTTCGGCGGAGCGGTGGTGCTCTTGCTGCTCACGTTCACCATGCTGTTCGTGGCGGGTGCCAGGGTGAGCTACCTGCTCGCTCTGTCGGCGGTGGGCGCGCTCGCCGCGGCATGGCTCGTCAGGTTTCGAGCCTATCGCTGGGAGCGCATGCTGGCCTGGTTGCACATGGAGGATCATCGGCAGGATCTCGCGTATCAGCCCTTTCAATCCATGATGGGTTTCGGCTCGGGGGAGCTCACTGGGATGGGCCTCGGCCACGGCCTGCAGATCCTGTATTTGCCCGAAGCGCACACCGACTTCATCGCGGCCATCATCGGGGAAGAATTCGGCTTCGTCGGCTTCGTCGCCCTGTGCCTCGCGTACCTCGTGATCATCGCCCGCGGTGTGCGAGCGGCCCTGGGGGCAGACGACGAATACGGCTCATACATCGCCTTCGGCATCTCGGCGCTGTTTGGCATACAAGCGTTGATCAACATCAGCGTAGCAATGGCCATCCTGCCCACGAAGGGCTTGACGCTGCCCTTCGTCAGCTATGGCGGCTCTTCCTTGCTCGTGAGCTGCGCCGCCATGGGTATCTTGCTCAACATTTCCCGGCCGCGCTTGCGCGAGGGAGACGGACCCGAGCGTGTGCGGCTGGCCGCCTCGAGCCCAGCCGCGCAAATGGCCGACGCCGGTCTCGCAGAGGTATCATCATGAGCAGTCCGCCCACGATATTCATGGCTGGCGGCGGCACCGGCGGGCACGTCTTTCCGCTCCTCGCGGTCGCGCGCGCCATGCAGGTGCTGCTGCCTGAGCTCCAGCTGGTGTTCATCGGCACCGATCGCGGCATCGAAGGCGGGCTCGTTCCGGCGGCAGGTTTTCCCCTGGAGCTGATGTCGACACTGCCGTTCCGCGGCGGAGGCTTTTCGGGCGCGTCCAAGGGCATGCTCAGTGTCGCGAGCTCGTTACCCCGGGCGCGCGCCTTGTTGCAGAAATATTCGCCGCGGGCCGTGTTCTCGGTGGGTGGGTATGCCGCCGTCCCGATTTCGGTCGGTGCACGGCTATCGGGCGCGCCTTTGGCGCTCATGGAGCCCAACGCCACACCCGGTCTCGCGAACCGCTTGGTCGGGCCCGTGGCGAAGCGGGTGTACACCGCGTTCGAGGAGACGCAGCGTTACTTCTCCGCCGGCGTAGTGGTGCGTTCGGGTCTGGCGCTGCGGCCTGGCTTCCTTCCGAGCCCGTATACGTGGACGGGTCGCGGGCAGGCACTGCGCGTGCTCGTGCTGGGGGGTAGCCAGGGTGCGCGTTCGCTGAACCTGGCGGTGGCTCCCGCGTTGAGCCAGGTGAAGTTCCCGCTCAACATCGTCCACCAGGTGGGGAAAGGCAATCTCAGCGCCATGCGCCAGCGCTATGCCGAGCTCAAGCGCCCCGGGGCGAGCGTCATCGAGTTCATTCAGGACATGCCGTCGGCGTTGGCCGCGGCAGATCTGGTGATTTCGCGCGCGGGCGCTGGCGCCATCGCCGAAGTTTGCGCTGTAGGTCGCCCGAGCATTCTCGTCCCGCTGCCCCGCAGCGGGGATCACCAGCTCCACAACGCCAAGGCCATGGAGCTCGTGGGAGCGGCGTCGTGTATACCCGCCGGCCTCGCCAGCGCGGACGGGCTGTGCTTGCGCGTGAACGAGCTGGCCAAGGATCCGGAGCGGCTGGCACGCATGGCAGAGGCGGCTCGAGCGTGGGGTAGGCCGCACGCCACCGAACGTGTGGCGCGAGACCTCCTGGTGCTCGCGGGGTTGCTGTCCGAACCGGCCGCGCCCGAGCAGCCCCCGCCAGCGCCGACCGGCGCGATACCGGCGCCCGGAAAGGACGCATGATGTTTCGCGGCCGCGTCAGGCGGGTCCACTTCATCGGCGTTGGAGGCATCGGCATGAGCGGGCTCGCCGAAATCTTGCGCAGCATGGACTTCGAAGTCTCGGGCTCGGACCTACGGGACGGTGAGAACACGGGTCGGCTGAAGCGCCTCGGCGTCACGTGCCACGTGGGGCACGACGCGGCCCACGTGATCGGCGCTGACGTCGTCGTCTACTCGAGCGCCATCGCCAAGGATAACCCCGAGCTCCTGGCGGCGGTCAGGGCAGGCATTCCCAGCATCACGCGGGGGGAGATGCTGGCCGAGCTGATGCGCATGAAATACGCCGTCGCGATCGCGGGCTCACACGGCAAGACCACCACCACCTCCCTCGTCGCCACGGTCCTGCGCGCCGCCGGCCTCGACCCGACCGTGGTCGTGGGCGGCCGCATGGCGTCGCTGGGCAGCAACGCTCGGCTCGGCGCGGGTGACTTGCTGGTGGCAGAGGCCGACGAGAGCGACGGCTCCTTCCTGAAGCTCTCACCCACGATCGCGGCCATCACGAACGTGGACCCAGAGCACCTGGATTTCTGGGGTACCCATGAGGCCCTGAAGCAAGCCTTCGTCCAATTTGCCGAGCGGGTCCCGTTCTACGGCCTGTCGGTGTTGTGCCTCGACCACCCTCACGTGCGTGACCTGCTGCCGCTGATTAATCGGCGCTACGTCACCTACGGAGAGTCGCGCCAGGCCGACTACGTGGCAGACACACTGGTGTACCGGGGGCTCGAGACCTCCTTCCACGTGCACCGTCAGGGGCAGCCACTCGGGGAGTTCGTGGTGCGCATGCCAGGGCAACACAACGTGCTCAATTGCCTGGCAGTGATCGCCATCTCGGACGAGCTCGCGGTGCCGCTCGACGTCGTGAAGGAAGCGCTCGCGACCTTTCGCGGCGTGGCTCGTCGCTTCACCGTGGTCGCAGAGCCCGCCGGCATCGCCTTGATTGATGATTATGGCCATCATCCCGTAGAGGTACGAGTTACTTTAAATGCTGCGCGTCACGCTTACAGCAAGCGCGTTTTGGTGGCTTTTCAGCCGCATCGTTACAGCCGCACCCAGGCGCTCTTCGACGAGTTCGCCCGCGCCTTTGACCAGGCCGACGCGGTCTTCGTCACCGACGTCTATGCAGCCGGCGAGCCCGCGGTGCCCGGCATCACGGGTGAGGCCTTGGCTCGAGCGATCGAGAGCCACGGCCACCGGAGTGTAGAGTACGTCGCCGATCGGGACGAGCTCGCCGATCGCCTAGCTGCAGCCGCGGCTCCCGGTGACGTGGTCGTGGCTCTGGGCGCTGGAGACATCAATCGCGTGCTCGCGCGCGTCGAGCAGAACATCCAAGCACGACATCGCGGCGCACCGCCGTCAGCAGCGGGGGCCTCGTGAAAAGCAATCTGAAGGGCAATCGGCCGCGCCCTGTTCTGCCCACCGGGCCGAGCTATCGCACACGCGTCGGCCGCGCCACCGCCAGCGTGGCTAAAGCCAGCCTGGGGATTTTCCTGGTGGTGGGGACCGCCGCTGCCACGGCCTGGGGCGGTTACCGGCTCGCTCTGTCGAGCTCCCGCTTCTCGGTCCAGAACATCGAGGTCGAGTCGAGTCGGCGCAAATCCGATCGTGAGGTCGCCCTCGGCGCAGGCATTCAGATGGGAGCCAATCTGTTTTCGCTGGACCTGCGGCAGGCGGAGCAACGGCTGCTGGCCGATCCGTGGGTCCGCAGCGTGCGTGTGACGCGCAAGCTACCCCAGACCGTGCGCATCCAGCTGGTCGAGCACGAGGCGGCCGCCCTGGCCTCGCTCGATGGTGAGGTTTTCCTGGTCGGTGCCGATGGCGAACCGTTCAAGTCCTGGCAGGAGGGAGACGTCCACGACCTGCCGGTGCTCACCGGCGTGACGCTGGATGCGATCGCCAAGGACCGCGCCGGGGCCGTCGCGCGCCTGGTGACGGGCCTCTCCGTCCTCAGTCACTACGAGCGGCTGCCCGTGAGCCAGGTCCAGCGTGCACAAGAAGTGAATCTGGCGCCGGACGGCGCTGTCGTGCTCAGCGTCGGTACTCGCGGCGTGTCCCTGCACCTGGGGCAGGGGCCATGGCCCAAGAAGATGCTGATGGTGGCCGAGGTGCTGCGCACCTTCGAGCACAAGCGAGAGCTGCCGGGGGTCGTTTTTCTCGACAATGCGCTGCATCCGGAGCGCGTCGTGGTGCGGATGCGATGAATGGCTGGGCCGCTCGGATCAGCGGGCTCGCCCCGCCATCGGGGACGCTGAGCGGGCCGAGCCTTTTCCACATCGCACGAAAGTTGGCCGCTCGAGAACGCTTGTGTCAGCGTCCACGGCGTCAGGCTAACACCCCTGAGGACTAGAGCGAAAGTGGCCAAAAACTCCGAAAATCAGCCCGAAATCGTAGTTGGACTCGACCTCGGCACCACGAAGGTTTCCGCCGTCGTGGGCGAGGTGGACGGAGACGGTATCACCGTGCTCGGCGTGGGCAACGTCCCCTGCCGTGGGCTCCGCAAAGGGGTCGTCTCCAACATCGAATGGACGGTGCGCGCGATTCGGGAAGCTGTCGGCGCCGCCCAGACGATGGCCGGCGTAGAGATCACCACGGTGTACGTGGGGGTCGGCGGTAGCCACGTGCGCGGTCAAGTCTCGGATGGGGTCGCCGCCGTCTCGGGGCGCGAGGTCACGCAAGCCGACCTCGAACGGGTGCTGGAAGGCGCGAGGGCCATTCCGGTGGATGCCGATCGAATGATCTTGCACGCCCTGCCGCGCGAGTATCTGGTCGACAACCAAGACGGCGTCCGTGATCCCATCGGCATGAGCGGCGTACGCCTCCAGGTCCGGGTGAATTTGGTGACCGCGGCGACGTCTTGCGTGCAAAACGCGATCCGCTGCGTCGAGCGCGCAAACCTCGAGGTGGCGGACGTCGTGCTGAGCTCGCTCGCGAGCTCCGAAGCCGTGCTGAGCGAAGACGAAAAAGAGATCGGTGGCGGGATCATCGACATGGGTGGCGGCACCACGGATCTGTTGCTGTATGCCGACGGTGGCATCGCCCACGCCAGCAGCATCCCCGCGGGCGGCAACAACGTAACGAGCGACGTGGCCGCGGGGTTGCGCACGCCCGTCGCCGAAGCCGAGCGGCTCAAGCGCAACTACGGCTGCGCGCTCGGCCGCCTGATCGCTGACGACGAGGAAATCGAGGTGCCGGGCGTCGGGGGGCATTCTCCCCGCAAGGTGGCCCGGCGCGTGCTGGGCGACATCATCGAGCCTCGCGTCGAGGAGCTGTTCAGCGAGGTGCGACGGCGCCTGGAGGAGTCGGGGCTCATCGACCACCTCAGCGCTGGCATGGTGCTCACCGGGGGCGCCGTCCAGATGGAAGGTATCGTCGAGGCGGCGGAGGAGATCCTGGGCATGCCGGTTCGCCTGGGCGTGCCGGTCGGCGTCAAGGGCATCGTGCAATTGATCCAGGGGCCCCAATGGGCGACCGGCGTGGGTTTGATTCACTACGGTGCGCAGCGCTTAGCGGAGGCACGTCACTACGGGGCGGAGGACGTGGTGCTCGCGAGTCGCGTCGAGGAAATGCCTCGAGCGCGGGGAGCCGCGTCGCTCGGGCGAGGCGTTTTAGGTTGGCTGCGGGCGGCGTTTTGAACGGCAGAGGACGAGTCGAGACCCCGAGGCTAGAGGACGAAGCTAACTGTCGCTACAAGTGACGTAAAAGGACGAGACAATGGGATTTTCTATCGAGTTTGCTGAGGAAACACAGCAGTACCGGGCGCGGATCAAGGTCGTCGGTGTCGGCGGATCGGGCGGCAACGCCATCAACACGATGATCGCGTTCGGCCTCGAGGGCGTCGAGTTCATCGCGGTGAACACCGATGCCCAGGCCCTGAACGCCAACAACGCATCCATCAAAATCCCGATCGGCCAGGCCGTGACGAAGGGGCTCGGCGCGGGAGCCGATCCGGAGCGCGGTCGCAAATCCGCACTGGAGGACGTGAACCGCCTCAAGGAGGCGCTGGTGGGTGCTGACATGGTCTTCATCACCGCGGGCATGGGCGGCGGGACCGGTACCGGCGCGGCGCCCGTGATTGCGCAACTCGCGCGCGAAGAGGGAGCCCTGACGGTCGGCGTGGTGACCAAGCCCTTCTTGTTCGAAGGACGTCAACGAGCGCGCCGCGCCGAGCTGGGTCTGGCCACCCTCGGGGATCAAGTGGACACCTTGATCACCATTCCCAATCAGAAGCTCATCACCCTCTCCGATGAGGAGCTGACCTTCGTGGAAGCTTTCCGCAAGGCGGATGAGGTGCTGTTTCAGGCCGTTCAGGGCATCAGCGACCTCATCACTCAGGAAGGCATCGTCAACGTCGACTTTGCCGACGTCCGCGCGGTGATGGACAACATGGGCCGGGCCCTCATGGGGACCGGCTGCGCCAAAGGCGAGGGCCGCGCGCGCCTGGCCGCCGAGCAAGCGATCACGTCGCCGCTCTTGGACGATATCTCCGTGGAAGGTGCGACCGGCGTTCTGATCAACATCGTCGGCGGCCCTGACATGAAGATGCGCGAGATCGAGGAGGCGGCCACCTTAATCCAGGAACAGGCACACGAAGACGCCAACATCATCTTCGGCGCCTCGATCGTCGAGGGCATGGCCGACATGATCAAGGTGTCCGTCATCGCCACGGGCTTCAATCGCTCCGAGCAGGAAGCTGCCGACCTGCTGCGGCAGGCGAGCCGCCAGCCGCTGGAGACAGCCGCCACGCGCGACGTTCGCAGCGCCTCGCTCGGGTCGCGGCATGAGCAGAGCCGGCACGAGCAGAGCCGGCACGAGCAGAGCCGGCACGAGCAGAGCCGGCACGAGCAGAGCCGGCATGAGCTCAATCGGCACGACCATGGGCGTCACGAGTCAGCGCGGCACGACGCGGGTCATGTGAGCGTGCCCGTCCACGCGCCGCGTCCACCGTTGCGGCCCGCCGCGGCGCGCGTCCAGCACACCGTCGTGCGCCCGGCAGCGCCGCAGGTCCGCGACCAGATCGTCTTCCCGGCGTCGCCTTCCGATGCCGACTGGGACGTCCCCGCTTACCAGCGGCGGAACGGGAGCTGAGCGCTAGGGGCCGGGCTCTGCCCGGCCGCTCACGTTCCCGAGTCTGAAACGCTAGCGTCGGCGGGAGCCGCAGCCGGCGCGCTGGCATCCAGCGCGGCTCGTGGCAGCACAGGGGCCGCAGCCGCGGCTGGCGCAGCGGGATCGGACGCGGCTTGAGGCAGCATCGACGAGGGCGCGGCCATTGTCGGGGGCATCACGGGCGCCGTCGCGGGTGACCTAGCGGCCGCAGGCTCCTGAGCCGACGAGCTCGCGCTGACCACCGCAGAGCTACCGGCCTCTGTCGAAGCGTCTCGCACACCCGCCCCGTCCTCCGGACGGACAGTCAGGATAACGACGTCTTCCTGATTGATTTCCGTGCCTTTGGCGCAGCCTGCGCAAACTAGGGCGATGAGCACGAGGCCTTCGATGGAGGTTCGGTGAGCGATGGGAGACTAGAGCGCACATCCACCCACGGAGTCAACGCCGGGCGGCGGGCGGAGGCGCGTCCGGTCCGAGCGCGAGGCCGCCTTCGCGCGAGTCGGCGTGCCCATAGGCGACGCCGTCAACGACGATCAGGTCGTTCGCGGCGCCGATGGCAGCGCGCGTCGGCGCGAGCGTGTGCCCGGAGGTTCTGAGCGCGGCGAGCACGCCGGGATCCGGCGGCCTCGAGCGTTCATAACGAAGCTCGTCGGGGATAAAGCCGTGGTGGATGCGCGGCGCCTCGATCGCGCGATCGATGCTCATCCCGTGATCGGTCAAGTGTCTGAGCACCTGCACCACGGTGCTCGGGATAGTATCGCCACCGGGGGAGCCGAGTACCGCCAGCACGTCGCCGTTCCTCATGACGAAGGTAGGGGACATGGAGCTCAGCATGCGCCTACCCGGCCTGGGCAGGTTCAATCCGACGCTCCCAAAGGCCGCGAGGGAGTTGTTCATGACCACGCCGGTCCCCTCCGCCACGTAGCGAGCGCCGAAGCCAGCGGACAGTGTCACGGTGCAACTGACAGCGTTTCCCTCTCGGTCAACTACGGACAGGTGAGTGGTGTGCTCGAGCTCCCGTCGCGCTGCTTCGTACAGGGGATGCACCTCTGCGGAGGGCGTCGCGCGCTTGGGATCGATGGGCGGGGTGAGCGCGAGCAGCCCGTGAAGAGCCAGCCGTTCGTTCAAGGCGGACGCCGACATGCCGATCGGGTCAGACTCCGGGTCCACGATCGTCAAGCGTCGCTGCGCTTGCGCGCGCTTGGACACTTCCGCAAACAGGTGTAGCTCTTCGGCTGAGCCCTGCGCGAGCCGCTCGGCGCCGAGCTGCTCGAGCGACATCGATATTTGTGCGATGGCGATACCGCCGGACGAAGGCGGCGGCATCGTGGCTATCTCGTAACCGCGGTACGTGAAACGAAGTGGCTGCCGAATGATCGCGCGGTAGTCCAGCAGGTCACTCTCTCCGATTGAGCCTACGCTCCGCATCGCCTGCACGAGCGCGCGCGCGGTACTGCCGGTGTAGAAGCCGGCGTCGCCGTCGCGGGAGATGCGCTCCAGCGTCCTCGCGAGGTCCGACTGGACGAGCTCGGCGCCAGCGCCGAGTGGGCCTCGAGCACCGCCAAAGATACGCCGGGCCGCGTCGTTCTGACGCAGCTCCGGCCAGGCCCACTCGAGCGCCAACGCTTGGCGAGATCCGACGCGATGCCCGTTACGGGCCAGCTCGATCGCGCGCGCGAGCACCTGCTGCCGGCTGAGCCGACCGAACTGCTGCTGCGCCAGGTTCAAGCCTGCCACGCTGCCGGGCACCGCAGAGGCGGCGGGGCCGCGTGCGCCCGAGCGCAGCATCCGCGTGAAGCCAGCTGGGTGGATAGAGGCGGGGGCCTGTTCTCGAAAGTCCAGCGCGACAATGGGCTCGCCTCGTCTGGAGATGAGCATGAAGCCTCCGCCGCCCAGGTTCCCCGCGCTCGGATGTGTGACCGCTAGCGCATAGGCCGTGGCGACCGCGGCGTCGATCGCATTGCCCCCCATCTCGAGCGCCTGCACACCGGCTCGCGTGGCCTGGGCTTCGACGGACACGACCATCCCGTAGCGCCCGCGGGCCGCGCCGGCGCCGCCCGGAGTGAGCTGAAGGACGGGATCCACACGCGCCGCATGCGGCAGCGGCCCGACCGCATGGTTCGGTACGCGGAGGACTGCGCTCGGCCCTGGAGCAACGAGAGGGACTTGAACGAGGGGTTCGCTGGGGTTATGCGCTAGTGCGGCGTCCCGGCATGCGACGAGCACAGCGACGCAGCTGAGCCAGGCCCGCCACGCATCAGCCCCAGCCAAGCTCGAGCTAACGAGCCGTCGCCGACGCGCTATTGAACCACAGACCACTACTTCGATCTCGGAGACCCCGCGGTCAAAGCCGCGCCACGCTGGTGTAGCATCAGAACCGCGCCGGGCTTGCTCGCGACGGATTTAGATAAGTTGACTCGGGAGAGGACGGGCAAAGGGCGCATGTTGCTGCGGGGTAGGCAACGGTCTGACCGCCCTTCATCGACGGCCTATCACTTGCGAAGGGTTGACCCGGGAGTGGCACGCGCGCAGCACAGGCGCGTAGGTCTATGTCGTTTGTTTCTCACTTTGTCGAAATCCGCGCTCTTCGTGCAGCCGCCGGGGCGACGTTCACACCGGAATGGCGTTGCCATGCGGCAATAGCACTGCACCCTGGGGTACATTAAAGTTCGATGGTGTCATCACTGGAACATGGCGCTCGTACGGCCTTTCTCTGCAGCTCTTCGCTCACGATCCCAGCCCGCAACTCTTCTGACTTCCTCGCCGACCTGCTGGCGTTCGAATCCGGCATCCCGACGCTTTGCTTGGTACGGCGGGCACCACGGGCGAGCCCTCGTACGCACTCATTGTTTACGACCCGGAGACGATCTGCGTAACCCTCGGCGGTGGCGCACGTGACGCGCTGAGGAAGACGCGACGGACGTCTCTCCCACAGGCTTCCCTGCCATTCTCTACGACGGGACGCTTGGCTCTCGAGGATTGTGCTGGCGGGCGGCGTGGCTTTTTAGCGTGCAAGGCGCGATGGGAGCGGTCGGACAGAACCCACATAAGAAGGAACTTATAACGTGCGACACGCAGACGACGCACGACCTCGGCTACACCAGCAAGCGCCCCGCGGAGACGGCCGAGTCGGCGGAGGTCGCTCGTGTCTCACCAGAGAGCCATCGTGACTTTCATCAGCCGCAAGAGCGCTCCGTCACGGGCACACTCTCATCCGTCTTGACTATTCCGGGACCCTTTCGTAGTTGTCAGGCCGTGATTGGGGGGAGTCGCGGGGACGGTGTCTTGAAGTCAGCTACGAAGCGCTGCCTTTGGGGCTTCGCTGGCTGCTTGGTCCTAATGGCTGTCTGCGGCTTCGTCTGGCGCGACGAGCTCGATTCGTCGGTAGCTGTCTCGGAGATGGCAAGGCAGGAGCTTGACGCTCCAAGCGGGAGGCTCGGCGTGCGTCGCCCCGAGCGAACGGAGGTCGAGGGCACGTACGGAGAACCCCGCCTTCTTGTGTCGCCGCGGCCAGTACCCGGCGAGGCGACTCGAGAGCTGCGAACGGGCTTCGATCTCGAGGTCTCCGGGACGGTGGTCGACGCAACTGGGGGCTGCGTCGTCGACGCCACGGTCTCGGCGCACGCCGATTCGGTGCAACTCGCGTCGACGCAGTCCGGCGAGGAGGGGCAGTTCACTCTGCGGCTGCCGCCCGGTGAATTCGAGATCGTGGCGCGCGCAGAGGCGTACTCTGATGCGCTTCTGTGGGTTCGTGCGCCGGCTCGAGAGGTGCGCCTCATGGTGGCTCCGAGCGCTTCTCTGCTCGGGCGCGTCGTGGCCCACAGCACGAGTGAGCCGATCGCAGGGGTCACGGTGTTCGCCGAGGGGCCTGAGGGGACCGCTCATCGCCCGCGCAGCGCCGCGACGGGAAGTGGGGGCGTGTTCAGCTTTTCCGGCCTGGCTGCGGGGCGCTACCAGTTGGAGGCGAGCAGCGCAGCCTGGAGGAGTGGCCGGCACTGGGTAACCGTCAGCATGGGCGAGCAGATGACAGGGCTCGAGCTCAGGGCGTCGGCCGCTGGCGTGCTGGCCGCAACGCTTCTGGTGGATAATGAGCCGTGCGCGGATGGCTTCGTTCGTTTGAATGGGCCCGTCTGGAGTAACGCTGTCGTGCAAGGCGGTCGCGCCCGCGTGGAAGGCGTCGTTCCTGGAGCCTACGAGCTCAGCGCGGGTTGTGAAGGGGCCGCGGTCACGCTGACGGAAAGCGCAGAGTTTGGGCTGGGACTCACGGCGCGCAGCTGGAACCTCTCGGCCGGGTTGTCATTGCGCGGGAGCGTTCTCGGCGCGAATGCCGAACCGCTGGCAACAGCGCACGTACGCGTCTTGCCCGAGCGTGGCACTGCCGGGGCGAATGTCGATTGCTGGTCGGATCCAGCCGGTGATTTCGAGTGCCGGGGCCTCTTGCCGGGGGAACACACCTGTGAGGTGGTAGGGGAGTTTGGCGCGCTGAGCGAACCGATCAGCGTTCGGGTGAGTTCGGAGAACATGCAGAGCGTCGTCTTGCGGACTTTTCCGTCGGCTAGCATCCGAGCTTCGCTAGCACCTGGCGAGCCGCGCGGAGTGGCGCAAGGCGTGTTCGCTCGACGCGCTGGCTACCCTGCCCTTACGGGCAGAGGGAGCGCGAGCGGTCAGGTCTCGTTCGAGAACCTGCCTCTCGGATCGTACGTGGTCTACGTGGGTGCCGACGGCGAGCACGATGCTCATGCCAGGGTCGTGCAGCTCAAGCAGCAGGCCCAGATCGTGGACGTGGTTCTGAGCGCGCCGCTCACATCGGAGCTCGCCGGCAGAGTGCTAGACGCTCGCGGCGAGCCCGTGCTGGACGCCTGGGTTCGCGCATCGAGCAGGCGTTCTGCGATTGAGCTGCCCGCCGTGCTGACTGACTCGGAGGGTCGCTTCTCGGTCCCGGACGTGATCGTAGGCGCTCGTTACGACTTGGACGTCGACAGCAGCGAAGGGCCTGGGCGGCTCATGAACGTCGAGCCGGGGCGCGAGTGGACTCTCCAGATACGACCCTCGGGCTCGCTAACGCTGCGCGTGCGATCCGAGGATGGCTCGCCCGCGGCGTCCTTCGAGGTTGCTTACCGCCGCCTCGACGGCGCACAGGAAAACGGCGTGCAACACGGCGTGGGCGCTCGGGGCGAGTGGCATTCGCCCCGGATCGAGCTCGGGCATTGGAAGCTGTTGATCAGCTCCGGCGGACGCTATGCGTCGAGGGAGCTCGTGCTGCTCGAGGGGGATCCGCTGAGCGTGGGCGTCGTGCTCGAGGGCGGGGGGGCCCTGGCGGAGGAGTTCTGGGCGGCTGAGTTGGCCCAAACGGAGCAGCAACGCACGGCGAGCGCTCCAGCCGCCCCGCAGGTCTCGATGGGTGAACACACCCGAGAGAGCTCTCCAAGTGAGCGCTGACGACGAAACACAAGCAAAGGACGAAATGAGATGTTTCAGAAGGCTAGACTAGTGGTGGTGGGTTTGGGTTTGTTGGGTGCTATCGGCACCCTGGCGAACCAGAGCGAGGCCGGGCAATGCTCCGGGACAGGTGCTTGGAAGTTCCTCTACACGTGTTCCTCGCACGGCACGATCGACACTCGTGATTCGTGCTCTCCAGCATTTCCTGGAGGCAGCCCCATCTGTGTTCCTCGGTTGCGCGTCAACAAGAACTCTGGTCTCATCACCAAAGGCGATGGGCTCGACGTGAACGGGAACATCATCCAGGGTTGCCGCGGGCAGGACACCGTCGCGGACGGCGTTCCGGTCGTGAGGGGCGCCGAATGCTCTCAAGCCAAGGCCGTCAAATACTTTGTGAGCTTCTGATCACCAAGCATTGAT
The DNA here is from genome assembly GCA_043747815.1 of Deltaproteobacteria bacterium. Taxonomy (GTDB): domain Bacteria; phylum Myxococcota_A; class Polyangia; order Polyangiales; family Polyangiaceae; genus SZUA-265. The sequence goes on from JAYTOL010000160.1 coordinate 26,887, forward strand.
TGATCCGCGGGAGGAGCTACCTCTGCTGTCAAGCGCGGAGCTCCTCCCGCTCGGGTACGCGAAGAGCCGGAAGGAGGATTGCCTTGAATCATGAGAGCATTCGCGCGCGAACTGGGCGTCGCGCGCTTGGCGCCGGTCGAAGCCTCTGCTGGTTCTCCGCCGGTTGGCCGTGGCTAGCGTTGGTGATCGGCTCGTCTGCCTGCCACTCCCGCTCTGACGCCGTGCGAGAAACCGACCCGCCCAGCGCTGAGCCGGCGGTACTGGGGGACCCCGGCGTCACGCTCACGGCGCCTGCCCCGGGGCGCTGGCGCCTCGCCAACCCCCGCGAATTGAATCGCGTGATGCTCTGGGTATCACACATCCTCATTCGGCATGCGGCGTCGGAGCCCTCAGACGTGAGTTTCAGCCTCGCCGACTGGAGTTCTCAGCCGCCTCCACCGTCGCGGACCCGCGAGGTTGCACTCGGCCTGGCGAGGGAGGTGTGGGCAGAAGCCCAGGCCGGAGTGACGCCTTTTTCGGCCCTGGCGGGCCGCTATTCCGAAGACCTCACCACCCAACACCGCGGCGGCTCCCTCGGCGGGATCACCGCATCCATGCTGTTGCGCTGGCCTCAGGTGTTGGACGCCCTGGCTGCGACGACGCCGGGTCAGGTGTCGGGGGTCGTCGAAACGAACTACGGATTTCATGTCTTCTTGCTGAGCAAACCCCCGGAGGAAGCACGCATCAGTGGCGCCCACATCGTAATTGGGCATGATCGAGCGACGTGGTTGCGGTACGTCGCTCGCGGCTCCTACTCGGGGGATCGATCGCACGCTCGAGCGCTGGCCCGGGCTCACGAGGTGCAAGCGCTGGTGCTCGCCGATCCGACCTCACTCAGCCAGCTTGTTGAGCGCTATTCCGATCACCGTGATGCTGCAGAGCACGGGGATCTCGGGGAGTGGTCCAGCCTAGAACCGGCGCCATTTCCGCGTGAAGTCGACGTCTTGCGCCAGCTTCGCGTGGGAGAGGTGAGTGAGCCCTTGGAGACCTTGTTCGGCATCCAAGTGCTCCTGCGCACTCCGTCGCGTCCACGCCTGGCCTACGCAATGGCGGCGATTCGGATTCCGTTCGACCCTGGCCGCGCCGCAGGGCAGCCCTTCTCGAAGGAAGCTCAGCTCGACGGGGCAAATTCCCTGCTCGCAAACCTGTTGAGCCATCCCGACCGCTTCGAGTCAGCCCAGCGCCAAATCAACGGAGCCGTTGGCGTCGAAGGCTGGACGGAAGGACGAGGGCCGTACGGGCTCCAGCCATCTCTCGAGCGAGTCCGTCTGGGCGAGATCGGAAAGGAGGTCATCCTGCTGGATGAGAGTTGGATGATCGTGAAGCGCCTGGACCCAGCGGCTACGGCGGAGGAGACGGTGCGCTTCGAGCTACCCGCTCCGGAGCGACCCGATATCGAGTCCTTCGTCAGGAACCAGGGCGACGCACGGGCGGTGCTACAGGTCGCTGCGGACAAGGCAGCGGGGCAGTTGGGGCTACCGCGAGACGTCTCGGCGCAGCTGCGCGCGATCCACGAACCCCCACCGGAATTCGACGCGGGGGCCTCGGCAGACGAACGCCTGAGTTGGTTTCGAACCCTGTTAGCTCGCAGCCACCAGTTGCTCGGCGACGCCGCGTTCGAGCGCTATGCTGCCGTTCTGGACGAGCACTTCTCGGAGGCGCTATTCCGGGGCGCGGGCCCCCTGTAAGCCGAACACCGACACTGAGCACGGCACCCGTCTCGCGCCTGGCGACGCCAACCCGTCCCCTGCCGATTAGGAAAGCCCGCTCGCCAGCAGCCTGTCTGGCAAGTTCGTCGCAGGCGATTGTCGTGCCTGTGGCCGCCCTTAAACCGCGCTCTGGATCGCGGGCTCGTTGCGACGACTAGCTTGGGCTGCCGCGGAGGCAGTTTGCGCTAGGGCGCGGAGGCGCCGCGGTAACGGACCGCAACGGGAATCCTACACAAGCGGATCTGGCATGGGAGGCGCGACCTGAAGGAGCTGGCTGGGTCAGGGCGAGCGCGCCATCCGGCAGGCAGTTTGTGGCCCGATGTAGGTTTCTTCTTCCTTTGTGGGATCCGGTTGAAGGCTAGAGCCGGAAAATGCTTTCCATTGGCACGATGCCGGTGTTGGGTGGGTGGCGAGCATGAATGCTGACAAGCCACGCTATCTGGGGTCTTCGCTTTCTTCGAGGAAGTGCCGGAGCCTTGGGTCGCGCGAACGCGACTGCATCCGCTGCAGAACATTTTGATCATCGCGCTGCTGGCGATGCTCTGCGTGGGGAGGGCTGGGAGGAAATGGAGGAATTCGGTCTTGCCAAGGAGCAGTGGCTGGGGACGTCCCGTACTTTCGACACGGCATTCCGAGCTCCGACACATTTCGGCGCGTGCTGAGCGCGGTGGATCCGAAGGCGTTCAACGCCTGCTTCACTGCGTGGGTGCAGGCCCTTTCGGCAGAGACATCGGGGAAGCTCATGGCGACTGACGGAAAGACCATTCGCCACTCGTTCGATCGAGCGACGGGTCGGAGAGCATTGCATGTGGTCAGTGCGTTGGTTCTGCGGGTCCTCGAAGCCGCGCTCTCCTTTCGCTCGGTGTGGCATCACACCGCGCCGGGCCTGCTCGCGACAGATTTAGATAAGTTGACTCGGGAGAGGACGGTCCAAGATCGTGTGTTGCGGCGGGGTAGGCAAGGGGTTGACCGTCCTTCATCGACAGCCTATTCGGTTGGTCACTGCGTTTGAGCTTTGCCAGCCCTTGGAGGTGACATGCCCGGATTGAGTTTGGGATCGTTCGCCCGACAGTGGGCCGTGATGGGTGACGGTTCAGGTAGCACCGCGCCCGGCTCCAGGCGGAGGGCGAGGTCATGAGCGACCTGGCCTTCCTGCCGCTCGCGGTAGCGGTCGTCGCCATCAGCGACACGCGGGAGATCGCTACGGACACGAGCGGAGCGCTCCTGGTCGAGCTCCTCGGCGCGGCGGGGCATCACGTCGTACAGCGGCATCTGATCAAGGACGACCTGGCGGGCATTCGAGCCCTATTCGCGATGCTCATTTCGGACGCCTCGGTGCAAGTCGTGATCGCCACCGGCGGCACGGGGATCACAGAGCGTGACGTCACGCCGGAGGCGCTCGAGCCGCTCGTCACCAAGCCCATCGTCGGCTTTGGTGAGCTATTTCGTCAGCTCAGCTTTGCAGACATCGGAGCGAGCACGATTCAATCCCGAGCCACCGCGGCGCTCTGCAATAGGACCCTGTTTTTCGTATTGCCCGGCTCGCGCGGCGCCGTGCGCCTCGCGATGGAGCGCATCATCCTGACTCAGCTGGACCAGCGCACTCGGCCCTGCAATTTCGCAACGCTCATGCCGCGCTTCTGAGCCCGCCCGCCTAACGTTTGACGCCTGGCAACCGGGGCAACGCGATCATCGCGGTCGCGCGGGCTGCTGCGCCTTGAGCTCCAGGAGGTCGCGCAGGCTGGCTTTTGGGCGCGGGTCCGTGGGGTCGAGCGTCTCGGCGTGGCGCAGCGCGACTTCCGCCTGTTCGAACTGACGCAATTCCGCCAGCGCGTTACCCAGGTTGATCCACGCCGAGCCCAGCTTGGGGTCCAGGGCGATCGCGCGCCGCTGCGTCTCCACCGCCTTATCCAATTGCCCTTGGCGCTGATAGGCGTACCCCAGGTTGGTCATAAAAGTGGCTCGATCGGGCGCCAACGTGGTGGCGCGCAGCAGATGCGGCAAGGCCTGGTCGGGCCGGTTGTCCGCGAGATGAGCGGCGCCGAGATCTCCCTCGGTGCGCGCGTCGTCGGGCCGCAAAGCCAATGCCCGTTTGTAGGTCGCGATGGCTTCTGAGACGCGACCTCGCAGCATGTACGCCGTGCCGAGATTAGTGAGGCGCTCGGGTTGATCCGGAGCTAGCTTCGCCGAGCGCTCGAACTCCACGAGGGCCTTTTCGGGCTCTCCCGTCGCAAGCTGAGCGATGCCCAAAGCGGAGTGTGTTTCGGGGTCTTTGGGGTCGATCTCCGCGGACCGGCGCAGGCTCGCGAATGCACCCGGAGCATCGCCCAATACGAGCAGCAGGCGGCCCTTCTCCAGCAGAGCGGGCGCGTAGTCGCGGTGCTCCGCGAGGATGGCGTCAGCCTCGGAGACGAGGCGCTCGAGCTCTGGATGATGGGGTGCCTCCGCGTACGCCGTGGCGAGCCCGAGCTTGGCCCACCTCACGCGTAGCAACGCGATGCGTGGCGCTGGCTCCGAGGGCGCGTGCCGCCGCGCCCGCTCATAGTGCTCACTGGCGAGCTCGAAGCGGTCTTCCGCAAACGCCAGGTCACCTTGGCGAAGCTCGGCGTGCATGGGGCTCGCCGGGTCATCCGCCGGATTCGCAGTCCCCTCGGCGGAGGTCCAGCCCTCGCGGGTCGACAGGGTCTGCTCTGGTCCCGCTTCTGCCTGGCCTGCCGATGCCTCCGGAGCCCCCAAAGAGGCGGCTCGCGCCGTCGCTCCCGAGCCGCTAGCGGAAAGCGCCGGGGCGAGTTCGCGAGTAGCCCCAAGGGTGGGCGCGCGTGCCGGCGCGTCGCCGCGGCTCGAGCACGCGAACGACGCCAGGGCGAGCAGCCAGAGCCAGCGCATGGGACGCAAAGGACCGCTCACCTCAGGCTCGCGCACGTCTCCTGATGTCACGACTTCCACCCCCCGCTCCCCCGCTCCGAATCAGCTCCCGGATTCCTGAACGCTGGTGTGCTCGCGGCCATCGAATCGAAGCATGCTGGGCTTGGAGTCGATCACCGTGCGCAGGCACACCGGTCGCTTCCAGATGCGCACCAGGGAGGTCATGGCTGCTTGCGCGTAGTCCGTCCGCAGGTCGACGCCGCGATGCTTGTGCAGCATCAAGAGCTCTCCCCGGTTGTCGAAGTTCGAGTCCTCCACGTACAAGAACGGATTGCCGCCGTTGGTGAGGTGCGACAAGAGTTTCTCCTTGACCTTCTTGAACTCGCGCGTGGCAATCTCATATTGCTCGTGCCGCTTCGACCACTCGAAGTTGAAAAGCTTGTGATCCATGGCAAACTCGGGGGTCAAAAATTCGTCGATGAACGTGACATCGTTGTACAGCCGCCGCACCTCGAAGATCTTCTCCTTACCCATCCCGAGGCGGAGGTCCCAGTTACGTTTACGGTCGAGGTCGTCGCACTGCTCCCAGTCACGGCCGAATTGCCCGCGGTTCCAGCGTTCCTCGATGCTGCGGTAGAGCTCGACGCCGAGCTTGTACGGGTTCAACTGGCCGGGTGACGTGGCCATGACGGCCGCGTTGTTGTCTGCGTAGTCGACGATTTCGGACGCGTTGCAGACGCCCTCGGTCATCAGCTTTGAGTGCCAGTACGAGGCCCAGCCCTCGTTCATGATCTTGGTCTGGATCTGCGGGGAGAAATAATAGGCCTCGTCCCGAATGATCGCCAGGATGGCCCGCTCCCAGCGCTCCAGCGGCGCGTTGTTCAGCAGAAACCAAAGCACGGCCTGCACCGGCTCTCGAGGGTTCTTGTTCTTCTTGTCCTTCTGCTTGGCCTCGAGAGCGGCCTTCTGCGCCTGAATGTACTCGTCGGGGTTGATGAACTTGTCCATGTAGGACTTGGCGCGCAGGCGCGGCACCTCGACCGGGCGCGGTTCGTCCTCCTCCTTATGGGCCTCCTGCCGCACCATGAAGGGAGAGTGCGGATCGATGAGGTTCTCCAGGCTCAAGCAGTGGTCGATGAATTTTTCCACCTCGTCGATGCCGTGCCGATCGATGATCCTCCGTACCGTGGCCCCGTGGTTCGCGATCCGGTCCACCCATTTGCGGTTGGGCCGGTAATGCTCGCCCGAGAGGACGGGGTTGATCACCTTGCCGGTCGCGTTCAAATCCGTCGAACGAAAGGCGAAGTTGTTCTTGAAGAAATCCACGTGGCCGTACACGTGGCACATCACCAGCTTCTGGTCGGTGAGGCTGTTCCCCTCGAGCAGGTAGGCGATGGCGGGGTTGTTGTTGATCACGAGCTCATAGATCTTGGAAAGACCGTACTCGTTGCTCTTGCTGAGCCGCTCGTAGTCCATGCCAAAACGCCAGTGCGGGTAGCGGTTTGGGAACCCTCCGTAAGCCGCGATCTCGTTGATCTGGTCGTAGGACAGCATCTCGAAGAGCACCGGAAAGAAGTCCAAACCCGCTTCCTTGGCGACGGCCTCGATCCGCTCCTGCTCTTGCCTGAGGTAAGCCGGCAGCGACGTTCTCGATGGTGACGGCGGCATCAGTTGCCTTTCCCTAGGAAGTCTTTGATGCTGTTGACGATGGCGTTCTTGTCTTCGATTTCACTCGTCACGACGCGTTGATCTTCACCCAGGTGCTCGCGCAGATCTTTGATGAACTGCCCGGAGCCGTACGGGCTCTCCACCTGTCCGTAGGCGAACATGTTGACCTCGGGCAAGATCTGCTTCCGCAAGATCTCTATGCAGCTCAACGTGTCGTCCATCGACCAGTTGTCGCCGTCGGAAAAATGGAACGGATAGATGTTCCACTGGTCAGGCGGATACTCTTGCTCGATCATCTTCGCGGCTAGGCGGTAGGCGCTGGAGATCATCGTGCCGCCCGACTCGCGGGTGTGGAAGAAGGTGTCCCGATCGACCTCGCGAGCCACGGCGTCGTGGATGATATAGCGGCTCTCCAGGCCCCGATATTGCCTGCGCAACCAGGTGTCGATCCAGAAGCTCTCGATGCGGACGATCTCCTTCTGCTCGTCTCCCATCGAGCCCGACACGTCCATCATGTAGATGATGACGGCGTTGGCCACAGGCTCCGTCGTCTCGCGCCACGAACGGTACCGCTTGTCTTCATGCTGCGGTATCAGCATCGGCGCGTCCTTGTCGTACATGCCACTCGCGATGGCGCGCCTCAACGACTCCCGATAGGTGCGTTTGAAGTGGCGCAGCGACTCCGGGCCTGTACGCCGGATGCCGGTGTACCGATCCTTGGTGCTGCGAATCTTGCTCTGACCCTTGTTCTTGATGTCTGGAAGCTCGAGCTCCTGCCCCAGGATGTCGGCGAGCTCGTCGAGCGTGATGTCGACCTCGAGCATGTGTTGGCCTTCGCCTTTGCCGGCCTTGCCCGTGCCTTCACCATCCTGCGGCGTTCCGCCGAGGGAGTCACCGACCTCACCCTCGCCCTGTCCGACCCCGCCCGAGTTCCGACCATCGAAGGTGAAGCGCGGGATGTCGATCTGCGGGATGGGTATACTGACCAGGTCCTTCCCCTTGCGACCGATCATGTCGCCTTGGGAGATATACTTGCGGAGCCCCTCACGTATCTTGCCGCGGACGATGTTACGGAACCGCCCGTAGTCCTGATCGATCTTTAGGGACATGCGCTAGCTTAACTCGCGTGAGACAATCATACCAGGGTTAGGCTCCCCGCGCTGGCTCGAGATCGTTCGCTACGGCACCACGCCCGTGTCGTTTGGTCAACGCACCTCCGTAGCACGAGTGTCGGAAGCCTCAGGCGGAGCTGACGGCGTCGGCCTGAAGAAGGTAAGGGCGTGTGAGCGAGCCAAGCCGTTCGGCCCGCACCGAGGATCGCCCGGGAGCACGTGCGCCACGTGCCCCGTTTGGGACAAGGCGCGCACGCGAGCAGGAGTTTCGTGTCGGTTTCCCGCGCCGGAGGCCGGGGCGGAAGTAGCCGACCGGAGCCTGCCCCAGAAGCTTGGCCTCAGCCCTGTGGGGAGCGTACGAGCAGGCGAGCGGCGTCGAGCGCCCCATACGTAAAGATGATGTCCGCACCCGCGCGCCGCAGCCCGACCAGCGCTTCCAGCAGGCAGTGCTCGTAGTTGAGCCAGCCGTTTTGTGCCGCCGCCTTGAGCATCGCGTATTCCCCACTGACGTGATAGGCGGCCACCGGTAGCGAGCTGAGCTCGCGCACGTACCTGATGACGTCGGCGTAAATCGTCGCGGGCTTGACCATCAGTATGTCGGCGCCTTCCGCTTCGTCGAGCGCCACTTCCCGCGCCGCTTCCCGAACGTTGGCAGGATCCATTTGATAGGTCTTCTTGTCGCCGCCGCGGGGCGCCGAGTCGAGGGCTTCGCGGAAAGGCCCGTAGAAGGCCGAGGCGTACTTGACGCAATAGCTCAGGATGCCGACCTGGGTGTACCCGGCCTCGTCCAACGCCTTGCGGATGGCGGCCACCCGACCATCCATCATGTCGGAAGGGGCTACGATATCGGCGCCGGCGCGTGCCTGCGCAACGGCCATGGCGGCGAGCAGAGGCAGGGTCTCGTCGTTGTCGATGCGCCCGTCGATCAGCACCCCGTCGTGTCCGTCCGAGGAATAAGGGTCCAAGGCGACGTCCGTGAACACGCAGAGCTGCGGGACTTGGCGCTTGAGCTCGCGCACGGTGCGCTGCATGAGCCCCTCGGGGTTCTGCGCCTCGCGGCCCCGCGGGTCTTTGAGCTTGTCGTCGAGCGCGGGAAAGAGCGCCACGCCGGCTACCCCCAATTTCGCGGCCTCTTGTGCCCGATCGAGCACGCGGTCCAGGCTGAGGCGTGCGCAACCGGGCATCGACGAGATGGGCGTTTCGACGCCGCGCCCCTCTTGGACGAAGATCGGCAGAACCAGGTGCCTAGGCGCGAGAAAGGCCTCGCGGAACATCGAACGAAGGGCGGTGGTCGCCCGGTTGCGACGAGGGCGTTGCTGCATCGCCAAAGGCTAACACAGCCGGCCCGCACCGGACCCCCCAAAGCCAAGCAAAATTCGCCCCCCCAAGCCGCTTCTCGCGGGCGAGCATGCCTCCGAACTCCTCATCCGAACCCCGACGGGCATGATGCATCGACCCCCGGCGCTCTAGTGCCGTTCGCGTGGCGCCGCGCACATTTATCGCAGCGCGCCGCCCGAACCCCCGAAAAGCTCGAGCCAGATGCGTCGTCGGACGGCTTTTATTGCGGGGTGTCCCCGCAGTAGAGGCTTCGGGGGTGGTACCGATTGTCCATAAGGGGCCAAGCCGGTCAGTCGACGACTAGTTGTAGGGCACCCGGAAAGATGCGCGCGGCGAGCGGCAAGTATCCTGGCGTCTCGCCATCCACGTCTACCAGTACCGGACCACCGTCGCGCAGGGCTCGCACCACCACGCTCCGGCCGCGCACGCTGCTCACCGCCTCCAGGCCGAGGTGCGCGCCCTTGTAGACGCGGGGAAACAAGCTCAGGAATTTACCGCGGCTCAGGTCCCCCACGCAGATCACGTCGAACTGCCCGTCAGCGAAGTCGGCAGCGGGTGCGATGTGCATGCCACCCCCGAGAAACTGCCCATTGGCGATCGCAGCGAGGAGCACCGGGCCGCGATGCCAGGAGCGCCCGTCGACTTCGATTTCCATGGGCACGTTGCGGTACACCAAGGCTGCCGAGACCGTTCCGAGCAAAAACGCTGCCTTGCCGCCCAACCATTTGGGTCCACGCGCCACCCGCTCGTCGACGTCGCCAGAGATACCGACGCTGGCGACGTTGAGGAAGGCTCGATGCACCGGGGCTCCTCTGCTATCGACGAGACTGACGACACCGAGATCGACGGGGCGAAGCTTGCGCGCCACGAGTCGTGCCAGGGCGCTCGGAATGCTACTGCCCGCGAACGCACAGCTGCGCGGAAAGTCGCCACCTGTGCCGCACGGAATGAGCGCGATCGGAGGACCTGCCGTTGGCGAGCCAGTGGCGTCGATGTAAGCTTGGCTGACCTCGTTCAGCGTCCCGTCTCCACCCACCACGGCGAGCAGGGTCGATCCAGCGTCGCGCGCGCTGCGCGCCAACTCCACCGCGTGCCCCGGGTGCCGCGTTTCGAGGATCTCGAACGCGACGCCGAGTCCGTTCAGGCCATGCCGCACCGCGGGCAGGTGACGTGCGGCACTACCCGCACCCGCTCGCGGGTTGACGATTACCGAGACGCGCATCATGTCCGGCCGTACCTCGCTCGATGCGCTCGCCGCAACTGCCACTGGAGCGGTCACCTCGGATCACGACGTCGACACGACGCGGCTGCGTAAGAGAGGGGAGCAGATAGAGCGCCCGATAGGGTCGAAGCTGGGCCCGTAGCCCTTCGCCGCTCGCTCTCCAAGCGGCCCGCGCCGAGCTTCAATCCGTCCATTGGTCAGCAGGCCAAGCAAGAAGAAGTTTGCGTTTCGGAAAGTGGCGCTTGACGGCGCCGGCCCGATGGCTATCGTTCCGGCTGACTCGCGCTAGGCGTTGGCGCACAACCATCCCTACTCCTTCAACCCCCCACGCCTAGAGACATGACCGATCCAGATACTCGCAAGCTCTTTGTTGCGGGCCTGTCCGAAGGCGTCGGCGAGATCGAGCTGCGGAGGATCTTCGAAGCCGCGGGTGCGAGCGTCGAAGAAGTCGCCGTGCCGCGAGATCGTCAGACCGGCAAGGCCCGTGGTTTTGGCTTCATCACGCTCGCGTCGGAAGACCAAGCGGAACAGGTGAGGGATGCCTTGGATGGCTCGCTGCATGATGGGCGTCCCATCTCGGTTCGGCCTTTCCGCGGCAATCGTACTCCTGGCGCGCCGATGCCGTATCAATCCCGTCCCCCGCGCGGCCCGTCCGAAGCAGGGACGAGTGGTGCGCATAGCTTCGATCGCGGTGGCGACCGGAGCACCGAGGACCGTGAGAACACGCTGTTCCTCGCGAATCTCCCGGGGGACTGCCGCGAGGACGAGCTGCAGGAGATCTTCCGTGACGCCGGCGTAGCCCCGATCCTCAAGTTGCACCTGCCGGTCGATCCGGATGGTCGGCGTCGAGGTTTCGGGTTCGTATCGCTGCGTGATAGCGCGGCGGCGCGCGAGGCAGTGCCGAAGCTACGCGAGAAGATGTTGCGCGGCCGCCCTCTGACCGTCGACGTTGCGCGTCCTCGCGGGGAACGTCCCGGCGGGCCCGGCGGTGGCGGCGGCGATCGTCCGCCTCCCGCGGGTGGCGCGTGGCGCAGCCGGCCGCCTCCTCCCGGTGGGATGGGAGAGCGTGGCATGTCGAGTGGTGCCCCCATGCGCTCGTTTCCGAGCGACGGCGGTGGCGGCCCTCCTCCCGTCGAGCGGCAGACCTGGGACGAGCGGCGCGATCCGAGCAAGCGGAAGAAGGAAGCTTCTCCCAAAAAGAAGAAAGTGCGTGCGGCCGATCGAGGTCACTCTCGTCGAGAGAACGAGGGGTTCCGTGCGCCGCGGGCGCGCGGTCTGATGGACGACTTCGACGACGAGTGACTCCCCCCCGTGCTGCGGCGCCCTCATGCGCTTGGCAGCACGGAGCTCTCCCGAGGCCACACACCTGAAACCGACTCGGACTTCCGTCTGCGTCGTGCAGCCTCAGCCTGGGTCTATGGGCCGAAAATCCGCTTTGGTCCCGCGCGTCGATTAGCGCCGGCTGCGGCAAGCGCCGTGGTAGGAAGGCGCCTCCCCGCTCAGCGGGTTACCCGTCGTGTGGTCCGTCACTCCACGCGCTCCCGGTGCTGTCCCAGTCACTTCGGCTTTATGGATCCATGATATTTGATTGGCTCTACGGTCTGTTTTCGAACGATCTCGCCATCGATCTTGGGACGGCGAACACACTGATTTACGTCAAGGGTAAGGGCATCGTCAGCTGCGAGCCTTCGGTCGTAGCGGTCACCAAGGATGCTCGCGGCGATAACCGGGTACTCGCAGTGGGGCGGGAGGCCAAGGAGATGTTGGGGCGCACTCCGGGTAACATCCGTGCCATCCGCCCGCTTCGCGACGGCGTGATTGCCGACTTCGAGATCACGGAGGCGATGCTGAGGTACTTCATCGCTCGGGCTCACAACCGCAAGACGCTGGTCAAGCCGCGCATCATTATCTGCGTGCCGTTCGGCATCACAGAGGTGGAAAAGCGCGCGGTAAAAGAGAGCGCGGAGAGCGCCGGGGCTCGCGAGGTGTACTTGATCGAGGAGCCCATGGCGGCCGCCATCGGAGCAGGCCTACCTATCACGGAGGCGAGCGGCAACATGATCGTCGACATCGGCGGCGGCACCAGTGAGGTGGCGGTCATCTCGCTCGCCGGCATCGTGTATTCGCAGAGCGTGCGCGTCGGTGGGGACAAGATGGATGAAGCCATCGTCGCGTACATGAAGCGCAAGTACAACATGGCCATCGGAGAGCAGACGGCAGAGCGCATCAAGATCACGATCGGGCACGCCTATGCGGCGGACCCCTCCATCACGATGGAGGTCAAAGGCCGCGACATGGTGGCCGGGATCCCCAAGACGGTCGTGGTGAACGCCGAGGAAATTCGCGAAGCCATGACCGAGCCGGTCAACGCCATCGTCGAGGCGGTGCTGCTGGCGCTGGAGCGGACCCCGCCGGAGCTGGCGGCGGATATCGTGGACAAGGGCATCGTGCTCACCGGCGGCGGCGCGTTGCTCAAGAACCTCGATCTGTTGCTGCGCGAGGAGACCGGCCTGCCGGTAATGGTCAGTGACGATCCGATCAGTGCCGTCGTGCTCGGCAGCGGCAAGGCGCTCGATCACATCGAGTTGCTCAGGGAAGTCGCCATCAGCTGAGCCGCGGCGATTGCGGCGACGCCAAAGCGGCTGTCATGCCCGGGCAGCTGTGTTACAGCAGCCGGTACCAAAAGCAGGCTGTATTGGCAGGTTTAAGCAGTGGGTCCGTTCAAACGCTACCGTGACATCGCGCTCGTCATCCTGCTGCTCGCGGTGCCGTTCTTTTTCCTGCGCGCCAACATTCGGCGCCCAGAAGAGACTAGCTTTATCGATCGCACTCTGCTGAGCCTCTCGGCGCCGATCGAATACACGTTCTCGGCCCTGGCGCGCGGGGTCTCGAGCTTGATCGCCGAGTATGTCTACCTGGTGGACGTCAAGCGCGACAACAATCGGCTCGTCTATCAGAGCTCGCGCTTGCAAGCCAAGCTGAGCCAGCTGTCGTCAATCGAGGCGGAGAACCGCCGTCTGCGCCGCCTCCTGGGCCTGCGCGACCGGGTGGGCAGCGAAACGGTGAGCGCGCTGGTCATCTCCAAGGATACGACCGACTATTTTCGGGTCGCGCGGGTGACCCTGGACACGGCGGTTCCCGGTATCAAACCCAACATGCCCGTGTTGTCGCTCGAAGGCGTCGTAGGCACGGTACGCAGGGTCGCTGGCGAGAGCGTGCAGGTCCAGCTGGCTGTCGACAGCGGGTTTGGCGTCGATGTCGTGGTCGAGCGGACCGGTGCCCGCGGTTTCGTGCGCGGCGCGGGCGACAACGCCCGCTACCTCGTGAGGGTCGAATATGTCCAGAGCAGCGACAGCATCAACATCGGCGACGTGCTCGTCACCAGTGGCTTTGGCTGTCGCTTTCCCAAGGGCCTGCCCGTTGCGCGGGTGACCAAAGTGGTGAAGCGGGACTTCGGCATCTACCAGACGGTCGAAGCCGAACCGGTGGTCGATTTCTCGCGTCTCGAAGAAGTGCTGATCGTGATGAGCGGCGACGAAAACTGCAAGCCGGGCAACCCGGGAGAGCGCTGAGTCGTGCGCAGCACGGCTTTTTTGGCGGTCGGCGTCTTGCTCATCATCGTGCAGGGCAACCTCTACCCCGTGCTCGGATATCTCGGCATGCACGGTGCAACGCCGAGCTTCGTCCTACCCCTTTTGATCTTCCTCGGTGTCCACGAGACCTCGATGGCGCGGGGCTCGGCGCTCGCCTTCGCGCTGGGCTACGCCACCGATCTATTGGCGTCCGCGCCGATCGGTCTGTTCTCGCTCATGGGCGTCGCCGTGTGGTGGCTCGCTCGCATCGCGGGGGTACGGCTCACGGCTCAGACCTGGTGGACGAAGGCCGCGCTGTCATTTGGCTTTTCGTTAGTGGAGAGCGTGCTCCTGTTGGTCTTGCTGGCGATCTTTGGAGCCGACCCGCAGCGGCCGCTCGAGATCGCCAGCGTCGCGTTGCCGCACGCCACCTCCACGGCCCTGTGCTCGCTGTTCGTCTACCCGCTCGCCCAGCGCATCCACCAGGGGGCCGTGCTGTCACGCGCCTTCGAGGGGACGCTCCGATGAAGCTATTCGTTCAGCGCTCCGACGTTGGCGAGTTTCGCCGCCGCTACCATGTGATGCTGCTCGCCATCCTGGTGGCCTTTGCCATCCTGACGATCCGCCTGGCGCAGTTGCAGATCGCCCAAGCCCAGAGCCACCGCGCCCAGGCACGTCGCAACATCGTCGGCAGAGTGACCCTGGCGACTACTCGGGGAGTAATCCGAGATTCGCTCGGCCGGGTGCTCGCCGCGAATCGGCCATCGTACGACATCTATGCCGTGCCGGCCGTCGTCGACATGGACGAGACGTGGCCTCGCGCCGTCCAGCTCATGGGGCTCGGCGCGGCCGAGGCCAAAGAGTTCAAGGCGCGCATCCTCGATATCCGGGCCCAAGACGGCAAACGCAAGCTGCAGCAAACTCTGCTCAAAGTAGACGTCAGCCGTGACGTCGTCGCGTCGCTCGAGACGCACGCGGCGGAGTTGCCCGGAATCGACGTGGTGCCCACGCCGGTGCGCTACTACCCGTACGGGCAAGTGGGCGCGCACGTGCTCGGCTACATGCGCGAGATCGACGCCGAGAGCCTGGCTCGTCACGACGGTCAGAACTATCGGGCTGGCGACCGCCTGGGCGCCGTGGGCGTCGAGCGGCGTTGGGAGAGCTATCTGCGAGGCCAGCGGGGCTGGCAGAAAGTCGTGCGAGGCCAGAACCGCCGCGCCCAACGCACGGGCCTCGGCGAGCTCTATCTCGAAGAGCCGCGGCGGCTCGAGCCCATCCCGGGGCGCGACATCTCGCTCACGCTCGACATCGAGCTCCAAAAGGCCATCCTGCGGGAGATGCGGGGCCAATTGGCGGGTGCCGTGGTGGTGGTCGACGTGCGTACCGGCCGCCTGCTCGCGGCGCTCAGCAAGCCGGGCTTCGACCCCAACGTGCTGTCCGGTGAGCAGGGCAAGCAGGCAATTCGCGACGCCTTTCGTCGCTTGAGCCGTGACCCGTTGAAGCCGCTCTTGGACAAGACCACCTCGGCCGTGTACCCGCCAGGCTCCACGTACAAGCCGTTCAGCGCGCTGGCGGCCCTCTCTGACGGGCTGATCGATCCGAGCGCAGAGGTCGACTGCAAGGGCGGGTACGAGTTCGGCAGGCGCTACTTCCGTTGCACCGGCGTGCATCGCAAAGTGAACTTGCACGAGGCGATCGTCCAGTCCTGCAACACTTACTTCTACGCGCTGGGCGAGCTGATTCACATCGATCAGCTGGCCAAGGTCGGCATGGATTTCGGGTTTGGAGTCAAGACGGGCATCGGTGTCAATCCCGAAGCACGGGGGCGCATGCCCACGCGCGCCTGGTATGCCCGGCGTTACAGGGGTGACGGCTTTCGCGGTGGCTTCACGCTACTGTCCGCCATCGGTCAGGGCGCCACGACAGTGACGGTTTTGCAGCTGGCGCTCGCGTACGCTGCGCTGGCCAATGACGGAACGCTCTACCAACCGCAGGTCGTGCGCAGCATCGAGACGAGCTCCGGCACCACTGTCCAAGACTTCCCCCCTCGGGTTCGCAGCCTCATCGACGTAGACCCAGCTCACCTGGCTCTGATCAAGGATGCTCTGCGTGGCGTGGTGCAGGACTCGGATGGCACGGCCTACAGCGAGGCCAACGAGGACGTCGACATGGCCGGTAAGACGGGCACGGCGCAGGTGAGCCACGTGACCCCCCGCAGCGTGGATCCCAAGCGGGTCTGGTACTTCAATCGGGACCACGCCTGGTTTGCCGGTTATGCGCCGGCGTTGGCGCCGGAGATCGCGATCGTCGTATTGATTGAGCACGGGGGCGGCGGCGGCAAGAACGCCGCGCCTGTCGCCATGCGCGTAGTGGACGCCTGGCAGAAGCTCAACAAGCGCCGCCTCGCAGCCCGCGGCGCCGACCCTTCGCGTAAAGAAGGAGCGAACCTGTAATGGTGTTTGCCCGAGGCGCGCGGGCCAAGGAGCAGTTCGATTGGCCGCTGTTCCTGGCC
Organism: Deltaproteobacteria bacterium; assembly: GCA_043747815.1. Lineage (GTDB taxonomy): Bacteria > Myxococcota_A > Polyangia > Polyangiales > Polyangiaceae > SZUA-265. The sequence goes on from JAYTOL010000160.1 coordinate 42,924, forward strand.
GTCGTCAGCATCGCGATCATCGGCGTGGTCAATTTGTACAGCGCCACGAGCCCATACATCGACGACCCGCGCCGAGCCGGCCTGGCAGACATGTACGTTCAGCAGGTGTACTGGCTGGTCATCGGCGGGCTCTTGGGGACCCTGGCCGCGGTGATCGACTATCGCGCCCTCGAGCGATTTGCCTACGTCCTCTACGGAATAGGCATCGCGAGCCTGGTGCTAGTTCTGGCGTTGGCCTCCGATATTCGAGGTTCGTCCCGTTGGATCGAGCTCGGCCGCTTCGCTTTTCAGCCCAGTGAATTCATGAAATTGTTCGTCGTGCTCGCCGTCGCGCGCAAGCTGGCGGACGATCCTCGCACCGAGGCGCGAACGCTCGTGGATCTGGTGCCAGCCGCGCTGCTCTTTCTCCTCCCCGCGGTGCTGGTGATGGTCCAGCCCGATTTTGGCACTTCGATGGTCTACGCGGCCTGCGCGCTGACCATGCTGGGGCTCGCGCGCCTGCGTCGGAGCAGCCTCGTCATGTTCGTCATGGGCATGATCCCGATCGCCTGGGGCATGTGGCACTTCGGGCTGCGCGAGTATCAGAAGGGGCGCATCCTGAGCTTTCTCGACCCGGAGGCGGATCGCACCGGTACCGGTTGGCACGCCCTGCAGTCCCGCACGGCGATCGGCAATGGCGGGCTCTGGGGTGAAGGCTTCCGTGAAGGGACGCAGAACCAATTCGGCTTTCTTCCCGACCAGTTCTCCGACTTCCCCTTCAGCGTGTTCGCGGAGGATTGGGGCTTCGTTGGTTGCCTGGCGCTGCTGGCTTTGTATGCCTTCGTCTGCGCGTGGGCGATCAACATCGCGTCGCTGGCCAAGGATCGCTTCGGCGCGGCGGTGGCCGTGGGGGTAGGGGCGACGTTCTTCTGGCACACCATTTTCAACATCGGCATGACACTGGGCGTGTTGCCAGTCGTCGGCATCACCTTGCCGTTGTTCTCATACGGCGGCTCGAGCACGCTCACCACCCTGGTGGGGTTCGGCCTGTTGATGAACGTGTCCCTGCGCCGCTGACGGTTAAGCGGTCCCATGTCGAAAAGGGGACGCCCCCCGAAGATCTCGGCCATCTGCTATGTCGCCCTGCGCTTCCGGTCCTCACCGTAGCAACTACGGTTCCGGGCACGCCCGGGGCGCGGGGTGTCCCCGCTGTAGAAGCCGGACGACTACGCATCAGGCCCCTCGCTTTCGGGTGTTCGATTGTGATGATGGTCAGTGACGGGCGCAGGGGGGCGAGCGGGCTCAGTCGATCTTGAAGAGCTCGTCCAGGTCGGAGCGGCTGAGCTTCTTTGCGCCGCCGCTATCTTCCGTGAGCACAGCAGACACGAGCTCGCGCTTTTTCTCCTTGAGCTCCAGGATCTTCTCCTCGATCGTACCGGCGGCCACCAGCCGGTAGACGGTGACGACCTTCTTCTGTCCGATGCGATGGGCGCGATCGGAGGCCTGGTCCTCCACGGCCGGGTTCCACCATGGATCGAAGTGGATGACAGTATCTGCCGCGGTCAGGTTGAGCCCGGCGCCGCCCGCCTTGAGGCTGATCAAGAACACCGGAATGGTGGGATCCTGCTGGAAGCGGTCGATGCGCTCCATGCGGTCCTGCGTCGAGCCGTCCAGGTACTCATAACGGATTCGATCTTCATCGAGCGCGCTCTTCAAGATTTTGAGCATCGAGACGAACTGGCTGAAGACCAGCACGCGATGCCCGCCGGCTTCCGCTTCTTCAATCAACTCGCGGAAGGCCATCACCTTGGCGCTGTCCTCATGTGAGAACTGCCGTGGCAGACCGAGCAGGCGCGGGTCACACGCCGCCTGGCGCAATTTCGTGAGCCCGGCGAGGATGTGCAGCTGGCTCTTTGCCATGCCCACGCGATCGAGCTCGCCCATGACTTGGGCCCGAACCTCACGCAACACTTGCGTGTAAATGCCGCGCTGATCGGGTCCGAGATCTATCACCTTGTCGCTCTCGATCTTGGCTGGCAGATCCTTGGCGACCTCGATCTTCGTGCGCCGCAAGATGAACGGATGGATGATGGCTTTGAGGCGCATGGCCGCCTTCGAGTCGCCCTGATCGATCGGCCTGGAGAAGCGCTCCTCGAACTTGGCGAGCGGCGGCAGAATGCCGTGAGAAACGAAATCGAAGATGGACCAGATCTCGGTGAGGCGGTTTTCGATCGGCGTGCCGGTGAGGGCCAGTCGACGATCGGGAGTCAGCTCCTTGGCAGCCTGCGCCGTTGCGCTCTGCGGGTTCTTGATCGCTTGAGCCTCGTCCAGGATCACATAGTCGAGCTTGAGCTTGGTGAGCAGATCGATGTCACGCCTGAGCAGCGCATAACTGGTGATGATGACGTTCGCGCTGGTGAGATCCTTTTGTTGCTCCTTGCGACCGGCGCCGTGCCAGAGCGCGGTGGTGAGGGTGGGCGCAAAGCGGTCTATTTCGCGCATCCAGTTGCTCACCACGCTGGTCGGCGCGACGATCAAGGCTCGCAGCGATTTACTCTCCTGCTTCACCAACAAGAGCAACGCGATGGTCTCGATGGTCTTCCCGAGCCCCATGTCGTCGGCCAAGATTCCGCCCGTGCCCATGTCATGCACGAACTTCAGCCAGGACAGGCCCTGCTCCTGGTAGGGCCGGAGCGTGGCCTTCAAGGCACGCGGCTTCTTGATCTGCTTGATTTCATCGATCGAGGACAGCTTCTTGAACAGCTGTTTGGTCGCCGCCGTCACCTTGGCATCCGGCAACTGATTGAGCAGCTCCTGCACCCGACCTGCTTGGGAGAGCGGGAGCTTGCCGTTCTTGCCGGCGCTGGCTATGAGCTCCACCTCTCGCGCGACCATGGCCTCGACACGCTCTGCGTCGAGCGGCGCGTAGGAGTCGTCGGACAGCCGCACAAATTTTTTGCCCTCGCGCAGGCACTGCTCGATGTCCTTGCGATCGATGCTCACCCCGTCGCTTTCCCAGGTGATCTGCACGTTGAGCCAGTCGACTCCGCTGGACACCCGGGCCTGCATCTGCACCGGCTTGGAGCGAACCTGAACACCGACCAGCTCCTCTGGTACGTACAGGTCCCAGCTCTCCGGCAGGCTGCCGATGCCCTCTGACCAGAAGCGCAGAGCATCCGCGCCTTCGGCCACGAAAGACTCGCCGTTCTCGCCGGGCTTGAGCCCGAGCTCGGTCAAGAGCTGCACCGCTTCCTGCTGCGCCACGATGTCCGCGCGCACGCAGGTCGCCCGCCGTTGATTCTCCGTCGGCGGCTTGACGATGATGGGCGGCGAGATGCCGTCGGCGCGCACCTCCACCTCGATGTCGCCGTAGGCCGTCCGCAGCGAGACCTCTGCCTTGACGAGGGAGCCACCGGCTCTCAAGCGAAACTGCGGCGGCAGATCGACCACGTCCGCCACTTGCGACAGATCGGGCAAGGTGGCGCCGAGCTCGAGGGACAAGCGGGGCAGGGAGCTCGTGATCAGGTTGAGCAGCTCGCTCGAGGGCTCGGCGATGGTTGGCGCGCGCAGCAGCCGACGCAGCGCCGCAGGCGAGACCCTGGGGTCGATCGGGCGCGCAATGCCTTCCGTCGTATCGATGTGCCAACCGGGTGAGCCCTCGAACCAACCGCCGCTATTGAGCGAGAAGCGTCGACCGTTGCCTTCGCGTTCGAAGCCGACCTTCGCGACGATTGTATCATTGCCAACCATCTCTAGATCGAACTGCGGCCGTAACAGCTCGGACGAGAACCGCAGCTGCATCAGCGCGGGCTCGAGCAAAACGCGCCGCCCTTCCAGCTTGGGCAACAGGTCCGCCGCGTCTTCGCCCCGGACGTCCACGGCTGGGTGCCGGGAGTTCCCGCTTTCAAAGCGCGACAACAAGCGCAAGGCGTCGCGGTCGGCGGTGGGCGACAGCGCTTGCCACGCCAGCGCGGAGCTAGGCAAAAGTGGCAACCTCGCGCCCTGGTCGAGCACCGTGATAGTCAGGCCCCCGGCGCGGACGTGGATCCGGTATTCGAGCTCCATCCGCTTGAGAGCACCCTCCGGGGCGAGCCAGGCGCCCAGGCCTGTGGAGCGAGCCGCGCCGTCGGTCGCCGGTAGATCGACGCGCGACGACGCCTGAACCGGCTGCGCCTGGGTGCGGCGTCGACGCTCTCTACGGCGGCTCGGCTTGCTCTCGCGCGGCGCTGCTGCGGGAGCCTGCGGTGTCGCCTGCTGCTGCGGTTGCTGCGGTTGCTGCTGCATCGGCTCGCGGCGCGGCGGTGGCTGCTGCGCGCGGGCTTGATTACGTACGGTGATCAATAACGCAGCCACGTGTTTGCAGTGATGACCGGTCTTTTGAAAGGCAGGGCAGCTACACTTCGAGGAGATCCCCTCGCCCCCTAATTGAATCGTGGTCAGATAGGGATCGTTGTCCGAGCCCTTGATGCGGGCTGTCGCATCCGACTGGCTTACTTTGAGGTCTCCGACGACCTTTCGTTTCTCGTAGTCGAGGCCTCGCAAAAACGTTCGCGCTCCGAGCAGGCGCCGAAGGCCTCGATCCGAAAGGGTAGACAGAGCACCGGCAATTGAGGACGACACGCTACACCTAGCTGTTAAAGGTTAGATCAGAACGAGAGCGGCACGGCAGCCAACGCCGAAACGGCAGTGGCTTTGAGCCCGAGCAAAGCTGCGGGACCGATGCAACGCCCCATGAAATCACGGGCTGAATGCGCATGGGAGATGCTGACTCCCGGCTCCTCGGCGGCCCGACGCGGGTGGGCGAGCGCGACCAGCGTCCCTTGTGACGCCAGCGCCGCGCAGCACCCGGTAAGCGCAGCGATGGTGCCGAAGGCCATCAGGCTCTGAGCGGCCATCGCGCCGCCCGCCGCACCGTAAAACAAACGCAGCGACGCCCCGACGAGGAAGGGCGTGAGGAGCGCGGTCAGCGCCAGGGGCAGGAGAGCTTCGGTCGCGCCGCCCATGGCGAGCTGCACGCTGTCCTTGTAGCTCGGGAGCGCTGCCGTCATCGGGTGGCCGCGTTCCCCTGCCGCCTCGACTCGCTTGAACACGTCCCTGTCCAGTGCGCTCGCCGTTCTGCTCGAGGTCTTGAGCATGCCTCCAACGTGAAACAGCAAGCTACCGGCACCGAGCGCCCCACCCAAGATGACAACGGGATGAGCGAAATTCAGCGGCGCCAGCAGCGCCGCCTTGGCGGACGCGTTTTGAGCTCTAAGCAGAGGCAACATGACCGATATGAACAGCGCTGCCGTGGACGCCCCCAAGATCGATTGCGTGTGCCCAAAGTGACCGATCGCGAGGCCCGCGTGATCGATCTCACGGGCGCGTTCACGAGCGCTCTCATCGAAGCGCGCCCGCCGGAGCTCAGAGACGCGAAGCACGCTCTCACTGATCGCTGCAAACAGGGCGCTGCACAGGTGAAAGGCTCCGTTACCCAGAAGCGAAGCGACGGCCACCACCAGAGCGTACGCGCCGCCGTGCGTGAGCTGTGCCCTCGAGCCGAGCAACCACGCTGCGCCCAAGCAGGCGCCGACGATCAGGAGTAATGACCAGGTCCGCTGCAGCCCCAAGCCCAATGCGCGCGCGACCGAGTTCTCGGGGCGAGCCAGCGCGGGCCCGCTCGCGAGCGAGCGGTGGCTCCTGTCGCCAGCAAACAGCACCGTCGCCGATAACACGCTGGCGAGAACACCGAGCGCAGCGGCACCCACGTAGGTCGAGTAGAGCGCATCACCGAGCAGCCAGACCGCCGCACCGAGAATACCCGTCAAGAGCAGAATGGCGTGGCACCCGCTCGCTGCGGCAAAAATGAAAGGAAGGCCAAACCGAGCTTCGAACCGCAAGCTACCGAGCGTGATCGACGTCGCAAACAACCCCAGGGCGCGGGCGACGAGGGGCAACCCCACGAGCGCGAGCGCACCGAGGCCCAAGGCCGCGTTGTCGCGAGCCACGAGCCCGGCCACCATGATTAGCCCCGCGTTGGCGAGCAGCAGAGCAGCGAAGGCGTCAGTGCTCCGGCTCACGACGCCGCCTACGTAGTCACCGACGAGCTCGGCCACGAGCAGCGGGTTATGCTCTTCGTCTTTCGCGATGTGATCGTGACGCGCTCGCGCCGTCGTCGCCGCTACCCCGGCTGCGGTATGCAAGCTATTGCCTCCGACCTGAAAGACCGTCGCAGCGCACAGCGCTCCCAGAGCCGCTGCCGGCAAGCTCCGACCGGCGAGAAAGAGGGCTGCGTCCGCGTCCAATCTGTCAACCGCTGTGAGATAGAAGTAGCGGCTCACGAACAAGCACGACGTGAGGAGCAAGCTCGCGGCTTCCGCCGTAATCGCGAGGACGCTTGCCCCCCGGAACGCGGCCAGCGTCGCGAGCTCGCGGTCGTGACGCACCGCCTCCAGTGCGTTTCGACTCGCGCGTGCTGCCGCCCAACGAGCAAGGTGCGCGACAGCGACACTACTGGCCGCCCCGCAGCCCAGCCCGACGCCGCCCCACACCAGCGACTCCAGCGTCCCGTTCACCCCCGAGCCCCACAGCGCGAGCGGGCACAAAATCGAAAACCCCACAATCGCGACGAGCAGCGAGACGAGCTTCGTCTCCTGCCAAAGGAAATCAGCGCACGCCCGCTGCACGGCAGCGAGCATCCGTTCGAGCTCATGATGTCCTGCAAGGTGTTCCAAGAGCCCGCGCGCCTGGAACCCTGCTAGCAGCAGGCTACCGACGCACACGGCGAATACGATGACCAATTCACTCACGATGTCACATGCTGGGGACAACGACCTTTGAGGGCGTTCGCGCAGTCATCGGGAAGTGCGACCGTGCCCAGACGACGTCCTGTCGTCTGCTAGCCGGCGCCCCCAATGCAGGAATGACGTGCAGGGTTAAGGGGCCGCCACCACCCAAGCTCCTCGCTACCAAACCTTCTCGCTGCCAAACGCAGCTACCGAGGAACCATCTCGACCACTCGACCACAGTCGTCGCTGCCAAGCGACGGCGGGCCGTCAGGTCGAGTTGTGAGCACGGCACGTAACACGAGGGTTGGGCGCCGGCAAGCTCCAAAAGTGAGCATGATCGACCCCCCGGCAACGACGTCGGCGCAGCCGAACATCCACGAGGCACGCCTGGGCCAATGGGCCCAAGAAGCTTGGGCGCTGCTTCCTGGCGAGCGGAAGCGCCGGGGTGGGCGCTACTTCGACTGCATCACCATGAGGTGATACTTGCCGAACTCGTTCTGCCCGAGCGTAAATAGCACTTCGACGAAGAGCCGGTAGGGGGTGCTGCTGTCGGCGATGATGATGGCTTCGGAGCTGGCGGGGTCGAGCCCCTTGGCTTCGCGCAGCATGCGATCGATCTTACGAGCCGACTGCAGGGCGTTACCGAGCGGCACGATGTAGAGCGAATTGGCGCCGCGCTTGTGCCGCGCTTCTACTCCGCTTTGGGCCAGGGACTGGCTATTGGGCAAATCGAGGACCTTGTCGTTGCCGACGAGGACCTGGCTCTTCGACACCGTTACCCGAACACCCTCTTGCGCCGGCTGCGTATTGATGACGCTCTTCGGCAGCATCAGGTCCTTGCTCTGAGGTACTGAGGCGCTGGACTCACCCAGCGTTTTCAGCAAGAACACCAGGATGATGGTCATGATGTCGAGCATGGCCGTGATGTTGAGGTAGTTGACCTCAGGCTCCGCCGCGTTGCGCCGGATGGCGCGCCGCAACGCTGATTTGTACTTCACCGTCGAGGCTCTCGCCTGCGGTGCGATGGGTATCACGACTCCGTTCGACATCGTTTGTTGTCCCTCTCCCGCCGACGAGCGATCCGGGTTCCAATTGCGGGCCGCACTAGCGAGCGACCTGGAAGTTGACATCGGGGAAGAGCGGATCCCCTTTGCTGGTGGCGCGAACGGCGTCGATGGTGCTGACCAGGGTCTGATAGTCGATGCCTGGGTTGGCGCTCAAGAACACCTGCGTCTCCTCGCCGAATTCGGGCGAGGACTGCTTCAAGCTGCCCGCGCATTGGTTCAGAGCGCCAAAATCGTAGACTTCGCCGCGCCGCGGGATCGCAATCCCCGGGCCCGCTCCCTTGCAGCCTGGCGCCACGTTCCCACCGGAGGTCTTGATGGCGTGGCCCTCGTTCGTAATCAAGACGGACAGGTTGAGGGTCTCCTTCTTCTGCTCCGCGCGCACGCCGCCGCTCGGGCTCGCCGGCGGCGTCGTCTCGATCGTGGCGGTGAAGGTCACCGCCACCGTGGCCAGCACGAAGATTAAAATGTTCATCACGATGTCGAGGAAGGGAACGATGTTGAGCTCACCGCCCTCTTCGTCAGGAGTAAGCTCCTTGGGTTGGCTCAGCCGCCTGATTTTGCTGCGTTGCCCAGCGCTCAGCTTTGCTCCTTCCGCCATGATTAGCTCGGTGCCCTTCAGCGCTGCTGAAGGGTGAGGAGGTTGAACGTCTTTTCCATCGTCGCTTCCAAGTCGTGCTGAATGTTCTTGGCACGGGTGTGCAGGATGATGTGCGTGATCATGCAGAACACCGCGATACCGAGCCCAAGCGCCGTGTTGTACATGGCCTCGGCGATACCGTTGGACAACATGCGCTGCTTGTCCGCTTGCCCGAGACCCGGCGCCGAAATGGCCGCGAACGTCGCGATCAGGCCGCTCACCGTGCCGAGCAGACCGATCAGCGTCGCGATATTCGCGAGGGACCAGAGCGCGCCGACGCGCTTTTCGGCTTGCGGCTTGAGCTCGCCCAATTTTTCGCTCAGCGCCGCGTCGATCTCATCCGGCCCCTTGTTGGACTGCGTGAGCCCTGCACGGACCAGTTGCAGCATCGGGTAGTCCTCGGCTTCACACAGCTTGATCGCCCGGTCGATGTTGCCAGCCGTGACCAGCTTCTTGATCTGTGCAAAAAATTCTTTGGAATTTACGCGATAGCGCGTCAACTGGAACGCAAACCGCTCGACCACGATCGTCAGCACGATTGCCGAGCAGCAAAAGTTGAGGACCATGAAGGTCGGGTTGTGCTTGAAGGCTTCGATGAGCTGCCCATCCCCACCCGCCTCGGCCGCAAATAGCAGAAGATTCATTTGCTTGACGTCCCTTTCCTCTGGCCGCTTTTCCGGAGGCCACCAGCGCTGTGCTCGGGGCAGGCCCGTGGCACTCGTTAATCACTATAGCGAGCGCCAAAGAAGCAGCGCAAGCTAGCTCGCAGTTGTCGTGTATTGGCCCGAGCCGTCTCGCGACGGTAAGTATTGCGCCGTGCCCCGTTGCCCATTCGTTTGTGTTCTTCGGGTAGCCACCGCTCTCCGAAGTTGTCCGTTCGGAGCACCAGGGGCCTCTGGAGCAAGCGCCTCCGCCTACCCGTTGCGAACCCCGCCTGCCCTTGGCTCGAGCCTTGGGCGTGGCCTCCGCAGAGCTGACCGTCGGGCATCGCCGACGCGTCAGAGTCTATCCATCTAAGCCTGAGCAGCACGACCTCGTGGCGTGAGACGGCATCGCTGCTCGTCGCCTTAAGGGTTCGCACAGCGAGGGCTTCCGCGCGAGGCGCTAGCTTTGAGGTTTGCACGGAAGAGGAGATGCTCCAGCCTGACACCGAGCGGCACAGGGTGCACCGTGTTCGGACGCTGCGCTAGCGCGCCCAAGTCAGCCCCGCGAAACGGTGTGGGTCGATCCCCCCACGCCGCTCGGCAGGAAGTCCAGCGCAACGGGGAGTGCGGTGGGCCCGTCGGCTGAATTTCATCCCGAGCGGTGCGACGGGCGGTCGTCCCGTCAATCCGCTTGACTGTCGATGACGTACTTGCGCAATATCGAGACCTCGAGTGGATCCTCTGAGCGGTCCGCTTCGGTAACGGTCCGAGTGTTTCCGCCCAGCTGCATTTTTCCGAGCGCACCTCTTCGCCGAATGATTAGGGCTGCTCGTTTCGCGCCGTACCCGCGGAAGAGTTGCCGCACGGCAAGGGCTCGCCGTTTTTTTCCTAAATCATCCCCCGTATCTTGCGCTGATGCATCTCGCGCACTTTCACGTCCGGTGTGCGCCGTGGCCTGGCTACCGGGTGGACCTAGGTACCGCACGACGTCGCGACCGAAGACAGCGCACGAATTGAGTCGGCAGCGTCATGGTCGTTGATTCCATTCGCCGTCCAAGCTTATTGATCTGAATAGTCTATTTAGAAGGTGTGGATCGACGCGCTCGCGGACATCTCATCTTAGCAAAACCGTAGGAAGCGCCCCGTCAGGCCGAGCCTCGCAAGGACGAGTCTCGTAGGAAGAAGGTAAGATCCGATGTTTTCGTCAATCTGGCATCACTATCAAGAGGGTGGCTGGGCCATGTGGCTCATCCTGTTCTGGCTCGTCTGCTCCATCGCCGTCATCGTCGAGCGAACAGTGTTTCTGTTTGGCGCATCCATCAACAAGGACGTGTTCGTTGCCACCATGCAGAAGTGCATCCTGGCAGGTGACGTCGCCAAGGCGGTCAAGATGTGCTCCGCGGCAAATGCGCCGCTGGCACGCATCGTCCAGGCCGGCCTCGTCAAGGTGAACCGCCCGGACGAAGAAGTGCAGGCGGGCATGGATGAAGCGGCGCTCCGCGAGATGCCCTCGATCAACCGCCGAACCGGCTTCTTGGCGTTGTTCTCCAACCTGGCGATGCTGTGTGGCCTGTTCGGTACCATCGTGGGCCTGATCCGAGCCTTCGGCGCGGTCGGTGGCGAGAGCGTCGACCCCAGCCAGAAGGCGCGCATTCTGGCGGAAGGTATCTCCGAGGCCATGAACTGCACCGCGTTCGGTCTGATCGCTGCGATCATCGCGCTCATGGGCTTCGCGTTCTTGAACGGTAAGACCCAAGGCATGGAAGACGACATCAACGAGGCGTCGGTCCGCGTGCTCAATCTGGTGGTCGCAAATCGCCAGAAGGTCAATCTGCAAGGTCTGTAACCCGCTGCGACTCGAGGTCTATGCTGGCGGTCTCGCTCTTTGAGGCCCGATCGCCAGCGTTCCTCGATTGAGCGGCGGGTCCGACCCGCCTGGGCGTATGCCCCGGTAGGATCGAGCGCCAGCACGGTAGCCGCGGCGACACGTCTAGGGAGTGAATACAAATGGCTGGAATTAGCGTCGGTGGGGGTCACGGGGGCAAGCGCGCGGTCAATTCAGAGATCCCGCTCATCCCGTTTATTGATTTTCTGTTGTGTCTGGTCTCCTTCCTCTTGATCACGGCCGTCTGGACGCAGATGTCTCGCATCAACGCCGATGCGCGCGTGCCGGGTCCTCCCGATCCCGACCGAGAGATCGAGGAGTTGAAGAAGGATAAGACGCTGCACGTGGAGATGCGCGGCGAGGAGAAGTTCCAACTGGTGTGGAAGGAGGGCAACACCGTCCTCGACACCATCGACGTGCCGCGGAAGCAGGTGACCCTCGGCAACGAGGACTTCAACTATCCGGACTTGGCGGAGAAGATATCGACGCTTTGGGGCGCCGGCGGCAGCCATCGCGACCCGAGCGATCTGAAGCGTGATCAGGCCGTGTTGCACACGGACAACACGACCAAGTTCGAGGATATCATCGCGGTGATCGACGCCATCTATACTCCGCAACGCGAGATTCGCCTCGGTGGTCAGTCGGAGCAAGTTGCCGCATTTAACGTCACGTTCTCCGTGAACTGAAGCAGCGCGTCCCGAGCGTCGCCTTTCCCCTAGATTAGCCTGCAGAGTTCGCCGGCCTAGCCCTGGTTTTTTAGCCCCGAGTACCCGACCGCCATGTCATCTGGAAAAGCCCTTTCGCGTTTTCATCAGCCCATTTCAGTGCCGGGCCGCCGCTTGCTCAAGGGCGTGCCCTTGAAGTTCGTTCAAAAGAAGGTGGGCGGTGGGGGTCAGAAGTCGGTCAACCATGAGGTGCCGCTCATCCCGTTCATCGACTTCTTGCTCTGCATCGTGCTGTTCCTCTTGGCGAGCTTCTCCGCATCGGGCGAGCTCCCCATCGACAAGAACGTGACGCTCCCGTCGGCGGACAACGTCGACGATATGACCGATGCGCCCATGGTGGCCATCACCGGCCAGATGATTCTGGTGGACGGCATCCCGGCGGGCAGCACTCGCCCCGTCAAGGAAGCGAACAGGATGCAGAAGCTCGATGAGCTCTTCAACTTGCTCAAGACCAAGCGGGAGCTCTACAAGCAGATCAATCCAGGGAAGGAGTTCCCGGGCGTCGCCGTTCTTCAGGTCGATCGCCAGGTCGAGGCTGTCATCGTGAAGAGCGTGTTTCAGACGGCAGCGTTGGCGGGCTACCCCAACATCAGTTTCATGGTGAAGAATCGCGGGGGCGGAAAGAAGAAGGGCTGAACGCCCTGTCGCGTGCGGCGGAGGCAGCGCGCCGGTCGACGATCATCAGATTGATGCCTCGCGTGACATCGATGGCTAGCGGGATGTCGCGGGGTGGCTTGCCATGGCCTTGAGGCCGCAGGATCGTGAGCGCGGGCTCGTCGTGTTGAACGAGGCTCGGCAGACTCGACGCCGAGCCATCGTTTTTGGCCGCGTTCGTGTTCGTGAGGTGGCGACCGGCTTCTGGCTGATGACGTTCTCCGGCCTGGTGATCTTCAGCCTCGCCTACTATCGCTACTCCGAGGTGCAGCTGGCGTCCCGCCGCGGTGACGTGCTGGCCCAACAGCGCGCTGTGGCGGCAGCGTTAGGCACGGCTGGCTTTTCCCTGCGAGACAAGCTCGAGGCGTGGGCGGTGGAGTTGGCCGAGGGCAAGCTCTTGGATCAGGTGGCGCCGGGGGTCTCTCTCGATGCCATCTCGGAGGGTCCCGGTATCTACCTGCGGCTGCGGCAGCCCGATGCGCTCGACAGCGAACATATTCGTAAAGCCGCTCGACGTTCCCTGCACGACGGTTTCACGTCGTGTTTGTTCGTCGGTCGCGAAGGCGATCCGAAGCAGGGCCTGGCGTGCAAGGCAACGTCCCAATGTGGCCCGGGTGAGCTCTGCAACGGTTGGAGCGTCTGTGCTGTGCCGAGCCAGCCATATAACCTGCGACTCTTGTACGAAGGTTTGCGCCTGGTCGAGCCCCAGTGGGCGAAGGATCTCGAGGCCACGCGTGATGAGCTGCAGGTGCGCGCCATCGAGCTCGATCTTCAGGATGCGGCAAAGCACGAGGTCGTGGCCGCGGCGGAGCTAGTCCGGCGCAGCAAGTACTTTACTGTCGTGTTAGACGAGTTGCCTGCGGAGGGTGAGGCGTCGGGAAATGCGCCTGCTCTTGGCCTGGAAGAGTCGCCAGAGGAGCAGCTTCAGGCGACCGATCACTTCGTCAGGGTGGGGATCTGGGACATCGAACGCGCGGTGCCGCTGCTCGCGCTCCGGCTCGAGGCTGCCGGTCGGTTTGTCGCTGTCGGCCAGCGCGCAGCGACCGTTTCGAACATCGTTCGCGCGCAACAGCGCCAGGCCAACAACTGCGCCGTGGCGACGGAGGTTCGCGAAGTGCTAGTCAGCGGTCAGTTGTCGAGCGATGCGAGCGGCGAGGCTTTAGCCTCCCCGCCGGGGCTGGTCGCGGGCGAGTGAGTCCATGAGGCGCGGCCCGAGCCTGCAGCCGCGTGAGCCGCCATGTACACTCTTCTGGTCAAGCCTTTCCTCTTCGCCCTGCCTGCCGAGCTCGCCCATCGGCTCGCGTTTGCCGCGTTGAGGTTCATTCACGCCATCCCGGGAGCCAGGCGCTTGCTGCGCGCCTATTTCCGACGCACGCATCCAGCGCTCGAGGTGCGGAGCATGGGACTGTGTTTTCCCAACCCCGTCGTGTTGGCGGCGGGCTTCGACAAACACGCCGAGGGTTATGAGGCCCTGTGCAGCATTGGGTTTGGCGCCGTAGAGGTGGGCACGCTCACGGCGCGAGCGCAGCCTGGTAACCCGAGACCTCGACTCTTCCGCTTGCCGGCGGATCGGGCGCTCCTGAACCGAATGGGGTTCAACAATTGCGGCTCGGAGCGCGCGGCCTCGCGGCTCGGACGGCCACGTGCCGACATCGTCGGTATCAATATCGGCAAGACAAAGCTCGTGCCCGACGCCGAGGCAATCGGCGACTACGTCAAAAGCGCGGAGCGCCTGGCGCCGTTCGCGGACTATCTGGTCGTCAATGTCAGCTCTCCCAATACGCCGGGGCTACGCGACCTACAGGCTGCAGACAGGCTACGGCCGCTCCTCGCCGCCGTACAGGCAGCGCTCGGGCGCGTGGGTTCGGCACGCCGCCCCCCCTTGCTCGTGAAGATCGCGCCTGACCTAGCCAATGAGGAGGTCATCGCCATTGCCGATCTGGCGCTGGAGCTCGGGCTCACAGGGATCATCGCCACGAACACGACGATCAGCCGAGCTGGCCTCTGCACGCCGAGCCCGGAGCTCGACGCGCTAGGCAACGGTGGCATCTCGGGCGCACCGCTGGAGCGCCGGGCGCTCGAGGTCCTGCGTCTGATTCGTGGTCGGGCAGGGTCACGCTTGACGCTGGTGGCAGCGGGCGGAATTGGGACGGTCGAGCACGCCTGGCAGAGGTTGGTCGCGGGCGCTAGCCTCGTGCAGATCTATACGGCTCTGATCTATGAGGGGCCGGGCTTGCCCTCGCGTTTGGCGCGTGGGCTTCTGGCTCGGGCACGCGCGGAAGGGTTTGCCACCCTCGCGGAGGCCATTTCCCACTATCACGCGGAGCTGGAGCCAGTAGGTTCGCCAAGAGCCCCGTAGCCCCCCCCGCCCGGCGTCTCGATCCGAAGCCGGTCGCCGGGGACTACGCGAAATTCGGCACGCCCAGGCAAGGCGTGACCGTTCAGCAGGTTATTGCCGGCGTCTCCCGAATGGCCACCGCGTAATCCGAAAGGCAGCGTCGCCCTGCGATCCGACAGGACAGAGACCTGTAGCGGCGCCAGAAACTCGAGCTCTCGAACCAGGCCGTCGCCGCCTTTGAAACGACCGTTCCCTCCCGAGCCGCGCCGCACCGAGAATTCGATGACGCGCACCGGATATCGGGACTCCAGGATCTCCACATCGGTGATGCGGGTGTTGGTCATGTGGGTGTGCACCGCGGAGGCACCATTAAAACCGTTGCCCGCGCCGGCCCCGCCCGCCAGCGTCTCGTAGTAGCCAAAACTAGCGTCGCCGAAGGTCAGGTTGTTCATTGTGCCTTGGCTAGCGGCGGTTTTCTCCAGCGCACCCAACAGAATATCGACCACGCGTTGTGACGTCTCCACGTTGCCCGCGGCGACGGCGCGATCGACGCCCGGAGAGAGCAGGCTCGGGTGCGGGATGGTCACGGTTACTGGGCGCATGCAACCACCGTTGAGGGGGATGCCCTCGCGTACCAGTGTACGAAGGACGTACAGAACAGCTGAAAGCGTCACAGCGCGCGGCGCGTTCGAGTTGCCGGAATGTTCAGCCGCGCTGCCGGTGAAATCGATGTGGAGCCGACCTTTCGAAAGCGATACGGCGACCTGCAGCGCGGTTCCGTCGTCCGTACGATCCGAGCAGCGGCGAGCTCCCTCTGGCAGCTCGCCAATCAACGCGCCGACCCGCTCAGCGGCGTAGCTTAGAATATGCGCCATGTAGTCTTCGACAAACCCGGACCCGAGGTCCTTCGCCAACGCCGACAGCAGCTCTGCACCGCGCTGGTTGGCGGCGATCTGTGCCTCCAAATCAGAGACGTTGTTTGCGGGTGCGCGCGCAGGGTAGGGACCGCTCGTGAGCACCTGCATCACGACGTCGTGCAAAAACGAGCCCGCTGACACGATCTTCTCGCCGCGAAAGACGACCCCTTCCTCCCCGAGGTGTCTCGAGTTGGCCGGCATCGAGCCTGGGCTCGTGCCGCCGACATCGGCGTGGTGGCCGCGGCTGGCAACGTAAAACACCAGGCGCCCTTGCGTATCGTGCACCGGCGTCACCACGGTGATGTCCGGGAGGTGCGACCCGCCCATGGCTGGGTCGTTGCTCACGAAGACATCGCCCGGGGAGGGATCAGGGTGCAGCCGCTTGATGGCGGCGACCGACTCCGCCATGGCTCCCAGGTGCACTGGGATGTGAGGAGCGTTGGCGACCAGGTTCGCGTCTCGATCGAAAACGGCGCAAGAAAAGTCGAGCCTCTCACGGATGTTGGTGCTGAGGGCGGTACGCTGCAGCAGGTGGCCCATCTGCTGCGCGATGGACATGAAGCGATTGCCCATCAACTCGAGCTCGACCGGATCGACGCGGGCAAGGCCCGGCGTCTCGCGAGCGGAGCGCCCGCCAAGTGGCACGTGTCGCTCGAGGACCAACACCCCATCCGGCTTCACCGCCAGAGTGAACCCGAGATCGACGACGATACTGCCTGTATCGTCCAGGACGATGGCAGGCCCAAAGACGCGATGCCCGGGCCTCAGCCGTACCCGGTCGTATACCGCCGCGGTGCCGGGCTCGCTCCCTTCCACGCTCCAGAGCGCTGCGCTGCCCTGAGGGATAGGCGCGGATGTAGCGTCCGGCTCGAGCGACGTCGTGCGGAGCACAGGCGAGCGTGAGCTCAGCTCCAAACGCAGCTGGCTGACCAGAATGGGATGGGCGGGGCGGGTGTAGCCGAACAGGCGTCGATGCTCGCGCTCAAAACCACGTCGAAGTTTCTCGGCGGAGTCGAGCTGTAGATTGATGGCTGTCTCCGTGCCTGCATATCCGAGGTCCAGGCTCGCTCGCTCAGTTGCCTCCGCTCGTGGCACGCCGCCCTGCGACAGCGCCGCCTCTGCTCGAGCCCGCAGGTTGTCGAAGGAGGGCCGTAATATCTCGAGCAGCTGTTCGCACAGCTCCGCGCGACCGGCGTCCGCGTGGACATGCTGCGTGCGTGGCGCGAGCCCCATGCCGTACGCGGACAGCACACCTGCCAACGGATGGAACAATACGCTCTGAATGCCGAGCAGATCGGCGACGAGGCAGGCGTGTTGCCCTCCTGCACCGCCGAAGACGATCAGCACGTGCGAGCGCGCATCGTAGCCGCGCGCCACGGAAACTTGTGCGATCGCTTCTGCCATGTTTGCATTCGCGATCCGCAAAAAACCCTGTGCGATCTGCTGCACGCTGCTCTGTGCTGCGAGACCGTGCTGCATCGCTTCCAGCGCCGCGATGACCGGAGCCTCGTGCAGCGGGAAGGGGAACCGGGCCGGCGAGAGGCGGCCGAGGACGAGGTTGACGTCCGTCACTGTCAGCTGCTTTGCCGTCCCTTTGCCGTAGCAGAGCGGACCCGGATCCGCTCCCGCGCTTTCTGGGCCCACCTGGAAGCGTTGGCCATCGAAGCGGCAGATCGAGCCGCCTCCGGCGGCCACGGTATGGATGTCCAACATCGGCGCCAGCACGTGGATCCCGGCCACGTCCCGTTCGTAGACACGCTCATATTCTCCGGCCCAGCGCGACACGTCCGTCGACGTTCCGCCCATATCGAAGCCGATGGCCCGTGCGCAGCCGGCCTGACGGGCAACCTCCGCGTACGCTACGACGCCTCCTGCGGGCCCGGACAGCAAGGAATGCTGACCATGAAAGCTCGCTGCCGACGTCAATCCTCCGCTCGATTGCATGAGCTCGAGGCGGCAGCCCGGCAATTCTTTCTGAAGCAGTGACAGGTAGCGCGACAAGAGCGGCGTGAGATAGGCGTCCAGCACCGTCGTCCCCGCGCGCCCGGAGAAGCCGATCTGAGGGGCCACCTGGTGTGACAGCGCGACGTGGTCGAAGCCCACTTCTCGCGCGATGTCGCCGATCATGAGCTCGAGCTCACCGCCCGCGTAGGCGTGCAGCACGACCACCGCAAGGCTCGTGATGTTCTCGGCCCGGAGCCCCAATAGCCGCTCACGGATCAACTCCGGGCGGTCTCGTGCCAGCACGGTCCCGTCGGCCAGGCAGCGAGACTCGACCTCGATCACTTTGCAATACAGATTGCCGGGTTTGACAATTTTCAGGTCGAACAAGCGCGGCCGAGTCTGGTTCCCGATCTCGAGCAGGTCGCGAAATCCGCGAGTGATTACCAAGCCGGAGGCCGCCCCCTGGCGCTCCAAAAGAGCGTTGGTCGCCAGCGTCGTGCCCATCCGCACCTCACATGGGGGTATCGGCTCTTCCCCTCGCAGCCCCAGCAGCTTCCGAATTCCAACGATGGGTGCGCGGTCGCTCGAGATGACCTTAGTGACCTCGAGCTGACCCGTCGAGCGATCGTGCTTGATGCAGTCGGTGAACGTCCCCCCCCGGTCCACCCAGAACGCGTAGCGCACGCGAGCTCAGTTTAGCGTTGGATCCGTAGCCTTGTTCACGACCTTCACATCGACCCCGGCGATATCCGGGATGGGTAGACGCGACACCGTCTCGAATTGAAACGTGATCGGTGAAGGCGCCTCGTCGTCCAACGTGCTCGCAGTGGCGAGCGCCTCCACGGGAACGTCCACGGTGACGTGGCCGCCTGCGGAGAGCTTGCCGAACAAGAGCTCGTCGCCGAGCGGACGCTTGACCCGCTCCTGTACGAGCCGGGCGAGGGGGCGGGCGCCGTTGTCTCGGTCGAAGCCGACAATGGCCAGGTACTTTCGCGCAGCCTCCGTCAGCTCGATGCTGACTTCGCGCTCCCTGAGCTGCAGCGAGAGCTCCTTGATCGACTTGTCCACGATGTTCAACATCACGTCCGGGCTCAGGGCATCGAACCGAATGCGTGCATCCAGCCGGTTCCTGAACTCGGGGCTAAACGTGTTCTTGAAGGCCTTGTCGTCATCGCCCCGCCGATGATGCTGACCAAACCCGACGCGGACCCGCGCGAGGTCCTGGGCGCCGACGTTGCTGGTCATGATCAACACCACATGCCGGAAGTCGGACTTCTTGCCGTTGTTGTCGGTGAGCGACCCGTGATCCATCACCTGCAATAAGACGTTGAACACGTCCGGGTGGGCCTTCTCGATCTCGTCGAGCAAGAGCACGGCGTGGGGGGTCTTCGCGATGGCTTCGGTCAAGAGGCCGCCCCGATCGTAGCCCACGTAGCCGGGCGGCGCCCCGATCAGTCGTGAGACGGTGTGACGCTCCATGTACTCGCTCATGTCGAACCGAAGCAGCTCGATGCCCAGCGTCGCTGCGAGCTGTTTTGCCACTTCCGTTTTGCCGACGCCGGTGGGGCCGCTAAACAGGTACGACCCGATGGGCTTGTCTGCAGGCCGGAGGCCTGCACGCGACAGCTTGATCGCGGACGCCAGCTCTTTGATGGCCCGGTCTTGCCCGAAGACGACCGATCCGAGATCGGCCTCCAAATCGCGCAGCGCTTTCTTGTCCGTGGAGCTGACCTGGCGCGAGGGTATCTGCGCCATCCGGGCTACGACCGTCTCGATGCGCTCGATGGTGACGGCGGACCCCGGGTCGGAGGAGAGCTTCGTATCGGCGCCTGCTTCGTCCAGCAGATCGATGGCCTTGTCCGGCATCTTTCGGTCGTGGAGATGCCGCTGAGCCAACAACGCCGTCGAGCTCAGCACGTCGTCGCTATAGGTAACGCCGTGAAACTCTTCGTACCGAGAGCGCAGACCGCGTAGAATGAGCACGCTGTCCTCCAGGCTCGGCTCGAGCACCTCAACCTTCTGGAAGCGACGGGCGAAAGCCCGATCCCGCTCCAAGTGGCTGCGGTACTCCTCGAACGTGGTGGCGCCGATGCAGCGGAGCTTGCCGCTGGCCAGCGCCGGTTTCAGCAGATTGGAGGCGTCGACGGTACCGCCGCTGGCCGCGCCAGCGCCGATCACGGTGTGCATCTCGTCGATGAACAGGATGCTGTTTTCATCCTTCTGCAGCGCTTTGATCACGGCCTTCATTCGGTTCTCGAAATCCCCGCGGTATTTTGTACCGGCGAGCAGAGCTCCGATATCGAGCGCGTACACCACTGAGCTGGCCAGCGCTTTTGGCACCTCACCCGCGATGATCCGGGCCGCGAGTCCCTCGGCAATGGCGGTTTTGCCCACCCCGGCGTCACCCACCAGGAGCGGGTTGTTCTTCCGGCGCCGGCTCAACACCTGAATCACGCGTCGGATCTCCGAATCCCGCCCGACGAGCGGATCGATCTCTCCTGCTTTGGCACGCTGATTCAGGTTATTGGCGAAACGCTCGAGCGGATCGCCGTCCTTCTCGGTTCGTCCATCCTTGCCGCGGCTGGCGTCGTCCATGCCCTCGTCGAAGCTCGCGTCCTCGTCGCGGTCTTTGGTCGCTCCGTCCTTGCTCACGCCGTGCGACACATAGCTGACCACGTCGAGTCGAGTGACACCGCTGTCCTCCAGAGCTTGAACCGCGAACGAGTCCGGCTCCGAGAAGATGGCAACCAGGACGTTGTAGCCTTTCAGCTCAGCCTTACCGCTCGACTCGACGTGAACCGCGGCGCGCTGCAGAACGCGCTGAAAACCTCGCGATGGCCGCGGAGAGCTGAGAGCGTCCTCGCCCGTGCTGGGAAAGTGGCTATTTAGGAGCCGGTCCAGCTCCAGCTTGAGCTTGTTGGTGTCGCTGCCCGACTTTCGCAGGACGCGGCATGTTTCCTCGTCCATCAGCAATGCGTACAGCAGATGTTCTACGCCCACGATGTCGTGACCGCGGCGTTGCGCTTCGGTGGCGGCCACCGAGCAAGCAATTTCCACTTCCGGGCTCACTTTCATGGGTTCACTTTCACGCGATCAAATAGGCAAACGGTCAACGGGCAGGGCTCCTGGACACGGCGTAAACGCTTCATTCCTCGGGGCCTTCCCCCGCTTCGGGCTCGGCAGTGCAGCGCAGCGGGTGGCCATGTTCTTTGGCAAAATCCATCACTTGCTCGGCTTTTGTCTCCGCCACGTCCCGTGGGAAGGTGTCCACGATCCCGTACCCCTTGTGGTGAACGTGCAGCATGATGTGGCGAGCCTGAGTGATGTCCTTTCGGAAAAAGCGCATCAGCACCTCGATGACAAACTCCATCGTCGTGTAGTCATCGTTATGGAGCACGACCTGATAACGTCGAGGGCGCTTTGTTCTGGCGCGTTCGACTACTTGGAGGTCGTCTTCTCGAGGTGGGGAAGTGGGCGAAGGTCGCTCCGGCATGCCTGAGTCAGCAATGTGACCACTTTCGCGTCGTCTGTCGAGACGCCAAAGATCAGCTCTCGGCGCCGACGCAACGTCGGAACTCAGGTAAGACTCGTGCGGCCCGTTACAGCCGGAGCCCGAAATGGGCACATCGGCCTCCAACAGCGCTCGTCCGTCCGCTGCCGGGTGCGGTCCCGGGCGGTAGAAATCAAAACGTAGAACACCCGCAAAACGACCTCGAAGAGATGTTCGCGGAGGACCAACGGCTAGACGTCGCCAGCCCCAGCGCCGGTCAGGTGGCCTTTTTTGCGGAGGCTTTGGGTTCCGCAGCCTTCTGATTCTCAGCGGCGCGCCGGTCTTCCCAGGCGGAGTTCTTGCGTGCCCGACGAAGCCGTTCGCGGCGCCGCGCTCTCGGATCTTGAGGAGTAGACATGGCGCGGCTAGTAGCCGATCTGGGACCGCATGTCGCGCCAAAAGACGCCAAGATACGGCCCCGTTCGGAGTTTTTTGGGTCAGACGTCGTGAGCGCGCCCTCTCAGACCGCGTGCCGGTCCAACATCTGCCCCAAGCGGGGCGCCGCCGACGCGACGTGCTTCTTGGCGCTGGGCCGGAGCTTGTCGTACGTCTTTCGGACCACCGCTCGGCTCGACCGTGCCGCCCTCGCGTCAGTGATAGCCAGCAGCTTCTCGGCGACCTCGTCGGCGTTGGCGGCGAGGTGTTTGCCCGGGGACTGCCCCTGACGGACGGCGTCTTGGTATACGGGGTCGAGCGCATCTAGAAAGTCATCTAGCAGGCCGTCGACGACTTCCGCGATGAAGCCGGGTTTGATGCCCTTGACGACGGAATAGGCGCCCTTGATCGCGATGCCCCCGAGACCCGACTTGTCAGCCACTTCCTGATCCAGCACATCGCAGGCGTCGGCGACCAGCGCTTGCCGTTTGGGGCTTTGGCCGAGGCGTTCTCTCAAATTTGTCACGTACCACTCCTCCGTTCAGTGTCCGAAATCAACCGTCGCCGATGCGTATCATTTTCAAATTTCACCGTCTCCGTTAGCCGCCGGTTTGTATGATGAGAAGCAAGGGGGGAAGATCGGGTCGTGGCGACGCCCGTCTTGACAACGTGCTCACCTTGCGAGGGCACCAGTTCGGCCGGACGGAATGCTCAAGCGGCAAGTAAAGTCGAGTAAGATGAAGTCAACGAGGGAGCGGGTGGCGGTGAAGGGTGAATCCGGAGGGGACGGGGCAGCGGGGATGGCGTCGCTGAAGGGGGAAAGATGGTTGCGTTAAATCGGAAAGAAGAGCCGCTACGGATGGATGCATCCACGGACAAGGGTCGGGTCCTGATCATCGACGATCAGCGCAACATGCGGGCGACGCTGGCCATGTTGCTCAGGGGCAACGGTTACGAGGTCGAGGCCGCCGCGAATGGTCGGGAGGGGCAAGAGCTGGGCGCGGCAGGTGCCTACGACCTCGTGCTCACCGATCTGCGTATGGGCGAGCTGGACGGGATCGACGTGTTACGGGCCATCAAGCAAGCACAACCGCTGACCGAAGTCATCGTGATGACGGCGTACGGCACGATCGAGAGCGCCGTCGAAGCCATGAAGCTCGGCGCCTTCGACTACATTCAAAAACCGTTCAGCGAGCAGGAGCTGCTGGTCCGCACCAGCAAAGCAATCGAGACCCGGCGCCTGCACGGGCAGGTGCAGCTCTTCGCTCAGGAGTTCAAGGAGCGCTACCATTTCGAGAACATCATCGGCCGCTCACAGGCGATCCGCGATGTTCTGGCTCGTGTCGTCAAAATTGCTCCAACCGACGCGACGGTGCTGATCACTGGCGAGAGCGGCACCGGCAAGGAGCTGGTGGCGCGTGCTGTACACGCCAACAGCCGACGCGCTGACCGCCCCTTCGTAACGGTAAATTGCGCTGCGATCGCCGAGTCACTGCTCGAGAGCGAGCTCTTTGGTCATGCCGTGGGCGCGTTCACCGGCGCGTCGCAGGCGCGTCGGGGGCTGTTCGAAGAAGCAGACGGAGGCACCTTCTTTTTCGACGAGATCGCCGAGACCAGCCTGGCTTTTCAGGCCAAGCTATTGCGCACCATTCAGGATGGTGAAGTGCGCCGCGTGGGGGAGAACAAGACCGTCAAGATCGATGTGCGGATCATGGCGGCCACCAACGTCGACCTATCGGAAGCCGTCAAAGAGCGACGCTTTCGGGAGGACATTTACTACCGGCTCAACGTCGCCCGCTTTGACTTGCCACCGCTCAGGGAGCGCCGTGAAGACGTCCCGCTACTGATGAGTTTTTTCCTCGACAAATTCAACCGCAAGATGACGCGCCGAGCAAGTTTTGGCGAGGGCGTCATCGATCAGCTCGTCCAATACACCTACCCTGGCAACGTGCGTGAGGCAGAGAACATGGTCGAGCAAGCGGTCGCGCTATGCACCGGCGACGTGATCTGCATCGACGACATTCTCCCGCAGGTGCCCGCCCAGCGCTCGGGAGGCCCGCGCCGAACGCTGGCGCATATCGTGGACGAGGCGGAGCGCGACGCCGTGCTCGACGCTCTGCGAGCCCACGATGGTAGCCGTGAAAGGGTTGCAGAAGCGCTCGACATCAGCCCCACCACACTGTGGCGCAAGATGACCCGGCTCGGGGTGACCTTCGACGGGCGCCAGTCCTGAGGTCCCGTAGGCGGATCGCCCGGCTTTGCCCGTTCCATTTTAGGCAACCCGGCATTATAGGGCTCCTCGCCCGCGATGAGCCCGCTCTGCAACCACCCCGCCGAAGCGCTCCGTCCGGCGCGTTTCGATGCGGCGCTCGCTGCCGCACGAGGGTCTAGCCTGCCATTCTACGTTGGCTGCCGGGTAAGCCTTCGCGTTTGCCGGCGCGCCATTTTGCGAGGCTGACCTCATGCGGGTGGAGCTCCTCGATTACCGGCTTCCCGAAGGCGCGATCGCGCAACGTCCTACGGCCGAGCGCGACGGGGCTCGCTTGCTCGTGGTCGAAGAACACGCGACGAGTCACGCGAAAATGGCGGACTGGGTCTCGCTAGTCCCGGCGGGTGCGCTGGTGGTGCTGAACGACACCCGGGTGCGGCGCTCACGGCTGAGGCTCAAGAAGGTCACTGGCGGTAACGTCGAGCTGTTGATTCTCGATGCGAGCGGCGCAGCTTCGGGCAGCCGGGTGTGGACGGCCCTGGCGCATGCCAATCGACCGCTCCGAATCGGTACGGAGCTCTCGCTCGGGCCCGTGCGGCTTACCGTGATCGAGCGCGGAGCTTCGGGAGAGTTGCACCTCGCCGTCAGCGGCGAAATGGATACCGAACCATTCTTTGAACGCTACGGGCTAGTGCCTTTGCCGCCCTACATTCGCCGCAGCGCCGTCGAAGAGGATGCCGAGCGTTATCAGACGGTGTTTGCCGATCGTGTCGGGTCCGCAGCCGCGCCGACCGCCGGGCTGCATTTGACGGAACCCATGCTGGCTGCGCTGGCCTCGCGCGGCATCGAGGTCGCTTTCGTCACCTTACATGTGGGCGGCGGCACGTTCATTCCGGTGCGCTCCGCGGACCTGGACGACCACCCCATGCATGCCGAGACCTACTCCGTAAGCAAAGCTCTGGCAGAGCAGGTCGGGGCGGCGCGCGCGCGCGGTGCACCGGTAGTCGCCGTCGGCACGACGGTCGTGCGGGCGCTCGAAAGCGCACACGACGTAGCCCGTGCCGGCCACCTCACGGCTCGCTCCGGGCAGACACGGCTGCTCATTCAGCCTGGATATCGCTTTCGAGTCGTCGACGCGCTACTCACCAACTTTCACGCGCCCCGCAGCACCCTCTTGGCTCTGGTGAGCGCCTTCGCCGGGCAACGTCGCCTGGCTGCGGCCTACCAGGTAGCGCTCGCAGAGGGCTATCGCTTCCTGTCTTACGGGGACGCGATGTGGCTACCCCGCTCTCTCGATGCTGACATGCCCGATGTGTCGGCCGGGTCGGAGCTGCGCTGAGCATGCGCTTCGAGGTTCTTGCCCGCTCGGGACAGGCACGCTGCGGCCGCATCTCGACCGCCCACGGGGACGTCGACACGCCTGCGTTCATGCCCGTCGGCACTGCGGGGACGGTGAAGGCTCTTCACCCCGACGAGGTGGCAGGGACCGGGGCCCGGATGCTCATCGCCAACACCTACCACCTGTGGTTGCGGCCCGGAGCCGAGCTCGTTGCTGAGCTGGGAGGGCTGCATGAGCTCATGCGCTGGCCGCACGCCATCGCGACAGACTCCGGCGGTTTCCAGGCCTATTCGCTGGCGCGGAGAGTCAAGCTCAGCGAGGAGGGCTTCGAGTTTTCATCGCACCTCGACGGCTCCCGGCGACTGCTCACGCCGGAAGAATCCATGCGCGTACAGGGGCTGTTGGGGTCGGATATCGCCTTGCAGCTCGATGTCTGCCCGCCTGCCAATGTTTCGCGAGCGGACCTGGTCGCGGCCGTCGAACGCACGACGCGTTGGGCCGAGCGGTGCCTCGTCGGGCGCCGGCCGGGGCAGGCGTTGTTCGGGATCATTCAGGGCGGTACCGACGTGGACCTGCGCTGCCAGCACGCAGAGGCCTTGGGTCGGCTGCCCTTGGATGGGCTCGCGCTTGGCGGGTTCAGCGTCGGCGAGTCGCCGGAGTCCATGTACCAAACGCTGGAACGCGTGGTGCCCGCCGTCGACGCTCGCCGGCCTCGTTACCTGATGGGTGTCGGCACACCTACCGACCTTGTGCGCGCAATGGCGGTGGGGGTGGACCTTTTCGATTGTGTGCTTCCCACGCGCAACGCTCGAAACGGTCAGGCTTTTGTGAGTGACGGCCGTCTTACTCTCAAGAATGCTCGCTTTCGCAATGACCCTCGGCCACTCGACGAAGCGTGCCCATGCCCCGTGTGCTCGCAAGGCTTCAGCCGCGCGTACATCAGGCACCTGTATGTTGCGGGCGAGATACTCGCGCATCGCCTGCTCAGCCTGCACAATCTGCACTACTACGCGGCCTTGATGGCGTCGGCGAGAGAATCGATCCGTGAGGGGCAATTTGAACGTTGGGCTGATGTCATGCTGCCTGCGACCGGCAGCTCCGGGCGCCAAGATGATCGCGTCTAGCGCCGCCACGCTGGGAGACGCGCGGGGCAAGGCCGCATGAGTGAATCCGACGCAAAAGACGACGCACCCAAGCAACTCGGACGCATCGCCCTCAAGCGTCGACCGGCTCAGGCTATCGCACGCCCGCGCGACCCTGCAGCCCGGCATGCGCAACTCGTGGCGCTCAGTGAGCGATATGGCGTCCCCGCGCTCGATCTCGATCAGGTGTGCGTGAGAACAGACGATCTCGGGAACGTTCCCCGGAGCTTGGCGCAGCACCACCTACTGATCCCGGTGCTGGCTCGTACGGATCGCTTGTTTGTTGCGATGAAGGATCCCAGTCAGATCGAGGTGATCCAAGAGGTCGAGTTCGTCGCGGGCAAGCGCGTCTACGCCTACGCAGCTCCAGCCGAGGACATCGCAGAAGCGATCGAGCGAGCCTACCTGGCGCGGGAGCGTGGCGCCGAGCACTTCGTCGGACCGAGCTGTCCGCCCGAGACGCTGCGCAAGGCAGGGCTGCTGCCGGAGGAGGCTCTGTCGCAACCAAAGCGGGAAGTGTTGCCGCCTGTCTCCGAGCTGCTGCTCGGCGATGAAGGTATGGCTAAAGTGGAGCTGCGCATGGCGGTGGACGAGGCGCAGCGCGACCCAGGGCCTCCAGCCACCGTGTCGGCCTATCCCCCTCGGTTGTCGTCATTGCCCCCCGCGCTGCGTGGGAAGCCGCTCGAGATCGAGGACGACATGGCGGATGTGCTCTCGGCTGTGCAGGCCGCCTTCGACGATCTGCTCGATGAGGACAGTGCCGTCTCACGCTTGCCGAGCGAGGCTCTCAGCGCCGAGCCGGGCGCGCCGGGGCGAAAGGCGATCCTGATAGTCGACGACGAGCCTGAGAGCCTAGCGTTCAGCGAACGCCTTCTGCTGGGTGAAGGCTACGAGGTTCGGACTGCCGACAACGGCCGCCACGCGCTGCGCATGATCAAGGAGCACGCCCCGGACCTCCTGCTCTTGGCTGCCCTGTTACCCGAAGTTCACGGTTTCGAGATCGCCCAGCGGCTGCGTGGCAGCCAGCGCTACGGGAGCTTGCCGATCGTGATCATCAGCGCCGTGCATCGTGGCTGGCGTTTGGCGGATGAGCTCAGGGAGAGCTGCGGCGTCGAGCACTATCTCGAGCGCCCGCTTCGATCCGAAGACGTGCTACGCGCCGTAGGCGCTGCGCTGCACGAACGGCCCACCGCGGCGCCGCGGAGTGAGGAGCTGCCCGAGCGCGCCGAGCTAGCCCTGGCGGAGGGAATGGCAGCTTACCGAGACGGACACGTCGAGCCGGCGATCGCACATCTCGAGCACGGCATATCGATCGATCCGCTCGCCTACCGGCTCCACTTCCACCTGGGGCTTTTATTTGCCCAGCAGGGCCAGACGTATGACGCGATCCGCGCCCTGGAGCGCGCCGTGGAGATCAATTCCAAACATTTCGCCGGGGTGAAGAATCTAGCCATAATGTATTGCCAGGCGGGCTTTCGTAATCGAGCGGTGGAGTTGTGGAGGCGCGGGCTCCTATTGGCTCCGGATGAAGAAACGCGAAACGCCATCGAGGAACACCTGGCCGGGCTTCTTTCGCAAGAGGGCCTTTCGTAGTATGTGTGCCGGTCGTCCCTTCCCGTTTCGCCAAGTCGCCGCATGAAATTTCTGTGCCCCAATTGCAAGTCTAAGTACCGAATTGGCTCCGAGAAACTCGTGGGGCGCCAGGCTGCGAAGATCCGCTGTCGCAACTGCGATTACAGGATCCAAATCGCCTATCGTCCCGGGAGCGACGAGTACGACATAACGGCGACGCCCAATTCCGTCGTGCCTTCCGCTCTTGCACCTCGGCAATTCAAGGCCCCGCCCGGTCCTCCGGTGGGTGCCCCGCCGCCGCCCGCTGGGGTTGTTCGCCCTCGCCCTGCTGCCGCGCCGCTCCCGTCAAAAGAGGAGGGCGGAGCCGCCCGGAAGCCCACCGCGGCGGTGCCTGGCTTGCCGAATCTCGGGTCACCCAAGAGCACTCGCGGTGCAGCCTTGCTCTCGGAAGGTCCGCTCGGGGCAGCCCAGCTGCAGCCCCGGCGTCCGCTCGCTCCCCCGCCGCCTCCCGTTGGTGCGCCGCCGTTCGGCTCGCTCGGGCTCGGGACCGCCTCGTTCGGTAGTGGGGGAGTCGCAGGGTTGTCCGCAGGAGCATCGGCTGCCATGGCGCTGCCGCCTCTCGCCCCTCCACCCGCACCTAAAGCGGTGGCCAAGGCCATAGTGCCCCCGGTCGCTCCGACGCCGGCCCGTGCGCCCGCGGCCGGCACGCAACTGGCGGATCAGTTTCGGCAGTCGGTGCAAGCCGGGGAGATTCAGGAGGAGTTGCCGCAAGAGGGCTGGTTCGTCGGAGTCAATGGGGTGCCGCTCGGTCCGATTCCCGTCGGAGACCTGCGCGAGCTCGCGAATGCGGGCCACATCGACCGGCGTTCATTGGTCTGGCGCGACGGCCAAGCCGAATGGAGGCCGCTCGGCAAGTTTCAACAGTTGGCGCGGCTTCTCGATGACGGTGCAGGGGGAGGGGGCCTAGCGGAGCCGGAAAATAGCGCCCCAGTCGCGCAACCCGCGGAGCCGCGTCCGAACGGCGCCAACGGGCACGCAGCGACGGGCTTCGATGTCGTCCGCGCCGACACGGGCGAAAGGCCATCCGTATGGGGTGACCTCGATGATGAAGACGATGAAGACGAGCAGCCCACGACAGTAAAGGGCCGCGTCTCCGTATCACCTCCAGGTATGGGAGGAATGCCGGCCACCTCTGTGCCACCCTCCGTGCCGCCTCCGCCATCGGCTCTCCTTCAGGGCTCGGTCACGCGGGCACCCGGGCTCGGCGCCGCGTTTGGCGCGCCGCCCCCTTCTCGAGCGCCGGCCGCTCCTTTTCATGCCCAACCTCACTCGGCCCCGCCGGTGACACCGGATGGGGGGCCCGCATCTACGATCAGCACCACGCCCGAGCCGGTGGTTGACGAGGCCGATGCCCGCATCATGCGGCCGAGAGGGCGAGGGCGTTTGTCCTTCATCGCGGTTGCCGTGGTCGTTGCGTTCGCGCTGGGGGCCGTCCTGATGCATCTGCTGCGGTCACCTGCCGCGGAAGATCCCAAGCTCGTTCCGCCCGAGCCAACGCGAGCCCTCGCGCCCTCTCCCGAGGCACCCGCCGCACCCCCACCGAAGCCTGCCGAGGAGCAAATGCCCGCTCCCGATCCTGAGCTGGCTCCGGCAGCGATGCCGCCGGCGACGGCTCAGCCGTCCGCACTATTGCAGGTACCGAAACCGGTGGTCGGCGGAACAGGGGTAGTGCTTTCGCCAGCTCACCAACCGCAGGTGATCAAACCTCCCGGCGGGGGCTCGCTCCTGTCAGGCCTCGGGCCAACGACGCCGGGTCCGATGACGGGGTTAAAGGCAGGGGAGGGGCATGCCGGAGGGCCAGGCCTCGATGCCACCGCGATTCAGCGTACCGTCAGGCGTTATAGCCCTGGCGTTCGGCAGAACTGTTGGCAGCGCGCCCTCAATGCAAGAGCCCCCGGGGTTCCTTCTTCGGCAAAGGTAACGGCATTGATCACGGTCGACGCTGCGGGGCGCGTGCAAGCCGTCACGGTGTCCGGAGCGCCACGGGGTTATCCGGGGCTGGCGCGTTGTATCGAAGGCTCCGTCAAAGGTTGGCAATTTCCGCGCGCTGGGGGGGAGACCGTGACGAACGTGCCCTTCATGTTCGTCGGCCAGTGATACGCCGCGTTGGTCGGTGGCCGGTCGAGCCCACAAAAGGACGCCGGCGGCAGGTGCCGCCGGCGGTCTAGACGCAGTCGATAAGCCGGGTTCTGTGGGTGCCCAAAGGCATCCTGGCGATCATTCATCTGGGACGCTCGTTACCGAGCGCCTCGAGCGGCCTACCCAGGAACTCGGGCGAGCAGCCCTCGAACGTTCCTATACATGGCCTTGCTCCGAACGGGGTTTACCGTGCCGCAGACGTTACCGCCTGCGCGGTGGGCTCTTACCCCACCTTTTCACCCTTACCCGCGCCACTCGCGCGGCGCGGGCGGTTTATTTTCTGTGGCACTTTCCTCGAGGTTTCCCCCACCGGACGTTATCCGGCGTTCTGCTCTATGGAGCCCGGACTTTCCTCCCGACCGAGATGGCCGAGCGATCACCTCGACTGCGTAGACGGCGTGGCTCCTACCACGCCCTCCCGCGCTTGGCCAACCGCCTTTCCAAAAGGCTTATACTTTACACTTAAAGTTAAGCGCAGCGACGCGTAACCGCAGCGAAATGATCGGCCTTTGGCACGTCGAGATCGTTGTCGGGGAGAGCCCCGCCGAGCAGTGCCCGCAGCTTGCCTTTGGCCCGCACTTCCAATTGCCGAGCACGCTCCCTCGAGACGCCCAGGCGCCGCCCGATCTCGGCCAGGGAAAGCTCGTCGTCTCGATCGGCCATCATGCGGCTTTCGACGATGAACCTCTCGCGCTCGTCGAGCTTGACCACGGCGAGCCTGACCGCTTCGGCGCGATGATCGCGCGTCTGGTCCTCGACGAGGGAGGTCTCTTGATCCCCGTCCTCGGAAATCAGCGTATCGATGAGCCGCGAATTGGACCCATCAAACATCTGACCGTCGAGCGAGACGTCGCGGGTGTCGAGCCGCTCGAGCATTGCTTTGAGCTGGCCAACGGGGACCTCGAGCCGCTTGGCCAGCTCCTCCTCGGCCTGCGATTCATCCGTGAACAAATTGAAGATGCGTGCACGCTCTCGGCGCAAGCGGAAGAAGTTTTTGGAGCGCAGCGCGCCGGCGCCTGATCCAACCAGGCTCCAGGAGCGCAGCACGTAATTGAGTATATAGGCTCGAATCCAGTAGGCCGCGTACGTCACGAAGCGCGTGCCGCGGTCCGGATCGAACTTGCCGAGAGCGTGAACGACCCCGAAGCTCCCCTCCGCAATGAGCTCATCGAGAGGGATCCCGTAGCGGCGAAACTTGATGGCGCTCGCCACGACGTAGCGAAGGTGCGCTTTGACGAGCTCGTCGGCAGCCGCTGCATCGCGGTCGTTCTTCCAGCGGATCGCCAGCTCCCGCTCGCGGTCGCGAGTGAGAGGTGAAAAGTGCGCAAGTTGCCCGCCATATGAAGTGAGGGAGCCTTTTGATGCCGCTGCCATGGTTTCAACCTTCCGTTTCCGAGCCGACCGCTACCAGCGCCCCGGGACGCGACGAGCCGGGACGTCCAACGTCATCCGCAACGAGTGCAACAGATTGGGCGCGCCTTAACGACGCCCAATCTGCCTACACTGCAGTACGCAGCGGCATTCCCGAAAGTTGCGGGGAATCGACGCTTTGACAGCAAGCGCGATCCTTCTCACCGGCTGGTGAGGTCCTCGTCAGATCGCTTCCAGCATGGAAGGAATGGGCGACGGGAACTAGCAACTACCGATCGGTAGCCGGACGCCTGACCCCCCAGGTCTCGGCAAACAGCCGCGTCTCAGCAGCAGTCGAGTGAACCGAAAGGGTCGGAAAGCCCTCTCGGAAGCTACCCGTCGCGAGCCTCAGACTTGGAAAGACGAGCCGCAGCCGCAGCTCCCAGAAACGTTAGGATTGCCGAACTTGAAGCCCGACCCATGGGCGCCCTCGACGTAGTCGATCTCGGTGCCATCGAGGTATTGGTAGCTCAGCGGATCCACGAAGAGTTGCACCCCGTTCGATTCGAAGCGCTCGTCGAACTCCGTGGGTGCCTCTTCGAAGTACAGGTCGTACTGGAAACCAGCGCAACCGCCTCCGACCACGCGCAATCTCAATCCCTGAGCTGCCAACCCTTCGGCTTCGGAAATCTCACGAACTTTTTCGGCGGCAAGCGGGGTGATCGCAATCATTGAATAGGCCTTGCTGGTGTCCTACGAGGTCAGGGTCGGCTCAATATAAGGCGGCTGGCCCGCGGATGCCAATGGCCTGAACAGGATTAGTGCGGAGGGGCGCTTTCGTCCGCATCCTCTCGGCTACGCTCGCTCCGGCCGATGAGCCACACTTGGCCGGAGCTGCATGCCACCGCGAGCTTTGATGGACCCGCCGGGACCAGGCTGGCGAGCTGAGCGCAACGCACGTCGGGAAGCTCGCGCGCATCGAGCTCGATTCCCTGCAACCGCAGAGAGGCGTTGCTCGCCATCCAGGCGACGGAACCGTCGGGGCTAGCGAGCAATTGAACGTCCGTCGGACTTTCGGGGGCGGACTGCCGCGGATAGGCGATCAGGGTTGCTCCTAGAGCGACCAGCGTCCCGTCGGTCTGCATGGTTATCGCGCGTTCGTCCGCCGGCACTGCAAGGACCGACAGCAAGCCGGGGGCTGGGAAGCGCGCGAGCTCCCGAAGGTTGCCCGTGGTCAGCGACAACTCGACGACCGCCCGATTTGAGACGACGCCGAGCAGGGCCTCGGGTGAGCTCACCGCAGCGGCCGTCAAACGCCCGCCGAAGCTGCCGCGAGCTCGTGGAGTAGATCGCCCCGACCACTCAAAGACATTGCCCTTGTCATCGATGGCGATCACGCGCCGTCCCACGACGAGCGTGTGCTCGACAGGATCTTTGAGCTCCACGTGATCTTGGACCTTGCCGCCACTCGAGTTGAGCAACCATGGCCCGATACTCACCAGAAGCGAGCCATCAGGCAGCGGCAGCAACGTGCTCGACGCAAAGCGAGACGGTGCGCCCAACTCGATGTCGACCCCCGGAGCACCTCGTCGAGACCACGACATCAGTCGGCGCTCCCGCGTCAGCACGACGCGCGTGCCATCCGCGAGCAGGGCGGCGGCCGCCGCGCTCGAAAAGTCGGCGCGTTGGCTGTACTCGCGGGTGCCGTGCCGATCGAGCTGAGTGACGCGGCCGAGGCCGGCGACGAAGATGCGCCCTGCCGCATCTATCAAGACGTTGCAGGAGACACCTCCCGGGATCTGGCGCTTCCACAACACCGCCGCGCTCGCCGGCACCGGCAGCTCGGCGGCGCGGCGGGTGCGCCCCCAGTCCACGCCGAAGGTGACCGCAATGCCAGAGGGTGGGCCGCGGTACAAAGTGTGAGGCAAGCTCGTGACCAGATCCTCCGCAGCGACCGACGCGCCGCTCGAGCCAAGCGCGAACACCAAGCGCAACGCGAGCCTGAGGGCGCGGCCAGAGCCGGCTCTTTGCCGCTTCCTCATAAGAGCAGTGAGACCTCGATCTCGGGAACGTTTTGATTGCCCGCGGCCCCGACCGCCCCTTGCAGCTGCCCGATGGCCGTGAGCTTGGCACCTCTCGCGAGCTTTCGCAGCCCCCCGTACACCAGGCGAGCCAAGCAGGAGCGACCCGCGCACTCGCCGTCCGCTTGAACGATGATCAAGGTGCGGTGGCCGTCGACTCGAACCTCTTCGACCTCGCCGGTCACGAACACCGTCTTCCCCAGATAGCTCGGGATGTTCCGCGCCACCTCGGCCAGGGTCAGCGCGCTCTTCTGGCGCACCGCCGCTTCCGCGCGCAGATTTTTGACGCGCTCGAGCCGAAAAACGGCGAAGCGCGGCGCGAGCCCGGGCTGGCTGGCTCGAACGCTCACCTTGGTCTCTCCGACGGAGTCGATGCTCATGAGCTGAGCAAAGCGGCCTGTTTCGTCCACGGGGATGATGTTGCCGGCCACAGACAGCTCGGCGCCCTTGGTGGTCCGCCCCGCCAACATGAAACGCTCTAGGTCCGTCACGGTGTCTGAGCCTGGAGCCTCGAGCAGCAGGGGGGTGACCCCGATCTTGACGCTCAGTTCGCCGTCGTAGCGTTTACCGCTCGGGGGGGTGATCGCGTACCTGATGGCTTGCTCGAAGGTAGAGACTTCGCTGGCCGTGCCCGTCAGGTGCCCCGTGATGTCGACGGCGACCTCGCTACGGCCCTCTGCATCCAAGGCGACGGGCCGCTCGGCGATCTGGACTTGGCTGCCAGGCAGCGCGTCGATCTTTAAGGTGAGGCGCGGCTCATCGCCGGTCAGCGTGCTCGTGTCCGGGCGAATCCTGTACTCGACGGGTGGGAGAGAGAGCTCCACCAACTGTCGATCCTCTGTACCCGGACGTTTGATGCCGAACGTCAGCTCGTTGTCTCCCAGCGCCAAGGCGCGCCCCAGCGTGACGTAAGCTTTGCGTTCCTTCACCTCCGCGCTGACGCCGTCGACATCGAGGATGGTTCCATCGGGGCAAGCCTCGCAGACGATGTCGATGCGATCTCTCCCCGTCGCGTCGGCGCTGACCAGCGCCGACAGGGGCTTAGCCCCCTTCCACAACACCGCGAAGGCGACGGCTGACAGCGCCAGCACCACCCCAGAACAGAGCAAGACCAGCGCACTGCGTGGCATTTGTGGTCGGGGCGGTATCGCGAAAGCCCCGGAGACGGATTGGGGCTCGATGGTCGTTGCCGGGGGCGGCCTCTCCGGGGGCGATGCTGGCTGAGGAGGGCTGCCGCTCACCCCCGCGCGCAGGGGCGCTACACCGGGGATCGCGACGCCGAGTTGCGTCCGCGCATGCGCCAGCTTGCCGGGGTGGGGGGAGGCGGTCAGCTCCCTGCCGGGGAGATCCGCAGCTGCTCCTGCCTCGCCGGTCTCCGCCAGCGCCAACGAGTCGTCCTCCACTTGTCCCATGACTGGAGCCTCCGCTTCAACCCAAGGGTGAGCTCGTTGATCCGCGGGTGACCCCGCGTCCGCGAACTGATGCGGCAACGGGGCGGGAACAGGCGCGCCGATGAGGGTCGCTGCATTGCGGACCGGCTCGAACGGCGCGCTGCCACCCGCAGCCCGCAGCGCCGCTTGACCGGCTTTAGGTGGGTCCGCGCTGCGGGTTGACGGCGGATTGGGAGCCAAGGGGGGGCTCTTGCCCCGCGCGGCGTCGATGGCTTTAGCGAGCGCCTCGGGCATGACCCCGAGGAGCGTTCGTTGCGATAGACCAGCGTCGCTGTGCAACGAAGCCTGGACGCCATGGGCAGAGCCCGCCGGCGCTTGCCCGTCGGGATTGGTCGCCTCGGACGCGAGCGCGCGCTGCGCTGCGGGGGCGACGCCGAACAGTGTTTGCTGCAGCCCGGGCTTCTCTTCCTGCGCTCGATCTGCCTGGCCTGTTGCGTGGGCGGGAGGCCAACCGGGAGCCATACCGAAGAGGGTCTGCGGGGACGCCTTGCCGGCGTTCGCTTCCGGCGTGTTGGGGCCACCAGTGAGCGTCGCACCTACACCGCTGTTCGGCAGTGGCATTTCACAGCGGGCGCAATACTTATTGGCGGCCGGGTTCTCTGCGCCACACTTCGAGCAGGAGATCATCGTGGGTCACTATAGCAGTCACGTTGCCGGCTCGGTGCCTGGACCTAATATCCCGCGAGAGCGTCCCGTTTACCGTGTGTAAACTGGTCTGATTTGCCCGGACCGGTCTAAGCGAAGGCAGGCCATGGAGATCACGCTCGACTCGGTAATTGGCGCCGCTCGGCTGCGACGGGCGGCGGTGACCGGCGAGGTCGCTGGGTACGTGGCGCTGCTGACGCTGCAGCGAGTGGCCACCGCACCCTGTGCGATCGGACCAGAGAGCATCTTCCTGACGGACGCGGGCGATATCCTCGTACGTCCTCTCGGCTTCGCCACCGCGCACGAGCTCGAGGCGACGTTGAGAGGTCTGCTCGCTGCTCTGGTGGCGCTGTGCCCCTCTGCAGCGCCCGCGATCAAGAGCGCAGCAGAGCGCTCGTCTGGCGGAGGTCTGCTCGCTCTCGAGTCAGAGTTGCTGACCGCGCTCGTTCCCATCAATCACGCGGCGTCGAGAAGGGCGCTCGCGCGGCTGTACCGCGAGACGCAAAGGGCCGATAGAGCATCTTCGTTAGCCGTTTCGGGGCCAGGAGAAACCCTTTCAGCGCTCGACGGCGGCGGCCCCATCACCTCAACGCCCCTGCCTGCGACCTCGCTCACGCCCGAGGCCGCGCGAGTGACTGGAGCTCCGCTGCCATCTGCTCCGAGCGTGGGCATACCCCCGCTCGGCGTGGAGCTCCGCGACCTGGACATCGACGTCGACGTCGAGGCGGAGGTCGTCACCCATGACTTCGACGGCTCCTTGGAGCTCGCACACCAGAACGCGCCGGTGACGGAGCTCGATTTGGATGCCGCGATGGCCGGTGCGCGCATAAAGCTTGAAGCCATCGCGGCCCGTCACGAGCTGCTTCCTGATTTGGCGGCGGAGGCGGCGGCTCCTTCAGCGAGCGACGAGGCGGATTTTGATAGCGGGTCTCGCAGCGATCTCCGGGAGCTGCTCGCGAGCTTCTTGTCGCATACGCGCTGCGAAGAGCGGATGGCTCGTGAGCTGCGACGGATGATCGGAGTCGACCCGGGCGCGGTAAACAGGGTAGGAGCGACTGACGCGGTTCGGCCAGACAACTAGCGGTCGATGGTCCATCAGGAAGCTGGCTGACCGGCCAGTGCATGGCGAGCTGCGCCCTTTGATGGATTTGTCGGTCAGCAGACCCACGTGGCGAGAGGCACCGGCGTAGCGATCCGGGCTAGAGTCAGGTCGATGCGGCTGTGGCAATGGGGGTTTGTGGTCTTGGCCCTCAGCTGTGGCGATGGACTCGTTCCTAGCCCTTTTGGCGCGCGCGCCGGGGAACCTGATGCCGGCGCGCCCGAGGCCGAACGAGCCACCGAGGATGCCGGTGCAGGCCCAGCTCAGATTGCGCTCGAGCCGAATCAGGTGCTGGGTTGGCCATGTGTCGATGACGCCCAATGTGACGATGGGCTCGATTGTACCTTCGGTGCCTGCGATCTCGAGCTCGGGCTTTGCCGTCTGACGCCCGACGATGGGCGCTGTGCGGACGCCGTCTTCTGCAATGGTGTCGAGCGCTGCGATGCGCGACTCGGCTGCCGCCCAGGGCCGCCCACGAGCTGCTCTGATTCCACCCCGTGCACCATCGACCATTGTGACGAAGCCACCCAGGCTTGTGTGCGCGTCGAGCGCGACGTGGACGGGGACGGCGACGTGGACGGGAACTGCCGACCGGGAGCCGATTGCAACGACCTGGATCCCCTCGTGGCGAGCACCGGCGTAGAGCTCTGCGCGAACCAGGTCGACGACGATTGTGACGGCGGGGTCGATGAAGCCGATTGCCGGCTGCCGGAGTTTGATACCTGTGCTGACGCATTGAGCATCAGCGGGCCCGGGAGCTACCAAATCTCCCCCGCGGGAGCCGCCCTCGATTACGGTTCGGCGTGCGCCACTGCGGGCGCGGGTCTGCGCGAGCTCGTGATCGTCATCGAGGTCGCCGAGGCGCCCACCCGCGACATCGAGATCGTGGTGAGGAGCCCGGTGGGCCACCTCGCACTCGCTCGCGCCGCGACCTGCGGGGCGGCGGCGAGCGAGCCTGAATGCCAGCGCGGCGCAGCGCTAGCGACGGGCGAAAGTGTGAGCCGACTGCGCCTTTTTTCACCTGCCGCAGGGTCAGAGGTGATCTACCTGTATACGGATGCCAGCGCTCCCATTCAGCTCGAAGTGAGCGACGAGCCGGCGAGCGTCGCCGCACAAAACCGCACGTGCGACGGCCCTTCGCCGCTGGTAGCGGGCGAGTCGATCGAGGTCGACCTGGCCCTCTCCGGCACGCCGCTTCCGAGCCTGTGCTCGACGGACCGCGGCGACCTTTTTTACCAATTTTCTTTGGACGAAGCTGCCGACGTGCAGGTGTTTGCCGAGTCGCTGGACGACCTCGGGGATCCCCGTCTGGCGCTGCTCGAGTCGACCTGCCGGGGCTTGGAAGGCGAGCTGCGGTGCGCACAACGCGCGTCGGCTGCGCTACGCGTCCGAGCCTTGCCGGCCGGCACGTACGTCCTGGCGGTCTCGGCATCTGGACCCACCCGGGCGCGCCTGAGCCTCGATGTGCAGCCGCCCACCACGCCGCCCGTGACCGATCAGTGCAATTCGGCGCCGGCTCTCGGCATCAACCAGACGCAGGTGCTCGGCTTCCTAGAACACGACGACGACATCGCGGCGGGCTGTGGCGTAGGGTTCCTCGATACCGCTCGACGGCTCGAGCTGACGAGCGTCAGCGACGTGCTGGTCGTGGCGCGCTTTTCCTCGGGCGACGTGGGCGCGGTAGCGCTCGCCCGACCGGAATGTAGGAGCGACGACACGTTGGGTTGCACCCAGACCACTTCAGGATTGGCCCGTGTCTCTGCTCGAAGCTTGGCCGCGGGGGAGTATCGAGTCGTGACTGAATCGCTGTTCGGGTTGCCGGCGACCTTGACCACTGCAGTGCGTCCCGCTCGGGCGCCGAGCCTGGTTCCAGCGTCGGACGGCTGTGACGGCGCGCTCACCATCGGCGCCGAGGGCGGCTTCTACCAAGGCAACACGGCCAACGCCGTTCATGACTTCTCCGCCAGTTGCGACTTTGCGACCCCGGTGGGAGCCCCTGATCAACTGTTGCGGTTGGTGTTGGATGTGCCGCGTCGCGTCTTGCTAGATATGCGAGGTAGTGACTTCGATACGCTCCTCGACCTGCGGCGCGGCCCAGCCTGCCCAGGGGAAGAAGTCGAGCGGGGCTGCTCGGTGCTGAGCGGCGGTGACCGGAGCTTTGTCGATCTAGACTTGCCGGCCGGAGACTATTTCATCCAAATCGATGGCTTTGCTGGCGCTTCCGGTAACTGGTTTCTGAATGTCTTCGTAATGGAACCGTAAGCAAACCATGGCCAGATATTTCGCAAAGGGCTCAGGCGCGGGCTGGCGTGGGTCCGACGACCGTGTACCTTCGGCGCCATGGATCTGAAGCGCTTGGGATGGGTGGCGTGCGTGGCACTCGCCGCGACCTCCTGTGCGCTGCCGCCCGCGGTCACCCCGGAGGATCCGCCTCTGGTCGAGGACGGAGAAGAGACGCCGCTGCGCCCTGGAGGTCTGAGCGCCGAGCAGCACCAGACGCTGCGTGCGGGCGGTCGGGTCGAGCAGTTCGTCGAGCTCGACCGCCAAGGAAAGCGCTATGTCGGAGGCCTGTCGTATGCGCTGATTCGCGCAGAGCCTCGCCAGGTTTTCGAGGTCTTGAATCAACTGGCCACGCTCTCACAGGTCATACCCAGCACTCGCAACACGCGCGTGCTGGATAGAACTGGCAATTGGGTGCGCGTCGAGCTCGAACAAGGCAACAGCATGGTGTCGACCACGTTTACTGTTTTCTTCGAGCTCGAGCCGCCCGAGGGTCGAGACGATCCCCACGTCGTTCGCTTCTGGCTCGACCCATCGGCGCCGCACAGCATCGACGACGCCTGGGGCTTCTTTCGCGCCACGCGCTACGATGCGCAGCACTCGCTCGTATCTGTCGGCGCGCTCATCAACCTGGGACCGGGCGTGCTCAGGATGCTGTTCGAGCAACGGATTCAGCGATCCATCTTGAGGATGCCGAACCGCATTCGAGATACCGTCGAGCGCACGTTTCAGCCAGCCGCTGTCGCGTCCGAAGCGCCCGACCCGGTCTCCTCGACCAGGGCGCCGGAGAGCGGGCGTTAGCTCACTTGCTGGCGTGCCTGCCGCGGCTCGGGCAAGCGCAACAGCAGGATCAGGGAGCCGACCAGTGTAACGGCCGAGATCCAGGCCAATAGAGCGAAGCTGCTCGAAAAGTGTCGGATCGTGGAGGCGAGCACCACCGCGCCCAGCATACCCGTCAAGTGGCTCAGGCCAATCACGGTCTGGTAGCTCATGCGCTGGGCGAAATTGCTCATCTCCAGGTCGAGCGTCGGCACGCCCACACCGCCCAGGCCGACGGCGACGCCGAGCGAGAAGAACAAGGCCTCGAACCCAGGCTCGGTGCTGAGCCGGGTCGCCCCGAGAACTACGACCACGGAGCTGACTTGCGACAGCAGCATGACCACACGGCCGCCCTGGCGATCACCAAGGTAGCCCCCGACGAGGTTCCCGACGACCGAGCCTGCCATCTGTACCATCAGCAGCCGGCCAAGGTAGCCGTCGGGAACGTGCAACACGTCGAGCGCGTGCAGGGAGAGGAAGGGCAAGACGATGTACAGCCCGGAGAACAACGCGCGGGAGCCCAGATAGCCGGCAAGGTGGGTATCCTCCGCCACGACCTTCCGCATGGACAGCGCGTAGCTCCACCAGCTCCTCGAGGCGTGGCAGCGAGTGCTGTCGAGATTGGGTTCACGCGTCAGCGCAAGCACACCGAAGGATGCGGTCATCAAAACGAACACGCCCAGGTGCAGGTAGCCGTAGGCGTGGATCTCCGAAGTCCGAGTCAGCACGTAGCTGACGAATTGACCAGCCATTACCCCGAGAACTCCACCAATCACGAAGCGCAGTGCCCAGAGGGACGCGCGTTTCTCGGGCGGTATGCTCTTCGCGATGTACTCGCGCCACGCCGTCACCGAGACACCGCCGGCGAGCCCGGAGGATAAAGGGGCGAGCACGACACACCAGAGGACGCTCTGGCCCGGGTCTTCGGTCAGCAGCAGGATGAGCCCCACCAGCAGGTAGGGCGCCCGCTGCACAATCCCGATCCACATCACGAAGGGCTTGAGCGACCTCAGGCGTTCGAGCCGGTGCGTGATGAACAGGCTGGGGGTAAAGAACCCGACCATCAGCAGGATCGGAGCCGCAGCGATCATCCAGTCGGCCCCGCCCAGGCGTTCGATGATGCGTGGCAACAGCGTCTGGGGATGAACGAACGCGATGCCGCCCGCGAACAGACCCCCTTCCAGCGAGTGCGCCGCGTAGTTTCTCTTGAGGTGACGCGCGACCTCGAAGCCCTCGGGCAGGGTCGCGGGTGAGGACGAGGCCATGGGATTTGGATGCAGCTTTCAGACTCGAGAGGCTGGGCCGGGCGGGTTGTAGCAACTCCGCTGGCGTAGGGAGGGGGGAAGTGTGCGGAAGAAAACGCCAGTGAACTTGTCGCGTTGCCGTCCCTGGTTATAAAACGGGGCCGTGCCGATGCACCTAGTTCGAGCTCTGGACTGACCCATGCTGGTACGCGTCGCAATCGTGATGCTGAATACTTACAGGGAGGCTGTTCGGGCCAAGGTGCTGCACGGCTTGTTCGCGTTGGCGCTCGTCACGGCCGGCTATTGCATCGCCGTGGGACAGTTCGCCTCCGGTTCTGCCGCACGCGTGCTGAGCAACCTGGGTTCCGCGAGCATCGCCCTATACGGGGTGTTTGTCGCCATCGTGCTCAGCGCCACGGCGTTGCACCGTGAGATCGAGCTCAAGACGCTATTTCCGATCCTGGCCCGACCGATCGCGCGCTGGGAGTACGTGCTGGGCAAGTATCTCGGGACGGTGTCGACCTTGGCTGTGTTTGTGCTGGGGAACGCGGCCGTGTTTCTCTGCGCCTTGGCCGCCTCAGGGCCTACTCCTCTCTGGAAGCCGGTGCTCGCGGCCCTCATTAGTTTGGCGCTCTCGGCCTTGCTCAGCTGGCGCTGGCGCGCCCTACGGACCTTTTCGCCGGCGCTGGTGGCAGCGTCGTTGGTCGTGGCTGGCGCCTTGCTCTGTGAGCATTCCCCCGACGATCGCCGAGTGCTGCTGGGGTCTGCGGCCCTCACCATTCTCGAAGTTGCCGTGGTGGCGGGGGTGGCGATGCTCTTCTCCGCGTTCTCGTCGCCATTTTTGACGGCGGTGTTCACGCTGGGTGTCTTCATCGTGGGCCGGTCTGCGGGTACGCTGGCGGCGCTGCCCCCGCGCCTCTTTGGCGAGGCGATACATGACCTTGGAGCAGGCCTCTCCCGAGTCGTCCCGAACCTGATGCTCTATGTACCCGAGCGACCGTTGCTCACCGGCGAGGGTCTCGCCGCGGGGCCAGCCGCGTACATCGGACTGGCGGCGGCGCAGGCCTTGGGGTGGGCGGCGCTGCTCCTCGCGCTGGCCTGCCTCATCTTCCAGCGGCGGGACCTGACGTGATGGCCCAGGCGCTACGGGCGGTGGCCGCGTTTCTGTGCATGACCCTGGCCGTGCTTGCGCTGCTGACCTATCGCACGGAGCAGCGTGGCGCGGCTCTGATGGCGCAGAGCGATCGCGCCTTCGACACGGGGCAGCTCGAGCTCTCGATCAGGTGCGCGCGTCGCGCGGCGACGTTTTACGTGCCCGGCGCGACGCATGTAGCACAGGGTTATGCGCGCCTGCGTGCCGTCGCGCTCGGCGCTGAACGCTCGCGCGACGTGGAGTTGGCGCTGACCGCCTGGCGTGCGCTGCGCGCCGCCGCAGTCGAGACGCGGCACGTCTTCCAACCTCACGCGGCTGAGCTTCACGAGGCCAACGCGAGCTTGGCGCGGCTGATGGGAGCGCCTCCCCCAGATGTGAGCACGAGGGACGCGGGCGTCATGCCCGCGGGCTCGGTCCTGGTGGCTGTCTCCGGCTTTGCTTGCGCCGTTTTTGCGGCGCTGCTGCTCTGCTTCGCGGGCGCGAGAGACGCGGGGCGCTGGCCGGCGCAGCGCGCCGTCATACCCGCGTTGTTGCTCGCGGCCGGGCTGATTTCGCTCAGCCTCGCTCTGATCAGCGCGTGACGATCGAGCATGCCGGCAACCCCCGTTTCCAGCTTCTCCCGGTCAATCGAGGACTTCGTGGCTCATCTGCGCGGGGAACGCCGAGCCTCGCCTCACACGCTGGAAGCCTACCGGCGTGACCTGACGCAGCTCCGTGCTTTTTTGGAACAGCGGCTGGGACGACCGCCGGCGCTTCTCGACATCGGCAAGTTGGAGTTGCGCGCCTGGCTGGCGGCGTTGACGCGCGATCAATCCACGAGCACGATCGCGCGCAAGCTCGCCAGCGTTCGATCGCTCTACAAGTTCCTGAGCCGAGCGGAGCCCAGTCGAGAGAATCCGGCGGAAGGTTTGGCGACGCCCCGCCTGCGGCGCCCCATGCCGCTCGTGCTCAGCACGGATGCCGCCGGGCGCGTGATGGAAGCCCCCAGTCAGACCCCGTCCGCGCTGATGACGGACGGCGGAGACGGCGCCGAGCAGGCGCGCCTTCGGCGTGATCGGTTGATTCTGGAGCTGCTCTATGGTTGTGGGTTGCGTGTGCACGAGCTCGCCGCGATGGACAAGGACGCGCTCCAGCTGAACGCTGGCGTGCTTTCGGTGCTCGGCAAAGGCAAGAAAGAACGTCTGGTGCCCGTCGGGCGGTTGTGCCAACAAGCCCACGACGAATATCTCCCCTACCGTGCCATGCTGCGTCACCCGAAAACCGGATTCCAGGACTCGCGAGCCCTTCTGTTGGGGCGGCACGGGCGTCGGCTCGGGGTGCGCCAGATACAGAGCTTGGTACGGCGTTATGGAGTGCTCGGCACCGGCCGCGCCGACCTGCACCCCCACGCGCTACGGCACACTTGCGCCACGCACATGCTGGAAGGCGGGGCGGACCTGCGCGTGATTCAGGAGTTCTTGGGACATCAGAGCCTCTCCACGACGCAACGCTACACTCACGTTTCAGTGGAGCAATTGCTTCGCGTTTACGACCAGAGCCATCCGCTGGCCGTCGCGGGTGAGAAAGTGAAGCACTAGTGCCGCATGCCCTAAATTGCAGAAACCCGGCGCCGCCTTCGGGTTTCTCCTACTAGAGCCGCGGTGTTCGCTCGGTTTGCAAGTGCGTGGCTCGCCGCGTTGGGCTGTGCGGCGCTGGCCGCAGTCCTCGAGGCTCGTTGGGCCTACGGCGCCGCGACGCAGGCATTGAACGCCGTCAGGACGTGGCTGGTTGCGTTCGGGCTAGTCGTGCCGGTGGCGCTCGCGGTCGCCGTGTTCGTGGCCGCGTTATCACCGTTGTTCGTGGCTGCCCGCAGCTCCGCAGGCACGGGCCCGGGCGTCGGGGCGCGGGGTCAACGCCTTTCGGGATTGCCGGTGCTCGGCCTTGCGACAGCCGTTCTCGTAGCGCTGGTCGGCCATCTCGCGCTAGCGATCCTGGCGTTGGACCTGCCCCCGCTGCCCGTCGCAGCCAGCCTGGCACTGGGCACCTGGGTGCTCGCCAGGATCCTGCTGGGCGCGGCCTTGACGCTCTGTCAGGCCCCGTGGCTGCGAACGGCGCTGGCTCGGCTGCCGCCGGGAGTGCTCGTGGCGCTCGCCGTCGCGCTGTTACTGGGGCCCTTGGCTTGGGGCGTACACACTGGCACCACGAACGGAGAGGGCGGCTTTTGGGGGATCTTTGGCGTGCTGGGGCGGCAGGAGCTCGACCTGCGCGCCGTAGCGCTCGTTACGGCCCTCGCCTTGGCGGCATGTGCAGGCGTGGCGCGGCCGAGCCAGCGAGGGGCGCCAGTGCTCCTCGCGTCCGCGTTTGCAGCGTTCGCCGTGTTCGCGACCGCGTTCCGCCTGCTCGATGACCAGCCCTTGAGCTTGGCGCTGGAGCGCGGGGCCGCGTTGAGCCGCGCCAGTTTGCGGGGGCTCAGAGCCGCAACCGATGGGGACGGAGACGGTGTCAGCGCTCACTTTGGCGCCAATGATTGCGACGACACTAGAGACGATGTGTACCCGGGCGCTCCCGAGGCGCCTGGAAATGGAATAGACGAGGATTGTTCGGGAACTGACGCGGCTCGCCTCGCGCTCATGCCCCAGCCGCCGCCTCCGCCTCGAGCGTTGGCCTCGGCAGGGCCAGCGAAGCAGGCCGCGCGCATCCCGCCAGACCTGAACGTGCTCTTGATCACGGTCGATACGTTGCGGCACGACCTCGGGTACGTCGGCTATCCACGGCCCATTTCTCGAAACCTCGATCAGCTCGCGGCTAAGAGCGTGGTGTTCGAGCGCGCGTACGCGCTGGCGTCGTACACGGGCAAGAGCATCGGCCCGCTGCTTATAGGCAAGTACCCGTCCGAGACC
This sequence comes from Deltaproteobacteria bacterium, assembly GCA_043747815.1. GTDB lineage: Bacteria > Myxococcota_A > Polyangia > Polyangiales > Polyangiaceae > SZUA-265. The sequence goes on from JAYTOL010000160.1 coordinate 87,868, forward strand.
CAGCGCGGCTTTTTGCACTTCAACCGCTTCGGCACGGATGAGACGTTCGTTCAAGAGCGGCTCCAGGCGGCCGGTGTGCGCACGTTGAGTGTGCAAGGCCATTGGTACTTCACGCCGGAGTATGGCGTGGGCCGTGGTTTTGACGTGCTCGATCTGTCCGCGTCGCCGGCCAAGCGGCAACTCGACGGCGACAAGACAGTGAATAGCGATAAGTTGTCCGATGCAGCCATCGCGCAGCTGTCTCGTCCAGAAAACACCAACGGGCGCTTCTTCATGTGGGTTCACTATCTGGATCCGCACGCCGAATACATCCGACACAAGGGCTTTGACTTCGGCAACCGAGGCCGAGACCTGTATGACTCCGAGGTCGCGTTCAGCGATCAGCAGATCGGGCGCGTTCTGGACTTCGTAGCAAGCTCGGAGCTGGGCTCTCGCACGGCGATCATCGTGACCAGCGACCACGGGGAAGCTTTCGGAGAGCACGGCATGTGGCGGCATGGCTTCGAGCTGTGGGAGGCGCTGGTGCGAGTGCCGCTGATCGTCCACGTGCCGGGCGTGGCTGCACGCCGCCACGACGTCCGGCGCGGGGCGATTGATCTGGTGCCGACGCTGCTTTCTCTCTTCGGGGTGCCGCTGCCCAGCGCAGACCAGCGGCTCTCCGGGCAGCCCCTGGTCGACGATATCTTCATGCCGCCGGGCTACGTGCCCTCGCAGCGGCCCATTTTCATCGACATGAGCGCGGGCCCCTACAACGAAGAGCGCCAGGCACTGATTGACGACGACATCAAGCTGATCATGAGCGGGGGACGTGCCATCGGCCTGTATGATCTCGGCCGAGATCCGGCGGAGTTGGCCGACCAGAGCGCAGATGGCGCGCTGCTCGAGCGAGAGCGCGAACGCTTTGTGAGGTTTCAGAGCCAGCTGCGCCTGGTGCGGGTGAAGCCGCCCTGAGCCGCCCCATTACCTCATGCCCTAAGTCGGCCAGATGGGCCTCTGTGCATTCGGTAGTTCCTCTACATTGGGAGAAACCCGGCGCGGACTTCGGGTTTCTCCTACTAGCAGCCTCGCCGTTACGCCTTCGGCCGGGGCTCGAGCCGTTTGTAGGCCCCGCTGAGCCAGTCGGCGAGCCCGGAACAGTACCAGCGCGAGAAGGCCCTATCGCTCGGGCCGCCGATCAAATTGGTATGCAGGGCATCCTCCCCCATGTCCGCGATCAAGCGTATCGTCGGAGCCAGGCAGCCGGTGCGCGCCCCGACTTGATACAGCTGTACCTGGCAGGGAGTTGCGCGCCCGCCGGCGAGTGAGACTGGGCCTCGGTCAAATCGCATCCAGCGTGGTAATCGCCCGCCAAAAAACAGCTGCGTGAGCGTGGTCTTAGTCTCTTCGCCCCAGGGCATGAGCGGCGTTTTCGCGGCCTCGTCGAACGCTTCTCGATACAGGTCGGACGCCGAGCGGCCCGCGCAGAAGGCAGCGGGTGGGTCCAGGAGCAAAGGCTCGAGGTTCTTGTAATAAGCGGCAAAGAGCGCGGTGGTGTTGGTGAGGTGGGCGATCACGTCAGGGCCGAGCACGTAGCGCCCGATGACGAGTTGGGTCAGCTGCGCATAGAAGCGTTCAAACAACGTCGCGCCCAGCGAGCTCCGTTCGTAGCCATAGTCCCAGTTACGGAGCAAGCGCCCTGGCTCCGTATCGGGCAGGAGTGGACGCAGCCGAAGCATGAAGCACTCCGCTTGTAACGAGTGAGTGTCGTACTGGATGGCCTTGGAGTCTTCTACACCGAGATCGCTGCGACCTTGCAGGAGCTGGGTGATGCGCTCCGCCCGATAGTCGGCCATCGTCGCATTCTGGGGACGGACTTTGCCGAACTGATTCAGATCTTGATTCGCGGTGACCAGGAAGCCAATCTCCGGGTTCTTCTGGCGCGGCAGATCCTGTGCGCGCTCGAAACCGGACCAGTCATTTTCCGGATACCAACCGGGCAGGGGAACAAATCCGCTGACACCCGCGCGCCGCTTGGGCATGAGCCCCGACATCTGAAACCCGATGTCGCCGGCCCGATCCGCGAGCACCCAATTCCACGCCGTCTCGAGCTGTCCGAGGGCGGCCATGCCGGCATCGACGCTGTCCGCGGTCCACATGGCGAAGGCGGCTTCCAGCGAACGGGCGCCGCTTTGGGACGAGGCCCAGCGCGTGCTGAGCACGTAACCGTCCTCCGTCGGATCCCCATCGAGCACGCCGTGCTCGTTCTCGAAGAACGTCACGTGGGCAGAAGCGCCCTGCTTGCGTCTGATCTCCTCGTGACGCAAGGCGAAGGGCAGGAACACGTCACCCCGCCTGTAGCGACCACCGCGGCACTCCTCGATCCACGAATCCACGGCATCCATGAACGTGTAGGTCGCTCCCCACGAAAGGTCGCGGGTGCGACCGAGCAGCGCCGCCGGCAGACCGGGCATCGTGGCCGCGAGCACGTAGTGTCCGGGAACGTCGAGCAGCTCCGCGACCACTTCGTACCAGACGTTGGGCAGGCGATTGGCCTCGAGATGAGGGTCGTTGGCGAGCTGCGCGTGCCCGGAGCGGGTCTTCTTCGGGGCGATGACCCAACTATTGGAACAGGCCACCCGAGGCACAGGGCTCAGCCACTCCACGCCCTTGGGGACGAGGCGCTGGCCCAGCCGGACCTGACGGAGCAGCTCGCGACTCGGCAGGCGCGGGTCTCGGCCGTCGAGCGCGACGAGCTCCGGGATGTTCGGGAATAACGCCTCGAGCCGCGCATCATCGACGCCAGCTTGGACCATCTCGACGAACAGCCGCTCGAGCTCCCCCTGGCTCTGCGCCAGCCCGATGTAGCCAATCACTCTAGATATCAGGATCGTGTCCTCACCCGTCCAGGCTTCGGGCACGTAGCCTACCAACCGAAACTCCCAGGGCAGGCTCCGCCGCAGGCGCGCATTGATGCCGGCCGTGTACGCGGAGAGCCGCGCCGTCGCCTCCGGGCTGAGCTTGCAGAGCTCCGTCGCGGCGTTGGAGCGCCAGTCGAGCCTGCGAAAAAACCGATCGATCTCGAGCATCTCGTCCGTCGCCGCGAGACATTCGCTGGCGCGGCCCTGGCCGAGGACTCGCGTGAGCAGGAGCTGCAAGCCGCGATCCAGAGCGTGGCAGTAGCCGAGACCCCAGAGCAGCCCGTTCAAATCGGGAGCGGCGATGTGGGGCACTCCGTGAGCGTCCCGCACGATGGTCAAGCCGGTGGGAGCACCGCTGGGCAGCCGAATGGTGTCACGCTTGGGCATGCGTTCTCATCTTGCCTTCAGCGTATCCAATTTTCGGCGGAACGTGTAATTAGGTCGCGCCATGCAGCTCAAATACGGTTGTAATCCCCATCAGGTCTTCGCATCGGCCGAGTCCCTCGAGGCGGCTCCGGTCGAGCTCTTGAACGGCCAGCCATCGATGATCAACTTGCTGGATGCATTGAGCGGCTGGCAGCTCGTGACAGAGGTTCGGCGAGCTTTGAACCTGCCCGCGGCGGCGAGCTTCAAGCATGTCTCACCCGCTGGAGCTGCGGTCGCCGCTCCACTGCCTGGCGATTTGGCCAGAGCTTACGAGGTATCCGACGTCGAGCTCAGCCCGATTGCCTTGGCTTACGTGCGCGCGCGCGGCGCTGACCCCAAGAGCTCCTTCGGAGATTTCGTCGCCTTGTCCGAGCCGGTCGATGACGTGACGGCGAGCTTCTTGAAGAGCGTCGTTTCGGACGGGATCATCGCGCCCGAATACCACGGCGGCGCGCTGGCGACACTTTCGGCCAAGAAGAGCGGCGCCTTCATCGTGCTCCGCGCGAACCCTAGGTTTCAGCCGCCGGCGCGCGAGTCACGAGAAATGTTCGGCATGCGGCTCACCCAGGACCGCAACACGCACGTCTTCAGCAGCGCAGACCTCGAGGACGTCGTATGCGGGGAGCTAACGGACGAGGCGCGGCGGGATCTGGTGCTGGGGTATGCAACGCTCAAGTACACGCAATCGAACTCGGTGGGCTACGCCGTCGGAGGGCAGATGATTGGCATCGGGGCAGGCCAGCAGTCGCGCGTGGACTGCACGAAACTGGCGGGAGCGAAGGCCGACTTGTGGCAGCTCGGCCGGCATCCCAAGGTGCTTGGTCTGCGCTTCAAGGCCGACGTCAAACGTCAGGACCGGATCAACTGGCGGGTGCGCTACATCGAGGGCGACCTCACCGCGTACGAAGAGCAGGCGCTCGGCGCGGCGCTCGAGGGGCGCCTCGATCCGCTCACGGCCGACGAAAAGCGCGCGTTTCTGTCGGGGGTGAGCGGCGTCAGCATGGTCTCCGACGGCTTCATCCCATTTCGTGACAACATCGACCACGCGCAACGCCACGGCGTCAACTTCATCGCACAACCCGGCGGCTCCACGCGGGACTCTGACATACAGCAGGCGTGCCGCGAATATGGCATCTCGATGGTCCATACGCACATTCGCGCGTTTCATCACTAAGCCGGCGCTCCGACGGCGGGGGCTGACGGCGGCGCGTTCGAGGCAGCCGGGGAGGGTGAGCTTGCTGGCCCGCGGTGATTCGCTTACGCTCGCGAGCCGTGGTGAGAAATTCGGCAGGCGCCCGGGGCCTACTGCGTGGCGGGGGCGCGAGGCCGGGCGGCGGCGGACGCAAGCGTTGAAGCGGAGCCCGCTACTGCTGCTCGGTGTTTCGTTGGCGTGGGTGGGCTGCCTCACCCTCGAGGACGGCACGCCGCAGCAGACCGCGGGTTCCCCGTCGGCGCCGAACGCTCAAACGTCGTCTGGCGCCGCCGGCGCCCCCGGCAGCCCCACGCAGGAAGGCGCCCAGAACACCTGCGATACGCCGGGCTGGACGTTCGTGCGGGTGGGAGCACGGGATCAGGCAGCGGTGTGGGCGCCGCCCACCCTGAGCACCAGCTGCGCAGCGGCGCCCTATCGTCTGACCGCATCCGCGCCGCGCCTTGGTGTTGCTCTACGCCTCGACATTTCGCGGACCACAGGTCGAATCTTGGACGCGACCTTCCTGACCACGGGGGTGGGGCCCGATGGTGAAGCCTGGGGGGATTATGAAGCGCCCATCGACGTGGCTTCCAGCAGGCTCGGTGCATCCAGCGTCGCGGGCGAGCAGCCTTTCCAGCTCGAGGGCGTCATCCTCGGGCCCTATGGGGTGATCCCCATCGCCATGGCCGGTTGCACGAGCCTGCGAGCGGCGCCGTGCTGACGCGGACCTTCACGCGCCACGCCCGGACGGGCTGCGAGCAAAGCAGGCGTGCACTCTTTGCGCAGACTCATCGGTCGGCGCGCGCGTATGCTACCCACAAAGCCTGCTCCCGAGGATCACGATGAGCCACAAAGTCGCGCTGACCGGCATCAAACCCAGCGGCATCCCTCACATCGGCAACTGGCTGGGGGCCATCCGTCCCGGTCTAGAGCTCGCCAACAGGCCCGACACGCGAGCTGTCTATTTCATCGCCGACTACCACGCGCTGACCGCAGTGCAAGAGCCCGGGGCGCTCCGGCATATGACCTACGACGTGGCCGCCACCTGGCTCGCCCTGGGGCTCGACCCGACGCGCACCTTGATCTATCGCCAGAGTGACGTGCCCGAGGTGTTCGAGCTCAGCTGGATCCTGGCGTGCGTGACCACCAAGGGCTGGATGAACAAGATGCATGCCTACAAGGCCATCGTCGACCGCAATCAGAGCGCGGGCGAGGGCGACGCCGACGTGGGCGTCAACATCGGGCTTTATACCTATCCGGTGCTGATGGCTGCCGACATCCTGCTGTTTGACAGCCACCTGGTGCCGGTCGGTAAAGATCAGGTCCAGCACGTAGAAATCGCCCGCGACATTGCCCAACGGGTCAACCATCTGTATGGCGACGTGCTGACACTGCCGGAGGCCCACGTGGTCGAGAACGTCGCCATCATCCCCGGCCTCGACGGCCGCAAGATGAGCAAGAGCTACGGCAACGTGATCCCGTTGTTTTTGCCACCGAAGCAACTCCAGAAGACCATCAACAAGATCGTCACCGACAGCACTCCGCCCGAGGTGAGCAAGGACCCGGAGAGCTCGCACATCTTCCAGATCTATCGCGCCGTCGCCGACCCCGAGCAGACGCGAAGGCTCGCCGAACGCTATCGTACAGGCATCGGCTGGGGCGAGGCGAAGGCCGCCTTGTTCGAGGTGCTCGAGGCTGCGTTGGCGCCCGCGCGCGAGCGCTACGTGGCGCTCATGGCGGACACGTCGCAGATCGACGCCATCTTGACCAGCGGAGCCGAGCGGGCTCGCGTGATTGCCCGGCAGACGCTGCGTCGGGTGCGCGCAGCCATCGGCATCGGCGACGCCATTCGTTAGAGGGCGCGCTCGTTACGCAGGCGCGCGCTGCAGCGCGCCCGTCAAGCCGGGGCAACAGGCGGCGGGTGCAACAGGGCGGCCCGCTCCCCTCGGGTCGCGCCGAGCGGATCACGGGGGCTCGATCACGAGCAGCTCTTGATCCGCCTCGACGGTCGAGCCCACCTCCACATGGACCGCGCCGATCCGGCCGGGGTTCGGCGAAAGCAGCTCGTTCTCCATCTTCATCGCTTCGATGCCCAGCAGGGGCGCTCCGGCGGATACGACATCGCCAGGTCGCACGTTTACCTTCACTATTCGCCCCGGCATTGGCGCCAACACCCGGGTGGTCAGCTCGGCTGACGTGTCCCGAAGTGGACGGGCCCGGCGCTCGATCTCAGTCTCTACCGCCAGCGAGACCGACTGGCCATTGATCGTGGCGCGGCGAGCAGCACCCACTCCGCGCTGACCACTGGCGGCCGAAGCCGCGTCAATCAACACGCGAAATACGTGGCCGTCGACGCAAACGAGGGCGGGCCGTCCCAGCTCGGAATGGGACAAAATCTCGACCTCCAGGGCGGTCGAGCGCTCCGCTCCAGCGCCGATGAGGACGCGGTCGGCGCCGTCCCGCGCGTGCAAGGTGAGAGGGAATTGCTGGCCGTCGAGGCTGACATAGTAGCGCATGAGATCTGAAAATCCGACTTTGGCCCTAGGCTTGGTTCATCCCGGGTCGAGACGCCGAGTCTAACCTGGCTTTTCACCAGGCGACAACGTCTCGGGCTCCAAGGTGCGCGTCGCCGTCAGTCCTGTGACTCTGCGCTCACCGCGGGGAGCGGCCATGCGCGGGCACCGCCGGCATTCGCGTACATGCCTATCGGGCTAAAGCCGTGTGTGCGCGCGATCGCCGGTCGGAAGACTACAGCGTTCCACCCAGCTCGGCCGCTCGAAGTGGAGATTTCGAGTGGGCAAACCCCGCAGGGCAATGTCGGACGCGGCACTTCGAGCGTTGCCTCGAGCGCCGCCTCGAAGCTTCCCTGCGAGTCCATTCTTTGTAGACAAACCACCGGCGCGTTGCCGACGCCTGCGCTACATTGAACGTAAGTCAAAGCATATGGAGCACAGCAGTAGCGTTCTCGCGTTGGCGGGCGCATTGCTCCTGGCAGGTGGAGGCGATTCTCGCCTCAAGAGCGTGACCAGCGGAAGCTTTGCGGAGCGTAGTGCCGCGGCGACTTGGTCACGACCGCTGCAGACACCGGAGCAAGCGCCAGGCAGCAGGCCCGTCCCCGCCAAAGGGGGCAGCCAGAGGCGGCCTCCGGCTGCCGAATCTGGCCGTTTTTCCCTGCTGACGTACAACGTCGCGGGCCTGCCGCAACTCGTGTCTCACTCGGATCCCGAAGTGAATGTGGGGCTCATCAGCCCGCTGCTCAATCACTATGACCTGGCGCTGGTGCAGGAGGACTTCTCGTACCACAGCCAGTTGAACGCGCGTGCCTTGCACGCTTACCGTTCGGAGACCATGAGGCATAGCCTGGCTCTGATGCCGGATGGATTGAATTGGTTTTCGCGCTTCGCCTTCGGGTGGGTGCATCGGGTCCGTTGGGCGCAGTGCAACGGCTACCTCGGTGCCGCGAGCGACTGTCTGGCGGATAAGGGCTTCTCATTCAGCGAGCTGACGCTGAACGACGGCGTGACCGTGGATGTCTACAACCTGCATGCCGAAGCTGGCGGCACGCCTCTCGACATCGAGGTTCGGCGAGAGAACTTTGAGCAGCTAGCCGACTACGTTCGCACCCGGTCTAGAAACCACCCCATCATCGTTGCCGGTGACACCAACCTGAGGATGTCCGTGCCGCGGGACGTCGAGACGCTCGAGAATTTTCTGAAGAGCACGGGCTTGCGAGACGCGTGCCGGCGCTTCGGCTGTGGCGAGGAGAAGCTGGATCGCGTCTTCTTTGGGAGCTCCCGGCGCGTCGAGCTGGACGTGCTCGGCTGGTGGACGGACCGGCGTTTCGTAGACGTCGAAGGCTCACCGCTGTCGGACCATCCCGCGATCGGCGTCGAGCTGAGCTGGCATAGAAATTCCGATCTCGTCGCGGGTCGCTGACCCCTGTGGGTGAGTGAGGCGCTGCGGTGGGCCCGCTAAGCATGTAGTATTCGCACCCACCCATCCGGCGTTTGCGTAGCGTTCTCAGCCGACGCAGGCTTTGCGGGATGAAACGTTATAGCGCCGCCGTGTACGGCGGCTCGGGTTACTTGGGCTCGGAGGCGGTGCGCCGGCTGCTCGGGCACCCAGCGGTCGAGCTTGCGCACGTCTACGCTGCGGATCATGTCGGCGAGCCATTGGCAGCGGCATTGCCGAACCTCGAAGGCAAGACGACGTTGCGCTTTGAAGCGGTGCCCGCCGATGGCGGCCTGACGCCTGACGTCGACATCCTGCTCCTGGCGCTGCCGCATGCCGTGAGCCATCGCATCGTCGCGCGTGCGATCAATTCGGCTGTGCGCATCATCGACATGTCCGGTGCCTTCCGCGTTGACGACGCGGAGGCCTACGAGAAGTTCTATGGCGAGCGCCATCCACTGCCCGAGCTGCTCCCTCAATTCGTGTATGGCCTGCCGGAGCTACGCCGCGAGGCGCTACAGGGCGCGCGCCTCGTGGCTTCACCCGGCTGCTTTGCCACGACGATCGAGCTCGGGCTGTTGCCGTTGGCGCGCGCCGGGTGGCTACGTGGGCGAGTTCAGTGCGTCGGCATGACCGGCTCGAGCGGCGCGGGCGCGACCCCGACGGCGACGACCCATCACCCCGTGCGGGCCGTGAACCTGCGCGCCTATCGCCCACTCACCCATACGCACGCGCCGGAGATCCGGGAGGCTCTGACGCGAGCCGGCGGGCAGGACCTCGACATCGAGTTCGTACCGGTAGCGGTTCCACTCACCCGCGGCATTTTGGCCACGTCTTTTGCCAGCGTGCCAGTCGACGTGGACGAGGGGCGGCTCCGGGCCGCATTTTCCCAGGCCTATGCTCACGAGCGCTTCGTCATCTTGCCGGAGAAGCGTTTGCCGGAGGTCGTCGCCGTCGCAGGCTCCAACTACGCAGAAGTCGGCTTTGCGTTGGGCGAGCCGCGGTCGACGACGAATGGGGGCGGCCGCACGGTGACTTGTATCAGCGCGCTGGATAATCTGGTCAAAGGCGGCGCGGGGCAGGCCATTCAGAACCTGAATCTGATGCTCGGTCTGGAAGAAAGCTTGGGCCTCGGCGAGCCTGGCACCTACCCGTGAACCAGGTTGTCCTCGCGGCCCCGCTCGACTATTCATACGCCGATCAACCTTCAAAGGCTTCGGTGATGATAAAATTCTGCAGGACCATTCGGGCTTCACTCTTGGTGGTAGCCGCGCTCGCGCTCCCGACGGGATGTTTGCGCAAGAGCACCCACGCAGGCGCGCAGAGCGCCGACAGCACGACGGCAGGGAAGACCGAGGCTCCCGCGTCTACCTCCGATGGCCTCTTGAAGGTCGAGCCGACGGACACGCCGAGTGGCGTTTTCTTGCACCAAGGCAAGCCCTTTTGTTTCTCCGGAACCAACAACTACTACCTCACGTACAAAGACAAGCCGATGGTGGACGATGTTTTCGTTCAGGCTAAAGCCATGGGGCTAAAGGTCATGCGCACGTGGGCTTATATCGACCGCGGTTCGATCGACGAGAGCGTGCCCAGCATCGACAAGAATGAATGGGAGCCTGCGGGCACGAAGCAGGGCGTGTATTTTCAGTACTGGGACACCGCCACGAAGTCCGTCGCCTACAACGAGGGTGCGGAGAAGAACGACGGGCTCGTGCGGCTCGATTACGCACTGGCGAAGGCGGCCGAAAATGACGTGAAGTTGGTGCTCGTGCTGACCAACAACTGGAAGGAATTTGGGGGCATGAACCAGTACCTGAAATGGTTCGGCCTCAACTATCACCACGAGTTCTATACGGACGCCAAGGCCAAGCAGGCCTACAAGAGCTACGCTGCGCACCTGATCAATCGCGTCAACACCATCACCAAGGTGGCCTACAAGGACGACCCGACCATCTTCGCGTGGGAGCTCGCTAACGAGCCGCGCTGCAGAAACTACGGCAAGTTCGATCGCATCCAGGACTGCAACGCCGACGTCATTACGGCCTGGGTCAAAGAAGTATCAGAGCACATCAAGTCGCTGGACCCTAACCACATGGTGGCCGTGGGTGATGAGGGCTTCTTCAATCGGCGCGGCCAATCGAGTGAGCAATACAACGGTAAAGACGGCGTCGATCACGAGGCGTTCCTGGCGATGAAGAGCATCGACTATGGCACGTTCCACTTGTATCCCGAGGCCTGGTCGACGGGTGCCAAGTGGGGCAACCAGTGGATCATCGATCACGTCGCCGCGGCTCAGAAAGCCGGCAAGCCCACGGTGCTCGAAGAGTACGGCATGGCGGTCAAGCGTGACGACAAGACCGGCAAGGTGACGGGTGGCTTGGATCGCCGCCGCACCGCTTACGTCAACTGGAACAACCTGATGCTCAAGGGTGGCGGCAATGCGTCGATGTTCTGGCTGCTCGTGGGCATCGATCCCAACAACAAAGACACGGGCCACTATCAAGACTATGATCACCTCTCGGTGTACAATTTGCCGGATGACGAGAGCGCCAAGCTCTTGACCGGGGTGGCGTCTGATTTCGTCACGAGCGCGCGCGCCTGTGAATTAGCGACGGCCAACGGGGTGAACGGCACGCCGAGCCCGTTCGTTACCGCCGTACCGCCGCGGGCCGGAGTGGCGCTGCAGTTGCGTGACGCGCCTTTGGCCATCAACCGCCTGTGATGCGACGCCGATGATCCGAATTGGAATAGACCTGGGGGGGACCAAAATCGAAGCCCTTGCGCTCGACGCTGAGGGCATCGAATTGTGTCGACAGCGAGTGCCCACCCCCCAGGGGAGCTACGAGGACATCGTGGCTCGAGTGGTCGAGCTGGTTCTGGCGGTAGAGTCTGCCTGTGGTGCGCAGGCGTCGATTGGGCTGGGCATCCCCGGCATCGCTTCCCCGGCAACGGGCTTGGTCAAGAACGCCAACACCACGGCGCTGATTGGGCATCCTCTGGACAAGGATTTGGCGGCTCGGCTGGGGCGTCCCGTTCGCCTGGCCAATGACGCCAATTGCTTTGCCTTGTCGGAGGCGACGGACGGTGCGGCCAGCCCGGCCGCCCTTGGCGTCGCGCGGCCCTGCGTCTTTGGCGTCATCCTGGGTACGGGTACGGGTGGGGGCATCGTCGTCGGCGGGGAGGTGCTCGTCGGTCGCGACGCCATCGCGGGCGAGTGGGGCCACAATCCGTTGCCGTGGCTCACGCCAGCGGAGTACCCGGGCCCACCCTGTTGGTGCGGCCTGCGTGGCTGCATCGAGTCGTTCCTCTCCGGCCCTGCGCTAGCGCGAGAGCACCGCGAGCGCACGGGTCGAGACCTGACGGCGTCCGGCATCGCCGAGCTCGCGGCTGCAGGCGACAAAGAGGCAACGCATAGCTTGGATGTGTATGTGCAACGTTTGGCCCGAGCGCTGGCTTCGGTCATCAATCTAATAAATCCGGATGCCATCGTGCTCGGTGGTGGCGTCTCGAACGTGGCGCGCCTATACGAAGAGGTCCCGCGAGAGTGGGGTAAGTACGTGTTCTCGGACGTGGTAACCACCCGCTTGTTGCGTGCCAAACACGGCGACTCGAGCGGCGTTCGCGGCGCGGCTTGGCTCTGGGCTCGTCCATGAACGCTGGGGCCGTGGCAGACGAGCCGCCCGAGGAGTCCAGCGACTCGCGTGAGCCATCGCTCACGCCTTCGCGTTGGGTAGCGCGCTTCACGGAGCTCGTTCGCCCTGGAGGCGAGGTGCTCGACGTCGCAGCGGGCAATGGCCGACACTGTCAATGGTTCGTCGAGTCAGAGCGGCCCGTGCTGGCGCTCGATCGTGATCTGTCCCCGCTCAGCTGGCTCGAGCATCCTCTCCTTCAGAAGCTCGAAGCGGACCTCGAGGGGTCTGATGGGTGGCCGCTCGGCGATCGCACGTTCGACGCCGTCGTCGTGACGAACTACCTTTGGCGCAGCATCTTCGACGATATCGTGGGCGCGGTGCGGCACGACGGCGTGCTAATTTATGAGACCTTCGCCGAAGGCAACGAGCGCTATGGGCGACCTCGGCGTCCAGAATTCTTGCTTCAGCCTGGTGAGCTCTTGGCTCGGGTTGCGCCGCGGCTCGAGGTCGTCGCTTACGAACATGGCTACTCTGCTCACCCGTCGGGTCGTGTGGTTCAACGGATCTGCGCGATAGGGCGGGGACGGCGCTCGAGCCAGTGCCCGCTGGGCGGGCTCGACTCTGATTGACGGTTCCCGGGAGCTGGCCTCGGCCACCGGTTCGGTGCCGGCCGTATCACAGGCGAAAAAAGCCGCACCGGGAGTGTCCACACTTTCAAATTGATGGACGTCTGACGACACTCGAAGCCGGTGACGCTGGGGGCGCTGAATCTCAAAAGCGGTGTCCGGCGGAGCCTTCGCGTTTCACTGCACGTACTCTAAAGCCACGTTTCTCTAAAGCCACGTTTCTCTAAAGCCACGTTCTCCAAAGGAGTCGCCCCATGGGTCAGCCTGTCGTTCATGGTCCGTCGTTCAGCACCTACACCCGCTCCGTGCGCCTCGCGCTTCAAGAGAAGGGCGTCCCGCATGAGCTCGTCGAAGTCGACATCTTGGGCGGTGCTCACAAGCAGCCGCCCTACAGCAACAAACAACCGTTCGGCAAAGTGCCGGCGTTCGAGCACGAAGGAAACACCTTCTACGAGACGTCGGCCATCCTGCGTTACGTCGACGAAGTGTTCCCGGGTCCTGCGCTGATGCCGAGCACCCCGGCGGCCCGGGCCAAGGTCAACCAGGTCATGAGCATCGTCGACAGCTATGGCTACACGCCTTGCGTCACCAACCTGTTCATCCCTCGCGTTCTGGTGCCTTCTCTTGGCGGCGAGACAGACTTGGCGAAGGTCGAAGAGGCCAAGGCCCCGGCGACTGTGTTCGTGAAGGAGATCGAGCGTCTGCTCGGCAGCGCGCAATTTTTCGGCGGTGCGAACCTCTCGCTCGCAGACCTGCACGTGCTGCCGGTCGTCACTTACCTCGTAGCGACTCCGGAGGGGAAGTCGATGTTCGAGGGCGCGCCGGGTCTGCGCGGCTGGTTGGGCCGCATGCAGAAGCGCCCCGCCGTGCAAGCCATCATGCCGAGCTAAAGTCCGTTCAGTGTGTGCACCCGCTGCGGCCTGCTCGAGGGCCGCAGCTTTCGGAGAAGCGTTGTCAAATATCGTCACCATCATCGGCGCCGGGCTATCCGGATCGGAAGCAGCCCTGCAGCTCGCGGCTCGGGGCCATCGAGTGCGTTTGCTCGAGCAGAAGCCGCTCGAGCGCACTCCGGCGCAGACGAGCGACCAATTTTGCGAGCTCGTGTGCTCGAACTCGTTTCGGGGAGCAGCGCTCAGCAACGCCGTTGGCTTGCTCAAGCAGGAGATGCGCCTGCTCGGCTCGTGTATCATGCAAGCTGCCGACGCGACGCGCGTCCCGGCGGGCGGGGCTCTGGCCGTCGATCGCGAGCGGTTCGCTGAGCTCGTTACGCGCCGGCTGCGGGAGTCGCCGTTGATCGAGGTGGTCGCCGAGCGTGTCGACGTTTTGCCGCCGGCTCGCCCCCTGCTCGTCGCAACAGGGCCGCTCACGGCTGACGCTCTGGCTCGTGACATCGCCGCTCGTGTGGGGGCCGAGCACCTGGCGTATTACGACGCCATCGCGCCGATTATCAGCGCGGATTCCATCGACTGGGACCAGGTTTTCATGGCTTCGCGCTGGGACAAGGGCGGCACCGAAGAAGAGCAACGGGCTTACGTCAACTGCCCGCTTGATCGAGCCGCTTATGAGCGCTTCGTCACCGAGTTGCTCGCTGCGCAGAAGGTCGTGCCCAAGAGCTTTGAAGACGTGCGTTATTTCGAGGGCTGCTTGCCTATCGAGGTCATGGCGGAGCGCGGCCCACGCACCTTGGCGTTCGGGCCAATGAAGCCCGTGGGCTTGACGGATCCTCGCACCGGCCGCTGGCCGCACGCGGTCGTGCAGCTGCGCAGCGAAGACGCAGCAAAGACGGCTTACAATATGGTCGGCTTTCAGACTCGGCTGACGTGGGGCGATCAGGCGCGAATCTTCCGGACGCTGCCCGGGCTAGCAAACGCGGAATTTCTGCGATACGGCGCGATCCACCGCAACACTTTCCTGAATTCGCCCCGCTTGCTCGACGCCGAGATGCGGCTGATAGGCGAGCCTGGGATATATTTTGCCGGCCAGATTACGGGTACGGAAGGCTATGTCGAAGGGGCGGCGAGTGGCTGGCTTGCGGCGTGGTTTATCGCCGCTGCCCTGGAGAGCCGACGTCCGTCCCCGCCGCCGCTCACGACCGCGCACGCGGGATTGTTGACCCAGCTCGGGCGCTCGGCTCGGGACGACTACCAGCCGTCGAACATCACCTTCTCGCACTTGCCTGCATGGGAAGGGCCGCGTCTGCAGAAGCGCGCCAAATATGACGCCATGGCCGCCCGGGCGCTCGGCGATCTGGCGCTCTGGATGACGGGGCAGGGGCTCACTCCGGGCCTCTCCGCGGAAGCGATGCTGCACGTGCCAGGGCTTAGCGCGGGGCCTATCGAGGTGGACTCCCCGGAGCCCGGCGTGCCGACGGAATCCCCGTCAAGCGAGCTCGTCGCCGCGGGCTGACTCGGGACACGCCAAGGCGGAGAGGTGGACGCCGAGCGCAGGCGGCGTTCAGCATCAGCAGGCAGACCGCCAGGGCGAGGGCCTTGGTGGAGCTGGGCATGACCAGCCTCCGGCACAACGCCCTCTCGCCCGTTGACGTGGCGCGTTGACGTGCCACCTTGCGCCCCCGACGGGGGCACTGTCGGACAGCCCTGGTTCCAGCGCTGAGAGAAACTATTGCCCGATCTGTTTCTCCAGCGAATCCAACTCCTTCTTCAGGTCGGTCTCGTCGGTGATTTGCGTGGTCACGTCGTCCTCGAAGTCCTCCTCCGTGGGTACGTCGATGCCCTCGTCGACCGGTGCGGGCTCCGGGCGTGCCGGTCGCTTGTCTTCCGCTTCGGCCACGGTCGTCGTTTTGGATTCTGCGCTCTTGTCGGTGGGAGCTGCTTCTTTTCTGCACGCGGCGAGCGAAAAAAACATGACCACCCAGAGCGCTCGGTGCGTCTTCATTTCACTTCCTCTTGGGTTTTGGGAGCTTCACCTGCAGGTGCGGCAGCAGCCGCCGACTGGCCCTGAAGCTCTCGCATGCGCTTTTCGTGCCGCGCTTCCTCCTTGACGAGCAGTTTCGTGGCTCGCTCCACCGACGGGTCGTCCTTGGACTTTTTGAGGGCAATGATGCGAATGCGCTTCAACTTGGCGGTCCGTTCGGCATGCACCTTGAGCTCCGCGATGGCTTCCGGGTTGCGCAGGGTTTCGCCCCAGCGACGGTTGAGCTGCCCGCGCCGCACCTGATGCCGGCGCTGCCGGGCTGTGCCGGTACGCTCGACCCGGCGAGAAGAAACGCCGTCCTCAGTGTCGAGGTTCTTGGAGCGCTCCTCCATCTTGTTGGCTTGCTCTTCGAGCCTCTGCGCCTGCTCCTCAAAGCTGCGGGGCGGCCGCTTGCTATTTACCGGCGCCGGCGCGGTTTCACCACTGGCTGCTTTTTTGCGTAGCTCGGCAGCGCGTTCGCGCAGGCGTTTAGCTCCCTGTTGCAGGCGTTCCCGCCGCTTTTCCAGCCTCTCCGCCTGACGCGCGGTCGTGTCTTCCGGGGAGGCCCCACGCGCCAATCGGCGGGCTTCAGGGGTCCCTGGTTCGGCCGAGCTGCGGCCGTTTTCCTCGGCGTTGTCGTCGCCGGACTGGGCGAGCGAAAGCCCGCTGCCCATACAGATGACTGTGGAAAGGCCGAGCATTAGCGCGAAACGTCTTGTCTTCCCCATAATCGAGATCCTCTGAGTTAGGGTCAAGCTTAGTCGCTTCACCGTAGTCCAGCGGTTCGCCTCGCGCAATCCATGACAAGCGGCCGAATGCGCGCGCCGGAAGCCGCGTGCAGCGCTGCCGGGAGCCGCGCGGAGCGGGGGTCGTGATAACCAGCGGCGGGGGATCGTTATTCCCGGGAGCTGTTCAGCCGCGGCTGAGCTTGCGGCCCGGGTGCGTGTATAGGCAGTCTTGGAAGAGTTTGCAGCCGACGGCCAAGAGGCGGTTGCGCTCCTCGTCACGCTCTACGCCTTCCACGATCAAATCGCGTCCGTTCGCGGCACACCACTCGGCGGCGCGCTCCATGCCGTGGCGCTGCGTCGCTGGCTCGCTCAGGCCCTCTTGCCTCGCGGCGTTGATTTTTACGATATCCGGCGACAGGGTATCGAAGCGCGAGAAGTCGATGTAGCTACTGCCGTGGATGCTCACGGCGATGCGGTACCCCAAGCCTTTGAGCTCGCGCACGCGTCTCTCGAGCTCGGGGATGTGTGACAAGGCGCCGTTGTCGACGATGTCGAGCGCGACCCGACCTGCGACCGCCCCGAGCGCCGACGTGGCGGAGTACAGATCCGGATCGAGCAGGTCTCCCGCACCGGAATTGACGAGGACACGTGTCCCGGATGGCAGCCCACGCGCCGTCTTGGCTACGCTGCGGCGCACGGCGCGGCTCAGCTCTTGCCCCCGGCCCAGCCGCTCAGCAGCGCTCAGCAGCGCCGATGGCAACGCCAGCGACGGCTCGTCGGAGCGTACCAGCGCCTGGTACCCATAGATGCTCCGATCGGGCCAATGGGTCACCGGCTGGTAGGCAATCCAGAGCGGCTCGAGCGCCCGCTCGAACGCTCGTGACAGCTCTGCGTCGCCGGTGGGCCCGAGGCCCTGCGTCTTGGTCAGGGCTTCCTCCCGCAACCGAGCCACTTGGCGAGTGCGCTGGGCCTGGGTGATGCAGCCGATCAATCGATCATTGGAGATCGGCTTGACCAGGTAACGGAAGGCTCCGAGGGCGACCGCGTCGATCGCGCTGTCCAGGTTTGGCATACCCGTGACGAGCACCATCGGCAGATCGGGATCGCTGTTCCGCACGTGCCGCAGGAGGTCGAGGCCGCTGTGATCGGGCAACATGATGTCGCTGACGATCACGTCATAGTTATGCGTCCGGAGCTCGCCCAAGGCGGAGGTGGCGTCGCCCACCCAGGTCGCTTGCAGGCCGTGAAGCTTGAGTGTGCGCGTGTAGGCGCGCGCCAGCGCCTGCTCGTCTTCCACGAGGAGGATATGCCCGGGCATCGCTCCTGGCTCTCGCATCATGATGTCCGGCGGAGCGCTGAGCTCGACGTCCGGCGTCAAGCTATCGGGTCCCCCTCCCGAAGGCACGGACAACCCCGGCGCGGTATGGCGCAGCCCAGCCAGGCGGCGGTGCATCACGGCGCGGTACAATTCCAGCTCGGTGCTGGCCGGACGATGAGGTGCGTCGGACATGTCAGCTCACTCGCCGCGTCAGGCCGGAGAGGGCAGGGCCCGACGCCGGAACAGGGGGGGCACTCCGTAGGGGTGGCCTGGGCTTATGCAGTGTCGGCATTTCTACATGACACAGACCGGCGAAAATCGGCTCGGCTGGAGCGCGGCCTCCGACAAAGGCGTACCGAAGCAGGACGATTGTCGAAGTATTGTCGCGTTGAGGCGCACGACGAGGCGAGCCGGAGTAACTCGGGGATGTTGGCGTACGCTGTTCATCGAGGTGGGACAGGTGTGGCTCTGCCGCGCGTGGTCACACGCCCCTTGCTCCAACAGGTGACGGCGTGTTCCCGCGTAAGCAGGCCAACACCGACTGCTGAGCGCCGCGCACAGCTGGCTTGCCGTGCGGGTGCCTTCAGTCGCCGCTCCGCGGCCGCTCGAGTTGGCGGAACGGGTGCTTGCGTCGAGGTGTCGAGCCCGTTGTTGCTTCGATGCAACACAGGGTCGCGTGTCAAGTCCGTTCGGGGCCTTGCCGCGTGCGGCGCATGCTGCCACCCCGTCAAAAGCAAGCGGAGTTGCACGTCGTTGCAGTGACGCAGCGGCTGAAAATGCCTTTATAGAAACGCTGCTGCGCAGCAGGGCCACTCAAACTGCTGTGCAGACGTGCGATTCACGATGCGACACTTATAAACCAGGCACCGTGGCGCGCTTTTGCAGGCCTTTTCACCGCTTTCGCGGCTTTTTGTAACAGGCTGAATATATTAGAGAATGTATTTTCTTCGCAGATTTTGGCTCTAAGAGGGTTTCAGTTCGTTTCATCTCTTGGTAAAGGGCGGAGTTCGGTCGCGCTGATTGGCGTGCAAAACGCGCTGCACCTGCCCAGGCGGGCTGCAGAGTAGCGTGGCTCGAGGCTTGCCCCAGTGGGCAGGTCATTCTCCGCTCCTCGTCGCTCGCTGTGAGCGCGGCGGGCGGTAGCCTCGAAAGGTTGGATGGTTTATGTCCCTTACCGAGATTCTCCTGTCCGTGGTCCTCAACTTGCCGGCTCCCTGGTATCACCCCGGCACCAACCCCGAGACACACGACGAGTATAGAGATCGCTTGCAGACCATCTCCGAGGCCATCGCCATCGAGGCCGCTGCGGCGGAGGCCTGGCGTTGGGACGCGACGAGCTTGGCCGCTGCGACGCTCGTCGTCTGGTATAGCGAGTCACGCTTCGCGCTCGAGGTGCACAACGGCTCGGGCAACAGTCGGTACGGTGAAGACGCCGGGCGCGCGCGCTGCTTCGGTCAGTTGCACCAAACCGGTTTGGTGCCAAAGCCCGAGTGGGACAGCTTGACGGGGGTGGACCTCGAGGCGACTCGGCGCTGCGCGCGAGCGACCATGCGAGTGCTCACGGTCCAGGGTCGGCGCTGTGGCATGCAGGAGAACAAGCCGAGCATGTGGGCGGTTGCTCGCATGGTGGCGGCATACGGCAGCGGTAAGAGCTGCGCGCCAACGAAAGACTCGACGGCGCGCGCGCGGCGCTGGTCGAAGTTGATGGAGCTGATTGCGTCGACGGCAGCGCTCGAGCAGCGAGTCGCGGATCGACAGGGCTGACCCTCGACCGTCCTTCGCGGCGAGCAGGGCCATACGCGGTAGCTCGCCGCGTCCGGGCGCTCTCAGTCGTCCGAACCGTTCGAGCTCGGGCCGGGGGCAGCCTCGACCGCGGCGCGCTGCACGGCCTCGTGTCGTGGCTCGCTCGCGCAACGAAACCCGACACCGTGCGAATACGAATCGGCGTTCATGGAAAAGCGCAGCGCCGGGTCGCTGAACTCGGCGATGGCGCTGTTGAAGTTGCCGCCGCGGATCACAAATGACTCGCTCGCCCCCGGCCCAGCGGGGTTTACGCTGGCGTCTCGGCCGTAGATGTAGATCCCGTCGCGCGTCCATTCGAACACGTTGCCGATCATATCCACGACGCCGTCACGGCTCGCGCCGAGCGGGAAAGATCCCACGGGTGCCGTGCCCGAGTAGCCGTCGTCTTCCTCATACATGAGGCCGTGCACTTCGGCGGCCAAACCCACGTCGGAGTGCCAGCGCGCGCACTCCTTCCCGCAGGCATTGACGTGCTCTGCCGTTGGCTTCGCCTCCCCCCAGGGATAGGCTTGGCTGCGCGGACCCCGCGCTGCAAACTCCCACTCTGCCTCGCTCGGTAAGCGTCCGCCGACGGCCGCGCAGTAGCTCGCAGCTTGATCATGCGAGATGCAGTTGATGGGGTGCCGCTCGCGCTCGACCTTGCTGGCGTTGCACTGCTGTGCGTGTACCATTTCCGAGTCGTCCGATTCGCCACCGGGCTCTTCTGAAACGAAATGAGCGGCGTGATGCGCCGGCGTGCATTGGCCTTGCTCGGTGCAGGCTTCGTACTCTTGGGCGGTCACTTCGTGCGTTCCGATGCAGAAGCTATCGACGCTCACCGGGTGCGCGGGGCGCGCCAGATTGAGCGCCGGGTGGCGTGAGTCCGTGCCCATAGAAAACTGACCGCCGGCGAGCAGCACCATCTCGCGAGGACAGATCGGGGACGCGGCGACGGGTCGAGCCGTGGCTGCGGGGGCGGCGCTGCTCCCCGCACCCATTGGCGTTCGCGGCGCGTTACCAAACTCGAGCGTGTCCGCGTACGCGATGGCCGTCACCGCGCCTAGGCTGGAGCAAAACAGCGCGCCGCAGGCCAGTACCCAGGTCGGCGGTCGAGCGGGCTCTGGTGGCGTTCCCGCGAAGGGCCGATAGCTCATGGTCACATGCCTGCAAGTGAGAGCGTGCGGGACAGTTGCTGGTCGATCGTTTGCCTCACAGTGCGGCGGAACGGGTGCACCCACTCCTCCAGTCGTTCCGTCGACAACTCATACGGCGCGTGCGCCTGCGAGAGGCTCACGCCTCCGGTGATGATCTGCCGCACCAGAGCCAATCTTTGAGAGTCGCTCCAGGCGGTCGCTGACGTGGCCATCGTTCTAACGCTCCGAACCCATGGACCCAGCACACGCCTGCTGGCTCTCGTCGGATGGAGGGCATGTACATCTGCCGCGCCGCGCCTTCGATTCGTTCACTTGCCGTTTCCTTGGACTCGGGCCTCGAGAAGTCGAGGCAGCACCCGCCGTGTTGGGCAGGCTCGAGAACGGTACGGCGATCGAACGGCGCAGCGCGTCGCGCGTTGAAGGTTAATGTCGGTTACCTTTGCTGCGGCCCGAGCGCTTCGCACATTCTGCTGCTGACCACCGGCCATTGAGCGCGCCCTGAGCTCCAGATCAGGTCGGCACTGCCCGGGCGAGCCCGTTCATGTACGAAGAACCCGCCAGCATGACGTTTCAACGAACCGAGGGGGTGCTCGGTCGTCACACCGGCCAACAGCCCAGTCATTCGGCTATCCCAGCCTGAGCCTACCGGCGATCAGGCTTCGGGAGGCCGCGCTAGAGGGCGGGCGCGCCGTGCTGCACGTTTAACGCGAGGACCCGGCGGGGCGAAGGCGTTCTCTTCCCGAGGCGGGCGAACGCGATTGAACGTGGGGCGGGCCCTGTCCCCAAGCGCCGGCGGGATTCGCGGCGGCGGGGCCGTACCCGGAGCTTCCCGCACGATACGTACGTTCGGATCGCGGGCGTCCGGCTTCTTGCAGCGTAGTTCGAACTCCGCGGCGACGTCGGCGCTGATTTCGATGCTGGTCGAGTCGAGCTGCACGTCGATGGCGCCGATCATGTCGCTCGTGATCCCGCCGCGGCGACACACGTGTGACACGCAGCGGCTCGCGTTGGCGCCCTGGTTAGAACCCCAGCTCACCGAGAACCGGGTGTAAGCGCCACGTGGACCGCGCGCTGCGGCGCTCACGCTGCGAACGGGGCCGCGGTCGGGGCGAGGGCGAGCATCCGGACGCGGCTCCCAAGCCCGCGGCTCGGCTGCCGGGACTTCCATAGGCTCTCGAGGCAGCGGGGTTTCGGCCATGCGCAGCAGCATGGCGACGACCTGTGCAGGCGCTTGCTTTTCCAACAGATTCTGCGCGTAAGTCAGCTCGCCTTCAGCGAACTCCGCTCCCTCTAGCCGCTCGTAAAGCCGGCGCCGGGTGGCCTTGGTGATGTTCTGCAGAATCTTCTTGGGGCTAGGGATGGCCTCCCAGCGCGCCTCGATGCGCGAGTCCCGCAGCATCCGATGCACGCGCGTCTGAGCGTTCACCGGCACGATGATCAGGCTCTTGCCCGTCTTGCCAGCACGACCCGTGCGCCCGCTGCGGTGCGTGTAGATGTCGGTGTCCTTGGGGATCTCGGCGTGAATCACCATGCCGATGTCGGGCACATCGATCCCGCGCGCAGCGACGTCCGTGGCCACGAGGATGTTGATCGTGCCGTTGCGAAAGGCGTCGAGAGTACGCGTGCGCTGGGCTTGGGGCAGCTCACCACTGAAGGGCAAAGCACCGAAGCCGTCGCCCGCGAGCGACTCGCAGAGCTCTGTCGTGTCCGCACGCGTGCGGACGAAAATCAAGCAGCGCTCTCCCCAGCCATCGAGCAGCAGGTTGACCACGGCAGCATAACGTTGACGCGGCCGAATCAAGTAGGCGATGTGCTCGATGTCGGCGTTGGCTTTGCCGAGGACCGTGCCCTCCAGGTGCAGCGCCCCGCGCTGAAATGTCTCGGCGAGCCGCTGCACGGCGGGGGGGAACGTGGCGGAAACTAGGTGGCTGCGCCGTTCGGCGGGCAGCTTCGCGACGATCGCGTCGAGCTCATCCTTGAAGCCCATGTCGAGCATCTGATCGGCTTCATCGAGCACGACCTCGCGCACGCCGCTGCAATCGAGGGCACCGCTTCGGATATGATCCAACAGGCGTCCCGGAGTGCCGACCAAAATCCTGGGACGGTCCCGCAGGCGCATTTTCTCGCGCCGCACGTCGGTGCCACCCGTAACGACGTCGACGCGCACGCCAGGCGCCGCCTCGAACAGCCACTCGAGCTCGGTGTGCACCTGAGCCGCGAGCTCGCGTGTGGGCGTGATGACGAGCGCAGCGGGACCGGTACGGGGCCGTATGCCGAGCGCCGGATCGACCCCCGCTTCTTCGCACACGGTCTGTGCGAGCGCGATGCCGACGGCCACGGTCTTTCCGGAGCCCGTCTGGGACGAGATGCGCAGGTTGCGCCCGTCTTCGCGGCCCTCGGTGATGGCGGTGACCACTGCAGACTGGACCGCGGTGAGCTGGGCGAAACCGCGCTTTTCGAGCGCGGCGCGGAGTGGCGTGGGGACGCCGGCGAAGGAATCTGGAGAGGTCGAGGTCATGGCTGAGAAGGTGCCCACCCGAGTGGGAGCTACGCTGGGGCTACGGCGAAACGCGCCGAGCGGCTGGATCTAGATGCCCCGGCGCGTGGGGGCTCAGTGTCACGAGAAGGACATGCCACATGCCGTCCGGCGGCGGCGCTGGCCGTTTAGACCACGCTCTGTGGACACCGAGGGGCTACAGGTAGTCCGGTTCCCGACGATCGGCAAGCGAATGCTGGCCCAGCGCCTCAAAACGACACGACAAATTCGTCACCTCGGGCAGCGCGCGCAAAATGCCCGAGGCTGCCCGGGTGTTTCTACGTGTGCTAGGGTCTGCGCCAAACCTGGCCTGGCGACGCTACTCGCGCCTGGAATACTCGATGTACAAGATCACGACTGGCATACACATCCACTTCGCCCACCATATTCGCGGCCACGCCGGCCCGTGCGTGTCGATTCACGGCCACACCTGGATGTTCGAAGTAACGCTCGTAGCGTCCGAGCTGGATGAGCAGGGCTTCGTGATCGACTTTGACGAGCTGCATGAACGCGTGCTGACGCCGTGCCACCAATTGCTGGACCATGCGCTGGCGCTGGGCGAAAGGACCTTTGCAGAGAACCGGGAGACGCTGACCAAGCTGGGCACGTCGTTGGTCGAGACGCGGCGAGAGACCATCGGCAGCCTCGGTACGCTGCAGGCGGCTCTCGCGGACTCGCTCGCGGGCGCCCGCAACGAGCGGCCCGGAGGCATCAAGCTGGCCGTGTTTCCGTTCTCCCCCACGTCCGAGCGGCTGGCGCGCTGGCTGTATGAGGTGGCTGACAACACGCTGCGCAATGATCGGGTCGCTGTCGCCGGCGCGCGCATCTACGAGACGTTGTTGCCGACCCAGGCCGTCGCCGAATACACCCCGCCGAGCTGACGCCTGCGGCTCTCGACGCTGCAGGCTGCCGGCGTCCTACGACGCGATACTGGTTACTGCTCGAAGGTCTCGAGCTCCTGGTCCAAGCGCGCATCCATATCATCGGGGGAGGTTTTTCCGCCTGCAGGGCTGGCGTTCTTGCCCTTGCCACGCGCTGCGGTGCCGAGCGTAGGCTCCACGTCTAACGTCGGGCTCGATGAGCCTCGCGAGCCGATCAGGTAACGCAGTAGAAACACCAAAAAACCCAGCGCGCCGATACCGAGGCCCACGGGGAGGACCCAACCCAAGCGGTTCTTCGGCACGCCCGCCAAGTTGTGCTCGGGGACTCGCTCGGCCAAGCGCCGCTTGATTTCTGTGGCATCGAGGCCTTCGCCCACCCACTTGCGGATGTCGTCGCGCCATGGGCCTGCGTTGGGGCAAGCCGACACCGTCCTGCCCGGGCAAAACGGGCTCATGATGCTGCGCGCGATGGCTTCGGCTTGCCGCTCGCGCTCTGCTTCGGGCAGTGCCGCCGCAGCAGCTGCCGCCGCGGGGGTGGCTTCTTCGTCTGCGGCCAGGCCCGGCGTCAGAGCGCCCGAACCCAAGCTCGTCGCCACCAGGACTAACGCAATCAGCGCAGGCCGGCGAAGGGCCCAAGCCTCAGACCACGGCTTGGTTCTCGCCCGTAAGGCTGGGCTGCGGGGTTCCAACTGCTGGGACTTCATGTCGGCAAGTTACCAGCTCGCATGGGAGGGAACTAGGGTTTCGACCCACAGGGCCACCCGCGAGGCGCGCCGGCTCCAGAGTCGATTCCGGCTTTCCGTCCGCGGAACGGTTCCCAGATGCGGCGAGCGATGCGAGTCTTCGGCGGGTAACTGGCACCGCAAGGCCCTGACCGCGTATTGGGATCACGAGCACCCGAGGGAGAGAATGGCAATTCGCAAAAAGCACGTTAAGAGCGGCGCGCGCCGCCCCGCTCCGTCTCGCACGCCGATGGCAGAAGCCCCAAATGCCGATGCCACGCCCGAGCGGAGGCCGGTCCCGCCTGAATTCTGGGAGCGCCTGGACAGCGAGGGGGTGCGCTGGGCAAAGGTCGGCGGCTTCGACGTGGATGGGGTGCTGCGCGGCAAGTATGTCTCGCTCGAGAAATTGCGCTCCGCGCTGGAGAAGGGCTTCGGCTTCTGCGACGTGATCTTCGGCTGGGATATGGCTGACGTATTGTACGACAACGGCAAGGTCACGGGTTGGCACACGGGCTACCCCGATGCGCACGCCGTCATCGACGTGAGCACGCTGCGCAGGATCCCGTGGGAGCCCGGGGTCGCAGCTCTCTTGTGCGACTTTCGTGATGCTTCCGGCAAAGCGCATCCGGCTTGTCCGCGTTCGCTCTTGAAGCGCGTGAAGGCCCACGCCCAGAGCCTCGGTTTCGAGGCGCTGTTTGCGGCGGAGTTTGAGTTCTTTTTCTTTCGCGAGAGCCGCGACGACCTCGCCGCCAAGGGTTATACGAACCTGACGCCGCTCGATCCGGGGATGATGGGCTATAGCTGGCTGCGCACCGGTCAAGACAGTGAGCTCGTGCGAGACGTGCTCGACAGCTTGGCGGCGCACGACATCCAGCTCGAAGGCTTCCACACAGAGACGGGCCCCGGCGTCTACGAGGCCGCCATCCGCTACGACGACGTTCTGGCGGCCGCGGACAAGGCCGCGCTGTTCAAGACGGCCCTCAAGCAAATCGCGCCGAGGCACGGGCTCAGCGTCACGTTCATGGCCAAGAATAACGTGCGCTTGCCGGGCTCGAGCGGACACCTCCATCAGAGCTTGTGGCGCGGCAAGACCAACGCCTTCGCGGAGCCGCAAGGTCGAGGGCTGGCCCCGACCTTGCGCGCCTACCTCGGCGGTCAGATCGCGCTGATGCGTGAGCTCACAGCGCTTATATCGCCGACCATCAACAGCTATAAGCGTTACGTGCCCGGGCTCTGGGCGCCGCTGTCACCGTCGTGGGGCGTTGACAATCGCACGTGTGCGCTCAGGGTGATCGAGCCGGGTAGCCCGAGCGCCGCACGCGTCGAGTGCCGCCAGGCCGCGGCCGACATCAATCCGTACATCGCGATGGCGGCGTGCCTGGGCGCCGGGCTATGGGGCATCGAGCACGAGCTCGATCCAGGTCCGCCTGCCACCGGCGACGCTGGAATAGGCGCTCAGCGTATACCCACCACGCTGAAAGAGGCCGCCACTTTGCTCGGTCAGAGCGGCCCCGCGAAGGAGATCCTGGGCGCCGAGTTCGTTGATCACTACGTGCGAACCCGGCAGTGGGAAGTCACCGAGTTCGAACGCGCCGTCACCGACTGGGAGTCGCGGCGCTACTTCGAGATGGTCTGAGCCATTGCCCGAGCCCGCTCCAAGTGGACCGCTGTCGTGCGGTGTCAGGCGCGCGCAGCGACACTGGAATCAGTCGTCTCATGACGAGCGGCCCTCTGGAGATGCTGTCGCCCTGCCTGACGAGCGCTATACTGCCCCGGCATGTCTCCAACCATCTGGTCTTATCCCACACGTATTTTGTTTGGTGCCGGTAGTGCACGCCTCAGCGGGCAGGAAGCGAAGAGCTTCGTGTCCGACCGGATCCTTCTGGTCACGGATCCGGGCGTGGTCTCGGCGGGCCTGACACGGGCGGTCGAGGCGTCGCTCGAGGCTCAGGGGATTCGCAGTCAAATCTTCTCCGAGCTGTCGAGCAACCCGACCGAGGCGGAGGTGGAGGCAGGCGCGGAAGCCTACCGTTCCGCGGGGGCGCAGGGCGTCGTCGCGGTGGGCGGTGGCGCTGCGATGGACGTCGCCAAGCTCATCGTGGTGCGCTCGAAGGTGAAGGAGCCTTTCGAGCAACTCGATGATGCTCGCGGGGGCGACCGCTTCATTCCGCGGGATCTGCCGCCGGTGATCGCCGTCCCGACGACGGCGGGCACGGGCAGCGAGGTCGGGCGGGCCGCGGTGCTTACCGTGGCATCGACCGGCAGTAAGACGGTGATCTTTCATCCCTCGATGTTGCCTCGAGTCGCCATCCTCGATCCCGAGCTGTCGTTGTCGCTGCCCGCAGGCGCCACCGCCGCCACCGGCTTCGACGCATTGACGCATTGCCTGGAAGCTTACCTGGCAAAAGGCGATCACCCGATGGCGGACGGTATCGCGCTCGGCGGCCTCGAGATCATCGCGCGTGATTTGTTGCGCGCGGTGAGGGACGGTCACGATCTGGACGCACGCGGCGGCATGCTCAAGGCGGCGATGATGGGCGCTGCAGCGTTTCAGAAGGGCCTCGGCGCCTGCCACTCCTTGTCGCATCCGCTCTCGGCAGAGCTCGGCGTGCACCACGGCTTGGCCAACGCGCTCTGTTTACCGGCGGTCGTCGACTTCAACGAATCCGTGGTGCCCGATCGCGTCAAGCGCGTGGCGGCCATCTTCGGCGCTCCTGCCGCGACGGGTGCATGCGCGGAAGCGCTGCGCAAGCTCAGGTCAGCGGTCGGGATCGCGTCGGGCCTAGCTCAGGTCGGCGTGACTCGAGAGCAGTTGCCCAGGCTGGCGGCGCTGGCGCAGAGCGACGCTTGCCATCATCAGAACCCGCGGCCTTGCTCAGAACGGGACTTCCTCGCTCTGTACACAGCATCGCTGTGAGCTCGGACCTTTGGCACGCGACGCACAACGGGCGGCGCGTGTCGGCCCGAGTGCGTCCACGCTCAGCGGCCTTCAGCGCGAATTGGTGCTGATGCGCGGTGGCGGGCGCTCACTCATCGCAGAGGAGCGATACGTGAGAGCTCCCGCGTAGAACACGCGCAGCGTGTTACGGCCGCAGAAGGGACATAGCCACGCCACCTGAAAGCGCTCCTGCTCGGCGCCGATGCTGTGAGCAGGGCACGACTCTTGGCGCCGGCGGCGTTGTTCCGTGGCCCAGCCAGAGAGGACGTAGCGCTGCTGATTCAGCGAAGCGGACAGACTCGCCTGACACTCGCACCGTGATTGTATCGTCGCCTGGATGGGCATCGTGGCCTTTCGAGCTCCGGCTGCCTCTTAACGGAGAGTGTGCACGCGGGTCAAGTTTGCACTTTTGCAGGAGCACGGAGGGCGCTATGGTCCCTCGGGTCTGCGGGAGTAGCTCAGTTGGTAGAGCACAAGCTTCCCAAGCTTGGGGTCGAGGGTTCGAATCCCTTCTCCCGCTCAGATAGCCCGGTGTTTTTCACTGGTAGGGCGGCCACGAAACAGTCGCTATCGGCTTTCCCAGAATCATAGGGGCGGAGGGCTGGGCTTTAGCGTCAGTGGGGCGGCCGCCTGCCCAGGGTCCGTGAGAGCGTCAGCGGGGACGGATGGCGTGCCGCACCCCATTGCTGCCCGACGCCGGCGCAACGCGTGCCGAAGCCACGGCTGGGCTCAGCAACATTGGCTCAATGGTCCCGCATTGGCTCAATGGTCCCGCGGCGACTGCGGATTTCCGATGTGCATGCGCGCGCCCGGCCTGGCCAGGCCGTATTGCACCGACTGCGCAGTGCCCGAGGCCCAACCGGCGGGGGGAAGCCAATCGAGCCCCAGGCACTCGCACCCTCGCCCGAAGCGCTTGCCGAGTCAAGTGACTGAAAAGGTTGGCGATTGCTCTTTCGATCAGACAGCCCCGCTGGGCCGGCGGCCCGCGTTTGCGAAAGCAACGCTCAATGTCCGGCGATCTTCAGGCCGAGATCCTTAGCCAGCTGCAACAGCGCCCCCAACTCGATGACGGTACCCTTCAGTCGCACGTGGCCGGGCTGCAGCGTGAGGCCGGTCGCGCCGCTAAAATCTGCTTGGGTCAAATCCGCTCCGTTGAAGTTGGCCCCCTCCACGTCGCTGCCGCCGAAGCGCGCCTTCTTCAGCTTGCATTCGGAGAAGTCGACCTCGCGAGCACTGCACTCGATCCACTCGGCCTGCTCGAGTGGCAGTGCTTGAAAGCAACCGCCATCTAGCCGGCTGCGTTCCCAGCGCGTGGCCGCGAGCGATTGCAGCAGCGTCCAGTTGACCCCGAGCAATTTGGTGTCGTGAAAGGTCACGCCGCGCACCGTGCAGTCTGTCCAATCCGACCCGCTGGCGTCGACGCGCTCGAAGCGGCAGTCGAAGAAGCGGCAGCGCAGCAGGCGCACGGAGCGCAGCTCGCAACCCTTGAACTCGCAGTCCGTGAAGTCGATGCCTTCCAACCGAGAGGGCCACGCGATCTCGCGGCCAAAGAGCTCGTTTTCGTACTCGGCAGCAGCGCCGACCTTTCCCGGGGGCTTCATGTTTGCATAGTCTACTTCGATCGACGCGCTCAGCGACACGGGATCCCAACGGAGCAGGTCATTCCCCCACACAGGGCGCGCCCGCGGGACGCTGCTCGCCCAGGTAGCGCCTCCAGGCCGGAAAAGATGATAAGCCCCGCCGACTGCTCGCGCCTGAACCGCGGTCCGCCTGCCCAAGCGAGGGGCAGGCTCCGTGTAACGTGAGCGCCGGATCGGGAGCCGCTCGTACAGACTCGCAGCAGATTAGCCGAGGTCATGGACTGCGTCGGCGTCTGAGCCTAATCTTCGCCATCCGCCGGACGTTTCGACGCTCAGAGGAAGCATGCCAACCGAGTGTGAAAGCGACGGGACGCGCTTGGCCAGACTGAAGCTCGCCAAGTTTAGGGAGGGCTACGCAAAAGACGTCGAGGGCCGACTCGAGGCAGCCAAGGCGCTCTTGAGCCGATTCGCCGAGCTCGCCCGTGAGCACGGCCTGCAGCCACACCTCGCCACCGATCAGACCAAAATCACGGTCAACGCTGGCCCCAACGGCAACCTGAGCATGCGCGTGCTGTTTCAGAGCGGAGAGTTTTGGGTGGAGGGTGCGAGTGAGGCGATCAAGGCGCTCGAATACGATCCAATCGGCCGCTGCTTCTCCGGCAGCGGGCACGCCCCAGGCCGCACGCTGATCGAGGGCATCGACGCACTCGCGGATATCGTCGTGGGTGAGCTCAACGCGAGGCTGGGACTGCCCTCTCGCAGCTAGCCGCGCGGAGGCAGGCCTGCAGCCACGCACGCCCGGGTATCGCTAGTCAGCCCCGGACGCAGCGGCTCGGTAGAGCTCCGCCTCTAGAATCAGCGTGCGCGGTTCATCGCTTCAATTAACGGGGCCTTGCTGATTGAAGGGCACAGATGTGCGTATCGGTCCGGACGATGCAAGCGACGCCCGATGGTTCTCTCGCCGACAGGCCGGAAGCTCCCGTGAGCGGCGAGCAGGTGGTGCCTGGCGTCGGCGGGCAGCCTGTCCACAGCCCCGTCGATGTGCGGAGGCCGGATGTTCTGCTCAAGACCGGCCTCTTGCAGAGCGCGATCTTCAACAGCGCGAACTTTTCGGCCATCGCCACCGACGTGAAGGGCGTGATCCAGATCTTCAATGTCGGTGCCGAGAGGATGCTGGGCTACACCGCCGCTGAAGTGATGAACAAGATCACTCCCGCCGACATGTCAGACCCCGAGGAGGTCGTCGCGCGAGCGAAAGTGCTGAGCCTCGAGCTCGGAACTCCGATCACGCCTGGATTCGAAGCGCTCGCGTTCAAGGCGTCGCGTGGCATCGAAGACATCTACGAGCTGACCTATGTGCGCAAGGACAGGAGCCGCTTCCCGGCGGTGGTATCTGTCACTGCGCTGCGCGACGCGGAAGAGTGCATCATCGGGTATCTGCTGATCGGCACCGATAACACCGCGCGCAAGCACGCCGAGGAGGCGCTCCTCAAAGTGGGTGCGCTGCAGCGCGCAATCTTCAACAGCGCGAACTTCTCCAGCATCGCCACCGATGCCAAGGGCGTCATCCAGATCTTCAACGTCGGTGCGGAACGCATGCTGGGCTACACGGCCGCCGAGGTGATGAACAAGATCACGCCGGCTGACATGTCGGATCCGCAGGAGGTGATCGCGCGCGCGACCGCGCTGAGCCTGGAGTTCGCTACGCCGATTGCGCCTGGCTTCGAGGCCCTGGTGTTCAAGGCCTCGCGCACGATCGAGGACATCTATGAGCTCACCTACGTGCGCAAAGATGGTAGCCGCTTCCCCGCGGTGGTGTCGGTCACGGCGCTGCGCGACGCACCGGGTGCGATCATCGGTTATCTGCTGATTGGCACCGACAATACCGCTCGCAAACAGGTCGAAGAGGAGCGGAGGAAGCTCGACCAGCGGCTGCGGGATCAGCAGTTTTACACGCGCTCGCTCATCGAGTCGAACATCGATGCCCTGATGACGACCGACCCCCGCGGGATCATCACCGACGTCAACAAGCAGGCAGAGGCGCTCACCGCTGCACGCGTGACGAGCTGATCGGGGCGCCCTTCAAGAACTACTTCACTGATTCCGACCGTGCGGAGGCCGGCATCAGCCGCGTGCTCTTGGACGGCAAGATCACCAACTACGAGCTGACCGCGCGGGCCTGGGACGGCAAGCTCACTGTGGTC
Organism: Deltaproteobacteria bacterium; assembly: GCA_043747815.1. GTDB lineage: Bacteria > Myxococcota_A > Polyangia > Polyangiales > Polyangiaceae > SZUA-265. The sequence goes on from JAYTOL010000160.1 coordinate 119,348, forward strand.
TCATACAACGCGACGACGTTCCACGATCGCGACCGGAACCTGCAAGGTGTCTTCGCTGCCGCTCGCGACGTGACTGAGCTCAAGCACTTCCAGCAGACACTGCAGCAAAAGAATGTGGAGCTGCAGAACGCGAGCCGCATGAAGTCGGAGTTCCTCGCCAACATGTCCCACGAGCTACGGACGCCGCTCAATGCCATCATCGGCTTCTCGGAGGTGCTCAGGGATGGCCTGATGGGGGAGATGACAGATCAACAGTGCGGCTTTATCGGTGACATTTTTAGCAGCGGCACGCATCTGCTCTCGCTCATCAATGACATCCTGGATCTGTCCAAGGTCGAAGCGGGCAAGATGGTGCTCGATTTGGAACCGGTGCCCGTGTCGTCGCTGTTCGTGAACAGCCTGTCGATTATCCGGGAGAAAGCCGCCACTCGCCATATCCGCCTGGCCATGGACGCCCCCGAGGAGCTCGGCTCGATCCAAGCGGATGTGCGTAAGGTCAAACAGATTGTGTACAATCTGCTTTCGAACGCGGTCAAATTCACCGGTGAGGGGGGCCAGGTCATTTTGCACCTCAGCCACGTCGAAAAGACGGACGTCGGCCAGCTATCGGGCAACTGGACGGGGCGGAGCTTTCCGCTCCTCGATACCGAATTCGCTGAGTTTCTAAAAATCAGCGTGACCGACAGCGGGATCGGCATCGCCAAAGACGGGCTCGAGCAACTGTTCAAGCCCTTCAGCCAAATCGACAGCGGCCTGGCGCGGAAGTTCGAAGGCACCGGCCTGGGCCTCGCCATGGTCAAGCTGCTCGCCGAGTTGCACGGTGGCGCCGTGGCGGTGGCGAGCGCCGTGAACGAGGGGTCCTGCTTCACCGTCTGGTTGCCGCTCCGGACGCCGGACGAGGAGGCGTTGGTCGCGCCGAGGCGTCCCAGGCCGTCGTCCATCCGGGCCCTCGCGGGAGTGCGCACAGCCCTCGTCGTCGAAAACGACCTCGCGTCCGCTGCGCTGATCGGCGCCCAGCTGGAGGCGGAAGGCTTCAAGGTGCTGCACGCTGGGACCGGCGACGCTGCGCTGGCCCTCGCGGTGCAGCAACCGCTGGCCCTGATCACGCTGGACCTCCTGCTGCCCGACATGGACGGCTGGGAATTTTTGGCCTGTATCCGTCAGGTGCGGGCGCTGATGCACACTCCGGTCGTCATCGTGTCCAACGTCCACGATGGTGAGAACCGCTTTTCGCTCGGTGCCGCGGCCGTCATGCAGAAGCCGATATCCCGGCAGGAGTTGTATGAAGCGCTCTTGACTTTGGGGCTGTTCCCGCTGGCGCAAGGTCGGACGCTCAAGGTGCTCGTCGTGGACGACGACCCCCGAGCGGTCGAGCTGGTCGCGGTCCGCATCCAGGGCCTCGCCAGTACGATCACACGCGCTTACGGAGGCCAGGAGGCCATCGATTCCGCGCAGCGAGACGTTCCCGACTTGATCGTGCTCGACCTGATGATGCCGGATGTGAACGGCTTTGACGTGGTGGAGGTGCTCAACGCACGTCCCGAGACGGCCGGTGTTCCGCTCGTGGTCGTCACCGCCAAAGAAGTCACAGTCGAGGACCGGAATAGGCTCAACGGGTTTGTCGCTAGCATCCTGGAGAAGGCGGATTTTGATCCGGACCGCTTCCTCCGCGAAGTGCGCCGCGCGATGGTCGGTCGACGGTTGGTGAGCTGATATGGCCACGGTTCTGGTGGTCGAAGACAATCCAATCAACATGACGCTCGCCATATTCCTGCTGCGGTCTGCAGGCCATACAGTTCTCAGCGCAAACGATGCGGAGGCCGGCCTGGCGCTCGCCAGGGAGCAGCACCCTGAGCTGATCCTGATGGACATCCAGCTGCCCGGCATGGACGGCTTGGAGGCGACCGGCCTGCTCAAGGGTGACAGCGCTACCAGCGCCATTCCGGTGATCGCGCTCACCGCGCTGGCGATGAAAGGCGACGAGGAGCGCATCCGCGCCGCGGGCTGTGATGGCTATATCGCCAAGCCGATGCGCTATCGAGAATTCTTGGCCACGATCGCAGCTCAGCTGACGCCCAAATGACCCAGATCGGCGACGCCTCCGCGCCCCCGGCGCGGATCCTGATTGTAGACGACGAGCGCCACACCCAACAGATTTTGGAGGCGATGCTCAGGTCCGAGGGCTTTACCTTGCTGAGCGCGAGCGACGCCGAGCAGGCGCTCGTCGTAGTGGCGGAGCAGGCGCCAGATCTGATCCTGCTCGACGTCATGTTGCCAGGGATGGACGGCTACGAGTTCGCCGCCAAAATCAAGGCGGAGCCGCGGACGCGCAGTATTCCCATCGTGATGGTCACCGCGCTGGACGACCGCAGCGCTCGGATTCACGGGCTGAGCGCGGGCGCCGAGGACTTCGTCACCAAACCCGTGGACCGTGCCGAGCTGTGCATACGAGTAAGGAACCTGCTGCGTCTCAAGGCGTACAGCGACTACCACGACCGGTACAGCCAGATGCTCGAGGCAGAAGTCGGGGCACGCGCAGCCGAGCTGGTCGAGAGCGAGCGCCTCTACCGGTCGACCTTCGACGCCGCCCCCGTCGGCATCGTGCACGTGAGCCTCGACGGCCAATGGCTGCGCATTAATCAGCGCCTCTGTGATCTGCTCGGCTACTCGCGCGACGAGCTCTCCAGCGGGCCCGTCCAGGGGCTCCTGCGATCGAGCCAGTCCCCCGCCGAGGTAGAAGCGTTCAGCCAGATGGCCACAGGCACGCGGGGCCACTACGTGGTCAACGAAAAACAATTCCAAAGGCGAGACGGCAGCTTGGTATTGGCCCGAGTCAACTTGTCGGGGCATCGCGACAGCGAGGGGCGGGTTCAGCATTTCATCGCGGTCATCGAGGACATCACCGCGGCGCGGGCGCTCGAAGCGCAGCTGCGGCAGGCGAGCAAGATGGACGCGATCGGGCAGCTGGCGGCGGGCATCGCCCACGACTTCAACAACCTGCTGTCTGTCATCGTCAGCTACAGCGAGATGCTCAGCGGCGACTTGAAAGATGGCGACCCAATGCGCGCCGATCTGAACGAGATTCGGCGCGCCGGCGAGCGGGCGGGTGAGCTGACGCGGCAGTTGCTCGCGTTCAGCCGCCAACAGGTGCTGCAACCGAAGCTCGTTATTTTGGGAGAAGTCGTCAGCGGCATGGGCAAGATGTTGCAGCGGCTGATCGGTGCGAACGTGGAGCTCAACGCGAGCACCGGTGATGGTCGGGATGAGATCCTGGTCGACCCCGGACAGATGGAGCAAGTGCTCATGAACCTGGTGGTCAATGCTCGTGACGCGATGCCCGGCGGGGGGAAGCTCACGCTGACTACGTCGAGCGTCCAACTCGACGCGGAGTTCGCTGCAGAGCACGACGGCGTGAACCCGGGCCCACACGTCAAGTTGGTCGTGAGCGATACCGGGACGGGGATGGACAACGCCACCCAGGCGCGCATGTTCGAGCCCTTTTTCACCACGAAGGATGCCGGTAAAGGCACGGGCCTGGGGCTCGCCACCGTGTTTGGCATCGTGCGGCAGAGCGGCGGAACAATCTGGGTGAACAGCGAGCTCGGTCGAGGGACGACCTTCGAGATTCTATTTCCGACGACCCGCGCGGGGACAGCGGTTCGTTCCATTCTGCCCGCACCGGCGCAGCAGGTGCTGCGCGGGACTGAGACCATCCTCGTCGTCGAGGACGAGGAGCCCGTTCGCGTTCTGACGGGGTCAATCCTGCGTAGGTACGGCTACGACGTGTTGGAAGCGCAGAATGGTGGCGAAGCCTTTTTACTCTGCGAGCAGCACTCGGCGCCCATCCACTTACTATTGACGGACATGGTCATGCCACGCATGAGCGGGCGGCAGCTGGCGGAGCGCTTGCTCATGATTTGTCCAGAGATGAGGGTGCTGTACATGTCGGGCTACACGAACGATCCGGTGCTGCGGTACAACATCTCGGATGCTACCAGCGCCTTTCTGCAGAAGCCCATCACCCCAGCAGCACTCACGCGCAAAGTGAGAGAAGTGCTCGACGCATCGAGCCCCGGCGCTGCCTCAGCGTCGAATGAGGCCTGCAAATTGGAGCTCGCGGCGCTGCGCGTGTGAACGAGAGTAGCTCGCTGTGCTCGGGAGACCTGCCCTCCGACACGCGCCGTTTCGAAGCAGCACGCGCATCTCATCGGATACGCTGATAAAATGATGCCGGCTTGACGAGCGCTCTGCCGCGTGCCCGTTTTCCTCTTAGGTGCCTCCGGGATTGGCCGTTCACCCCGGTGTGGGAGGGGAAGGGGGAAAGATCCTTCTTGTCGACGATGAGCCGCAAGTTCGAGCGCTCGTCGCTCGTCAATTGGGTCGGCTGGGCTTCACGGTGGTCGTAGCGGCCACCGCTGAGGAGGCCCTGGCGTTGTCGCACAATGAGCGATTTCGCGTCGTAATTACCGACCTGCAGATGTCTGGAATGGGAGGCATCTCGTTCTTACAGCATTTGAGCCCCATGCAACCTCAGGCTCGGTTCCTGGTGTTGACGGGGCGAGGACCCGTGCCGGAAGATCTGTTGCCCACCGGCCATCGCATCCGCATTTTTCCCAAACCGTGGGAAGAGAGCGAGCTCGCTGCCGCAGTCCGAGGCACTGATTTCGGGGCGGTTTCGACCTCGCCGCCGCCGGCGTCCTCACGTGAGCGAACCAAGGCTCACGTGCTGCTCATCGAACGCGACGCGGGAAACGCCGACGCCTTCTCTGCCGACCTGGAATCTCAGCATCCTGGTGAGTTCAGGACGACGTTGGCACCGGATATGGCCACGGCCTGTTCGTTGATCGGGCAGCACAAGTTCGACGTCATCGCCTTCGACCTCGAGCTGGCCGATGGCGCCGGCCTCCAGACCATCGCACGGCTGCAGAGCGAGGCGCCGCAGACGGGCGTGGTTGTGCTCACCTCGGTCGCTGATCCGCATTTGGCCGTCCAGGCTATCCAGGCGGGCGCTCAGGATTGTATCCTCAAGAGTCAGCTCGCCACTGCAGACGTCGGTCGAGCCCTGCGCCATGCGGAAGAGCGCAAGCGCGCGGAGTGGAGGCTCGCCAACATCGCCTTTCACGATCCTCTGACCGGGCTCGCGAACCGCAGCTTGTTTCGCCAGCATCTGGTCCGAGCCGCAGCCTTCGCCAAGCGGACCCACGGGAGCTTCGCGGTGCTCGTTCTCGACATGGATGGGTTCAAGTTCATCAATGACTCTCTCGGTCACGAGGCGGGCGATGCGTTGCTCCAGGAAGTCGCCCATCGGCTGCAGGTCGCGGTACGCGAGACAGATACGGTCGCCCGCCTCGGTGGGGATGAGTTCGCTGTCCTGGCCACGCCGCTGATGGAGCCAGAGGACATCGAGCCCCTGTCGGAGCGAATCCTTGCCGAGCTGCGCCGCCCCATCGAGCTCTCCGGCACGAGGATACAGCCGACGGCGAGCGTGGGGGCAGCCATCTTCCCGGCGTCGGGCACGGACGGCAAGGCGTTACTCTCCGCCGCCGATGCGGCGATGTACGTGGTGAAGGAGAACGGCCGGAACGGAGTGCACGTACACGGCATCGAGCTGAAACGGCGTGTCGCTCACCGCCTGAAGCTCGAGGGCCAAGTCCGCCGCGCGCTGGAGTTGAAACAGTTCCGTTTACACTACCAACCCCAGGTCTCCCCACAGAGCGAGTTCCTGGGCGCCGAAGCGCTCTTGCGCTGGGCCCCCTCGAGTGACGTCATGGTCGAGGCTCGCGACTTCATGCGTGCCCTCGAGGACACGCGGTTGATCATGGACCTTGGACCCTGGATCGTAGAGACCGCCTGCCGGCAGCTGCAGCAATGGCGTGACGCGGGTCAATGGGTCGATCGTATCGGCATCAACGTCTCGCCACGGCAGCTGATGGGTCGCGATTTCGTCGTCCACCTGCTCAGGTCCACCCACGAGGCGGGCCTCGCGCCGAGCGATGTGGAGCTAGAAATGACGGAGAACACGCTGCTCCGTAATACGGAGAATGTTCGCGGGGTGCTGCGCCGGCTCGCCGACGATGGCTATCGCCTGGCGCTCGACGATTTTGGTACCGGCTACGGTTCGCTCACCTTTCTCGAGAAATTTCCCATCACGACGCTGAAGGTCGATCGCAGCCTGGTCGCCTCGATTGCGCTGGACGTTCGCACTCGCCACCTGGTGGGCGGGATCATCCACTCCGCGACCCGGCTCGGCCTGGACGTGGTCGCCGAAGGGGTCGAAACGGCCGAGCAGTTGCAGATATTGAGCGCGGAGGGGTGTGGCATCCTCCAGGGCTATTTGTTCGGTGCGCCCATGCCTCCTCTCGAGTTCGTGAAGGGGGCAGAGCGCCTGGCGCTTTCCCAGCCCGAGCAGGGGCCGACCTCAGCGCTCGTCTCCCGGCGGATGCCTCGGGCGCATGCCACGCTCAGGCCTAAGCGCCTCAGCGGCGAGGGCTGAGTCCGCTCCCTACCTCCGACCCGATTAGTCGACAGCCGAGCCACGGCCCAGGAGCTTCAGGGGGGTGCAGCCCGACGCGCAGGACGACCGTCCAGGTTTCGAGACAAGGACGCCCCGGGCTGGCCGAGGCCGGCCACGTGCCGCGGCCTCGCCGCCCTCAGAAGTACGTCAGGTTGACCAACACGCCGAGCGCGGCCGTCTGCAGCTCCTCGCCGTCACCCTGGACCGAGTGAAGCTCCAGCCGCCCTGCGACGCCGATGCCCCAGTCTCGAGCCAGCTGCCACTCGTAGCCGAGGTCGCCAATGAACCCGATCCCATTGAGCGCATCATATTCGTCCCCGTCGAGCTCAAAGGACGCTCGCGACAAGCCGAGGACGCCGGTCAGATACAGGTTCGACGGCAGATAGTACGTCAACCCAGCCCCGAGCAGCGAGAACGTGAGTGAGGTATCGTCGAGATCGCCGAGGTCATCTCCGCCGCTCGAGATGGTGGGCTCGAACATCGAGTTGACCGATAGCCTGCCATGCAGCGCCAGGTCCGGCGCGACCGCGCCGCCCAGATCGAGCGAGAAAAGGCCGGCGCCACCGCTCAGCGTCAGGTCGTTGAGCTCATCGTTCGCACCGACTCCACCCGCGCCAACTGCAACGCGCAGGAACAAGCCGTCGTGCCCGTTATAGTCTCGGTCGTCGTAGCGCTCGTAGCGACGCTCATCTCGATAGTAACGGCGGGGCGCCGCCTCGGCGAGCGCGGGCAACGCAGTAAGGCTCACGAGCAATCCAAAAGATAATGTAACGCGCATAGTTCTGAGGATATTGCACGCTCGGGCACACCGGGCAAAGCGATGGAAGCTCGGAGTCTGGATGCCATACGCGCATGTCGCGCCACGCCACGACTGTTCAGTCAGTCGCATCCCGTCCTGCTTCAATCGCTGAGACACTTTTGTCGTCCCCGTCGGCGATGTCGAATTCCGGAGACTCAACTGGGGAGGAACTGCGCCACGCAGCGTAAGATCGCCTTCTCAGAGCCCGAAGTACGCCGCTCGAATCTCGGGGTTGTCGCTCAGCTCTGGGACCATGAGCACCAGCTTCGCGACCTGGTACGTTCGCCCGCTCCCGATGGCTCGCCTGTGCGCATCTAGTTTCAGTTTGCGGTGGAGCGGGCGCTTTCGGGTCGCTCGCCAGCAGCGTCTGGGCGATTTTTCCCAGTGGCGCCGGCTGCTCGATGCGCCCCCGGGAAGGCCGCGTCCCAGGCATGTAGGACGCGCAACTGCGGCGTTTTCTTGTACTGGTGGCCCTGCATGCGACTGAGTACCGTGGCGAGCATTTGGACCGCAAGGATGATGCGTGGCCCCTTGTTGAGCATGACGCATTCCGCGCGTCCTGCCATGGCCGCATCCGTGACCTCGGCGCGCGTGGGCAGTCCCTCCTTGGCCATGCCCTCCAAGACTTGGGTCGCCCAAATCACGGGCACGTGCGCTGCCTCGCACAGCCAGAGTATCTCCTCTTGCATCTCCGCGATGCGGGAGAATCCTAGCTCGATCGCGAGGTCGCCGCGCGCGATCATCACCGCGGTCGGCAGCTTGCTGGCGGCGCACGCGATCAGAGCCGGCAGGTTCTGCACGCTCTTCTTGGTCTCGATCTTCAGCACCAACGCTGGTGGCGATCGATGGCTCGGGACGCGCGCGGCAAGCTCTAGGAGTAAGGCAGCGATATCCGCTTCCGTCTGCACGAACGAGTAGCCGACCATGTCGGCGTGCTGGACGACAAAGGCAAGGTCGAGTTTGTCTTTATCCGTCAGGGAAGCTACTTCGAACTCGGTATCGGGGAAATTGATGCCCTTGTTAGACCGGATCTTGCGGCCCTTCAGCGGGGCCTGGACGATTTCGATCACTACCCCAAGCGTGATCCGTTCGAGCACACGGGCGCCGATTTGCCCGTCGTCGATGTACACCATTTGCCCGACGCTCAAGCGCTCGAGAGCTGGAGGTAACGTGCATCCCACCACGGGTAATGCCTTGGAGGTTTTTTCTTGCTTGCCCGGCTTGCGCTCGCGGACGTCCTCGACGTCGAGCGCCGTCAGGAGCAGCTTGTCGCCCACCTCGTACCGATCTTTTTCCTGCTTTCTTGGGCGCAGGGTGCGCACCTTCGGCCCGCCCAAGTCCATTAGCACGGGCACTCGGTCGGCCAGGCCGAGCGTCTGCTCGGCGGCCCTCAAGTTATCCAACATAGCCTGCCACACGCTCTCGTCGTCGTGCGCACAGTTGATGCGGACGCACTCGACGCCGGCTAGCAACAAGTCCATCAACATCGAGGGGTCGTCGGCAGCCTCGGTCGGGAGCGTGACCATGATTCGCGTCGAGCGCTCTGGTTGGGCTCTGCCGAAGAGCGCCTCCGCCTGCTCTGTGATGATCTGATAACCTCTGAAGACAGCCTCTTCGTCCGGGTACGCCGGAAGCAACACGGCGTCTGCACCGGTGACTGAGCCCAAGGTGTGCAGCACGGCATCCAACATGGCTACTACGCGCGACTCGCTGCGGCCGAGCGAGGAGAGCCCCCAACGCATCAACCCGAGCTGCAGGCTACGCAAGTCACGACGGCGCAATGCCAAATAGCAAGCGAGGTTGTGAGCCGAGCCTAGGAAGCTGGCACGCTCGATATTGGGGAGAAGGACCCTGAGCAAGTCCTCCGCCTCCGCCAAAACCTCGGCCCGCAGACCACGCACCGTCTCAAACAGGCCTTCGTGGCTTTGAATGTTCGACATTGAGTCTCCTTCAACGGAATGCACCGCGCCCGTCCTCAGGCATCTCCACCTGGGTGCCCGCCCCGGCTACTGCCTTTAGCTACAGCCCTCAGCCATGTAGCGGTGCGACACTCGGCTCAGGGCAAGCTCGCCGCTCGAGCGCACTTTGCTGAACGATGTGACAAGGCGCAAGTCGCCAGCCGCATGACGCTTGGCTTGTCACAGACTCGTAACCCTACAGGTCCTTCCGAAGGCGCGCGCCGAGCACCGCCAGGCCCGCGCTCGGCCTCGCGCCTTCATCGGCAAAGGCGTTCACCGGGACTTATGGCGCGGGGCGGCTCCGCTCCAAGTCCACCAAGTCAATGATGCCAAACGCGATAGAGCCCAGCGGCGTTGGGTAGCCGCCGACCCCTCCGCGGAACATATGCTCGTAGGGGCCGCCCGCAAATCGGACCACAGCAGCGCGAATCCAAGCATGGCCCAAATACACTCCTTGGCGCGCTTCAATACGACGAAGGCTGCACCGACCACCAACGGGTCGTGCACTCCGAGCGCCCGCAAGAACGCCACATAACCCAGATCTTGAACTCCGAGACCTGCTGGCAGCACGAAGGTCACGTGGCGGACGAACGAGAGCGCCACCTCGAAGCTCGCCACGGCCACGAAGGGCAATTCGACCCCGAGCAGGCGCAGGATGAGATACGTCTCGAGCGACTCCAGCAGCCAGCCGCAAAGGAACGCCAGCGCCGGCAGGGACGAAGTGATAAGCGAGCCGCGGAAGAACAGCTGAAGCTCGCTGTCGGTTCCGGTAAACTGAGGCCGGCTCCTCTGCAGCACGTCGCGCAGGCGTCGTATGGGAAGCCGCGACAAGGCGCGGAGCACGCGCTCGGCTACTCGGCCGCGGTGCAGCGTCATGGCGCAGCCCAGCGCCGCCAGCCCCACGGCAAGCCCTGCGCCGAGCACGGCGTAGGACAGCCCGGGTCGACCGAAGAGCGCAGCCCCTGCCGTCTCCAGGAAGGGCGCACCCAGCACCGCGAAGAGCGTAATGTACGCCGCCTGCGACACCAGGAGCAGGTACTTGCGCGCAGCCATACCAGCGATGCCGGGCTCTGGCGGCAGGCCACAATGCCTCGCCAGAAGGAATGGCTTCATCGACTCGCAGAACAACATGCCTGCCGGCAGTGTCAGCGCTAGAGCCTCACTCGTCACCCGGACGCGGAACAGCCCCATGAGCCGCACGGGTCGGCCGAAGCTCTGAAATGCCCATCCCCAGCCGACCGATTCGATGAAGAGCGACGCGCCCATGGGCAAGAGCAGCGCCGCCAGCCCGGCGCTGCCTATGGTCTGCAGTAGCGCTTGCACCCGGACGAAGTCGACGTCGCGAAACGTCCAGCTGAGGATGCCCCCGGCTGCGCCAACGGCAGCGATCAAGAACCAGATGGGGAGTCGTCGCTTTGGATGTGTCACGAGCCAGCAAAGTAGGGGACCGACATCACAGCTCGATGGCAAGCGTCGAACTTCGACGTACCGGTGCGCCTCAGTTCAGTGTCATGCGTTCGGTGCGTGTAGCGCGCAACCTTTTGGGGGGACCCCTCAAGCCCGGCGCTATGTGACGTCTACGTGAACTGATTGCCGACTGTGCAACATCAGGCGTGCGAAGTAGAGGCGAGCTCACATCATTGCAACGCGGGGTTCCCCGGCGCTCACGATCAATTGATGCGGTAAGGGCTCCGGGGTTATCTTCGGCGTCCTGAACCAGCGCGAACGTGAGCTCGCGCGGTCGGCGCGAGGCTCTGCGGAGGCAGCGTAAGAGCGTTCGCCTAACTAAGCCGTGGCGGGCTCAGGGCAGCGATGAGCTCGTGGTGTGCGTCGCCTCGGGGCCACGCGCGCGCAGCGCAGCCCGCCTTTGCTGAGGCGCGCCGTCATTCCGCGCTACGCGTTGGCGCTGACCCGTAGCTCGTTCAATCCTGCGTGAAGCGGCGCTCGGCTCGAAGACTCCCCCCCTCGCGAGCACGGTGAGCGTCCCGGCAGCGATCGAGATGGCGACCGCGACTGCAGCCAACAGCTCCGCGAATGGCCTGTTCCTCCGGTCGGAGCTCACAGCGGCGCGCGGCGGCAGGGTAGCGCCGTGACGTGTGTCGCCGAGCAGCTGCTGGATTTCCCCGATCGGGACCCAATCACTCATTCCCCCGCGCCACACGAGAGTATCCCCCCGCACCAGCGCCCCATCGAGCAACTCAGTCACGAGCTGCGCCGTCTCCATCATCCGGCGATCGAAGGGGGTGATCTGAACGAGCCACTTGGGCGGCTCGAGCATGACTTCGACGAGCGCCGTTGCGGCTTCGTCTTCGACTTCAGAATACGCCGCCTGCTCCACCCCGGTCTCTGCCGCGAGCCATGGGATCCGCGAGTCGGGTCCACCTACGCCGTACGCCATCGATCGCCTCCTCCGTGCGCGCGCCTCAGTCCGCGGGCGGCACATGATAAAGCCGATCGTTTGGCAAGGCGATGCCCACGTGTGGGGCCTTGCGCGGCAACGTGTGTTTCGGTGGCCACAGGAGCGGCCTGCCGCTCTTATTCAAGGGCGCTGGCGTCCGTTGTCTCTGTCGGGCCCGCGTCGGGATGTGGACGGACCCCGGGGGGACATGTCGGGTCGAGTGTTAGTGATCGATGATGACGAAATCACTCGCGAGTTGTTCGGATCGCTGCTCCGAAAGGCAGGCCACAAAGTATGGGAGCTGCCTTCGCCGATCGGCGCTACCCGCATGATCCTCACCGAGCGCATCGACGTGGCGGTGCTCGATGTCTTCATGCCGGAGATGGACGGGGACAAGTCCGCCAAGATGTTGCGAGAAAATCCGCGACTCCAAGATCTCAGCCTAGTGCTCGCGTCGAGCTGCAGCGTCGACGAATTGAGAAGCGTTGCTGCTCGGGTGAGAGCAGATGGAGTGGTGTCGAAGGCGGACGCCCGAACGTCGCTGGTGCCTGTCGTGCAGCGCCTCCTCGCTCGCCGTCGACCCGGCGGGGATGCCCCCTCGAGCCGACGGCCGCTCAATGATTGTGCCGCGGTGTCTGTCGCGCCACGCCGCGGTACTTCACGGCCAGCTCGATGACGGCGCCGCTGTCGAGCTGACCTACCGTGGCGCGATAGAGCTCTTGCCAGGGGGTTGCGCTTTCTGGGATCGCGGGTGGCGCTTGCGTCTTGCGGCGCGCAATTTCCTCGTCACTCACCAGCGCATTGCAGCTGCCGGAGTTGAGATCGATGCGGATCCTGTCGCCAGTGCGCAGCCAGGACAGGCCCCCACCCGCGGCGCTCTCGGGTGAGCAGTTGAGGATCGATGGGCTGTCGGACGTGCCGGATTGGCGGCCATCTCCCAGGGTCGGAAGGCTCATGATGCCGCGCGCGATGAGAGCATCGGGTGGTTGCATGTTCACCACCTCCGCGGAGCCGGGCCAGCCGAGCGGGCCTGAGCCGCGGATCACGAGGATGGTCCGCTCGTCGACCCCGAGCAAAGGATCGTTGATGCGATCATGATAATCGGTGGAGCCATCGAACACGACGACGCGCCCCTCGAACGCATTGTCTGCGGCGAGGAAACGTTTGTGGAAGTCCTCGGAGATGACGCTCGTCTTCATGATCGCGAAATCAAAGAGGTTGCCCTGGAGCACCAGGAAGCCAGCGTCTTTCTGGAGCGGCTCGTCGTAGCTGCAGATGACCTCGCGGTCGGTCGTCTCGCTGCCGGCGACGTTCTCCGCCAGGGGCCGCCCTGTTACCGTGAGCACCTGGCCGTCGATGCGCCCCGCGCGCAAGAGCTCACAGAGGACCGCGGGCACGCCGCCCGCTCGATGAAAACGTTCGCCGAGGTACTTGCCCGCAGGCTGCATGTTGACGAGCAATGGGATGTCGCGCCCATACTTCATCCAGTCATTCGGAGTGATCTCTATGCCCGCGTGCCGGGCCATGGCGACGAGGTGTGGCTGTGCGTTGGTCGAGCCCCCGATGGCGGCGATCGTCGCGATGGCATTCAAGAACGATGCGCGCGTGAGGATCTTGGAGGGCAGCAGATCCTCGTACGCCATATCGACGATGCGGCGGCCGGTATTGTATGCCATCTGCCCGCGTTCGCGGTAAGGCGCGGGGATCGCCGCGCAGCCGGGCAGCGACAGGCCCAGCACTTCCGCTACGGCGTTCATAGTGGACGCCGTGCCCATCGTGTTGCAGTGGCCGAGTGAAGGGGCCGACGCTGACGCTGCCTGCAGAAATTGTAGCTCCGTGATCTTGCCCGCCGCTAGCTTGCGGCGCGAGCGCCAGATCACGGTGCCGGAGCCGACCAGCTCGCCTTCGTGCCAGCCGTCCAGCATCGGACCGCCCGAGAGCACGATGGCGGGGATGTCGACGGTCGACGCTGCCATGACCTGAGCGGGCGTCGTCTTGTCGCAGCCGGTGGTCAGAACGACGGCGTCGATGGGATAGCCATGTAGGATCTCGACCAGGCCTAGGTAGGCGAGGTTTCGGTCCAGGGCGGCGGTCGGGCGCCGGCAGTTCTCGAAGATGGGGTGCAGAGGGAATTCCATCGGCACGCCTCCGGCGTCGCGCACCCCGTCACGCACGCGTTTCACCGTCTCGAGGTGGATGCGGTTGCAAGGGTTGATGTCGCTGCCCGACTGCACGATGCCGATGATGGGTTTGCCGGAGAGCAATTCGTCGGCGGTGAGGCCGTAGTTCATGAAGCGCTCGATGTAGATCGCCACCATGTCGATGTGCTTCGGATCGTCAAACCAATCCCGCGAACGGAAGCGGCGTTGCGGTTGGGGCTGGGTGGGCGGAGGCAGAGGGGCCATGAATCGGTGTTCCTTGGGGTGAAACAGCAGCCGTGCGCAGTAAAGGGCCGCCGGCTTGGGCTGGTCCCGGCCGTAGACGCGGAACCGCGCTAAAAACGCAGGCAGATTGCTACCTGCAATCGTTGCGCTAGACCAGCGTCGTGGCCCCTTCCCTTCGAGCTGCAGGGGGCCGTTTTCGCGGCTCGCGAAAGGCGCCGCCGGTCTGCGGCCCAGCTAGGCCACCGACCCGGGTCCGCAGGGTCCCCAGAGCATTGCTCGAAAGGAGAGACGAATGGCCTCAACCGCAGGCCGCTGTCGGATGGTGCAGAGCTCAGCCTTTAGCGCGGCTCGGAGCTCCGTGGGCTCACCTGAGCGTCGCGGCGGAGGGATTCTGGCTGGATGGGATAACCTCTCGCGAGCAGTGGGCGTAGAGTCCCTCATAAATTGGAGGCAGGTGAAGTGATTGTGCGATGTCAGTCTTTGAAGAGGGCGCTGCTGTGGCTCGCGGTCCAAAGCCTTGGGCTGAGCGCATGCGGAGGTCAGGCGGAAGTCGTGCGGTCGCCGGCACCTGCGAAGGTCGCGTGGGGTCAGGCCGAGCTCGCCTCGGCGCCCGACGAGCCCGCGGTCGCCCGCGCCTCGACGGCGGCGGAGCCTGCCCCCTCGAAGCCAAGCGCCGTGGAGCCGAAGCCGGTCGAGCCGAGTCCGATCGAGCCGAGCCAGGCCAAGCCCGGCGAGATAGATCTAGACGCGACGACATCAATCGCCGAACCGGAGGGCGCCGCGCCAGAGCCGGCAGCTCTCGGGCCCGCATCCAATCCTCTCGCTCGAGAGCTGCAGAAGCGTCGGACGTCTGCAAATGCCCGAACCGCAAAGGCGAAGGGCAAGAGCAAGGCAAAGGCGCCGAGCGCCAAGCAGAGCGTTTCAGCCGCGCCTACCGCGTCCACCTATGCGGGCTCCGACCCCTGCAAGGCGGCAAGCTTCAGCGTGTCGCGAGTTCGTGAAGCGTGTGCTAGCGGCGGGCGACCCGCGGCGAAGCGGGTGATGAAGGACGCGATCGGCAAGGCCACCGCCACGGGGCAGTCACTCAAGTGTAGTGACTGCCACGCCAACCAGCGTGACTACGCGCTCAAGCCCGCTGCCGTCGCCGAGCTCTCGCGTTGGCTCGCGAGCTCGGGCTCGTGAGCTCGGCAGTTAGCGTTTTCCGACTTGAACCTGAGTGTGGCTGCGCTCGCTGTCCACGTAGTCGGCGAGGATGCGCTGCGCTTCGTTCAGGATGATGTCTTCTCCCGGACCGGGCCTCGTCGCGCTGCTGTCCGGATTGGCCGGTGCTCGCGACGCGCTCTTCTCAGAAGCCGCGGCCTTTGCGTCCACGGTGGTGAGGGGCGGAGGTAGGCCAGGCGCCGCCGCGTTCTTGAGGGTGATCTCGTATGTCGTCGGCTTCTGTGCCTTGCGCGTTGCCCGCTCCTTCTCCCGCTCGGCTTGACGCGCTTTGCCCTCTGCCACCTCTTTCCGGCGTTCGACCTCGTTCAAGGAGACTGTCTTTTTAGCCAGGCTCTTGCGCAGCCGAGCGATGTCTTCCGCCAGGTAGACAAAGTCCTTGTCTGTCGTGACGCGCTGAACGGACCGCTCTCGCAGGGTGTCGACATACGGCGCCACGCGATTCTCTCGGGCGAAGGCCACAACTGGCACCGCGTCCCACGGCAGTGGATTGTCCATGGCCGATTCACTGACGTCACTGAAGTCGCTGGTGGAAGGCAGCACGATATTGGAGGCCACACCGCGCATCTGTGTCGAAGAACCGCTCGGTCTGTAAAACTTACGGATGGTAATTTTGAGCGCGCCAGGATCATAGCTGTGCGACAGACCGCTCTGGTCCATCACGCGAGCCAGAGGCACGATGCTCTGCACCGTGCCCTTGCCAAAGGTGGAGGAATCCCCCACGACGACCGCGCGCCCGTAGTCCTGGAGCGCGCCGGCCAGGATCTCCGAAGCAGACGCGCTGAAGCGGCTCGTCAGTAACATCAATGGCCCCGCGTACTGTTGGGTAGGATCGGTGTCTGCCTCCACGTCCACGTCGCCGGCTGGGCCGCGGGTCTGCACCACCGGGCCTCGCGGGATGAATAGCCCCGTCAAGCTGATGGCCTCCTCGAGCGAGCCTCCGCCATTGCGTCGCAAGTCGATGATCAGGCCTTGTACATTTTCTGCCTTCAGCTTGGTCAGCAGGCGCGCGACGTCCGCGGTCACGCTGCGACGTCCTCTCGCGTCGGGCGAGCCCATATCGGCATAGAACGACGGCAGGTCAATCACACCGAGTCGAAGGACTGAACCCGGAGCGGTCGGCAAATCCACGACGCTTGCCTTTGCCTGCTGATCTTCGAGCTGAATCTCGTCCCTCACCAGCGCCACCGCCTTCGGCAGGCTACCCTCGGGCGCGCTCGCCGGAAGGATGGTCAACGTCACGTTGGAGCCCTTGGGGCCGCGAATCAGATCGACGGCGCGTGACAGGGGCATGTTCACGATGTCGACCGGCTCTTTGCCAGCTTGTGCCACTGCGACGATGCGGTCACCGGGTTGCAGGACAGCTCCGCGAGACGCGGGCCCTCCCGGCAGTACTTCCCGAATCGTGGTGTAACCGTCGGCCGACTCCAGAACCGCGCCGATGCCGAACAACGAGAGGTTCATGGAGATGGACAGACTGTCCATCTGCTCGTGACCGAGGTAATCCGAATGCGGATCATACACGTGGGCGAGCGCGTTCAAGTAGATCTCGAGCACCTCCCCTTCGCCCAGGGCCAACATGGTCCGTTGCTGTTGCTCATAGCGGCGCGTCAACGTAGCGGCGATCTTCTCCTTGGGAGCGTCGCGCAGCTTCTCGTCGAGGTACTCGGCGCGCAGCTCCTGTAGCCAATTCGCCTGGGCCGCCGCCAAGTCGCGGGGCCGCTGAGCATGCTCGCGGTCGAAGGAATAGATATCGTGTCCCGTGAAGTCGAAGTTTGCGGTCTTTAGCTGCTCAGTCAGGTACGCGGTCCGCTCCCGCAGCCGCTGCAGGTACCGGCGCCAGATGGCATGAGCCGCGCTGGTGTCGCCTTCGCGCGTGACCCGCGCCAGTGTCGGCCGAAACGCGGCGAACTCATCGACGTCGGACTGCACGAACAGCGAGCGCCTACCGTCCAATGCATCCAGATACCCGTCCAGGAATTTCCCCGCCAGCTCCCCGTCTAGAGGGTGATGCGCGAACTGAGAGCGCTCGAGAATGCTGGTCGTCAGCCGGGTGATATTCGCTTCGGTGGCCTGAGCGGTGGTGAGCCGCGCAACCGGCGGCTCCGCAAGTGCCGCTGCTGCGAGCCCAGTGGCCAACCCGAGGGCGAGCAAGCGAGTAGCAACCTTGGCTGGAAATTTCATTAGACTCCCGTGTCATTTAGGCAAAGGGGTGGCCCTGCCGAGCCGGCACCTGGCCACAATATGGCTCAAATCTCTGGTCCTGACCAAGGAAAGCCCGCGCACGAGGGGAGCCTGGCTTTCGGGGGTCGGCTCCGCTGCGATGACGTTCATACCCTGGAGGCTGGAAGGGTAATCCAGCACGGGAGGGGGCTACTCGCAACGCCAGCCGTCGCTCAATCGGCTCGAGCAGCGTCAGGGCTCTCCGGATGGCGCGCCGGCGATCGCCTCGGGTGCAGGCGCGTTGCCCGCCTCCCTTGCGGTGGCCGGGCGCGGGCCTTAGGCGCTTCGGTCGGGGCGGGGCGGACGCCGCACCTCAGGTGTGTGCAGTTTGCGTGCATCAACAGCCATCAGCGGCGGGGAGTGCACGGACACTGACACCTCGGTCGAGCATTGCGACGCCTGCGCCCGCGCCTTCAGCGGCGATCCGCCGGTAATCGGCACGAGCTGCGTCGCGGGCCTGTGCACCCCAATTGTGCGGCCAACTTCGCCGACTGCACGCCACCCCGGGTGCGAGCGCCGATGAGGTTGCAAACCGCGCTCGATACGGACGCTTCGTGCGGCACCCAGTGCAGCGACGTCACGCCCTGCGGCCCTGCCGAGCAGTGTAACGCAGGCGCCTGCGTGCCAGAAGGCTGACCTCATGGTCACTGCTGCTCGCGTCGACGATCAGCTCGCCGAGCTTTATCTGATCTGCACCTCGACCTTGGGGGGCGCGGGCGGGATGTCGAACCGGGCAGGGCAGGCAGACAGATCGAAGATCAAGAACTCGAAGGCTTTCTCTTGCGGGGTCAGCTCGCGATCGGCGTTCCCCGATGGGAAGGGGTCATTGTCGCCCTCGGCGACGTGGATGCCAGTGTGCACGAAACGCCCGCACTGCTCATCAGGCCTGTCCGCTTTTTCAACGGGCATGTTCATGGAAAAATAGGGGATCGTGTTCGGGCCAGAGATCCAGGGTTGCGTGTACGGCGTGAGCAGAGTTGCCGCGGAGCCCTCCACACCCTCGAGCTCGATCGCGCCGAGCACCGGTGAAGCACCCACGTTGAAGAGCCACTGCGCGAAGGCCTGCCCCTTCGGGAAGCTGGTCTCGATGTCAAACTGGGTAGGCGAGGAGTCGCTGTCCCAGGTCGCGACGTCGGGAAACGGCGTGGCGAAGTGATTCTTGCTGCCGGGCGGGCCGCGCAGGTAGCTAAAGTAGAAGTGCGACCCGAACATGCGCCCACCGCCGTCGACATAGGCCTTGGCCGCCTCCTTTTGAGCGGTGGGTTGCGCATAGCCGAGGCTCGTGCTCTCCCCATGGCAAGACATGATGACCATGTCGTATTGCGAGAGCCGCTCGACGGACCCGAGCAGCTCGTCCGCGGATGGCAGCGGGTCGCCGTTGACGTAGGACGCGATGGATTCGAAGCCTGCGGTGTAGAGGTTCACGCGTCCAGACCCGCCTGGGTTCGTGAATTCGGAGTCGGCGACGCCGATCACCCGCAGCATCCCTTCGAGCTTGTCAGCTCGCCCGGTGACCATCGCGATCTTCGGCAGGTGGCCCTCCGCCTGAGTGCGGGGGAGGCGAAACAACTCGGGGTCATCGAACGTGTTGTCCTGACAGGGCAGGACCTGGGCGAGCCTGATCTGCCGGCGCCATTTGCCCATTTGGATGACGAATGGGATGTTCGTCCCGTCGGGCACGTCCTCCATCACGAACGCTCCCGACGGATCGGTGAGCGCCGCGGCAGCAGGTGTTCCGGAGGCCGTCGCGTCGCAGCGATCGCAGGTCGCGCCCTCGACGATCGGGTCGAGCTCGGTGCTCGGCACGTACACCATGACGTTATAAAGCGGCAGCCTGCCGGCGGGGTCGTAGATCGTGGCTCGAACGGTCGTCTTCGGCCTGCCCTCCAGCGTGCAGCGGGAGGCGGTGATGGGCGTGTTCGGCGCCACCACCGGTGTGGCCTCGACCCCGCCAAAGATGGGCGTGCCGGGGCCCTCACCCGTAGGTGCACCGTTCACCGGGTTGCCCGTGCCAGGCTCCCCTGTCGGGAGCGTCGGCGTTGCCGGACCCACGACACGGCTGGGCCCTGCCGTGTCGCTCTCGCCTGCCGAACAATTGAGGGACGCGGCCGCTCCCCCGAGGAAGCAAAAGCTCAAAAACATCGAACGAAGGCGTGTCTGCATTTTTGGGGAGCTCCAGGGCTCATCTCGGCACGATGAGCGTGCTCTCACAAGTGAAGAGCACGTCGATCGAGGCGAGCGGGTTGGCTTTCAAGACCGAGCATGTGTCTGGGCAGAGGTAAATGCGATCGCTCTCGATGAAGAAGGCGTTCGGTTGACAGGCGCTGCTATCGGGAGCCTGGGCATAGGTCTCGGGAGCGGCGCCGACGTCCGCCGTGTAAGAGACGGCGACCTTGTCGAGGTCGAGCGCCTTGCCCGCAGGCGGCGCCGGGATCGCAAAGTCGCACTCGATGTCGGTGCGCGTGATGACGTCGGTCGCGATGCGCCGAAACACGACGTCGTAAGATGCCGACTGGCAGAGCGGAAAGCGTAGGCCGCCCGTCAATCTGCTGAGCTCCTGATACGGGACGCCGGCGCTTTCGACGTCGCCGGCGGCACCGCACAGCGTTTGCACGATCGGCTCATCGGGCAGCCAGGCTTCGGTGGGGATGGGCTTCTCGCCGATGCCCACGATGCTGTGCCAAATGTAGTTTCGAGCCGCGGCCGTGCCGAATTGCAATGCATCCAGACCGAGGAGCGCGGTGTCGAAAGCCTGGGACGTCATCTCCTCTGGGTCGTCGTCCGTCAGCTCGACGAACACCTTACGTACGCCCGCGCGTAGGTACACGTTCCAGCCCAGCTCCGTGATGTACGACTTGTCTTCGAAGATGGTGTCTTCGAACGGCGCGCGGTAGGCGCCGATCATTTTGACGAACGTGTCGTTGCTGTCGATCTTCATGTTGTATTGAACGAAGCGTTCGCCGAACACCGCCGTCGGCGGCAACGGGTCGCAGGACGCCGCACCGCTCAAAGGCGCCTCGATACAGATCGAGTTGTCCGCCAGCGCCGACCCGTGGCGCCCGATCAGGATGACGCGATAATCCATGTCCGCGCTGCCCAGGATGTTCGAGAAATTGACGTTGATGTTGTTTTGGACGCCGATAATTTCGTTCGCCATGCTGCCGGAGTTGTCGACGATGAGGATGATGTCGACGGGCTCTCGAACGAGCGTGGCCCCTGTCTTTGAACTGCCGCAGTCCCCCGCCGGGAGCGTGCCCGGGGTTCCGTCAGTCAAGCCGCCCCCTATCGGGCCGGGCTCGAGGCCGACGATGGCGTCACCGCTACCGAAGCCGGCCGGCCCAGGAGCGCTGACTGCCGGAGAAGAGCCCGGCGCCGGGGCGCGGCTCGAGGTCGGACGATCCGAGCTGGCGCTGCACCCCCCTCCGAGCAGCAAAAACGCCGATACCGAAGCGGCACGGCAGACGGAGTTCACGTCTTTTGACGGCTTCATGAGCATCTTTCTCGAATCGCCTTCGCCCTAACAGTCTCGCGCGAGCTCATCGCGGTACCCATCAATGTGCGGCGAGGGCCGATCGATCCCGGCTTGGCTGGCCCCGGTGCCTCGAGGGGTCGTTCCGCGGCAGCGCTCCTCAGATCGCGACCCCCCGAACGAGAGTTGCGCTCCGGGGCATCGCATCGAGCGGGGTGCAGGCGCCGCACGAGCCGGGCCACCCTGAGTCTCTGGTGGCTCGTCTCATCGAAGAGGAATCATAGGCGAAAGAGCGCGTCGTGGAAGCGTGGCGCGAAGCTGCAAAGCGGGATAACTTGCTGCGCGGCGTGGCGCCTTCGCGCCCTGAGTACCCACCACGAAAGAGCCGCTTGCACACTAGTCAGCTCATCTTGCGCAACACGCTGCGGGCGCCCGTGCGGACCTTGATGACGGTGCTCACGGTGGGCATCATGCTCAGCGCCTTCGTATTTCCTAGAGCCCTGGTCGGCGCGCAACGCACGCAGATCGACCAGGCCGAGGCCAATCGCGTAGTGGTCCAGCCTCGTCGGGGGTGGGGTAGTCAGCTGCCCGCACGCTACGCCGAGCAAATTCGGGAGATGGCTGGAGTACGCACCGCGTCCGGCAGCCGTTGGGCCGCGTTCAAGGTTCCGGGCAAGGAGGATATGTTTTTTGGTTCGTTTGGCACGGAAGCCAAGCGTTTTCTCGACATGCACGACCATCAGCTGGTCTCGCCTGTCGAACAGCGGGAGGCGTTCATCAACGACCCGCACGGCGCGATGTTGGGCGCCGATCTGGCAAAAAAACTGGGCTGGAAGCTGGGGGACCACGTCGTCGTTCAGAGCTGGGAGGCGCCCGGCGAGTGGGAGCTGAACGTCAGGTGCATCTACGAGCCTCATCACGCGGAGTGGTCGCGAACCAACCTGTGGTTGCACTGGGAGCACTTGAACCGGAATTTGCCGATCGAAGCCCAGGAACAGATGTCCTTCATATCCGTGGAGGTGCTCGAGGCGGGCGCTGCTGGTGAAATGGCCAAGGCCATCGATCTGACCTTCGACGCGAGCCCGGCCCGCACCCTCACGCTGCAAGATCGCATGCAGTTGGTCGCCCTGATCGGTCGATTCCAGGCCATTCTCTCCGCGCTGGACGTCGTCAGTTACATGATCCTCGTGGTGGTGCTGTCCATCCTCGGCAACACCCTGGCCATGAACACGCGTGAAAAAACTCGAGAGTTTGGGGTGATGCGCGCCATCGGGTTCAGCCCTGGTTGGATCGCGGCCATCGTCTTGGGAGAGGCGGCGGTCATCGGCCTCGCTGGAGGTGTGCTCGCGCTCGGCATTGCCTATCCTCTGTTGCAGGGCGTGGTGGGGCCGGTGCTCGAGGAGAGTATGAACTTCCCCCCGCTCACCATTCCGCTGGGCTTGGCGCTGTCCTGCCTGGCCGCGGGCTGTGCCCTCGCGACGGCATCTGCCGGGTGGCCCGCCTATCGCATCACGAAGCTGAGCGTCGCCGAGGCTCTGGGTAGGGTGACGTGACGCCTCGCCTGCAATCAGAAAGAACGAAGCATGCCGCGGCTCCTGACCTATAGTTTGCGAAGCTTGTGGGCGCGCCGAACGACGAGCGTCTCCACCGCTCTCGGCATCGCGTTTCTGGTCTTCGTGCTGTGCGCCTCGCAGATGCTCTCGACCGGGATTCGGGAGACGATGGCCAGCGCGGGCACCGACGACAAGGCGCTGGTCCTGCAGCACAGCACCTTCGCAGAGGACGGCTCCAAGTTACCGCAGTCCGTGCTCGGTCAGGTAGCGGCGGCACCAGGCGTGCGGCGCGGGCAGGGGGACCAGCCGCTGGTGACGGGCGAGGTCGTCGCGCACACCCTGCTCGAGAG
>JAYTOL010000161.1:0-18070 GCA_043747815.1 Deltaproteobacteria bacterium
CCTCATGACCGCACGAGATCACGTCGCGTGGGTCCGTGTCGATCCCCTACCGTAAGCGATCGATATCACAATAGAATCAAACTGATCGGTGCCCTAGGCTCTTCATCATCATGCCCCAACCGATCTGCGAGCCCAGGTACACGTCAGCCGCGCTGAAGCGCTCGCCCAAGATGAAAGGGCCCGGCGTGAGCGCCTTCTCGATCGCGTCGACCACCTCGGCGTAGCTGCCGTAGCCCAGCGCGCTGGCGCGTACCTCGCCGGCACGCGGGAACGCCTTGTCCGTGAGCGCCGGCTCGATACAGCCCGCAGCGAAAAACAACCAGCGCAAGTAGGTGCCGCGCGCCGCCTCGTTGGTGGTAGGCGCGAGCTTTGCCTCCGGAAAAGCATCCGCCAGGTACGTGCAAATCGCCGCGGCTTCCGTCACCACCACGCCGCGATGCACGATCGTCGGCAGCTTGCCCATGGGGTTGATGGCCAAGAACTCGGGGCGCTTGTGCTCCCCTCGCTCGAAGTTCACGAGCTCCACCCGATAGTTGGCGCCTACCTCTTCTAACATCCAGTGCGCGATGCGACCGCGAGAGAAGGGGTTCGTATAGAAGGTGATCTCCGAAGCATTGCGATCCGTCATGGGGCTCCTCTGTGGTCTAGAACGTGAAAGCGCGTCTGCCGCGAGTGAGCGTTTTACGCGCTCGCTGCGTCGACGGCAAGGCGCTGCGGCAAGGCTCGCGGGCTGGCCGTTCTTCCACCCTGGTGGGTCGCGTGGGGCGACCTTGTACGCCGGACTAGCTCGTCAACGTCCGCTGGGTGCCGCAATCACAGCAATGGGACGGCGGTCGACGCCCGCATCGTGAAAGGAGCAGGTAACGAACGGACCCAATCCCGACCAGCAACGGTGGGTGGCGCACTTCGAATCTAAGCCATGAACATCAACGTTGGGGTCGTCGATCGGCAGGTGCGCGGAATCGTGACTCGCCTCGAGCCGCAGCGTTTCCCGAAGAGCGGCGTGGAGAGAGCAGTGCAAGCGGCGCGCGCACTCTACGGTATGCCTCCTGCTTTGAAGCGAGCGGAGCGTCGGTGCTCTCGAGGGAGGGCTGCGGCAGCTCTACGGAGCGCAAACCTCGAGTTTGCAACGGCTTTCTACCACGTTTCGGCGGGGCAATCTGCTCGAGTATCTAACACCTGCCCTTGGTGCAACGGCCCCGGTGTCCTGGGCGCCGCCGCGCCGCTATCGCGGTGGGCCTTAGTTAACGGGTATTGTCGATCTCACTCGGGTTGAATACAATCCCGACATGGCGCCTAGAGGTCATCGAACTCCCCGGGTGGCATCCCGGCGATCACTGGCATCATCACTGGCATCATCACTGGCATCATCACTACCGGCGGGGCTTCCGAAGCTCCCGGTTCGCGACTCGCACGGGTATGACGCGGCAGCTGCCGCGGCGGACATGCTGGAGCTCGGCGTGACGTTATTGGACGACATCAGCGGGCAGCTCCACGACGTCTGTCTTGAAGAGCTGATGAATGAGCTCTGGCACGCCGCCGACGAGATGGACGTGCGCGTCACTCGCGTAGAGACCGGCTTTGGGCCGGTGTTCATCTTTCGGGATCAGCGTCGGGTCACGCTCGCCGAGGCGACGAAGCTGGTGTTCGCCGAGCGGCCGCCAGTGAGCCCGCAGTGAGATGGTGTTCCCCTCGCTCGCGCTCACGAGCCGGGCGAGACGGCGGCGGCGCATCGTTCGCTGCCCACCACCGCGGAGCGGGGGGGCGTCAGACCGCTCACATCAGCCTTGCGAGCCAAAGTAACCCGTGTTCGAGCACTGTCGCGATGAGATCTTGCGGTTCCGGCGGCCATGATGATTCGATGCTCGGCAGAAAGGCTCTTAGAGTCTTGAACCTGCCAGGTGAACACGGCGCGCTCCGCGTTGCGAGATCAATGACGGTGTCTCCATGACGATGTTCTGATGAGGGCGCTCTGATGACGGTCGAAGCGGATTCAGTGTTCGAGGTTGCCCACAGCTGGCTCGTGGAGGGTGAGAGCGTGGCGTGGGCCACGGTCGTGAGCACGTGGAGCTCGTCACCGCGGCCGCTAGGTAGCCAAATGGTGGTCGCTCGGGACGGTCGGTTCGAAGGCTCCGTATCGGGCGGTTGCGTCGAAGCGGCCGTGATCCAGGCGGCGGGCGAGGTGATCGCGGGCGGCCCGCCCAGGGTCCTCGCGTATGGTGTCAGCACGGAACAGGCGTGGGAGGTCGGCTTGCCGTGTGGGGGTAAGATAGAAGTGTTCCTGGCCGTTGCGCCGCCGCCGCTGCTGGCCCGTCTAGTGCAAGCCCAGCGCGCGCGTTCGAGCGTTGCGTACGTGACTGATTTGGCGTCGGGCGTTCAGGAAATTTGGGAAGCGTCGAGCCAAGTGGCCCCTGTCGGTCAACCCCTGGGTGATGCAGTTGCGCTAGCGGTACATCGGGATCAGAGCCGGCTCGTCGAGCTCGAGGGCCGTCGTGTGTTCGTGCACGTCGTCGCGGCGCCGCTGCGCCTGGTGGTGGTCGGCGCGGTGCATTTGACTCAGGCGCTCGCGGCGCTGGCGGAGCTGTCGGGGATCGAGGTCATCGTGGTGGATCCTCGCACGGCGTTTGCTACCACCCAGCGCTTCCCGCGAGTAACGCTCGTGCACGATTGGCCCGACGTGGCGTTGGCGAAGCTCGCGCCGGATCGGCGGACCGCGGTGGTGGTGTTGTCACACGATGCGAAGTTGGATGAGCCTGCCCTGCAGGCGGCGTTGCACAGTGAATGCTTTTATATCGGCGCCTTGGGCAGCCAGCGCACCCAGCAGGCCCGGCGGGAACATCTCGCCATGGCTGGCTTTGGTGAGCTCGAGCTGAAGCGCATCCATGGGCCCGTCGGGCTGGATATTGGTGCGCTCACCACCCCCGAGATTGCGGTCGCGATCATGGCGGAAATCATTCGAGAGTGGCGAGGGCGGCCTGCAACAGTCGAGGCGCTCGCGGGGAAGTCCGGTCAGTAAACCGCTCACGTGGAGCATCGGATATTAAAGGTGCCTGGTAGGCGCATCGGTAGTTGGGCTGCAACCCGATGCTCTGCTTGGAATGCGGCTGCTTGAGAGGGCCCTCCTAGGGATACGGCTGCTGGGAATGCCGTGCGGCATACGTGGCCTTCGAATGCGTTGGTCTCGAATCCCTCGGCATCGGTACGATGGCCTTGGGGGTTACGCATGCCGTGCTCCCCGGGGCTCGGGCAAGGCTCGAATTAGAGCCAGCAAACGAGCGAATGCCTCATGCCCAGATCCGTGCCGGGGAGAAACCCGGAGCGGACTTGGGTTTTGTCCTACTCGCTCGGGTGGTTGCGTCCCCGCGTTGACACCTTTTGGGCGCCCACCTATCCTGCGTTTGGGCTGGCGGGCTCAGGGGGCGCCAAGATGGAATGGCGGTTTGACCAACGATGGGCATCTTCGAGTCAGTCAGCGTTCAATGGGCAGCTCCTTAAACAGTAGCCCTCCAACCAGTGGCCCTGTCGTGAGCAGCCCTGTCGTGAGCAGCCCTGTCGCGAGCAGCCCTGTCGTGTCGGGCAACTCGGGCGGCAGTCCCGGTGGAGTGGGTGGCGGTGGAGCGCCGCTCGGGTTCGAGTCTCCCGCCCACGTCCAAGCACTGCTTGGGGCCCACGGCTACATCGCGGATGACGCGCTCAGCGTCAGCTTGTTTTTGGCGAGCAAGCTCGGACGCCCGTTGCTGCTCGAAGGGGCGCCCGGGGTCGGAAAGACCGAGCTTGCCAAGGTGGTGAGCGAAATTTTGGCGACGGACCTGATCCGTTTGCAGTGTTACGAGGGCCTGGATCTGGGTCAGGCCGCTTACGAATGGAACTATCCGCGGCAGCTGCTCGAGATTCAGGCACGCGGCCTGGCGCGCGCGGGCGCTGCTCACGACGCGGGTGATCTGTTTACGGAGCAGTACCTCTTGCGCCGCCCGTTGCTCGCCGCCATCGACCCGCGGCGAGTCCGCGCGCCGGTGCTCTTGATCGACGAGCTCGACCGGGCCGATGAGGAGTTCGAGAGCTTCTTGCTCGAGCTGCTCTCGGATTTTCAGATCACGATCCCGGAGCTCGGGACGGTGCGAGCCGTGCACCGGCCGCTGGTGCTGCTCACGTCAAATCGTACGCGCGAGGTGCACGACGCGCTGAAACGCCGCTGCCTGTACCACTGGATTGAATATCCGAGCGCGCAGAAGGAGATGCAGATCCTGGAGCGCAAAGTACCAGGCCTGGGCGCCGCGCTGAGCGCTCAGATCGTGCGCTTCGCTCAGGGCCTGCGCAAAATGGATCTATACAAGGTGCCCGGTGTCGCCGAGAGCATCGATTGGGCGCGGGCGCTACAACTCCTCGGCGTCACGAGGCTGAGCGCCGAGGACGTTTCGAGCA
This sequence comes from Deltaproteobacteria bacterium, assembly GCA_043747815.1. Taxonomy (GTDB): domain Bacteria; phylum Myxococcota_A; class Polyangia; order Polyangiales; family Polyangiaceae; genus SZUA-265. The sequence goes on from JAYTOL010000161.1 coordinate 4,423, forward strand.
CGTTGGGCTGCCTGGTCAAGCATCAGGACGACGTCGAACGCTTGCGAGGCGGGCTCACGCAGGAGATCCTCGCGGCGAACGAGCTCGGCGCAGAGGCTCTCCCAGCAGGTGCCGACGCCGAGCAATCGCGTGCCGTAAGGGCCAGCGGCTGACGGGTCACATGCAGCGCGTAGACATCGTACACAGCTTGGTCCACTTCGGGCGCGCGTTACGCGCCGCCGGTCTGGGCGTCAGCGTGGGCCAGCTCGAAGGCTTGGCGCGGGCGTTCCAATGGCTGGACCCCTGCTCGCTGTCGGATGTGTACCATGCCGCCCGTGCCACGCTGCTCACCCGGCGGGAAGACGCAGCGCTCTTCGAGCGCATCTTCGCGGAATTTTGGCTGGCGCAGAGGGCGCCGCGGCGGGCGCCGGGCAAGATGCCGCTCGCGCCTCGGCATCGCCGTCCCGGTGAGCTCCCCGCGCTGGCCACGCTGCTCAATCAGCGAGCGCAAGCTCTGGATCCCGAAGTGGACGTGCAGGATCGTTCACACGCGGCCAATCAGGACGAGCTGCTCAGGCGCAAGGACTTTGCGTTGATGAGCGAAATGGAGCTCGAGGCCATCCGTCGGGCGCTCGCTCGGCGCCGCTGGGATTTCGCGACCCGGGTGACACGACGTAAAATCCGCTCTCGTAAGGGCACCGAGCTCGACCTGCGGCGTGCCGCGGCGCGCGCGGCGCGTTCGGGGGGCGTGTTGCTCGAGCTGCCCACGCGCCAGGCCAAGATCAAGCCGAGGCCCGTGGTGATCCTCGCGGACGTCAGCGGCTCTATGGAGCTGTACACGCGCGTGCTGCTGCAGTTCGTGCACGCGCTCCGGCAACGGCTCGCGCTCGTCGAGAGCTTCGCGTTTGCCACGCGGCTGACGCGCATCACGCACGAGCTGCGGCTCAAAAACCTCGATCGCGCGCTGGAGGAAGTGTCGAACAGCGTGCTGGACTTCGCGAGCGGTACCCGGATCGGGGACTCTTTGCACGCATTCAACACCCAGTGGGCGGGGCGCCTGCTCACGCGGGGCGCCGTCGTCATGCTGCTCAGCGATGGCTGGGAACGCGGCAGCCCCGAGGTTCTGAAGAAGGAGATGCGGATCTTGAGAGAGCGATGTTACCGGCTGATTTGGCTGAACCCGCGGCTCGGGCAGCCGAGTTACGCGCCGCGTGTGGCCGGCATGGCCGCGGCGCTGCCTCACGTCGACGACTTTCTGACGTGCCACAACATGCAGTCGCTCGGTGTGGTGGCCAAGCACCTGGGGGAGCTAACGCGCCGTCGCGGCAGCAGCCACGCGGGGACGCCCGCAGACGCTGGGCATAGCGCGGCCCGAGCGAGCAGGAGCGCCGCGTGAAAATTCAAGGCACCTACACCTTCCAGGCGCCGCTGGAGCTGGTCTGGCGGGCCCTGTTCGATCCGGTCGTGTTGGCGAGGACGCTGCCGGGTTGCGAGAAGCTGGAGCGCGAGGGGAACCAGTTCAAGGGGGATATCAACGTCAAGATGGGGCCCGTGCAGGGCAAGTTTCAGGGCAAAGTCGACATCACGGACGTGAAAGAGCTCGAGAGCTACACCATGGTGGTCGACGGCCGCGGCCCAGCGGGTTTTGGCAAGGCCACAGCGCAGCTCCGCCTGAACGCCGAGGGCGGTGCGACGCGCCTCGAGTATGACAGCGACGTGCAGGTTGGAGGCCGCATCGCCAGCGTCGGACAGCGCCTGCTCGAAGCGTCCTCGCGCGCGATCGTCAAGCAGAGCCTCGAGGGCCTGCACGAACAGATCAAGGCCTTGGCGGCGGACGTGCCCCCCGTCGCTCCGCCGGTCACGTCTCCCGTTGTCGCTTCCAGCGACGCTGCGGCGGCGGCCCCAGGCGCCGTTTCAGAGGTTGGCGCGGTCGCGCCTAAATTGGGCGAGCCGAGCTCGCCTACCCCCCAGCAGCACGTCCCCGCGACCGCCGCTGGCGCCGTCTCGCGCGCGGTCGTGAGAAATACGAGCCAGGCCGCCTTCGCGCTCGGAGTGGCCAAGGAAGTCACGAAGGAGCTCTTGCCCGTCAAGACCGTGCTCGTGGTGCTCGGCGTGCTCGTGCTCGCCTGGGTCATCTACCGCGCGGCGGCGGGGGGCTGAGCCTTGCGCTCCACACCGGTCACCAACGGCGCCCCAAAAAAAACTAAGAAAGCCAGTCAACGCCACGTACCGCCCGCAGGGCGAGGAGAGGAAACGCAAATGTCAGACCGCCTCGAGATACACGGCCGCGCGCGGAACGCAGGGAGCAGCCGATGATTCCTGCACAGTTCGACTACCACGCACCGACCTCGCTCGACGAAGCCATCGCGCTGCTCGCGCAAAACCCGGGCACGTCCAAGGTGCTGGCCGGTGGTCAGAGCCTGATCCCTGCCATGCGCTTTCGGCTGGCGATGCCGGAGATCCTGATCGACATCAACGGCATCGCCCAGCTCGACTATGTGAAGGAGCGCAACGGCTACTTGGCCATTGGTGCCTTGACTCGGGAAACGACGCTCGAGGAGTCGGCGGTCATCGCGGAGCGTTATCCGCTGCTCTTGGACACCGCCAAGGTCGTGGCCGATCCCCTGGTGCGGCAGCGCGCGACGGTGGGCGGCAACCTCGCGCACTCCGACCCCGCCAACGACCACCCCGCCACCATGTTGGCCTACGCCGCCCAGGTGGTCGCGCGGGGCCCCAAGGGCGAGCGGGTCATCGGCATCGACGACTTCTTCACCGGCCTGTTCGAAAATTCGCTGGTCGAGGGCGAGATCTTGACCGAGATCCGCATCCCCTTTCCGAAGCCGGGCAGCTCCGGAGCCTACGTCAAGGTGGAGCGCAAGGTTGGTGATTACGCCGTCAGCGCCGTCGCCGTGCAGCTCGAGCTCGCCGGGGACATCGTGAAGAGCATTCGCATCGGCCTCACCAACGTGAGCCCGATCCCGCTGCGGGCCATCGAGGCCGAGGCGCGCCTGACCGGTCAAGCTCTGACGGAGCAAAACCTGGAGGCGGCGGGCGTGCTCGCGGCCCAAGCTTGCGACCCCACCGCCGACACGCGCGGCTCGGCCGAGTACAAACGCGATATCACGCGAGTGGTGCTGAAGCGTGCCGTTCTGATCGCTCGCGATCGAATCAAAGGAGGCGTGTCATGAGCCAACATAAGATCACCCTGACCGTCAACGGCGAGTCCGTCACGCGCGAGGTCGAGTCGCGTACCCTGCTCGTGCACTTCATTCGCGAGCAACTCGAGCTCACGGGCACGCACATCGGCTGTGACACCACGAGCTGCGGCGCGTGCACGGTCGTGCTCAACGGTCGACCGACGAAGAGCTGTACCGTCTTCGCGGTGCAGGCCAACCAGCAAAACCTCGAGACGATCGAGTCCGTCGCCAAGAACGGTAAGCTCCACCCCGTGCAAGAGGGCTTCTGGGAGAAGCACGGCTTGCAGTGTGGCTTCTGCACGCCGGGCATGATCATGACGGCCAAGAGCCTGCTCGAAAAGAACCCCAGACCGAGCGAGCTGGATATCCGCGCCGGCATCTCGGGCAACCTCTGCCGTTGCACCGGCTACAACAAGATCGTGGAAGCCATCCAGTACGCCGCCGTAAAGATGGAAGAGGCTAAATAATATGGCTCAACTCGATAACCGCGTCGAATTTCACACCCCCAAGGCCACCGGCAGCTCCGCGCAGGTAGAGACGACCGATACGGTCGAAATCTCGACCCCGCAAAAGGTCTGCGGCATGGGCCACCGCATGAAGCGCAAGGAGGACCCGCGTTTCATTCAAGGCAAGGGCCGCTTCATCGATGACATCAAGCTGCCCGGCATGTTGCACATGTGCATCGTGCGGAGCCCGTACGCGCACGCCAAGATCTTGAACATCGACACCAGGGCGGCCCTGGCCACCCCGGGCGTGGTGGCGGTGATCACCGGTCAGGACCTGAAGGCCGCTGGCAATCTGCACTACATGCCGACGTTGATGAGCGACACGCAGCCGGTGTTGCCCATCGACAAGGTGCTCTACTACGCGCAAGAGGTGTGCGCGGTGATCGCCACCGACCGCTACATCGCCGCGGACGCGCGCGAAAAAGTGGTCGTGGACTACGAGCCGTTGGAGGCCGTGGTGGACCCGCACAAGGCGCTGGAAGACAAAATCTTGGTGCGCGAGGACAAAGAGAAGAAGACCAATCACGTCTGGCACTGGAGCGCAGGAGACGCAGCGGCGACCGACCTCGTGTTCGCCCAGGCCGCGCACGTGGTGAAGGAGAGCATCTACCTGCCCCGCATCCACGTCTGCTCGATTGAGACGTGCGGTATGGTGGCCAACTACGACAAAGTGCGCGAGCACATGCAGCTGTACATGACCTCGCAGGCCCCGCACGCCCACCGCACCGTGTTTGCGCTGGTGAGCGGGATCCCGGAGCACAAGATCCAGGTGATCTCGCCGGACATCGGCGGCGGCTTCGGCGGCAAGGTGCCGGTCTACCCGGGTTACGTGGTGTGCGCGGTGGCGAGCCTCGTCATCGGCAAACCGGTCAAGTGGGTCGAGGACCGCAGCGAGAACCTGCAAGCCGACAGCTTCGCCCGCGACTACCACATCAAGGCCGAGCTCTGCGCGGACGCTACGGGCAAGCTCACCGGCTTGCGTGTGCGCACGATCGCCGATTGTGGCATCACCGACGCAGCAGCGAACCCCTCTAAGTTCCCGGCTGGGCTCTACAGCATCTGCACCGGGTCCTACAACATCGTGGCGGCGGATGTGCAGGTGGACGGCGTGTACACGCACAAGCCGCCGGGTGGGGTGGCCTACCGCTGCTCCTTCCGCGTGACCGAGGCGGTGCACATGATCGAACGCATGGTGGACATCATGGCGCATGATCTGAAGCGTGATCCCGCCGAGTTCCGCCTCGCCAATTTCATCCGCGCCGATCAGTTCCCCTACAAGTCACCGACGGGCTGGGAATACGACAGCGGCAACTACGAGGCAGCGCTGGTGAAAGCCATGGGCATGATTGACTACGCCGCGCTCAGGAAAGAGCAGCTCGAGAAGCGCGCCAAGGGCCAACTCATGGGCATCGGCATCTCGAGCTTCACCGAGGTGGTCGGCGCGGGTCCGGCTGCCGACTACGACATCCTGGGCATCAAGATGTTCGACTCGGCGGAGATTCGCATCCATCCGACGGGTAAAGCCATCGCGCGGCTCGGCACGAAATCCCAGGGGCAGGGGCACGAGACGACGTACGCGCAGATCATCGCGCAAGAGCTCGGATTGCCGGCAGCCGACATCCAGATCGAAGAGGGCGATACCGACACGGCGCCCTACGGCCTCGGCACGTACGCCAGCCGTTCCACCCCCACCTCCGGGGCGGCGGCGGCCATGGCGGCGCGGAAGATCCGAGCCAAAGCCAAGAAGATCGCGGCCTACCTGCTCGAAGTGGGCGAGGATGATCTAGAGTGGAACGTCGACCGCTTCCAGGTCAAAGGCTCCCCCGATCAACAGAAGACGATCCAGGAAATCGCCTTTGCGGCGTACACCAACCATCCGCCCGACATCCAGGCAGGTCTGGAAGCCACCGACTATTACAACCCACCGAACCTGACCTTCCCGTTTGGCAGCTACATTTGCGTCGTCGACATCGACACGGGCACTGGCGCGGTCAAGGTCCGGCGTTTTGTCGCGGTCGATGACTGTGGCAAGATCATCAACCCGCTGATCGTCGAAGGCCAGATCGAAGGCGGGCTCACCATGGGGCTCGCTCCCGCGCTGTTCGAGGAGATCGTGTATAACGAGCACGGTCAGAACCTGACCGGCACCATGGCGGACTACCTCTTGCCGACGGCCATGGAGTCGCCGAAGTGGGAGCTCGGCAAGACCATCACGCCCTCGCCGCACCATCCGTTTGGCGCGAAGGGGGTAGGGGAGTCGCCGACCGTGGGCGCCCCTCCGGCAATCGCGAACGCCGTCGTGGACGCGCTCTGGCATCTCGGCGTGCGCCATCTCGACATCCCGCTCACGCCGCAGAAGGTCTGGAAGGCTTTGCGCGATCACGGAGTGAACAACTGACCCCTTCGCCGCCGCCAGCGCCAGATCCGCAGGGCGCTGCTGTGGAGGGCGCTGCTGTGGAGGGCGCTGTCGTTCAGGGCCACGTGGAGCCCGCCTCGGGCTTCGTGTGGCCGGCGGCGGCGCCTCCCGGCTCTGGTGGTGAGCCGTCGGTGGGCGCGTTAGGCTCGGCCGAGCTGCTCGGGTTGGCGGCGCGCCTCGCCAGCGCCGGGGTTGGTTTTGCGCTCATCACGGTGGTGCGCGCGGTGCGGCCGAGCTCGGGCAAAGCGGGTGACAAGGCCATCCTCACGGAACGTGGCGAGTGGTTCGGCTGGGTGGGGGGCAGCTGCGCCGAGCCGACGGCGCGGCGGGCGGCGCAACGGGCCCTCGAAGACGGTCAGTGTCGGCTCATCCATTTGACGAACGACGAGACGGACGTGGTCCGTTCGGGCGTCGAAGTCGCGGCCATGACATGCCATAGCGGTGGCACCCTGGAGATCTACGTGGAACCTCACCTCCCGCAGCCGCTCCTGGTGGTGTTTGGTCGTTCGCCCATCGCGGCCTCCCTGCGCGAGCAGGGGGCGTTGCTTGGCTACCGCGTGGTGCCTGTCGATCTGAGCGCGGAAGGCAACGCTGCCGAGCCTGCGCTCGCGGCGCTCGCTCGGCTCCCGAGTGGGCAGAGGTTCGTGGTGGTGGCGAGCCACGGCCATTTCGAGATCGAGGCCCTGAGCTGGGCGCTCGAGGGCCGCGCGGCGTACGTCGGTCTGGTGACGAGCCAGCGGCGCCGGGCTGACGTGCTCCAGCGCTTGCGCGAGCGCGGCCTCTCGGATGCCGACCTCGCTCGCTTGCACGCGCCAGCGGGGCTGCCGATCGGTGCTCGTGGTCCGGCAGAGGTGGGCTTGAGCGTCCTTTCGGAAATCGTCGCAGAGCGGCAGCGTGCGGGCTCAAAGGTCGCGGAGCCCGCCGTCGTGCCGGCGGCCCCTACCGTCGGAGCAGCCGCGGCTCAGGCGGAAGATGCGGAGGATTGTTGCTCCGTTCGGCAGTCAGGCGCCGCGCCCGTCACGCGCGCTCAGCCGAGCGCGTTGCTCACGCAGCCGAGCGCCGCGGCCGTTGCTCCGGTGCGTGTGTCGAGCTGCTGCTCCGTCCCGGTCCTGGCACGCCCGGCTCAGCCTGTGGACGAGCCCGGCGCGGCAAAGCCGACGCGCTTTTCCGCCGTGGTGCTGGCCGCGGGCTTGTCGCGTCGCATGGGGGCTCCGAACAAGTTGCTCTTGCCCGTCGCCGGTCAACCGCTGATCTGCCAGGTCGTGCGCAGCGTCCTCGCTACGACATTCGTCGAGGTCGTGGTCGTGCTCGGCCACCAAGCTACACAGGTCGGTGCTGCGATAGCCTCGCTCGGCGCGCGCACGGTTCTGAACGCAGACTTCGAGTCGGGCCAGGTGAGCTCGGTGCGAGCCGGGCTGCGCGCGCTCGCGCAACCGGTAGATGCCGTGATGATCTGCCTGGGAGACCAGCCCTTCCTCACCGCCTCGGACCTCAGCGCCCTGCAGGCCGCGTTCGCCCGGCGCAGCCACGGATCCATTCTGGTGCCGATGTTGGGTGAGCAGCGTGGCAACCCGGTGATTCTGGACTGGCAGAGCGCCCAGGAGACCTTGCAGCGCGGCACCAACTTCGGCTGTCGCCACTTCATGGACGAGCACCCGGATCGGGTTTACCGCTGGCAGGCCGAGAGCGATCGCTTCATTCGGGACATCGATCAGCCTGCGGATTATCAGGCGCTGCTCGCGCCGCCCGGGTCATGAGGTTTCGGCGCGTCGCCCTCGCGGACGCCGGGGGTCACATCCTGGGTCATAACGTCTCGCACCAGGGCCGGCGGCTGCTCAAGAAAGGGCGGCCCCTCGGTGAGCTCGAGCTCGGCCAGCTCGCGGCGGCAGGCCAGGGCTTCGTGCATGTCGCCGAGCTCGACGCCACGGACGTGGGGGAAGACGTGGCCGCGCTACGCATCGCCACCGTGCTGCGTCAGGCGGGGGGTCTCTGCGCAGTGCCTGCCTACGGCGGCCGCGTTTCGCTGCGGGCGCCGGAGCACGGGCTGTTGTCCGTCAGGGCGGAGCTCTTGCTCGAGCTCAACCTGGTCGACGGTGTGACCTTGGCTTGTTTGCCGAGCCACAGCGTCGTCGCCGCAGGCCAGCCGCTGGCCACGCTCAAAGTCATTCCGTTCGCGTTGCCCGAGGCGACGGTGGTCGCGGCGGAGAGAGTGTGCGCGCGTGGGGTGTTGTCTTTGCGCCCCTTGCCCCGACGCCGCGTCTGCATCCTGGTCAGCGGCGCGGAAGGGCGGCGCGCACGCCTGTTTGAAGCGTACCGCGTGCCGCTCGAGCAGCGGCTGTCTGGGCTGGGCGCGCACGCCGTCTCCGCCGAGTACGTGGCGCTGGATGCCGACCCGGAGGCAGAGCTCGGTGTCGCGATAAAGAGGCAGCTCGACGCCGCCGTCGACCTGTTGATCGTCGTGGGCGAGACCGCCACGATGGATCGGGACGACCTCGCCCCGCGGGCCATTCGCCGCGCGGGGGGCGAGGTGCTGGTGGTGGGCGCGCCAGTATTCCCGGGAAACTTGCTGCTGCTCGGCTATCGAGGCGGTTCGGCGATCCTTGGTGCGCCCGGTTGCGTCAGGAGCCCTGCCCGGAACGTCGTGGATTTGATCCTGCCCCGCCTGTTGCTCGGCGAGCGCCTGGGGCAGCGAGACGTGGCGGAGCTCGGTCTCGGCGGGCTGCTTGGGGGCTCCCAAGAGGCTTCGGGCACCCCTGGTGATGGAGATGGCTGACCGAGACAGGGCGGCGGCGCCCTTACCTGCGCCGTTTCCCGCAGAACGGCTGCGCCTCGATTTCCCCGCGCTTCGCCAGACGATCAATGGCTACCCGCTCGTCTATCTCGACAACGCGGCGACCACCCAAAAGCCACAGCCCGTCCTCGACGAAATCACCCGCGCCTACGTGGAGTGCTGCGCCAACGTCAACCGTGGCGCCCACACGCTCGGGGCCCGAGCCAGCGCCGAGTACGACGCCGCGCGAGCGGCGGTGCAGCGGCTGCTCAACGCGGCGGCGGTGGAGGAGGTCGTCTTCACCAGCGGCTGCACGTCGGCCATCAACCTCGTGGCGTACTCCTGGGGCGACGAGAACGTCGGCGCAGGTGACGAAGTCATCGTCAGCGGGCTCGAGCACCACAGCAACCTCTTACCGTGGCAGGCGTTGTGTCAGCGCCGCAGGGCTCGGCTGCGCTCGATTCCGCTCACCGACACTGGCGAGCTGCGGCTGGACGTCTTGGAGCGCTGGCTCTGCCCTCGCACCAAGCTCATCGCTGTTGCTCACGTGTCGAACGTGCTCGGCACCGTGAGCCCGATCGCCGAGATCGTGCGCCTGGCAGGGCGCGTGGGGGCTCGCGTTCTGGTCGACGGCGCGCAGGCCGTGTCCCGGCAGCCCGTCGACGTGAGGGCGCTGGGCTGCGATTTCTATGCCTTCTCCGGCCATAAGCTGTACGCGCCCTTCGGCATCGGTGCTCTGTACGCGCGGCGTGAGCTGCTCGATCGCATGCCGCCCTTCTTGACCGGAGGTGGCATGGTGGACCGGGTGGGCGTGGAGGCATCCACCTATGCCGAGCCGCCGGGGCGTTTCGAAGCCGGCACGCCCAACCTGGCCGCAGCGATCGGGCTGCGCCGCGCCGTCGAGTACCTGGAGGCGATCGGTCTTAGCGCGGTGCAGCGGCACGAGGAAGACTTGCTCCTCTACGCGCGCGCTGCTCTCGGGCGCACCGCTGGCGTGCGGCTGATCGGCCTCGCCACGCCGGCGATCGGCGTCGTCTCCTTCGTCTTTGGCGACATCCATCCTCACGACGTCAGCACCATCCTGGATCAACGCGGCGTCGCCGTTCGCGCCGGCCACCACTGCGCGGAGCCCGTGATGCAGCATTTTGGCGTGCCGGCCACGCTACGTGCCTCTTTTGCGCTATACAATACTCGCACCGACGTCGACGCCCTGGTCAGCGGCTTGGCGAGCGCGCGCGAGGTATTTAGCAAGGTATTTGGTAACGTGTCTGACACGGCATTTGAGCAGGCATCTGACAGTGACTGATCTCGCGCAGCTCTATCAGCGTTCGATTCTCGAGCACCACAGGCAACCCAAGAACGCGGGCCGCTTACCGGCCCCGACGCACCTCGCCGAAGGCCATAATCCGCTCTGCGGTGACCGCCTCACGATGACTTTGGAGGTCAGCGCTCCCGAGCTCGGCGTCGAGCGCGTGCTCCGAGCCTGTTGCGACGCCCAGGGGTGCGCCATCTGCCGGGCCTCCGGCTCGATGCTGACCGAAGCCGTCGTCGGTCTGAGCGTGGCCGAGGTCTCGTCCCTGATCGAGCGCTTCATGGCCGAAGTCAGTCTGGGGCAAGGCGCAGAGCCGTCGGGAGAGGGGCTCGGTCCCCTGGCAGCCCTGTTTCACGTCCGTCATTTTCCAAACCGGCTCCGCTGCGCCACCTTGAGCTGGGACGTCCTGCGGCGCGCAGTGGTAAGCCGTGTGTCGCGCTGACACTTCTCGTGGGGCCGCACCGCGTCGATTTGAAGGCGGCGATTCTAAGGCCGTCGATTCTAAGCCGATGTAGGGCTGGGTGAGCTGGCCCCGTCGCCCGTACTAGACTAGGCTAGAGGTAAACTTTTGTTGCTCGAGGACGGTCTGAAGGACACTCTTCCACGCAGCTCGGTCGGGGGAGACCCCGTAACGGGGCTGGTCTTGTCCGGCGGAGGCATGCGGGGCGCGTATGAGGTCGGGATCATGTCCGGCCTTCTGGAGGCGTTGAGCACGGGAGGGCGCGCAACGGCTCCTTTCGACCTCGCTGCTGGGGCTTCGGTCGGCGCCATCAATGCCGCCTTCGTGGCGGCCAACGCGCAAGCACCGGGTCTGAATCTGGACAAGCTCATCAACTCCTGGACCGGCATGGACTTCTCCACCGTGTTCAGCCCGCAGCTGCTCAGCTTCTTTCGTCAGCTGTTCCGCGGCACGGTGCCCCCTGTAAAAGATCAGCAGCGCCTGGGTGTCTCGCTCTTGAACCCAGCGCCGCTCGAGACCCTGGTCAGAGAGACCGTGGACTTCGACGCGCTCCACGCCAACATCGAGCGCGGCGCGCTCAAGGGCCTGTTCATCGCCGCCCTGCAGGTCGCGACGGGCAAGACCACCATCTTCTGCGAGCTCGCCGCCGGCACCATCTACCGCCAATCGAAGGACCCGCGCCGAGCCATCGCCCTCGAGCCGGTGAGCTTGGACCACGTGCTAGCCTCCACGGCAATCCCGCTGTTATTTCCGGCACGCCGTGTCGGAAATGAATTCTATTGCGATGGTGGCCTGCGGCTGAACACGCCGATCGCGCCGGTGATCCGGGCCGGAGCCGAGCGCCTCGTGATCGTCTCTACGACCTATGTCGATCGCTCGAGCTCGCCGCCCTCTTCCGCGGCGCTCGCCACGTACCCCTCCCTGGCCTTCTTGACCGGCAAGGTGCTCAACGCTCTCCTCGTCGATCCCCTGGCATACGATCTGCAGATTTTGTCACGCATCAATGATCTCGTCGACGTGCACCAGCGCGGGCTCGGGCAGCAGTCGCGCGACGAGCTCGGGCAGCGCATGGTGCGCCGGCGCGGGGCCTCGTATCGGCATATCGAGACGCTCGTGTTCGTGCCCTCTCAGGACATCGCCAAGCTGGCTGCGCAGTACTTGAAGGACAACCTCAAGCGCTTTGACATTGGCCTCGTCGCGCGGCGCCTGCTTCGGACGGCCGCCGAAGAGGGCAACGCAGATTGGGCCACCTATCTGCTCTTCGACGGCGGCTTCGCCGAGCAGGTCATCGAGCTCGGTCGCAGAGACGCCTTGCGCCGGCGCGACGAAATCCGCGCTTTCTGTCACGCCTAGTATCGCCTGCGCTCGCCTGCGCTCCTGGCCCTCCCCGAGGCGAGGCTGGACGACAACGTACTGCGGCGACACATATCCCACCTGTAGTCCATTCTGCGAATCTGCCCGTCGCCTTGCCGAGGGGGGGGGGGCGGCGGCCTCGTTCTGATGTGGCGGCACGGCTGTCAAGGATCTGCTACGATCGAACAGGTGCCAAACAAGGAAGAGACCAACTGGGACCGCCGCCGGCACGTCCGCGTTCGCCTCGCGGCTGACTACGACGTGAGGGTCGAGGTGATCGACGGCGCCGTCTTTTCCCGCATTCAGGTGGTTGATTTGAGCCTGGGCGGGGTCGGCATCCTGATCGAGCCCCCCATCGTGTACGAGCTGCACGCCGCGCTCGATCTCCGCATCTCCACCCCCGAGGCAGAGCCCGTCCGCGTTTCGGCCATCGTCCGACATCGCGCCCGCGGCGTGTGCGGCGCCGAGTTCCTGAAGCTCACCGAGCCCGCCATGGCCGCCCTCCACCGAGCCGTCGCCGAGCTCCTGGAGCGAGGCAACCAAGCCTGATGTCGCTCGCGCTCTTCGACTAGCGCTTCACGCTTCCAAGAGAGCGGCCCCGTAGGCCCGCAAATGCACGTCATGGGTGACGAAGGTGAAGCCGCCGCTGACAGTCTACCTGCGGCGGCCGGCGGCGGCGAGTCGACTCTCGAGCCCCTGCCGCCAGGCGTTCATCGACCCATCGGGCCACCAGGACTGCACGCGGTCGGCGATCACGCGCAGCCGCTCCTCCTCGCTCCCGCCGAGGTAGGGCTGAGTCAAGCCGGCGTGGTCTAACAGCTCATCGACCGCCGCGAGTATCACCCGAGTAGTTTGAGGGCGTTGCTCGACGCCGCTCGCTGTTTCGATCAGCACCTCGGCGAGATCCAGCACGGAAGCGTGATCCACGGTCGCGGTCGAGTCGTCCTCGAACTGCTCTTCCGCCGACTTCCGAGCCATGCGTTGAGTCTCGACCTGACGCCTCGGCTGAGGCGGTTCGTTGGCTTTGACGTTCTCGATCACTTCCAGGTGATCGCTGCCGATGCGAACCACGTCCCCCGTGCCGAGTTGGCGGCGGCGCGTGACACGCTCTCCATTGACCCAAGTGCCGTTCTTGCTACCGAGCTCGATCAGGGTCAGCGCGGCGCCCGAGAGCTCGAGCACGCAATGCTCGCGAGAGGCAAGGCGACTATTTAGAACGATGACGCAGCGACGCGAGCGTCCCACCAGCGTTTGACGCTGCGCCAGCTGGTAGAGCTGACCGTCGTGCTTAATCCTGAGCTCGGCCACAAACCTGCTACTCGCGTCTACGACGCCGTCGACATGGCGTCAGCGCGCCGGCTGGCACAAGGCAGGCCGAGGCTAGAGAACGGACACGGCCATACGGCGCCTCGCCCTGCCCACGCGTTCGCTGCGCCAAACTCAGGAGTACGGGTGGAGGACATTCGTGCGAGGCAACAGTCATACTTTACGTGGCGCGCCGTCCAGGTTCTCGGATCGGCCCCGTGGCCAGCGGTTCCTGCCGGCTCCGTGGGCAGCTTAGCACTACTGCGAGAGGTTGAGCCACGGACTACAGCATCAGGGGGGTGCGGCCTCGTGTCCGTGTGCGGGGTCATCACGGAACTTGTGACAGAGAG
>JAYTOL010000162.1:0-2426 GCA_043747815.1 Deltaproteobacteria bacterium
TGATGAGACTCGTGCCCGGAGGGACTCGACTTCGCGCTCGGCTGAGGACACCTGGATGCGTGTGGCCAACCCGCGCAACAGCTGATCGCGGCGCAACGCCACTTCCTCCTCGGCCTTGACGAGTTGGCTTTCGGTTCGGCCGATCTCGTCCTCGGTGTTCGCGATCTGGGCGCGTAGTCCGACCTGGGTTGCTCGGTGCTCCGCCTGAGAGGCCTGGGCTTCGACGGAGAGTCGTCTCGCCGCAATCTTGCTCTCGTCTGCGCCCGATTGGACGTCGGGGCGCTTGATCCTGCCGACGAGCTGGTCCTTCTCGACGGTGCCGCCTGCCACCAGGCTGAACTCTTCGACGACGCCGCTGCCGGTCGCTCGAATCTCTCGCAGCGCTCCGCCGCGAATCAGCATGCCCTGGCCTTCAAGCCTCGTGGGAATGGAACCCACGATGCTCCACACGATCACGCCCGCCAACAGCAGGGCCACCGTGATCAGGGCGAGCCAGCCTTTCGGCGACGTGACCTGCATGAGCACGTCGAGCCGCTCTGGCGACGCCAGCTTGTCGAGCGCGGCCTTGCGAAACAGCGGGTTCTGTTCGCTCATCGATCTGACTCCTTGCGCCGGAATCGCGCGCGCCTAGCGCGTCAGGAACGAGGCGGGGTCGAAGCGCAGCGATTCGCCGGGGGCTTCGATGTCATCGAACCTCACGAGCAGGCCCTGTTCGAACCTGAGGCGGGCGAGCACGGCGGCATACCCGAACCACGCCTGCGCCAACTGCACCTGCCCCTGGGTCAGGTCTTCCTCGGTCGTGATCGTGTCGATGAGCGTGACATCGCCCGCGCGGAATCGTTCGAGCGTGCCCTGGTGCGTCGTGCGCTGGAACCCCAGCGCTTCTTCCGCGCGCGCCAGGGCCCGAGACGCCTTCTCGACCACCCCGCGCGTGCCAACCACGTTGGCGCGGATGCGACGGTCGACGTCGGCCAGCCGGATCTGGCTTTGGCTGAGCGAGGCGCGGGCCTGACCGAAGCGGCCCTTCGCGGCGTTGTTGCCAAACGGCATCCGCAGCGAAATCGAGGTCTGCACGAAGGGCTGCCACTCGGCGCGCACCGACCGCACGAATCCGTCCCAGCTGTAGTAGCGCACGGGCGACTGGCGCGCCGCCGTGGGCTTGATGGCCTCGGTGTTGAACCCGATGCGCGGCTCGAGCAGCAGGGGATCGAGTTCGTCGGGCAGATACTTGTAGAACGGGCTCTCGTAAAGCGTGCTCAGGCCGCCCGTGAGACTGAAGTCGAGCGTGTGCTTCAGGTCCGACGACGCGCCGTCTGCCAGCGCCTGCGACGCCTGGCGCAGGCGATCGAGACTCCGCAGGTCCTGGCGGACCGCAAGCGCAGGGTCAACCGGCGCTGACACCGCGGCAAGCGCCCGCGCCGCCGACGGCGTGATCTGGTCGGCAGCCGCCGGCAGCGCGCTGGTGCTGTCGAGATCGGCGCCCATTGCGCGCGCGAGCGCCACCTGTGCCGCCACGACGTTTCCGCGGGCGTTGGCAAAACTGCTCAGAACCCGCGCCTGCCGCGCGCGAGCGCGATCGAGGTCGATGCGCACCACGTCGCCGGTCGCGAGTCGCGCCTCGGTGATTTGCACCACCTGAGCCTGCCGGGCCACCGACTCTTCGAGGTACTGCAGCGTCAACTGGTTGGCCTGCAGGCTGATGTACGCCAGCACCGTGCGGTAGACCTCGCTCGTCACCGTGAAGCGAAGCTGTGCCCGTTGCGCGTCGATGGCGAAACGGGCGGCCCGTTCTGACGCGGCATTCGACGTGGCGCCGCGCCGCTTGAACAGCGGCATGTTGGTGGTGAAGGAAATCGACGACGGAAAGCGGGGGTTGACTGCCAAACCGCCAAACGAAGGGTCGAGCGACTTGTCCTTGAAGTTGCGTTCCTCGGCTTCGTATCGGCCTTGGGCGCTGACGCTGAGGCCCGAGCGGAACGGCTTGGCCCACGACAGCTCGAGGTACTGATTCTTCCGGATTTCGTCCTCGGGAATGGCGCCGAGCCGTTCCAACGCGAGCAACGAGCGGGTCGCGACGGCCTCGGAGATCTCATAGGCATGCTGGATGTTCTCGCGCGGAAACTGCGAGAACGTGTCCAGGATGTTGTTGAACGGAAGGCCACCCACCTGGCTGTCGACCCTGGTCCAGAAGTCCCGGAAAATCTCGGGAGTGCCGGCATAACTCAAAGGCGAACTGTTCGGATCGCAAACGTCCCGCAGACGGACGATGCCGAGGGAGGCTTCCAGTGCGGCACCCGATGGAGACTGCAGATCACGGTCGATGGCCCGCAGCCCGGTTTCCGACGGATCGAGGCGATCGAGCAGGAACGCGTCCGTTTCCGCCCCTGGCAGCCTCAGCCCGATGGGGCAGCTCGGCACGACTGGGC
>JAYTOL010000163.1:0-6571 GCA_043747815.1 Deltaproteobacteria bacterium
TCCTGCGAAGGCTGCTCCTGCGAAGGCTGCTCCTGCGAAGGCTGCTCCTGCGAAGGCTGCTCCTGCGAAGGCTGCTCCTGCGAAGGCTGCTCCTGACCCTGTTTCAAAGAGCGTTGCCAAGAGCAGTGGGGGCCCCGGCGTGGCCCATGCAACAGCGCCGGCTCATCCCGCCAGCTTCGAGGCCATCTTGGCGCGCGTCATCGGTATGGCGCTCGCCGTCTTGCCTGAGCGGCGCCGGTCCTCGATAGCCCCGAATACGCTAGCGTCGAGCGCGAAAGGCGATGCGGAGCCTGCTCACGCTCCCGCGCGTGCGAGCGATTCGATCGGGCCCGGGCCCACGGCGCAACAGCTGTTGACGCAAGCCTTGGAGAAGCTCGAGCCCGAGATGGCGCTCAAGCTTCGCACGCTCATGGTGGCGGGTAGAGACGGGCGGAGTGTCAGCGCCGTACAACTCAACATGACGCTGGC
Organism: Deltaproteobacteria bacterium; assembly: GCA_043747815.1. Taxonomy (GTDB): domain Bacteria; phylum Myxococcota_A; class Polyangia; order Polyangiales; family Polyangiaceae; genus SZUA-265. Next base: position 469 of record JAYTOL010000163.1, read on the forward strand.
CGATGCGGATTCGGCATTTGCGGCGGCGGCGCGCGACTCGAGTGAAAACGGTCCGCTCTTGGCCGACTATCTGCGGCGCGGCCACGCCATGGCCTGCGCCGCCGGGTTGGACATCGAGCGGCCCATCAGCGACTGGCCGTCCGTGGCGCCCCAGAGCCTCGAAGAGCGCGCCTGGCAAAGCTTTGGCCGGCAACTGGCCACGTCGCAGCCTGAAGATTGGAAGTGCGTCGGCTTCGTCGCGTCCAATCATGCCGAGCAGCTCACCAAGTTGTATCTGAAGCTCGAGGATCGGGCGTGGTGGTCTTTTCAATCTCTGCTGGACCGGCCCTCGGCGTCCTCCGTGGACAAGCAGAAGAAGGCGCGCAAGGGCGCGCGTGCGAAGGCTGTCGCTACGGGCTCACTCAAGCTGATGGTCAATCGCGGCTCTGGAAACGAAGGGCGCGCGTTGCGCCGCGCCGTGCGCGCGATTCGTGCGCGCCTCGGTGATCTCGAAGGCGCTGCCTGAGAGGCTCCCTCGCTCCCAGGTGAGCTGGCTGAAGCGGCATCGGCATCGGCATCGGCATCGGCGCCCGGCCGTGGCCTGCCATGCCTAAGAAGCGGCCTTGCGCTGCACGCCGTGCCGTTGAGGGGCGCAGAGACGAGAGGACGCACGGTCGCCCGGTCCCGCCGTGCAAACGTCATTCAAACGTCATGTTGTTATGCGGGATGGTGCGTGTTATTGCTGGCGCCCGGCTGGTGCGTCGGGCTCCGTGATCGCAAGGTTGTGCGCGACAACGCACTCCCGAGTGCCACTACCTGTGTTGGTACCTGCAGGAATGCTACCAGCAGTCGGGCTCCGCGGCCCCGCTCGTCTCGCTCTCGCGCGGTAAAACGCCAGGCAACATGTCCAACGACTCGCTTTTCAATGTCAGAGTTCGGCGCGCGATCTTGCGCGGGGTCGATGCTCTGGCGACCAAAGTGGGCGGTAAGCTCGGGCCCTGCGGGCGTGATGCAGCGCCGCTCGAAGGCTCGGAGGCGGCGGCCGATGCTGTCGCCGTCAGCAAGGACAACCCGTTCGAGAATCTCGGAGCTCAGCTCGTGCGGGAGGTCGTGGCGACCACCGCGCTCGCCGTGGGAGACGGCACGACCACCGCGGCCGTGCTCGCGCAATCCATCTATTGCGGCGGGGTGGATCTGCTCGCCGCCGGGCGCGATCCGAAGCTGATCAATCGGGGCGTTTCGAGAGCGGTGGCCCACGTGGTGCGCCAGCTGGAGGCGATGTCCATCGCCGGTCCCGATCAGCAGTGCATCGCGCACGTCGCAGCGCTGGCGGCCAACGCTGATACTGCCATCGCGGAGGTCGTCACACGCGCTCTGCTATTGGTGGGTCAGGGCGGGGCGATCAGCGTGGAAGAGGGCGCGCTCACGCCGGGCGAGAGCGCGGAGACGACGCTCACCCTGCTGTCCGGCATGCAGCTTTCGTGCGGGTACCTCTCGCCTTACTTCGTCACCGATACTGCGCAGATGCTCGTGGCCTATAATGACGCGCTGGTGTTGGTCTGCCAGGGCACGCTGTCGGACCTGGCCGAGCTCGCTCCGCTGCTCGCCGAGGTCGCGAGCTCGGGGCGCGCGCTCGTCGTGATCGCGGAAGACTTCGGCAGCGACGCGCTCGGTGCCTTGGTGGTGAACAAGCTGCGGGGCAGGTTGCAAGTGGCCGCGCTCTCGTCGCGGGCCCTCGGCGCGGGCACGGGCTTGCTCGAGGACATCGCGATCTTCACCGGCTGTCGCCCCTGCGGCGCAAACGCTGGCGTCGGGCTCGGCGCGCTGACGCTCGCAGATCTCGGCAGCGTGCAGCGCATCAGCATGGGTAAGAGCTCCAGCCGCCTGGTTGGCGGCGCAGGTAGCGCGCCAGCTATGGAGGCTCGTGTCGGGCAGCTGCGCTCGGAGCTCGCCGGCGCTCAGCCGAGCGAGCGCGGGGTATTCGAGGAGCGCCTGCAGAAGCTCACGGGTGGCGTCGCGGTGATCCGGGTGGGCGCAGCCAGCGAGCGTGAGCGCAAAGAGCGCAAGCGCCGGGCCGAGAGCTCTATCAGCAGCACGCGCGCCGCGATCGAAGAGGGTACGGTTCAGGGTGGCGGCGTGGCGTACGTGCGCTGCATACCGGCTCTGCTCGCGCTGGAGGTGCCGGCCGAAGAAGACGTGGGGGTCGAGCTCTTGGCGCGCGCGCTCGAGGCGCCGCTGCGCTGCATCGCGGACAACGGCGGGTTTGATCCGAGCAAGGTCCTGCGCACCGTTAGCGCGTCTGAGAACCCCGAGCATGGTTTCAACGTAGCGACTGGAGTGTACGAAGACTTGCGGCTCGCCGGGATCATCGATGCGACAAAGGTGGCTCGGCTGGCGCTCCGCAACGCCGCCTCGATCGCCAGCCTGATGCTCACGACCGAAGCCGTGATCGTCCGGAACGACCTGCGGGGCGGCGTGCGCCGCCGCGGCTGACGTTCCCCGCGGCTGACGTTCCCCGAGCCGCCATTTGCATCACCGGAAAGCACGGTGGCGCCGCCCTACGACGCCTCGCGGACATCGTAGGGCGCTCGCGTGCGCTTCTTGCGCGGAGCCCACCCCGTCTAAGTGCCGAGGCCTCGGCTCAGGTGCCGCCGGACGCTTGCAGGCTCGCGCTCGCTTCGACCGAGACGCTGATGCTCACCTCGGCCGACGCCGCTGCTTGAACCGAGCTGGCGAGGCACGCCGCGCCGGAGAGCCCGACGTCGCCGATGGCCTGGAAAGCCCCCAGGCTCTTGTTGGCGACGTCCCCGATCGGATCCTGCAGAGCCAGGGTCAAGTTGAGGGCCGCGCCGAAGTCGTCGATGTGCGCGAGAAGGGCCTTGTACAATTCCCCGTCCCCCACCACCACCACGTTGGCCTGCGGGGGCGGGCAATCCACCTTGGCGCTCGCCTCGGCCTTGCAGCTGCCGTGGCACTCCGCGCTGCCCTGGCAGTTGAGGTCCCCCGTGCACACGGGCGGGCTCACCTCGCCTGTGCACTCGCCGTGACAGGTGCCCTCGCAGGTGGCGGAGCCGGGCGTGTACGAACACGTGCCGTTGCAGCTGCCCTCGCAATTGACGTCGCCGCGCGTCACGCACGAGCCCATGCACGTGCCCTCGCATTCTCCGCCGGAGAACTCACCCGTGCAGGTGGCGCCGCAGGAGCCGGTGGCGCGGCCCGTACAGGTGCCCTCGCAGGTGCCGTCACACGAGGCGCTCGACGCCTGCCCGTCGCAGGTGCCGTTGCAGGTGCCGCCACAGCTGCCTTCGAAGTTGGCGGTGCAGCCCGCTTCACACGTGCCCTCGAAGCGGGGTGCAGTGCAACGCCCCTCGCACTCCCCCCGGCAGGTCGCGGCGATGTCCGCCGTGCACGTGCCATTACAGGTGCCCTCGCAGGCAAACGAAGGCGCCGTCACGTCGCACTCGGCGTCGCACACGCCGTTGCACTCGACGACCACCTCACCCCCGGTGCACGACGCTTCGATGTCGCAGCTGGCCTCCACCTGACACTCCGCCTCGCAGTCGGCCTGGGCTCGGATGTCGGCGCTACAGTTGAACGCGACCTCTACCTCCACGCGCGCGCCGTCCTGGAACGCCTGGCGAACGCGCGTGCGCAGGACCGCACAGGCCTGCGCCGCGGTGGTGCTCGAGCTGTCGATGCCCAGGTCACGGTTGATGGCGTTACACACGCTCAGAAACTTGCCTTCGACCTCGATCGCGCGATCGCGCAACTGGGTGGTGGCATCCGCGTACGCGCGCAAGGTGGCCTGCGCGCGGATCGTTGGGTCGAGGCCACTACATTCGGGGCTCCCGCTACCTCCGCCGGATGACGAGCAGCCATGGGCGAGCAGGGCGAAGGCGCCCACGCCAATACAGCCCGTGATGGAAGAAAGCGCGGTCCGGCTGAGTCGATTCATTTTGATGGCTCCGTTTGAAGAGAAGCTAAGGGGACAGGCCAAGTGAGACCCGGAACGGCGCGATGCTGGAGCGCGCTAGCCGGGGGCAGGCCGACACACAGCCTAGCAAGAGGCGCGCCGGGCAGGCGACAGAGCGCGAGGTGAGGGCAAAGCTTTGAATGTGGCCGAGTCATCGAAGTGTTCGTCGCTGAAGGTTCCCCGGGGGGCAGCCTTGCTTACGACCCGTGGAGCGGCGCGCCTGCGCCTGTGATGCCTTTTGCCTCATTGCTGAACGTCGCGTACACCGCGGCCCGCCGTAGCTTCCCGTGTACAGTGGCGACTTCTACCTACAAACCCAGAGCGCGACCCTCCCATGCCTGCACTTCGCATCGACACGCATCAACATTTTTGGACCTTTGAGCAGGAACATTACGCCTGGATCGCCCCGACGATGGGCGGGCTTCGGCGTGACTTTGGGCCTGCCGATCTCCAGCCGCTGCTGAGGAGCGCGGGGGTCGATGGCAGCGTGGCGGTCGAAGCCCGCGGGCATCTGGACGAGACGCGAAATCTGCTGCGCATCGCGGCAGAAACACCGTTTGTGCGCGGCGTCGTCGGTTGGCTGCCGCTGACCGAGCCGGGCGTCGGCGCTCTGCTCGAAGAATATTCCAGTCAGCCGAAGCTGCGCGGGCTGCGTCACTGGCTCGGGCCCGAGTCGGACCCGCACTACATGGCGGACGAGGCCTTGCACCGCGGCCTGTCGCTGCTCGCGCCGCTCGGCCTGAGCTACGACCTGATGCTCTGGCCGCCCCAGCTCGGGGCCGTGGCGGCGTTCGTGGACCGCCACCCCCAGCAGGTCTTCATCCTGGACCACTTCGCCAAGCCCTACATCAAGGACGCGAAAATCGAGCCCTGGCGCCGTGAGCTCGGCGAGCTCGCGCGCCGCCCGAACGTGTATTGTAAGTTGTCAGGGCTCACGACGGAGGCCCGGCACGAGGCGTGGACGCTAGAGGATTTGCGGCCTTATCTCGACGCCGCGCTCGAAGCGTTCACGCCTCGGCGTTTGATGTTCGGTTCGGATTGGCCGGTGTGCACGCTGGCCACCAGCTACACCCGCTGGGTCGAGACGGTGGCGGCCTACATCGCTCCGCTCAGCGCCGCCGAGCAGGACCGCATCATGGGAGGCACCGCTGCCGACGCCTACCGGCTGCCGCTGGACGTCAGCGCAGCGCCTTGACCAGGATCAGCGCGGGGTTGCCCTCGCCCCAGAGCTTATCCGTCTCGAACAGGGGCTGATAACCGAGGGCGAGGTAGAACGCGCGGGTTTTTTCGTACGCGGGATCCGGGCATGACGCGCCCAGCGTCTTGACCTGCATCAAGCGGCCGCCGCGCGCGAACGCCCAACCTTCCCCGTGGGCCGACAGTGCGCGGCCCACGCCGCGGCGGTGCAGACCCGCCTCGACCGCCAGCACGTGGACCTCGAAAGCGTTGGGCTGCGGCAGCGCCAAGCTCATCAAGCCAACGACGCGCGGCTCGCCTCCGCCCTCCGCGGACGAGCTCTCTCCTGGCAGGGTCGCCACCCAGCTCGGCAGGCGATCGAGGTCGGCCACGTACGCGGAGGTCGCTGTGGGTATCCCAAACCAGTCGCCCAGGCCCTCCAGCAAGGCCTGACAAGCGGCGCGGTCCCGCGGCTCGAAGCGCCGGATCGAGACGCCCGCTGCCGCGCCGACGACCGTCGGCGCCTCCTGCACGAGGTGAATCACGCCGGCGGCCGTGGGTTTAAACCCGCAGCGCCGATAGAACTCGGTCAGGCGTGACTCGTGATCGACGTGCAACCACTCGAGCCCGCGGCGCTGCGCTTCCCCGGCGGCGCGCCGCACCAGCGTGACGCCGAGGCCGTGCCGCTGGTAGTCGGGATGCACGGTGGGGTCCAAGAGGAAGGCGTGCACGCCACCATCCCAGGCCACGTTGACGAAACCCACGAGCCTGTCCCCCGCGTGCGCGCTCAGCCAACACAGGCTGCGTTCGAGCACCTGCCCGAAGCGCTCGTTCGCGGGGGCAGGCCAAGCCGCACGAAACAAAGCGCGCAGATCGGCGTCGGCGAGGGGACGACTGAGGTGGAACGCGATCTCTTCCAAAAATGACCTTTGAGCCCGGTCTGGCACCGCGAATATTTGTGGCGTTCGCTAGCCC
>JAYTOL010000164.1:0-51859 GCA_043747815.1 Deltaproteobacteria bacterium
TAACTCCGCCAGGGCGTTTACTACAACGTCTGGCCCGCGCCCATTTTCATCCCCGGTGGTCGGCGCCCGGCGCCGGGGTTGTCTGAAGCCCGAAGCCTGAAGCCCGAAGCCGCTCAACTGCCGAGCAGAAAGGCTTCGGGCAGCAGCGCGCCCAGGCTGAACTCTCCGACGCCGTCCACCCAGATCGGGGTGTCGGCAGAGGCGAGCTCGAGCAGGACTTGCCGGCAGGCACCGCACGGCATGCGCCCGCGCGGCCCAAGGCCAGGATCGGCGTCGATGCAACTGACCGCCACTTGCGACAGCTGCGTCTGGCCCGAGCTGACGGCTTTGAACGCCGCCACGCGCTCCGCACACATGCTGAGCCCGTACGAGGCGTTCTCGACGTTGCAGCCTGAGAAGACCTGCCCGCCCGCCACCACCGCCGCCCCGACTCGGAAGCGCGAGTACGGGGCATGCGCGAGGGTCGCCGCTCGACGCGCTTCCTCGAGCAATGCCTCGGGTGCGACCCAGCCGCGCTCGCTCATGCTCACTCGGTGTCGTCGCTGGGTTCGTCCGGCACGCTCGGCCCGGGCGTCACCGGCACCTCGGGCAGCACGGGGGGGGCAGGCGCGACGGGCGCTGGCGACGGGGCGACGGGCGCGCGTTGCAGAGCTTTCTTCGCGACGCTCAGGTCGCGGTCCTCCGCGTTCCCCCCCGCAGGCACGGCGGCAGGCGGCGTTGCAGCGGGCGGCGTTGCAGCGGGCGGCGTTGCGCCTGGCTGGGTGCCGCTCGCGACCTCGGGCGCAGGGCTCGGGGCAGGCGCCGTGACCCACGTGATGCGCCCGAAGCGAGCTGCCTTGTGAAAATTACCCTCGCCGAGGATCGGCGACCAGGCGACCCCGGAGTTGTCGTGCATCGCGTACAGATTGAGGCGCCAGCTGGCTCCGGGCTTGGGGGGCACCTGTTTCGCCTTGTCGAAGGACGCCCAGGGGATGCGGGCCTCGACGACGTAACCCACGTCCGTGTCGTCGGACTTGTCGAGCGTGCCCTGCACCGTCACGGCGCTCTCCAGCTTGGAGCTCCAATCCTGGTGACCAAAGGGCCCGTCGGGCTCCTCCCGCGGTTTATTGTACTCGTCGAAGCGTGAGTCGAAGACGAGGTTCTGCGGGTTGATCTGGATCTCGTAGTAGTCCTTGTTGTCCCCATTGCCATCGGGGTCGACCATGAGCTCGACGCAGTCTTTGGTCCACAGGTGCGGATCCTTCTGCTTCTTGTCGAAGCCGCCGACGACGTCCTGGTCTTTGACCTCGGCGCCAAGGTAGAGCCACTTGTCGTCCCAGAGCAGCTTGGCGCTGCCTTGCACGGGAGATTTGGTGTCCGGCTCACCCGTGCGTACGTTCACGAACGCTGAGGTGTCGGCCGCATCTTTCCAGGCGGCGTCGTCGAGCTTGCCGTCCAGGCGAACCGCCGTGCCTTTCTTCAGCTGGCGCACCTCCAGCTCTGGCGCTCGCGCCTCTTTCGCTGCCGCCTTGCCGGTGCTTGTCAGCGTGGCGACGAGCGCGCGATTTTCGCTCACCTGTGGGCCGCTCTTCACCTCCAGCCGATCCCGCCCCTTCCAGATGCCGGTGACGATCTGCACCTTCGGGCTCTTCAGCTTGCGAGGCATCGTGAAGGTCTGGGTGTCGACGTAGATCTTACCCGGCTGCCAATAGCCAGGAGGCCAGGCTTGCCCGGCTTTCTCGACGTGCCGCAGTGGGCCCACGTTGTCGATGTTCATCAAGCGGTCGCCCGAGCCATCGAGCACGTGGGTGAAGAGCTTCCAGCCCAGATCGCCGAGCGGCTTGTCTACGCGCCAGTACATCGTCACGCTCACGCGCTTGCCCGGAGCCACCTCCAGGCCCGGATCCACCTGTGCGCCGAGCAGCGTGATCTTGTCGTCGAAGTTCACGTTCAGCGCCGGGAGCTGCTCGGGAGCGGTGTCGACGATGTATTTCTTGATCTCTTCCGAAGGCTCCGTCTTCGCTGGCGGCTCTTCGCTGACGCAGCTCCACCCCGAGAGGCCGAGCAGCACGCCCGGCAGAACCCAAACACTATGTCGTCGTCCCATGAACTGTCGTCCCTTCACCCAGACTCGGCCCCCGTCAGACCCGGCCCCTGTTACCCGACATCGCCGCTCCCCTGCCTCCGCTCGGGAGCCCCGGGAGCAGTAACGGGAGGCGCTGGCACGGGCTAGTTTTTGCGGTTCTTCTTGCGCGCGGAGCGCTCCCGCTTGCGCTGACCTTTGCGGGCGTTCTTTTCCGTGCGCGACAACACGCGCATCTTCGGTGAGCCCTCGCCGCCGCTCGCGTCTGGCAGCCCGGGCATGCCTGGAAAACCGCCCGGCATTCCCGGAAAACCGCCCGGCATCCCAGGAAAACCGCCCGGCATGCCGGCACCCTGCGGGAACTTGCCCGATTTCGCCGCGCGCCGCAGGTTCCTGGCCAAGGCCAGGTTCTTCATCCCCGGGATCTTGCCCAGCATGCCGGCGTTCCCACCAAAGTTGCTCATCATCTGCTTGATGAAAACGAACTTCTGTACGAGCTCGTTCACGGCTTCCACCGGTGTGCCCGAGCCACCTGCCACGCGCGTGGCGCGCGACGGCTCACGCACGAGCAGCTGCGCGTCGCGCTTCTCCGCTCGCGTCATCGACTGGATCATGGCCTCGATCTTCTTGAACTCCTTACCATCGAGATCTGCGCCCGCGGGCAACATGCCGCCCATGCCCGGGATCTTCTCGACCAGGTCTTTGATCGGGCCCATCTGCTGGATCATCCGCACCTGTTGCAGGAAGTCCTCCAGCGTAAATTCCCCGGACAACATCCGGGCCGCGTCTTCCTCGGCCTTCTTCTGATCGACGACTTCCTCGAAGTCCTTCATCAGGCCCACCACGTCGCCGAGCCCGAGCACGCGGCCCGCCATGCCCTCGGGGCGGAACTCCTCCAGCCGATCCGTGGTCTCCCCCGTGCCCGCGAAGACGACGGGCGCGCCGGTCACTTCCTTGATGCTGAGCGCAGCGCCGCCGCGCGCGTCACCATCGAGCTTGGTCAAGATGACGCCGCTGATGCCGAGCCGATCGTGGAACGCGCGCGACGTTGTGACGGCGTCTTGACCGACCATGGCGTCGACCACGAGGAAGATGTTCTCGGGGCTGATCGCGCTCTTGATGTCGCTGAGCTCCTGCATCAAGAGCTCGTCGATCGCGAGGCGGCCCGCCGTGTCGTACACGATGACGTCGCAACCCAGGCGCTTGGCCTCCGCCTTTGCCGCCCGCGTGATGGCGAGCGGGGTCTGATCCGGCAAGTTGAAGACAGGCACCCCGATCTGCTCGCCGAGCACACGCAGTTGCTCGACCGCGGCCGGGCGCTGCATGTCGGCGGCGACGAGCAAGGGCTTGTGCCCCTGCGAGCCAAAGCGACGCGCCAACTTGGCGCTGGTCGTGGTCTTGCCCGAACCCTGCAGACCGACCATCATCACCTGCGTCGGCGCGCTGCCCACGGCCATCTTGATGGCCTCGCCCTCGGAGGTCATCATCGCCACGAGCTCGTCGTGGCAGACCTTGATGAACTGGTCGCTGGCAGAAACTTGGAGCTTTTGCCCGCCGTGTTTGACGCTCGTGCGGACGGTCTGGCCGAGCGCGCGCTCCTCCACTCGGCCGAGGAAGCGCTTGATCACGCCCAGCTCGACGTCCGCCTCGATCAGCGACGTGCGCACCTCTTTGAGCGCCGGCTTGATGCTCTCGGGGGTGAGCTCCGTAAGCCCTGCCAGGCGGTTCTGGGCCTCTCGAAATCCGCGTTTTAAGGCATCAAACACAATGGCCCTGTAATAGCTGCGCAGCTCCGAACTTTCTACCCTGACCTGCGCTCGTCAACGCTGACCCACCCCGGAAGGAGCGGAGCGTCTGCCCACCGCTCGCCTTTCTCGCGCTTTCTCCGCGGGATCCGCCCGCCCGAGAGCCGGTAGAGGGCGTGGCGCGAAATGGACGAGGCCGCCCGAGCTCCAAGGAAAGGTCGAGGGTGAGTAAATTTCTTGAGTGTTCGGTCGCCTATCGATAGGCGATGAGCGTGAAGGGCGTTTTGCACCGACTCGAGTTCTTGACGCGGCGCTTGTCCCGCGCCGAGTGGCGGCTGCTCGGGGCCATCGCCATGGAACGAGAGCTGGGGCTCACGCAGATCGTCCGCCTCGCGGGCACGTTTGGGGTGCTGGAGCGGACGCGGCCCAAGCTGAGCGTCGGCGGCAGCGCAGCGCCTCGCCTGGCCCGAGGGTTGCCCGAGCCAATAGCGAGCCGCGCTCGGCCCAGCCCCATGCCCGAGCTCGACGAGTGGCGAGAGAGCGGGCTCTTGGTCGACGCCGGCATCGCCAAGGGACCGAGCCTGTCCCGCACGGGCACGGTCGAGCCTGCGTACGCGGTCGATACGGACTTTCGCCAGCTCGTGATGCGGCAGCTGGCGAGCCAGGGTGAGCTCGCGAGCGTGGCCGAAGCCACACATGGCTTACTCGGAGACCGCTCACTCGGGCTCTTCGCCGTGTTGCTGCAGACGGGGCGCCTGCTCGACTTCCAGCGCCAGACGTACAGCTTGCCCCGAGCCGCAGGCAGGTTGGGCGACACGCTCGAGAGCGAAGAGCTGCTGCGCGAGGCCATCACGCAGCCGTTTGACGCCGCCTGGTTCGTCGCGACCTTCAGGGAGCTCGCGCTACCTGCCGCTCAGCGCGTGTTGCGCGAGGCGCTGCCCGGGCTGCACCCCTGCGATGCTTTGTTTGCCTGGCTGGTCGCGGAGGTCGAGAGTCGGGACAAGGCAGGCTCGGCGCTCGGGGTGGAAGAGCAATCGAACGTGACTGGCGTGAGCGAGACCTCGCTACGCCAAGTGCTGGCCGAACACGCCGTGCTGCGCGGTCGGCTCGAGCTCGCCGAAGCACACGCGGCTAGTCTGCCCACCCCGCAACGCTTGGCCCTGCAGGTCGCCACGCATTACCAGAGCGCCGACCTGGGGCTCGCTCAGCGCTTGCTCGACGAGCGCCAAGCCAATCGCTCCGCCACCTCGCCCGACGCCGGCGCCGTGGCGCCGCTCCTCGGGTTGCTCATGTATAGCCGCGGCAGCGCCGCTGCCATCACGGAGGCGAAGCGCCTGCTCGGAGCGCGCGGAGCGGAGCCGAGCCTGACGGGCGTCGAGCGCGCGTTCCGAACGCTGATTCGTTATGGCTCACAGCCGGAGGCCGAGCACGCGCGGCTCGACGTGCATCAGATCGGCAGGGAGGCGCAGAGCTGGGAGCTGTTCATCCTGGCGCTCACCGTGCACCTCTACGCGAAACAAGAGGTGACGCGTGCGGCCTGGGCCGTCAAGCTCGTGCGCTCGGGGGCAGAGTGGCTCGAGGCCGGGTACTCCTGGCTCGGGCGGCAGGCGCTGTTTCTGGCCCGGGCTCTCAGCCCCGACTACTTCAGCAAAGAGTTCGAGGGGGTGAAGGCTCGGCTGTTTCTGGAGGTATTCCAGGCGCGCCCCGGCGAGCTCGCGCTCTCTGACCTGATCACGCCCAAGCCGGAGTGGGAGCGCGCCCTCGACGCGCTCGCCGAGCTCGCGGAAGAGCCGACCCGAGAGAGCGACGCCTCGCGGCGAGCCGCGTGGTTCGTCAACATGGTGGATGGCACGCTCGACCGCCCCACTCTGCAAGAGCTCAAGCAAGGCGGCTGGTCGCGGGGGCGGCGTTTGACGCTGGCGCAGCTGTACGCGCATGGCCACGAGCTGCCGCGCGAGGATCAAGACGTGCTCGCGTGCACGCGCGAGACGGCGCCGGAAAAGCGCGAGTTTGCGCCCGAGGCGCTGGAGGCGCTGATCGGGCACCCACGCGTCTTCAACGGCGCTCGCGGCGGGCAGCGCGTCGACGTGGCGCGTGGCACGTCGCGCGTCGAGACGCGCGAGGAGCGGGGGCACCTGACCATCTACGTGGAGCCCGCGGGCGCGCGACTAGGCGTCAACGTCGTGGTCGAGAGCCCGTCGCGCCTGTGCGTGTATCGCGTCAGCCCCGCCATGCAGCGCGTGATCGATCTGCTGCCCGACGGCTTGCGCATCCCCAAGGATCGGCAGGAGCAAGCCCTGCGCGTGCTCGGCAAGTTATCTCAGGGCGTGGAGGTGCAGAGCCGGCACCTGGGCGCCGATCGCCAGGTCGAGGCGGACGCGACCCCGTGCCTGCGCATCGCGCCGGCGGCCGGCGCCTGGCTCGTCCAGGCGGGGGTGCGTCCGTTCGGTGCCCAGGGGCGCTTCTTCATCGCCGGGACGGGCAAGGCCGCGATCTCGCTCTACACCGGCGGTGAGCGCCTGCTCTGCCATCGCGACCTCGAGCTCGAGCGAGCCGGGCTCTCGGCGCTGATCCTGGCCTGCCCCACGCTGCTCGAGCTGAGCCTCGATCGGGAAGGCCGCGCGCCGGGCGAGGCGCTCGAGAGCTGGGACTTCGACGAGGGGGGGTTGCTCGACCTGCTGCTCGAGCTCAGGGACAGCGGGCAGCGCTGTGAGATGGAATGGCCCGAATCCGAGGCGCTGCGCGTGCGGGGTCGGGCGACGCAGAAGAGCCTGCACGGCAGCCTGCGACGCAAGAAGGGCTGGTACCTGGCCACCGGCGGCCTCTCGCTCGACGACGGCACGGAGATCGCGCTCGGTGAGCTGGCGCAAGGCGCGGTCATCCAGAACGGGCGCTTCGTGCGGCTACCGAACGGTGACTATCTCGCGATTGAAGCCCGCGTGCGGCGCGTGATGACGGCGCTCGCCGGCACTCAGACGCTCGCCGAGCGTCCACACGAGCTGCGCATTCACGAAGGCGCTCTGCACGTGCTCGGCGCTCTGTCGGAGCTCTCTGACCCTGGGGAGGCGGGCGGCTTCGAGCTCGACCCGAGCGCGCGCGCGTGGCTCGATCGCGTCGCGGCGCTCAAAGCGCAGACCTTCCCCTTGCCAGACACGCTGCGCGCGGAGCTGCGAGGCTACCAGCTCGACGGGTTCCGGTGGCTCTCTCGCCTCAGCGCCCTCGGCCTCGGCGCGTGCTTGGCCGACGACATGGGCCTCGGCAAGACGGTGCAGATCCTGGCGTTGCTCCTGACTCGCACGGAGGAGGGGCCGACGCTGGTGGTGGCTCCCACCTCCGTGTGCGCGAACTGGATGATCGAAGCGGAGCGTTTTGCGCCGAGCCTGCGCGTGGCAGAATACGGCGGCGCCGAGCGAGCCGAGCTGCTCACCCAATTGCAGGACCGAGCCACCGCGCCAGACCTGATCGTGTGCAGCTACGGCCTCTTGCAGCTGGAAGCCGACGCCCTGTCCAGCGTGCCCTGGGGGACGGTCGTGCTGGACGAGGCGCAGTTTATCAAGAACGCGGAGTCGCAGCGCGCCCAGGCGGCGTGCCGCTTGCAAGCCAAGTGTCGGATCGCCGCCACCGGGACGCCCGTGGAGAACCACCTGGGTGATCTATGGAGCATTTTCAACTTCCTGAACCCAGGGCTGCTCGGCGTCTGGCGCAGCTTCAACACGCGGTATCTAAAGCCGATCGAGCAGCGCGGCGAGGCCGAGGTGCGGCAGAGCCTGCAGGAGCAGATCAAGCCTTTCATCCTGCGGCGCACCAAGGCGGAGGTGCTCGCCGACCTGCCGCCGCTCACGGTCGTGCCCCACTCGGTCGAGCTCACCGAGTCCGAAGCGCGCGGCTATGCGCTCCTGCGCCGCCAGATCCACGAGAAGCTCTACACCTCGCACGGGCGGCGTGAAAACAAGATCGAGATCCTGGCGGAGATCACCCGGCTCCGCCGTTATTGTTGCCACCCGCGCCTGGTATTCCCACAAGCCGACAGCGAAGGCTCGAAGGTGCAGGCGATGCTCGACCTGGTGCTCGAGCTGCGCGAAAACGATCATCGCGCGCTGGTGTTCAGCCAGTTCGTCGATTTTCTGGAGATCGTGCGGCAACGGCTCGACGAAGCCCAGGTGACGTACCAGTACCTGGATGGCTCGACGCCCAAGACGCAGCGCCAGGCGCGCGTCGACGCCTTTCAAGCGGGCGAGGGCACGCTGTTCCTGATCAGCTTGAAGGCGGGCGGGTTCGGGCTCAACCTGACCGGAGCGGATTACGTGATCCACCTGGACCCGTGGTGGAACCCTGCGGTCGAAGCGCAGGCGACCGATCGCGCGCACCGCATCGGGCAGGTGCGCCCGGTCACCGTGTATCGGCTCATCACCAAGGACACGATCGAAGAGAGCATCGTTTCGCTCCACCAAAATAAGCGGGCCCTCGCGGACGCATTGCTCAGCGGCGGCAGCGAGGCAGCGCAGTTGAGCGTGACGGAGCTGGTCGGATTGATCGAGCGAGAGCCCAAGAGCGACCTGCCCTGATCGGGGAAATCGATCCACTCGATGACCGCTCCCAATGGCGCGGCGCATCGATCCATCTCAGCGGGGGCTCGCGCGCGGCACGCCGGCGCCCCAAAATGGGGCTCGACCCTGGCTCGCCATTTTCTCGAGCCACCGACAGAGCTTCGTGTGACCGTTAGAATGTGGATAAACGAGCGCCGCGCGAGAGCGAGCTGACTTCGTGGTGCTGAAGTTCACCACCAGCGCTGCCGCGTCGTACGCGCCAGCCACCGAGCGGGTAGCGCGCACCATTTCTTTTGCTGGCGACGACGCGAGCCTCGTAGCGGCTCTCCGGAGTCGGCACCCGGCAGCGGTGGCCGCGTTTCACGACCGGTACGCTCAGCACATGCTCAGGATCTTGGTTCGAATCCTCGGCCAGGACTCCGAGCTCGAAGACGTGCACCATGAGGTGTTCGTGCGCGCGCTGAGCTCGATCGAGACTCTGGAGGATCCCGCCTGCCTCACCAAGTGGATGGTCTCCGTGGCCGTGTTCTCTGCGCGCACATGCCTGCAGCGCCGCTACCGCGGTCGGTGGCTCGCGTTTCTTGCTCCCGATGAGCTCGACGAGAGCGCCGCAGCCCGCGATGAGCGAGATGGGGACGCCCGCGCCGAGCTCGACCTCACCTACTCCGTCCTCGCGCGACTTCCATCCGACGAGCGCATCGTTTTCACGCTTCGGTTCGTCGAGGGTATGGCGCTCGCCGAGCTGGCGTCGGCCTGCAATACCTCGCTGGCAACGGTGAAGCGTCGCTTGAAGCGAGCCGAATCTCGCTTTCTGGGCCTGGCCCGACGGCATCCCGTGCTCTCGGATTGGCTCGACAACGGAGGACGATGGAGCCGGCCTTGAAAGCGCTGGGACAACGGCTCGCGCGCGCGCAAGACGCTGCGCGTGGAGCATCGATCAACCTGGAACGCGCCCGCGCGCGGCTGCTCGAATCCGTTCGCCCTGTCGAGAGTCGTAGTGCTCGGCTGGGCTGGACGGCAGGCTTGGTCATGGCGTTGGCTGTCGCCGTAGGGCTGCTCATGCTGCGCCGGCCCTCGCTCGAGTTCCATGTGGGCCAAGAGGGGAGCGCTCGATCAGGGGAGTGGATTGTCGCGCAGAATGAGCCTGTGCCCATCACCTTCAGTGACGGTACGCAGCTCACATTGTTCGAGAGCGCTCGGGCTCGAATCGTCGATATCGGTGCCGACGGCGCGAGCGTGATCGTCGACCGGGGCCTGCTGCGCGCGTCCATCCTGCGACGCCCGGGGACGCGATGGCGCGTTTCTGTGGGCCCGTATCAGGTGCGAGTCACGGGCACCCAGTTTGACGTGGCGTGGCAACCGGAGAGTGAGCGTTTCTCGCTGGTGCTGCGCGAGGGCTCCGTCAGCGTCACTGGCCCGGGTCTGGGGCAGGCGCTGGAGGTGAGCGCTGGGCAGGAGCTCGACCTGTCGCCGCGTAGCGGGCAGCAGAGCCTCCTCCAAGCGGCGTCGACAGCTGGCACGCCGCTGCCCGACACCGCGCCTTCTGCGCCCGCCGTGCCTTCTGTGCCCGCCGTGCCCGTCGCAACAGAGCCCGAGCCGAGGCGCCAAGCGAGAGCCAGTGGCGCTCCAGCAGGGTCGGAGCGCAACCGCCACGGCACGCGGGCGGGTAGTCCGCGCGCGCCAGGCTTCCGGGAGCTCGCGGCAGCTGGCCAGTATCGCGAGGCGCTCGCTGCCGCCGAGCGCGCGGGGTTCGAGCGGCTGTGTCGAACGACGTCGGCGAACGATCTTCTGCTGCTCGCCGACGTTGCCCGCCTGGCGGCGGACTTCGTGCGTGCGCAACTCGCTTATCACAGCGTTCGCGAGCGGTTCGGAGGGGCGCCCGCCGCTCACGCCGCGTTTTTCCTGGGCCGGCTCGCCTTCGATCACGATGCCAACTACGCCGAAGCCGCGCGTTTGTTCGCGCTGTCGCTGGCAGAGCAGCCCGATGGGCCGTTGGCTAGGGAAGCCGCTGGGCGCTTGATGGAGGCGAGAGTGCGCCTGGCAGACACGCCCGGAGCCCGACAGGCGGCTCGTCAGTATCTCGAGCAATATCCCGACGGCCCGCACGCAAAGAGCGCGGAGAGATTGCTACGAGCGCGCTGAGGGGACACCTCGACCGCGAGCGTTGCCGCGCGCTCGCCGTTTTCACGCTGGCCCTCGTGCTTGGGGTACGCACGAGCCTCGCCCTTGCCATGCCGCAGAGCATCGTCCTCTTCAATCCAAAGGCCGCGCTCTCCGTACAGATTGGCGCCGAGCTCACTGCGCTCGTCTTCCGCGTCATTCCCGTCCAGGCGAAACCACCCGAAGCGCCCGTTGACGCGCAAGCCGCCGCGCGTGCCGTCGAGGGCAGCGCTGGCGTGTACGTGATCGCCACTCGGAGCGGCGTCGACGTGTGGCTGCTCGACCTGGCGAGCTCCGAGCCCTCATCGACACACGTGTTCAGAGCGGATGCTTCCGAGGCTCTGAACGAGCGGCTTCGTCGCCGTGCGCGTGGTGGAGCTCCTGCGTGCGAGGCTGCTCGAGCTCGAGCTGCCCGCCACGGCGCAGGGAGAAGAAGGTGCCGAGCCTCCCGCAGCGCCCCTCGCCCCCTCGGGGTCGCGCGCCGTGCCGCGCGATGCCCCAGCTGCCCGCGAGCGCTCGGGCCTCCACGCTGCTGCAAGCTCCTTGCTGTTCGACGTCGGCCTCGGCGCGAGCTCCAGCATTGGGGCGGTCCGAGTCACTCCTCTGCTGGCTGCAGGTGCGATGTGGCGCCTCACTCCCACCGTCGAATTCGTACTGTCCGGGCTCGTACCCCTCGGAAAAGCGGAAGTATCTCGTCGGGGGGGCAGCGCGAGCGTCGAGACCTGGCAGCTGACGGCCGGCTCGCGCATCCATCTGCTTGCCGAGGGCTCCGTTCGGCCCATCGTTGGCGCAGGGCTGGGCCTCGTCTGGTTTCGGGTGGAAGGCACGGATGCTGCGACAGCCTACGCACTTTCGTCCGAGCAGTTGCTCGTGCCGTCAGCTCACGTGGAGCTCGGGGTGCATTGGAAATTGTCGCGGAAGTTCGCGTTGAGCTCGGGCTTGTGCCCTAGCCTCGCATTGGCCAAACCCCTCGTGGAGTTCGCCGATAGGCAGGTGTTCACGCTGGGGCGACCCCTCGTCGCCTGGACGCTGCGGGTCGAATATCGAGCTCTTTCAGACTCGAGCCGTGACTGATGAGCATGGAGGAAAACACGATGCGTGATACGACTTGGCTGATACTGACAATCGCGACCCTGGCTTGCGGCGAGCTCGTCGCCGAGCCCATTGTGAACAAGAGTGTGTTGCTCGACGGCGATCCAGCGACCGAGGAAACTACGACCGGCGATGGCAACGCCTTCGACGTGATGACCACCGAAGTGCTCGATGCGCCTTCGACCGACGCCTACGCCTGTCAGATCGTCCCGGACGTGACCGGTGAAGGTGCACCGGTTCGGGATGGGGATACTCTCATCTTCGAGCGCTGGGCGAACGGCTACTCCAACGCCTGCGTGCAGGCGACGGGCCCCGAGGCGACGGCTTGCTGGGTGCCGGGAGGCATCGAGTGTGATGACGAATCGCGTCCCTGCCCGACCATCGTGCCGCGGCGTGAGGCCGGGACGGGTGAGAGCGTCATGAGCGGCGGAACCTACATGGTCTGCGCGCATCCATGCACCACCGACGACGATTGCCCTGCACCGAGCTCGGGCACGGCCGTCGCCACGTGCGTGCACGACGCGGCGCTCTATGGGTCCCGCAACCTGTTTGCAGGGGTCGACTTGGATCGAGGCTTTCAGTACACGGGCGGCGGTTCGTGCATGATCGGATGCGCCAGCGGCGAGACTTGCCCCGACGGCTTCATCTGCAGCGAGCCGGACCGGGTCGCCATCTCATCCGACGCCGAAGTACTACTGTCGCCCGCGCCCGCGCAGTGTTTGCAGTTCAAGGCCGTCACTCTCCGGGAGTAGCGGAGCGAGCGCCCGCGTGAATGGACCGGGCGTGCGAAGTTGCGCTGGTCAAGGACCAGGGGGGGCATCGCTGACTCCTGACCAAAGGGATGAGCGCCGCTAGATTTCCGAAAGCGGCATCGGGCAAGCACGTCCGGTCACCGTGTATCGGTGATCACCAAAGACACGATCGAAGAGAGCAGCGCCTCGCTCCACCAGAACAAGCGCGCCCTCGCGGACGCGCTGCGCAGCGGCGGCAGCGAAGCGGCGCAACTGAGCGTGACCGAGCTGGTCGGATTGATCGAACGAGAGCCCAAGAGCGACCTGCCCTGATCGGGGAACCGATCACGCATTTTGCGACTGGATGCTATCAACCGGAGGTCGTGTCTCCGGAGCTCGCCCATCGCGCTGCTCTACGTCCATCGAGGGGCTGAGTGTCGTTCCACTGGGGGACTAGCGCAGGGTCGCGGAGCAGCCAGGCGACTGCGCAATGCGTTTGGCCTCCTCGGGCCCAAAAGTCTCGGCTAGATTTGCCTCGTAGAGTTTCGCCTCGTTGGTAAGTGCCATGAAGGTCTCGAACACCGGGTTCTGCTGTTGCCCCGGTTCGGGGGGCGGCCGCATGCCCGCATGCACCTCAGCGACCTGGCGTTGCGCGTCCATGGCCGCCATGGGGTCGCTCGTAGTAGCCATTTGTTGAATCAAGCGCAGGCAGCCCATTCCGCCGAGCAAGTCGACAATACCGAGATCGCCGATGGCCTTCTCGCACAGCGGGCGCACCGTCGCCCATATGCGGCCGTTCGAACGGCGATGGGCCTCGGTCACGACTTCGCCGTCCTCCGGACTCAACCCCAACTTGTCCAGGAATGTGGGAGGTGTCGTCCAGGGACTTCCGGGCGGTAGCAGACACGGGACTTTGTACTTGATCCGGCCCTCAGCCGCGAGCTTCTTCCAGTCGTCTCGATCTAGATCGAACTCGTCGCGCTCCCGGGTGGATTCGGCTTCAGCGCGCTCTACGGTCTCACTCTTCAGGGCGAGTACTTGTGATTCGAGTTGCTGCTTCTCTCGTTGGACCTGCTCGAGCCTGCCCTCCTGCCCGAGCGGGAACCCGGTGTGCTTTTCCGTCACCGCTACGCCCGCCGTGTTCGATCGCGGCTCTCGAGCGGTCGCGCTCGAATTCGGTACTGCCGAAAGACCTGCCAAAGGCAATTCACCGCTACCGGCTTGGCGCTGGCTGACTTGCCCGGCCCCGGCGGGCTGGAGCGCCTGAAGGCTTTCGGTACCGACGCTAGAATCGGCCCGTGCCAGATAGGCTTTGCCTTCATAGATCGTTACGGTCGCCACTGTAGCCAGCGCTGCCCCGCCTGCAGCTAGCGCCCAATCCCTGCTATTCATCGGTTGGCTGCCCCTTCCTCGTGTGAGCCAAAGCCAGTTCGACGCATAGGACGCAATCGGTATGTGGCTCGAAAAGGTTGCCTGACATCTTAGGCGAGCAGTTCAAAGCGCCGAAAAAAGAGACAACGGACCGAGCCCTGCAGATTCTTCGGGTTTCTGGAGTCATTGGCAGACTGTCGTGCGATGCCAACGATACAACGCGCTTGGAGGTCGCTTAGGGCCTGTGCCTGAGGCGCCCCAATCCTTTTGCGGATGGACAGGCTGTTGTCATGAAGGTGGACCGGGGACGAGCTCATCTTCGGGCCTCGTACAGAATCCGCTTTCAGCGGCTGCTGCGTGCACGGGTTGGCTGTCCCGTTGCATTACGAGCGAATCGGGGCTGACGATGTGTGTGAACCAAGTTCCGGAGATGCCAGACGTACAACCTGGCAAGATGCGGATTGCTGCCCGGACACGTGCATCAGCGCGTGTCGCGAGCTCATTTCTAACGCGGCGACTCCAGGCTCAGGCTGAGGTCAGCCGCGGCCTGCCCCCTATGAGCCTCGCGTGGGGAAGACACGGGGCGCTTTCAACTCGCGGTGCGACCGAACATCGGCGACCTGCACTGCCGTGCTCTGGAAATCGATCACGCTATTTTGATAAGCATGCGTCTTTTGCTCCGCGGCGCGCGGGCGCCGCGGACCATCTTTCCGCGCTCGCGCTCATTTTCGATGGCATCGCTCATTTTGCGCCTGGAGAGGCTGCAAGCAGGCTCAACGCGAGTTTAGAATCGCGCCCTGATTGTGCTAGATGGAAGCGCTCGAGGGCGCTGCTCGCGACGGAGGCCTTACCGCAAATGATCGACATTGACCTGGCGCTCGAGCCCCGGGACCTCTCCGCTCGGCTCGAGCACTTCTGGGCGCTTTCAGCGCAAAAAATCGCGGCCATCGAGGCCGGCTACGACGCACGTGCGGGCTCGCCGGTGTTCACGATCGGCGGCAGGTATCAGAGCCGCGGCTGGACGGAGTGGACGCAGGGCTTTCAGTACGGCTCGGCCTTGCTCCAGTTCGAGGCCGGGGGCGACGCGCGCTTCCTCGAGATCGGAAGGGCCAATACGCTCGCGAAGATGGCCTCGCACGTGAGCCACGTGGGCGTGCACGACCACGGCTTCAACAACGTCAGCACCTACGGCAACCTGCTGCGCTTGATGCTGGAGGGCAAGATCCCGAGCGACGCCTGGCAGCGCCACTTCTACGAGCTGGCGCTCAAGGTCTCGGGCGCGGTGCAAGCGCGCCGCTTCACCGCTGCCGAGGGCGGGGGCTTCTTGTACTCCTTCAATGGCCCGCACTCGCTGTTCGTGGACACCGCGCGCTCTTGCCGCTCACTCGTGCTCTCGCACCTGCTCGGTCACGCGCTGATGGAGGAGAACGATGCGCGCATCGACTTGCTCGCGCGCGCTCTCGAGCACCTGGAGACGACGGCTCGCTACGCGGTGTATTATGGCGAAGGCAGGGACGCCTACGACGTCCGCGGCCGCACCGCCCACGAGAGCATCTTCAACGTCAACGACGGGAAGTACCGCTGCCCGAGCTCACAGCAAGGTTACAGCCCGTTCTCGACCTGGACGCGGGGCCTCGCCTGGGCGATGTGCGGCTTCGCCGAGCAGCTGGAGCTCGTGGCGGTGTTGCCCGACGCCGAGCTCGAGCCGCGTGGCGGGCGCGCCTTCGTCGAAGGGTTCCTGACCCGGGCCGCCCGAGCCACCTGCGATTTTTACATCGAAAATACGCCGACCTGCGGCGTGCCCTACTGGGACACGGGCGCGCCGCTCTTGCATCGCCTCGGCTCGTACAAGGAGCAGCCGGCGCGCCCCGACAATCCCTACGAGCCCGTCGACAGCTCCGCGGCCGCCATCGCCGCCCAGGGGCTGCTACGCCTGGGCGCGCAGCTCTCGCAGCGGAACGGATCCGAGGGCGCGCAGGCAGACGGCCACCGCTATCGGCAGGCGGGGCTCACGGTGCTGCGCACGCTGCTCGGTGAGCCGTACCTGGCGCTCGACCCCGCCCACCAGGGCTTGTTGCTCCACTCGGTCTACCATCGCCCGAACGGTTGGGATCACTTGCCCCCCGGTCGCTCCGTGCCGAGCGGCGAGTCGAGCATGTGGGGCGACTACCATTTGCGCGAGATGGCCCTGTGCGCGACAAAGCTGTGCGCTGGCCGCAGCCATCAAAAGTTCTTCGACGGGCTGGTTCGAGCGCCCGAGGCCCGCGCATGACCTCGCTCGCTGACCCGAGCGCGCCGAGCCGAGGGCGCGCCACGCCGCTGTCGACGCTCGAGCGGCTCTGCGTGCACACCATCACGACCAAGCCCTGGAGCATCGAGCGCGCGGCAGAGGCGTACGCGCGCGCGGGCGTGCGCGGCATCACGGTGTGGCGTGAGGCCCTCGCCGAGCGTGACGTCGGCGCCGTGGGCGAGCTCCTGCGCCGGCACGAGCTGTCGGTCGTGTCCCTGTGCCGGGGTGGCTTTTTTGCTTACGCCGACGCCGCGGGCCGTCGCAAGGCAGAGGCCGACAACCGGCTGGCGATCGATCAGGCCGCGGCGCTCGGCGCTCCGCTCGTGGTGCTGGTCTGCGGCGCCGTGCCGGGGCAGCCCCTCGCCACGTCTCGCCAGCAGATCCAGGCGGGCATCGAGGCGCTGGTGCCCTATGCAGAGGCGGCTCGGGTGCGCCTCGCCATCGAGCCTCTGCATCCCATGTATGCGGACACTCGCTCGGCCATCAATACGCTCGGCCAAGCCAACGACATCGCCGAGAGCATCGCGTCGCCGTGGGTCGGCGTGGCGGTGGATGTTTACCACGTGTGGTGGGACCCCGCGCTCGAGCAGGAGATTGCGCGCTCGGGGCGCTCCGGGGCCCTGTTTGCCTTCCACGTGTGCGACTGGAAGACACCGACGGTAGACCTGCTACTGGACCGCGGGCTGCCCGGTGAAGGTTGCATCGACCTGCGTCAGATCCGCGGCTGGGTCGAGGCGGCGGGTTTCGTAGGTTTCAACGAGGTGGAGATCTTCTCCGAGGCGTATTGGGCGGGCGATCAGGCAGAGTTGCTCGATCGCGTCGTCCGAAGTTATCTCAGCCATGTCTGAGGGCAGCGTGGTCGAACAGCAGTGGTTGAAACGGTAGTGTCGAAAGCGAAATAGAGAGCATGAAGACCCACGACATCGGCATCATCATGAACGGGGTCACGGGGCGCATGGGTAAAAACCAGCACCTGTTGCGTTCCCTGTTGGCCATCGCGAAGAACGGCGGGCTCAGCCTCGGGCCGGGTGAACGCATCATGCCCAGGCCGATCCTGGTCGGGCGCGACATAAACAAGTTGCGCGAGCTCGGCGCGTCGGCGGGCGTGGAGCGGGTGACGACGGATCTGAGCGCGGCGCTCGCCGATCCAACGGCCTCGATTTACTTTGACGCGCAGGTCACGGGTCGGCGCCACGAGGCGGTGCTGCAGGCGATCGAGGCGGGCAAGCACATCTACTGCGAGAAGCCCTCTTCAGTGACGACGGAGAGCGCGCTCGAGCTCTACCGGCGCGCCAACGCGCGCGGGCTGAAGCACGGCGTCGTACAAGACAAGCTGTGGCTGCCGGGCTTGATCAAGCTGCGCCGCCTGCGCGAGCAAGGGTTCTTCGGGCGGATCCTTTCGGTGCGGGGCGAGTTCGGCTATTGGGTCTTCGAAGGGCACAACGTCGCGGCGCAGCGCCCGTCGTGGAACTACCGGAAAGAAGACGACGGCGGCATCATCGCCGACATGCTCTGCCACTGGCGTTACGTGCTCGACAATCTGTTTGGCGCCGTACGCGCCGTGAGCTGCACGGGGGCGACGCACATCAAGGAGCGCGTGGACGAAGCGGGCCGCGCCTATGTCGCGAACGCAGACGACGCAGCCTACGCGACCTTCGAGCTCGAGGGCGGCGTCATCGCGCAGTTCAACTCCTCCTGGACGACGCGCGTGCGCCGGGATGATCTGCTCACGATCCACGTCGACGGCACGCACGGCTCGGCGGTGGCCGGGCTGCGGGAATGCTGGACGCAGCATTACGGCAACACTCCGCGACCGGTGTGGAACCCCGACATCGAGCAGCCGATCGACTTTCGCGCCGGCTGGTCCAAGGTGCCCGAGCAGGAGAGCTACGACAACGCCTTCAAGGCGCAATGGGAGCTCTTCTTGCGTCACGTCGTCACGGGCTCGCCGTTCCCGTGGTCGCTCTTCGAGGGCGCCAAGGGCGTGCAGCTGGCGGAGCTCGGCCTGCAGAGCTGGGCCGAGCGGCGCTGGGTCGAGGTCCCTGCGCTTTGAAGTCCGGGGGGCGCTCATGACTCAGCGTTGGGCACTCGTGACGGGCGGCAGCCGCGGCATCGGCCTGGGCATCGCCGAGCGGCTCGCGGGCGAAGGCTGGGATCTGATCATCAACGGCGTGCGCGACCTCGCAAGTGTCGGCGAGCCTCTGGCCGCGCTGCGCAGCTACGGCGTGCGCGTCGAATACGCCCCGGGCGACGTCGGCAGCGAGGCGGGGCGCGCCGCGATCCTTTCTGAGCTGGCGCGGCACGGCGCCGTGCCCGACCTGCTCGTGAACAACGCCGGGGTGGCGCCGAGCGAGCGGCGGGACCTGCTGGAGATGACGCCCGAGAGCTACGCGCGGGTGCTCGGCATCAACCTGACCGGGCCGCTGTTTTTGACGCAGGCCATCGCCAAGAACATGTTGGCGGCGCGGGCGACGGAGGCGAAGCTCAAGGGCTGTATCATCAACGTCTCCTCCATCTCGGCGAGCGTGGTCTCGACGACGCGCGGCGAGTACTGCATCGCCAAGGCCGGGCTCTCGATGCTGACCGAGCTGTTCGCGACACGGCTAGGCGCTCACGGCATCGTCGTGTACGAGGTTCGCCCGGGCGTCATTCATACGGACATGACCGCCGGGGTGCGCGCCAAATACGACGCGCTCATCGGCGCTGGCCTGTGCGTGCAGCCGCGCTGGGGCTCACCCGAGGACGTCGGCCGCGCCGTGGCGGCGCTCGCCCGCGGCGATTTCCCCTATTCCACAGGCCAAGTCATCCTCGTCGACGGTGGCCTGACGATCCCGAGGCTCTAGGACATGTGGACAAAACTTCAGCGTATCTCTAGGTTCATTTTCTTGCCCGCGGCGCTCGCGAGCTGCAAGGCAAGCCCTGACAGCAGCGCAGCCACCAGCAGCGCAGCCACCAGCAGCGCAGCCACCGGCAGCAGCGAGGCCCCGAGGGCGCTGCTCGGCTCGGCGGTGTACGAGCTCGGCAAGCTGCCGGTCGAGAAGACCGACAAAGGCGAGCGGCGCGCCGTGTTCGAGGGCCAGACGGCAACCCTCGACAAGTTGCACGCCCACATCACCACGCTCGGCCCCGGCCTGGTCAGCGGCGAGCCCCGCAAGCACCTGCAAGAGGAGGTGATCATCGTCAAAGAAGGCACGATCGAAGCCAACTTCGACGGCCAGGCGCGCATCGCGGGCCCGGGCTCGGTGATCTTCTTCCAGTCCAACGCGGTCACGTTCCTGCGCAACGTCGGCACGACGCCCGCGACCTACTACGTCGTTTATTACTACACACCGCTCACGCCCAAGGGCTAACCTGCGCGGGCGCAGAGGAAAAGATCATGACGCGAGCGAGCCGCCGTACATTTCTCAAAGCCGGAGCCTATGCCGCCGGTGCCACCCTGAGTGCCAGCGCCTGGGGTCGAGTCCATGGCTCGAACCAGGACGTGCGCGTGGCGGTCGTCGGGGTGAGCGGCAAGGGCAAGGATCACATCGCGCGCTTTCATGCCCTGCCCGGCGTGCGCGTGGTGGCCCTGTGTGACGTCGATACAAACGCGCTCGGGCAAGCGGCAGAGGCCGCGCGTAAGCTGGGCGCCAAGCTGAAGACCTTCGCAGACTATCGGCAGCTGCTCGAGCAGCACGACGTCGACGCGGTGTCCATCGCCACCCCCAATCATCAACACGGTTTGCAGGGCGTCTGGGCCATGCAAGCCGGCAAGGACGTGTACCTCGAAAAGCCTGTATCGCACGACGTCTGGGAAGGGCAGCGGCTGGTCCTCGCGGCCAAGAAATACCCGCGCGTCGTCCAGGCAGGCATGCAGAACCGCTCGAGCGTGGCCATCCGGGACGCGATCGCCTGGCTGAAGGAGGGCCACATCGGGCGGGTCACCGCCGCGCGCGGGCTGTGTTACAAGCGACGGGTCAGCATCGGCAAGACCACCGGGCCTCAGCCGGTGCCGCCCGGGGTCGACTACGACCGCTGGCTCGGGCCCGCGCCCCAGGCGCCGCTCCGGCGTCAGCGCTTTCACTACGACTGGCACTGGCAGTGGGCGACCGGTAACGGGGACATCGGCAACCAGGGCAATCACCAGCTGGACGTGGCGCGGCGCTTCCTCGGTGAGGCGGGGCTACCGGCGCGCGTCGTGACCGCTGGCGGCAGGTTTGGTTACGAGGATGACGGCGAGACCCCGAACACGCTGCTTGCGCTGTACGAGTACGCGTCAGCGCCGCTCCTGTTCGAGGTTCGCGGCTTACCGGAGCAGAGCGGCTCGGAGAAGATGGACGCGCAACGCGGGCTGTCGGTGGGCAACATCATCGAGTGCGAAGGGGGCAGCGTCCTGGTGCCCGCCGCCGAGTATACGAGCGCGCAGGCCTTCGATCGCGACGGGCGTCTGTTGAAGGAGTGGAGCGGCAAGGGGGACCACTACGAGAACTTCATCCGCGCGGTGCGGAGCCGGAACCTCAAAGATCTCACCGCGCCCATCATCGAGGGCCACGTCTCGAGCGCGCTCAGCCACCTGCCCAACATCTCACACTTGACCGGCAGCCCGCGCGGGGTAAAGGCCACGTTAGGCGAGCTCGGCTCGCGGCCGCAGCTCGGAGAGGCTCTGGGCCGCATGCTGCAACACCTCGGCGCGAACGGCGTCGACCTCGAGCGCACGCCGCTGGTGGTCAACTCGCTGCACTTCGATCCCAACAGCGAGCGTTTCATTGGTGATAACGCCGAGCCCGCCAACGCGCTCCTGCGCCGGCAGGCGCGCGAGCCGTACGTCATATCGCTCTGACGTGAGCGAAGCGCCCCGGGGGAGCTGCCACCCCCGGTTCGAAGCGAGCGGTCACTGGATCACGGGCGGCACGAACTCGTTACAGGCGGTGTCGATGCTGCTGACGGCCTCGGCGAAGAACGGGCTGTAGTCATCGGCGCAGACGCTCGCGAGGGAGCCCTGCTCGAGGCTCTGGACGAAGGCCTGCAGGTTGGGTGCGCCGACGGTGCCAAAGAAGCCGCACGGGCCGCCCGGCAGCGGCTCGTCGAGGTTATTGTCGCCGACCAAGCCGAGCACGACGATGGCGCCTTCGTCGCCCCCCTTGCGCGCGATGAGAGCCGCTCGCCACGTCTCCGGGTTGCCGATCGAGGCCCGGTCATCTGAGTCGGTGATGAGGGTCACGACCAGGATGGCGTCCTCCCGCAGGAAGCCTTCGTTGCAACCGCCCGGGCCGTTCTGCGCAGAGATGGCTTGCAGCATCGCGTCCATGGGTTGCTCGTTGGCGAGCCCAAACGTGCCGACCTTGGCGATGCAAGAGAACGTCTGCTCCAGCTCGGGCTGCCCCGGGGAAAGGAAGCGCGCGTCACCCAGCACACCGCATTCGTCTCCGGAGGAGTCCAGGCGTTTGCCCGCGCCCAGGGTCTGGTTACAGCCGTCGGCGCTCGTGGCTACGTCATTGCCGTTCTGGGCATCCGTATCCACGACCATGATGTGGAAGTCGCTGGCCTCCACGTTTTCTTCCACCACGCGCATGAAGCCTGGAAAGCTGCTCCTCAGGTTCGACTGCTTGAGCACCATGGTCAGCGAGTTGTCGACGATGAACAGGAAGTCGACCTTGGTGCAGCCCTTCTCGACCGGAGGCGCAGGCGACGGACCGAAGCTGCCGCCGTTTGAGCCAGGGTCGAGCGCTGGGTTGCTCGGTGACTCGCTGCCGTCCGAGCCGCTCAGCAGCGCCGTGCCCGAGTCGGCGGGCGCCTCGGGGGGCCCGCCCGCGCTGGCTACTTCGACGCCTGCCGGGGTCAACGAGGCACGGGGTCGGAGCTCGACCTGTTCCACGCCACAGCCGATGCTCAACCCGCACCCGAGCCAGGCAAGCATGGAAAGGCCGACGCGCGTCATCCAAGCAATAGTGGGCCGAGCCTCGGGCAAGGTCGCAGAATATCACGTCGCCCGAGCATCGCCAGCCGGGCGCCCGAGCCCCCCGGCCGCGCGTGCCCCGGATCCGCCCACAGATGGAGCTAGAATCGAGGTCGGCACCCGAAACGACACGCGAGTGCCAAGACAAGAAGCCTTCCACTCGAGGACGACCGTTCCAAATCGACGTCCAAGGAAATTGATGTGAGCGCCAAAGCTTGGCTCTACCTATGCTGCGTCGCATTCAGCGGCTGGGCGCCGAACGTGCACGCCCAAGCCGCCACGGCGCCGCTGCGTGTGCTGCTGCTCGGCACGCCAGCGGAGCTCGAACGCGCGTTGCGGACGGCGCTCTCGCCGTGGGGGATGCACGTCGATCCGGCCGACGCAGAGGACTACGAGGCGCTGCCGCGCAGCACCACGGAGGCGGGCGCTCTCGCTCGGCGGCTGGACGCGGATGCGCTGGTCTGGCTCAGCGACGGCGTGGGCGGCCCCGAGTTGTGGCTCTACGACGTGGCCAAAGCGGAGTCTTCGGCGCGCTCGGTGCCGACACCGCCGTTCGGCGCCACGCTCTCGGCGGCGCTCGCGCTCTCGGTAAAAACCCAGCTGCGCACGTATGAGACAGCTGCACCGGGGCCCGCCTCGGCGCCCGAAGCCGCAGCAACGGGCGCCAGCCCGGAGAACGGCGACCCTCCCAGCGTCGCGCTCGACAACGCGAACCCAGCGCCGCCGGTCGGCGACCCTCCATACCCGCCGAATTGGCAGATCCTGATCCATGCGGGTGCGCGCGGCGCGGCCACGACTCCGGCGGTCACGGAGTTTCGGTATGCGCTCGAGGCCCGCTGGGCACCGTGGCGGGGCTCGCCGGGAGGCCCGCGCCTCTGGTTTGCTGCGCGCATGGACGTGGGCTTGGCGCAGGCGATCGTCAGCCCGGTCTTTCGCGGCGAATACTCGGAGCTCGGGGGCGGCGTCGGGGTGGGCGTGCAGCAACGGCTGAGTCAGCTCTTCGGCGTGGGCGTTCAGCTCGGGGCGAGCCTATATTCGGCGTCTCTTTCTGGAACGCTGCTCGTCAACCCGTTGCCTGCCCAACAGTCCCACTTTGGGGCGGCGCTGCACCTGCGTCCCGAGCTGGAGCTGTCGCTCGGGCCCGTGGGGGTACTGCTCCAACCCGCTTTGGGGGCGTCGCTCCGCCCGCACTCGTACGTCGACGGCGAGAACGAAGTGCTGGAAACTAGTCGATTTTGGTGGCTGCTCGGGGGTGGCGTACGGGTCAACGTGCAGTGAAAGCGCGCTCGGCAGGCGCCGGCAGGGGTAATGGGCTGCGACCTTTTGTCCGGGCTGCGCCACTATCCATCAGGCTTCGTTTTTTTGTCCGTATCCAAGTCGTTGGTCAGGCCCCGAATGAAGAGTAGCCCCACTTTGGCAGCGCGCGATTATTCCAATGACATGGGGCTCGCTCGGCGTGCGCAGAGCGGCGACCGGAGCGCGGAGCATGAGCTATTTCGCGCGCTCAAGTCGAGCGTGCACGGCACCTTGTATCGAGTGCTCGGCAGCAACGAACACATGGAGGATCTGGTGCAAGACGCCTTCATCGAGATCTTCCGCTCCCTGCCCCACTACCGCGGCGAGTCCCTGCTCAACACCTGGGCGGATCGCATCGCGGCGCGCGTCGCGTTTCATCACCTGAAACGCAAGGGTCCACACAAAGACAAGGAGCGGGCGCTCTGCCCCGTCCAGTTGCACGTCGTCGGTTCACCGGAGGACCACGCGCAGCACCGGGAGGAGCTCAAGCGCCTGTACGCGCTCCTTCGGCGCATGAAGCCGGAGCACCACATCGCACTTGCATTGTTCATGGTCGACGGGCGAAGCCTGGAAGAAGTTGCGGAGATCACTGGGGTGAGCCTGGTCGCGGCCAAGAACCGCGTGTCGCGGGCTCGGCGCAAGCTGCACTCGGCAGCGCGGCGGGATCAATTGCTCACCAGCTACCTCGGCGAGCAGGGAGAGCCAGAATGACTGTCGAACGGAACAGAGGCTCCGTCGAGCCGCTATCGCGGCAAGCGTGGGAACGCGTCGAGGCAGGTGTGTTTGCGCGTCTCGATCGGGGCGAGCACCTCCGGGCCAACGACGCTGTCGGCCGCGCCAGCCTCGGCGCGCCGCCTCGCTCGGGGCAACTCTGGGCGGGCGCGCTGGCTCTGGCTGCGGCCGCGTTGATCTTGCTATGGTGGCGGTTCGATGCCGCGCCCGACGTCGGCGCGCCGATCGCTCGGCTGGAAAGCCCTTCGAGTGCGGAGCCCGCTGGCCCTTCGGACGAGCTCGCCCTCACGGCGCCGCCAGCGTCGCCCACGCAGGCGTCGCGTATCGTCAGCACCGAAGGCCCGACCACGACCACGCTGGGCGAAGCCGTGCTGACCTTGGCGGCCCGCTCCGACGTGAGCATGTCCGGCTCGGACGACGAGGGCTGGCTGATTCGGCTGGACGCCGGCCAGATCGATTGCGAGGTCGCCCCGCGGCGTGGGCGGCCCGCGTTCGTGGTGGAAGCGGGGGAGACGCGCGTCAGCGTGGTGGGCACGCGTTTTACGGTGACGCGCGAGCCGGCGAGCGGCTCGGTCAGCGTGCGCGAAGGTCACGTGCAAGTGGACTCCGGAGCGGTGCACTTGACGCTCGGCCCCGGGGAGAGCTGGCCGCCGCGCGCCGAGATCATCGATGTCCTAGATATCGCCGATATTCCAGATACGTCCGCTGCAGCGCCCGACGCCGAGCGGCCACCCGCCAAAGCGTCGCGACGCGGCGCGCGTAGCGAAGCGGCAGGGCGCAGCAAAGCGGCAGCGCTCAGCAAAGCGGCAGCGCTCAGCCGCCTGGCGCAACAGCGCTTCGAAAAAGCCGCTCGCCTCGAGCAGCAGGACCCCGCGGCGTCGGCGCAGCTCTACCAGAAGCTGGCGCGCGATAGGGGCCCGTGGGCAGCCAACGCGCTGTACGCCCAGGCCCGCCTCGAGCTCGAACGGGGCCGCCCGGAGCGCGCTGCGCCGCTCTTGCAGCGTTATCTCACGCGCTACCCGGAAGGCGTGAACGCCGCCGACGTGCGCGCTCTCATGCTGCGTCTCCCGCAGCGCTGAGCGCGCCGGGAGCCAGACGCTTTCAAATCCAACGCCGCGAGCGAAACCAGGTCAGCATCAGCACGGGGGTCGCCACGCACAGCACGAGCATCGCGTACATGAGCGCGTGGGAGCGCGTCCATTGCGGCAGGCCGGGCAGGTCTTCGAAATTCTGCCCAAAAAAACCCACGATAAACGCGAGCGGCAAGAAGATCGCGCTCAGCAGCGTCAGGTACTTCATGATCTCGTTGGTCCGGTTGGAGACCGCGGACAGATAGGCATCCAGCGCGTTGCTGAGCAAGTCGCGGTTGGCTTCGATCGACTCGTTCAGCCGCACGAGCTGGTCGTGAACATCGCGAAAATAATGTGAGGTGCGCTCGCTAACGCGCGGATCGCCACGCCGCCCCAGCATCGCCATGGTGTCGCGCTGGGGGGAGAGCACCTTGCGCATCAAGACCAGGCGGCGCTTGAGCTCGAAGATGCGCGCCAGGTCAGCCTTGGCTGGCGCCGAGAGCACGCGGTCCTCGAGCTCCTCGAGCGCGTCGGTGAGGCGGTCCAAGATCGGGAAGTTTGCCTCCACGAGCCGGCTCGCGATCAGGTAATAGACGAAGTCAACGCCGCGCCCCAACAGGCTCGCGTCGATCGTCACGCGCTGCCACACCTCCTGGACCGCGGGGATGGCGTCGGCGTGCACAGTGACGAGGTAGTTCTTGCCCAGAAAGGCATGCAACTCGTGCAGCTGGAGGCCGTGCAGCTTAAAGCCTTGCACCTCGTTCTCTGTTTCTGGGTCATTGCCGGGTGAGGCCGGATCAGCCCACGAGAAACCCTGGGTCACCGAGAAGAGATGATCGCGATATTCCTCGAGCTTGGGCCGCTGATCGAACTGCTTGCAGTCATCGATGGCGAGCGGGTGAAAAGAGAACTCCGCTCGCAGCCGATCGAGCGCGCCCGCCTCACCCGCCAGGTCCACCCAGCGCAGGCTGCCATCGGGGGGGAGCCCTATATCTTCGACGTCCTCCCGAATCTCGAGCTGGCCGTCGGCCTTCAAATCGACAACGCGAAACATGGCGGCCACCATCGCGGCCTGCCCGTGCTCGCGTCAATCCCATGCAACGTGGCATGCGACAATCCACCAGCATCCGCGTAGATCGTGAACCCGCGGAATGTGCCGGGCTTTTTTTACGCCTCCGCTGGGCGAGCGGAAGGGCTGTGGCACGCCACAGGAGTGGGATCGCGGCGGGCTCTGGCCTCGCGGCCCGGGTTGTTTGTTGGCATAGCGCTCACGACCGGCTGGCAATGCCGCTGCGGTGGCTCTATGCATCGCCGCGATGCGCTATGTGATCACGATTGTGGGTTTGGTGCTGACGCTCGGTGTGCTCGGTGGCTTGAAAGGGGCGCAAATTGCTACGCTGATGGGTTTCGGCGAGCAGATGCAGAAGCTCGGCCCGCCTCCAGAGGCCGTCAACGCCGCGCCGGTGGTCCAGCAGCGCTGGGAAAAGACGCTGACTGCCGTCGCGACGGTGGTCTCGAGCAAGGGCGTCACGGTGAGCAATGACGCGGCAGGCGTGGTCACCAAGCTGCACTTCGACTCGGGGGCGTCGGTCAAGCAGGGGCAACCTCTGGTCGAGCTGGATGCCAGCGTCGAGCGGGCGCAGCTCGAGTCGCTGCGCGCGCGGCTGGTGCTGGCGGGGCAATCGCGGGAGCGCACACGCAAGCTGATGAGCTCCGGCGTGAGCACACAGGCCGAGGTGGACGCACAGGAGTCCGCGTTTCGGGGGCTCGCGGCCGACGTGCGGGCCTTGCAGGCGCAGATCGAGCGCAAGACGGTGCGCGCACCCTTCGCCGGCAAGCTCGGCATACGAGCGGTCAACCTCGGGCAGTATCTGGCGCCGGGGACCACCCTGACGGTGCTCGAATCGAGCGACGCCGTGTTCGTCGACTTCACGTTGCCGCAGCAAGAGCTACCGCAGATCCAGGTCGGGCGCCTCGTGCGCGTGCGCGCAGAGCCATCCATGCCGGTGCTCGCGGAAGGCAGCATCAGCGCGTTCGACGCCTCGGTGGATGCCACCACGCGCTCGCTGAAGGTGCGCGCCAGCTTTCCTGCGGGGCAGTCGGTGCTGCGCACGGGCATGTTCGTGAACGTCGAGGTGGTGCTGCCCGAGCACGCCGACATCCTGGCGGTCCCGGTCACCTCGGTGGTTCACGCTGCTTACGGGGATTCGGTCTTCGTGGTGGAGCCCAAGCAGGGCAGCGGCGCCGCGGGCGGGCCCGAAGGTGCGGCGCCTGAAGCGCTCGTCGCCCGGCAGCAGTTCGTGCGCCTGGGCGCCATGCGGGGCGACTTCGTGGCCATAGAGAAAGGCGTGAGCGCCGGCCAGAAGGTGGTGAGCGCGGGCGCCTTCAAGCTGCGCAATCAAGCGCCGATCAGCATCAAGAATGAAATCGGCGTCGAGCCACAGCTCGCGCCACGGCCGGAAAACCGCTGAGGGAGCCGAGCCGCCATGAAGCTCACAGACCTATTCATCCGCCGCCCCGTCCTGGCTATCGTCGTCAACCTGGTGATCGTCATCGCGGGCTTACAAGCCCTGCGCTCGCTCAATATCCGCCAATACCCCAAGCTCGACAGCGCTACCATCACGGTGCGCACGCCCTACGTCGGGGCTGGAGCCGACCTGGTTCGGGGTTTCATCACCACGCCGCTCGAGCGCTCGATCGCGGCTGCCGATGGGATCGACTTCATGGAGTCGCAGAGCGTGCAGGGGCTCTCTACGATCAACGCGCGCTTGAAGCTGAACTATCCGGCGAGTAACGCGCTCGCCGACATCAGCGCGCGCGTCAACCAGGTGCGCGCCGATCTGCCACCCGAGGCCGAGGTCCCTGCCATCAACATCGAGCCGTCGGACGCGCAGGTCGCCGCCATGTACCTGAGCTTTGGCTCGGACATCCTCGAGGACAACCAGCTCACCGACTATCTGATCCGCGTGATCCAGCCGCGCCTGTCCGCTATCGCGGGCGTGCAGCGCGCCGACATTTTGGGTGGGCGTGCCTTCGCCATCCGCGCCTGGCTCAAGCCCGACCGCATGGCGGCGCTCAACGTCAGCCCGGCCGCCGTGCGCCAGGCCCTGGCGCAAAACAACTACCTGTCCGCGGTGGGTCAGACCAAGGGGCAGCTGTTACAGATGAACCTGACGGCCGCCACCGATCTCAAGTCGGTCGGTGAGTTTGAGAATTTGGTGATCCGCGAGCAGAACGGCACGCTGGTGCGGCTCGAAGACGTCGCGGACGTGGTGCTCGGCGCGGACTCTTACGAGCAGGACGTGCGGCTGTCGGGGAACAAAGAGGTGTTCATGGGCGTCTGGGTACTGCCCAACGCCAACTCCCTCGACGTGATCGATCGCGTCCGCCAAGAGATCGACACGATCAAGGCCGAATTGCCGAGCGGTCTGCGTGCGACGGTGGCCTTCGACTCGACGCGCTACATCCACAACGCCGTCGAAGAAGTCCGGACGACGCTGGTCGAGACGATCTTGATCGTGATGCTCGTGATCTTTCTATTCCTGGGCTCGCTACGCAGCGTGATCGTGCCGGTCGTGGCCATCCCGCTCTCGCTGATCGGCGCCGTGTTCCTGATTCAGGTGCTCGGTTTCACCATCAACTTGCTCACGCTGCTCGCCATCGTGCTGGCGGTCGGCCTGGTGGTCGATGACGCCATCGTCGTCGTGGAGAACGTCGAGCGCAACGTGCGCCTGGGCAAGACACCCTTCGAGGCGGCGCTCGTGGGCGCGCGCGAGCTGGTGGGGCCCATCATCGCGATGACCATCACGCTCGCGGCGGTGTACGCGCCGATCGGCTTTCAAGGAGGGCTGACCGGAGCTCTGTTCCGCGAGTTTGCGTTTACGCTCGCGGGGGCCGTCTTCATCTCCGGCATCGTAGCGCTGACCTTGTCACCCATGATGTCGTCGCGCTTGATCAGCGCGGAGCACTCGCACGGCTGGTTGGCGCGCAACATCGATCGTGCGTTCGCCGCGATCAAGGGCCGCTACGAGCGGGTGCTGGACGTCACGCTCAAGAATCGTCGTCTGGTGTACGTGACCTGGGCAGCGCTCAGCCTGAGTGCCGTCCCGATGTACCTGATGTCCCCCGCGGAGCTCGCACCGAATGAGGACCAGGGCGTGGTCTTCGGTGCCCTCGACGTGCCCGCCAACGCCACGCTCGAGCAACTCACGCCGTACACGGAGCAGGTCCACCAGATCTTCAGCTCCGTGCCGGAGTTCAGTCAGAGCTTCCAGATCACGTTCCCCAGCGGTGGTTTTGGCGGCGCCATGATGAAGCCGTGGTCGGAGCGTCAGCGCAGCATCTTCCCGATTCAGGCGGAGCTGATGCAAAAGACGATGGCCATCGCCGGGCTGCGCGCGCCCATGTTTCTGCCCCCGCCCTTGCCCAGCGCCGGCTTCTTTCCCGTCGAGTTCGTGATCGCCTCTACCGCCGATCACACAGAGATGCTGGCCTTCGCCGAGCAGCTGGCTCAGGCGGCAAGCGCGAGCGGGGAGTTCGCCTTCCCGCCCATCAGCGACGTGCGCATCGATCAGGCCAAGACCGACATCATCATCGACCGCGACCGGGCCGCCTCGATGGGCCTGAGCATGCAGCA
Organism: Deltaproteobacteria bacterium; assembly: GCA_043747815.1. Taxonomy (GTDB): domain Bacteria; phylum Myxococcota_A; class Polyangia; order Polyangiales; family Polyangiaceae; genus SZUA-265. The sequence goes on from JAYTOL010000164.1 coordinate 29,668, forward strand.
GCTGGGGATGGACCTCTCGGCGCTGCTGGGCGGCAACTTCGTCAATCGCTTCAGCATCGATGGCCGCAGCTATAAGGTCATCCCCCAGGTCGAGCGCGCCAGCCGCCTCACGCCGGACCAGATGGGCGAGCTCCAAGTCACGGGACCGGGAGGCGAATTGATGCCGCTCAGCGCAGTGGCGACGTTCAAGAGCGGCGTCGAGCCGCGTTCGCTCAATCGTTTCCAACAGCTCAATGCCATCAAGATTTCCGGGGTCGCCACGCGTTCGCTGGATCAAGGGTTGAAGGTGCTCGAGAGCGAAGCGGCGCGGGTCTTACCTGCGGGCTATCGCGTCGACTACACCGGCCAATCCCGCCAGCTGCGCCAGGAGGGCGGCAAGTTCTTACCGGCGCTAGCCCTGGCGGTGGTGCTGATTTTCCTCACTTTGGCGGCGCAGTTCAACTCCTTCAGGGACCCACTGGTCGTGCTCGCGGGCTCGGTGCCGCTGGCCATGTTTGGCGCGCTCATCTTCACCTTCCTGAAGTTCCCAGGCCCTCCCGGCCTGCCCTTTCCGCTGACCGAGGGCTGGACGACGACCCTCAACATTTACTCCCAGGTCGGCCTGGTCACCTTGGTGGGGTTGGTCGCAAAAAACGGGATCCTGATCGTGGAGTTCGCCAATGCTCAGCAAGCCCTGGGCATGAGCAAGCTGCAGGCCGCGCATGCTGCCGCCGCCACGCGGCTGCGGCCGATCCTGATGACCACGGCGGCGACCGTCATGGGGCACTTTCCCCTCACGCTCGTCAGCGGGCCGGGCGCTAGCGCGCGAAATTCGATCGGGATCGTGCTCGTGGGCGGCATGACCATCGGCACCCTCTTCACGCTGTTTGTCGTTCCTTCGTTATACGTCCTGATTGCGGAAGAACATTCGGCGGTTCGCGAGGCGGATCCCGCCCTCGCCGTGCCCAGCGTTTGAGCGAGCACGTCGTCGCGCCGGGGGTTCTGCGGGCCCCCAGCGGGGCGATTTAGCAGGCGCTGCCATTCGGCCACGCCCGCGCAGGTCACCCTCCACCCCCTGAGCCACGCGTGCGAGCGCGGGTATTCGATTGATCCGGTCTTTCATCCTAGCTAGCGTGAGCCGAGAAGGAGTCTCAGCACCAATGGCCTACGAACTACCCCCCTTGCCGTATGAATACACGGCCCTCGAGCCCCACATCTCCAAGCGCACGTTGGAGTTTCACCACGACAAGCACCACGCGGCCTATGTGAACAACTTCAACGCCGCCGCCAAGGGCACCGAGCTCGACGCGTTGCCGATCGAAGCGGTCATCAAGGCGACGGCGAAGGATCCCGCCAAGGCCGGCGTCTTCAACAACGCGGCGCAGGCGTGGAACCACACGTTCTACTGGCACTCGATGAAAGCGGGCGGCGGCGGCGCTCCCACGGGTGAGCTCGCCAAGAAGATCGACGCCGAGCTCGGCGGGCTAGCCAAATTTGCCGAGGCCTTTAAGACCGCCGCCACCACGCAGTTCGGTAGCGGTTGGGCCTGGCTGGTGTTGGACGCGAACGGCAAGCTGCAGGTCACCAAGACCGCCAACGCCGACACGCCGCTGGCGCATGGCCAGACGGCTCTGCTCACCTGCGACGTGTGGGAGCACGCTTATTACCTGGACTTCCAAAACAAGCGGCCCGACTACGTCACGACGTTCTTGGACAAGCTCGCGAACTGGGAGTTCGCCGCGAAGAACCTGTCGCAGGCCTGAGCGGCTCGAGGCCCCGCGCCCCGCGAGCCTGCGCCATTCGGCGCGTCGCTCGCGGGAGATGGCAGCGCGTGGGGCCACGACGCCGGGGTGGGGTTCGAGCTTGCGCCCACCCGAGAGGCGCAACTGGGAGTCCAGCCGACGTTGACACGCCAAGGCGGTTACGCTCGGACTCCGGGTGTCGCGAGCTCGCGCTCGATCAGGCTGGCGCAGGTCGAGATTGAGTCAGAGCCAGCGATGGCGGCTTTGGCGGCCGCCAAGGCCGACGAAACCTCAGGGCTACTCCACAGTGAGCGCGCCGCTTCCGCGAGAGCGTGACCCGACAAGGCCTCGCGCGCGATGGATCGGCCAAGCTTCAGCACCTCGATTCGGTGCCCATTGTCGGGTTGGTCGTACGCCAGGGGGCACACGATTTGCGGGATACCTGCCTCGAAGGCGCGTGCGGCGGTGCCTATACCCCCGTGGTGAACGAGCAACGAGGCCTTGGGCAGAAGCTGGTTCAGCCCTGCATACGGCAAATGCAAGATGCTGGGACCGTAGGCCTCGGCTCGCTCGAGGTGAGGGCTCAAAAAGACGCCCGGCACGCCGAGCTCGTCGCAACACCCCTTCGCAACCTCGAAGAACCGCGCCACGTCGCGCGCCCCAGTGCCTGGCGTAAACACGATCGGCTTGCCTTGACGTTGCACGAACGCCTCGAGGAGCTCCGGCACAGGCGCGCCAGGGGGCAACAAGAAGCCCTCGAGCTGGGTGCCCGCGGGCCAATCCGACGCCGGTTGCGCAAACCAGCGCGGGAACAGGCCGACGTGCAGGCTTATCCTTTCGTCCAATTTGCGAAACGTATCGGTCTGCTGGAGGCCCAGGGCTAGCCTGTGGTGGTTGAGGTGCTTCAGCCTGTAAGCGTCCTTGTACCAGCCGTCGTAGATGCGAGGCAGCGCGAACCGCCTGAAGCTCGCCCCGACCGTCCCCTCGACGGCGGCCTCGAGCGGCCAGGGTGGGGCGGCATACGAGAGGAATTTGCTCGGAGCAAGATACAACCTGCACAGAGGCAGCCCGTGAAGCTCGCACAGTAGATTTGAAGCGGAATACACGTCCAGGTTCACGACGACGGTGCGCCGGGCATCAGACAGCTTCGCCGCAAAGTAATCGAACGTGGGCTGATAGGCGGGAAAGACATAGTTGCCGAAGTTGTGCTCGACGGCCGTGTCGTCATTGCATTGCGCAGGGGCGATGACGCCAAACTGGATGCCTTCCGCTTCGGCCTGAGCGGCAAAAGGCGCGCTGCCTAACATGTGGCACTCGTAACCTCTCGCCGCGAGCGCAGTCGCGAGTGAGAGCAAGGGCAACATGTCACCGGTAGTGCCGGTGCCTGCGAACACGAAACGCACGTCTGGGGTCGCCATGCACTGCTTCTACACCAAGCTCTTTGAATGGATCTCTCACGTCGTCAAGCAACGTCGACGTAGCCCGACGTACGGCGGTGAGATGCTCGGCTGCAAAAGCAGAAGGTGTATGCGTGCATCCTGCTGCTCGTGAGGAGCGCGTCGAGGTGCTGTAACGTGGCCGGATGGCATCGATCAAGTACGTGATCAAGTGTCTCTCCGCTTAGTTGCACAGCGTGCCACTCGAGCGATCGGACAGCATTGATCATGCAGAACGCTGGTGCCATTGTCGCCGCACGCCGACTAGAGGCGAATAACAAACGAGGTACATGAATATGATGAGCAACATGACGGTGAACGATGCTTTGAGCGGCTCGGACTACGTGACGGAGTTGACGGATGACGAGTTGGCCGATATCAACGGGGGAAATCCCATCGTGATCATCCTCGTGGCCGCCGCGGTCCTCCTGTACAGCAGTCCCGCCTACTGAGGCATTCGATTTCGAACGTGGGCGGAGCCACGAGCTCCGCTTGCGTTCGTCTACTACGGCAAGCCCGATTTGGCTCGAGCCGACGCCAGCGTCGGCAGTGCATCAGGCTCGTGGGTCACGAGAACGACTGTCCTGCCTCGGCTCAACCGAGACCAGTCGATGCGCGAACGAGCTTCGATGTCGATGTGTGACGTGCCTTCGTCGAGGAGCACTACCGGCCGGGCGGAGGCGAACACTGCCGTCAATAACACCAGCTGGCGTTGCCCGGCGGACAGGTTGCCGCCGCGTACTGCGACCGGCGTGCCATAGCCCAGGGGGAGCTGCGCCACCATCTGAGCAAGCCCGGTGTGCTCGGCAACGCTCAATACCTCTGGCAGGGGCCGTCCGCTCAGCAGCTCCAGGTTGCTGGCGATCGACGCCTCCAACAACGTGGCGTCCTGTGGGAGGTAAGCGACCAGATGCGAAGCTCGCGCCGGGTCGTAGCCGAGGACGCGAACGCTGCCGCGCTCCGGAGCCACTAGCCCTGCGATCAGTCGGAGCAGCGTGCTCTTGCCGGACCCCGACTCCGCGCGTAGCCAGCTGATCTCACCGCCGCCGAAGCGCTCGTTCCGGCCCGTCAGGACCCAGCGTTCGCCCTCCCCATACCGGAACCAGACGCCCTCTACACAGATGCCGTCTTGCACCGACAGGGGCATCTTCGAAGCGGCCACGTTGACGCGCGCTGGCCTGGCTTCCAGATCCCGAAGCAGCCGGTTGACGCGCTCGAGCTGGGGACGCAGGCTTAAGAGCTGCACCGCCAACGCAATCACGACGACGCTGCAGCTCATGATATACGTCGTGAGCATGCCGGCGAGCAGCATGTCGCCCAAGCTGGCTTCCCCGTCGAGCACGCGGTAAACGACCCAGGTGGTGATGCCAAGCCAGAGCAGCTGCGGAAAGGCCTGAAACGCCACCCGCCGTTCGACGCGCATGCGCTCTTCGGCGATCGAAGCGCGTACGTGCTCGCCGAGCAGCTCCCTGAGCTGGATGAGCGCGCGCTCTGTTGCCCCTGACACTCGCAAAATCGGCACCGCGAGCAAGAGGACGTGCAGCCATTGCTGCTCGCGGCTCGAGGCGGCAACGGCGAGCGTGCCGAGCGCTGCTTCGCGTTTCCCGAGTTGAGCTGCGACAGTGCCCATGAGCACAGCGGCAAGCGCGGCAAACAGCGCGAGCGGAGGAAAGCGGACGCCGAGCACGACGAGCGCCGCGAGGCCCAGCACGACTTGGCTGAGCGCGCCCACGAGGAGCCCCAGGACCGCGATGGTTGCGCGAGCCACCAGGGCCATGGTCTCGTTGGTCCTGCCGAAATCCTCGGGTTCTCGACTCGATAGTGGCACCTCGACCAAGAGCCGCAGCGTCCGCGTTAGACACAGGGGCTCGAGGCGCTGCCGCAACATCAAGAGCGCCCGATCGTGCACCGAGCCAGCCAGCGAACGATGCGCGGCGGAGAGCACGACGAGCAGCGCCAGTGCAGCGAGCATGCTGCGCGCCTGTTGGCCTAGCGCCGTGTCCATAGCGGTCGACGACAGCCACGGCCCGGCCAAGCCGAGCGCGGCTTCGAGCAGCGACGCCAGCACGACCCACCAGATGGTGCGCGGCTCCGCGAGCGCCAGCGACCACACGCGCTGCTCGAAAAGTCCTCCCCGAGTGGGCTCCGCCCCCCAGGTGGCCGCAGGCGGACTGCTCATGAGCTTGCCTCCAGCGCTTTCCACGGAGCAGGCTCGGCCAGGTCAGGCGCTCGCTGGCTGGCGTCTGCCGCAATTTGCTCCGGGGCACGGACATGCGTCAACTGGCCGGAGGCCAGCCGCAGCACGCGTTCCGCGCGTGCCACCACCGCTGGGCGGTGTGCGATCGAGATCGTGGTGGCAGTGAGCGACGAGACGTTGTCCAGAACGCGGCGTTCGGTCTCTGGGTCCAGAGAGGACGTGGCCTCGTCGAGCAACAGCAGGCGCGGGGCACCGAGCAGCGCCTGCGCCAATGACAGCCGCTGCCGCTCACCCGCCGAAAGGTTTCGGCCAGAGGCCTGCACCGGCGAATGATACCCGGTCGGGAGCCGGCGAATCACTTCCTCGAGGCAGGCGAGCTGCGCAGCCCGCTGGACTTCAGCCACGCTGGCTTCCGGATCCCTCAGTTTGATGCAGTCGCCCAGCAGCCCTTCGAAGATCAACGGATCTTGCAGCACGACACCGAGCTCACGCGCCAAGGCAGAGCGCTCGTACTGCCGGATATCGACCCCATCGAAGAGGACGCAACCTTCCGTCGGTTCGAGCAGCCCGCACAGGATTTTCGCCAACGTGGATTTACCCTGCCCAGACGGACCCACCAGCGCCACGTGCTCGCCCGCCGAGATCGACAGGTTGATGTTCCTGAAGACCCAAGGCCCGCCAGACCCGTAGCGAAAGCCGACGCCGACGGCTTGGAGCTCTCCCCTCGGTCGTTCGGGCACGTGCTGCCCCGCCTGCTCGATGGGGACGTCCAGAATGTCGTCGAAGCGATCAAACGTCCCTCGCGCACGCAGCCAGCCTTCGGCCAAGCCCACGAGCGAGCTCATCGGTAGGTCGAGCAGCGACCTGATCGCGAGGAAGCCGGCGAACACACCGACCGTCATCTCGCCCTGGACGACCCTCTGCCCGCCGACCCAGAGGATCAGCGCCTGCATGCCGGCGCCGACGACCTCCATCACACGCCTGCCGACGAGCTCCATACCATGCGAGCCGACTGCCCAACGCACGCGCTCCTCGGCCCGTTCCGCGTAGCGCTCGCACAGGCTCGACTCCAGGTTGAGCCCCTGGACCATCTCTCGGGAGAGCGCGGCCTCGGCGAGCACGCATTGCTCGCGGCCACGGGCGCAGAGCTCGCTGGCCATGCGCTGTTCCAGCGGCCGCCTCAAGCAGTGGAGCAAGCCAATCTGCAGGGCGGTCAGGACCAGGGCCAGCCCGCCGAGATGCAGATCGTAGGCGAGCATCAACAGCACGAGCACGAGCACGAAGACGACGTCGAAGACCGCTTGGGCCGTCTTGGCGACGAGCGCCTGAAGCTGCACGAGTGACTTGACGCGCTCGATCAAATCTCCGTGACTTCTGCTCTCGAGGAACGGCAAGGGGAGCCGCACGAGCCGCGTGCCTAAGTTGTTCGAGAGCTCGAGCCCGATGCCGGCATGCAATAGTGCCAGGCTATGTTCGTGCAAACGCACGAGCACGATGCGTGCCAAGGTGACCAAGGCGAGCAGGCCCAACACCGGCAACAGCCAGCGCTCGCGCGCGGGCACGATGACCTGATCGATGATGACCTGGGTCGCCGTCGGTAGCACGACGCCGAGAAATTGTTGAAACAGGCTCGCCAGGAGCACGAACGCCAGGGTAGGCTTGTGCCTCTCGAGGGCAGACAGGTAGCGCGCATAGCTGCGCGAGGCGCGCTTCCGGTGCTCGAAACCGGGCCCCGGTGCGAGCTCTAGCGCTGCCCCCGAGAAAGAGCGGGCGAGCTCGTCGAACGTCACGCGCCGGCGCCCCAGCGCGGGATCGACGATCGTCACAGCCCTGTGCTGAACCCGCTCCAGCACGACAAAGTGGCTGCGGTCCCAGTGCAACATGGCGGGCAACTTCAGCGTGCCGAGCGCCCCGAGGCCGAGCTTGAGCCCGCGCCCGACCAGGCCGAGCTTGCGCGCTCCCCGCAGCAGGTCTGAAAGCGAGTTGCCGTCCCTCGAGGTACCGCACAGGTCCCGCATCTCGGCCAACGTGGACGCGCGACCCCAGTAGCCCAGGATCATGCTCAAGCAAGCGACGCCGCATTCGGCCATCTCCATCTGCAGGGTGAGCCTGAGCCGGACTTTTCGCCTCCACTTCCAGTTCACGCGTCGAGCCAGTTTCTGAGAAAGTCGAACACCAAGGTGATGATGCGCCGCTTGCGCGTCTCGATGCGGACAATCACCGCGGCGCCCGAGCGCAGGCGCGTCGACAATCTGCGCCATGAGGCGTCGTCCTCGATCTCGAGCTCGACGCGCACCAGGGGCTCGCCGGCGACCTCACGGCCCAGTACCTCGCGCGCCTCCGCCGGCAACGCCAGATCGCCCGCCACACGGGTGACCGTTGCGCGACCCTTACCGAAGTCGGTCACGGGCAACGAGGGGAATTCCACGCTGGCACCGAGCCCAGCAGCGAGAAAGGCAGCGTCTCGAGAGGGCGCAAACGCAACCAGTCCCAACTTCCCGTTCGGAACGACCCTCGCTACCACGTCGCCGGCTTGGATCACCTGCCCCTCCGAGACCAGGAGCGACTCCAGCTGCCCCGGCTCAGGGGCTCGGATGACGCTCAGCTCTACCAACGACCTGGCTTCGTCCAACGCGGTCTCCGCGTCGTGCAACTGCTCGCGTCGAACCAGCTCGTCGGTCTCGAACGCACGCCGGCGCTCCGCGCGCTCGAACGAGATGTCGGCGAGCTGCTGGCTGATGAGCAAGAGCTCGTCGCGCGTCGCGTCTGCGGCGGCGCGCCCACTCAGCGCGTCTTGATGCGTGCCGGCGCCCTGCGCGGCCAAGGCATCCAAATTGGCAACCCGAGCTCGACCGCGTTGCACCGCCCGTTCCTTGAGCCGGCGCCGCGCGCTCAGCACGACCTCCTTTTGCTCCAGCGCTCGGAGGCTCACGTCGTGGCTCTCCCGCGCGACCTTACCGGCGGCCGCGTGTAGCTCACGCAACCACTCGACCTGCGCCTGCCGTGTCTGCACCTGGACGAGTAGCTCGGTCGCATCCAATAGCGCGATCTGCTCGCCGGCGAGGACCAGCGCGCCGGGTTGGACCGATAGCTTCATCACCCTGCCCGCTGTTCGCGCCAGCGCTGGACGGGGCCCGCTCTGCGCGCGCAGCGCCCCGAGCGCCGTCGTCGTCACCTCTACCCGCCCCAGGCAGGCGACGAGTAGCAACGAAACCAGCGCGGACCCGAGCACCCCCAGCACCGCCCACCCGAGCGCGTTGACCCGATACGACGCTGCCGCTGGCTCTGCCCCCGGGGGCCAGGCCCGAGGCAATGGGTTTGGCGTGCCGACGCCGTGCACCGCCGACAGCTCGACGGCCCGCGCCGAATCAGCCACCCTCTGCCCCAGCGGACTGGGCCGCTGGCTCATACACACAGGTGTTTCCCATGCGGCGAGACAGCTCGCGCATCTCCACGGCGAAGTCCGCCTCCATGGACTTTACTGCGCCGAAGTATCTGCGCATCGCTTCGCTCTTCAACGCGTCTACGACCTCGGGAAGGTGTTCGCCTCCGATGTGTTTGGACAGCAAGGCCCCGTAGGCCTGCACGAATTCTGGCCGGTACTTGCGCAGCTCTTGGCGCAGGGCCGCGAACTCCTCCTGCACGCTCGCCTCCGAGAGAGACGAGACGGGCACACCCAACGCGATCTGTGTCTGGCGCACGAGAGCGTTGCACAGGCGATCGAAGGAGGCGTGAGCATTCGTCAATCGCATCGCGACTTCTGCGAGATCGTCGGCTTGGCTTGGTATCATGAGAGCTTTCTTCACAAAGGAATACTAGACAGGGCGCGCGCAGCGCAATCTTGCGCGGCCTTCGCCGCCTCGAGCCGCTCCGCAGTTCGGCGATAGCGCTCGAGCTGCGTGTTCGACAGGTTCAGGTTGCTGCTGTGAAAGTACTTCAACTCGGCGAGCAGGTCAGGCGAGCTCAAGCGTACCGAAGCCTCGGGCGCCGAGTACTTGCCATCGAGAATGTCCCCGATCAGCAGGGAGGTCGGGTCGGACAAGGGTTGTGCGGACGACAACAGCATCTGAAAGTGGCCCTGGCTCCAGGTGTTGGCCTGATGCACCTCATACACGTACAGGTTGGGCGCCACCGTCGGATACACGCCGTGCGCGGCAATCAGCGCGTTGAGGAAGAAGCTGTCCTCCAGCCTGCGCAGCGCGGGGTAGTGAACCGCGCTGCCAATCACGTCTTTGCGACACAGGATTGAGCCCTCCCAAAGCCGCATGTGCGAGAGATAGGCGCGCCGCGCCGTGGCGTCGAAGATGAACCAGTTGGTCAAGACGGAAGCCACTTGCCGGTTCTCGAGCAGCACGCGAAGTTGCGTCCCGACTCTATCCACGTGGTACCAGTCGTCGTCGTCCCATTGGCAGAAGTACTCACCCTGAGCGAGCTCGATCGAGAGATTGCGTAGCTCGCCGAGTGTACGCTTGGGAGTGACACCGAGCGCATGCACGGAGACTTCGGGGTGCGCGTGGTACTCCCGAGCAACGAGCGCCGTTTCTAGGTCGTCCGTCTCGTACACGAGCACCAGCTCTTTGCGCGCGTAGCGCTGCGCCAAAAAGCAATTGATGGCGCGCCTGAGCTTGGCCGGCTTGTGCCTGGTCACACATAAGCAGGAGACGAGCGGATCTCGATCTGGTGGTTCGTTCATATCTGCACTCGAAATGCACCGCGCCGTAGCGCACGGCCTGCGCTAGGAAGAGCCGCGACTTGCGGCCAGTCTCGCGCATGCCTTCAGACGGGTCAATGCGTGCACCGATCTGTCTCGCAGCTTTTTCGTCGCCTCTAATGACGCCAGTCGTCTCACCACTCCGACGGCTATCGAACGCTGCGCGCTCAGCCGCGTTCGAAATGCGCTCATGCCCGAGCCACCGCTCGAGGCAGCAGGAGCAGGCCGCTACATCGGCGCGTACATCGACGAGCTCCGCGCGATCACGCCGAGATGGCAGAGGATCACGTGGAGCTGGCTGAGGCCGGCTCCAACCGGCCGTGCAGAAGCCGGTAACACAGCCCTCCCACACGCTCGACGAACGCGAGATCATTTGTGGCGATCAGCTGACACTGACCCGCGCGCTGCCTTTCTTCGCACAACGCAACCATCAGGTCGATCCCGCCTGGATCCAAACCATTCGAGGGCTCATCCAAGAGCAACAACCCGGGATTACCCAGCAGCGCGACCAAGGACAAGACGCGCTTCCGCTGCCCGAAAGACAGCGTGTTGACGCGCCGCCTCCATACGGGATCCAACCCGAGGCGCTGCTTCCAATCGGTTTCTGTCTCACCGGGTGCGCCGGGCAAGCCCTTCAGTGCGCGAGCCAGCTGCACGAACTCGCTCACGCTCAAGTCCGGCAGCGCCTCGAGCCCGTCCGGCACATACCCAACCTGCGCCTTGGCGCGCACCGGGTCACTCTTCAAAGACACCCCGGCGATGAACACCTCGCCGGCCTCCGCTTCAAAGACGCCGGAGAGCACCCGCAGCAACGTGGATTTCCCGCTACCGTTGGACCCCAAGACGTGCGCGGTTTCTCCACGCGCGAGCTCGAGATCGAGCCCGTCCAAAACGAAGCGACCACCGAGCCATTTAGCAAGCTTTTGAACGGAGAGCATGAGCATCGCGGGCCCCCGCTGGGGCGAGCCGCCAGGTCCATACCACGCCGCCCGCCGCCACCAAACAAAGCCACGGCACGGCCCAGAGCTGCAGCACCCAGACCAACGCGAGCGACGCGATGCAGCCGGCACATGCCCGCACCATCACGCGCCCGGCATCAGCCGCACCTCGCCGGCTCGCGTGCCGAACCAGCGCCAGCGACGCGGTGGCCCAGGCCGCACCCGCGGACGCGCACGCGAGCACGAGCTGCGCGGTGGCCAGCGCCGAGAGCTGCAGCATCGCAACGCTCACCTCGGCGAACGCGGCTCCGAGCGCCGCACCCCAGCAGCACAAGAGGCCGAACGATGCAGAGGCCGCCACCTGGAGCCCGCCCGAAGCCCGCACGAGCCAGGCCAAGCTACGCTCCACTTCAACGAGCGCGCCCGAGATCGCCGTCGCGCCCAGAACGCACGCCGGGCCCCACAGCGCGAGCCCCAGAAATATTACGTCGCCGTCTCCTCGGTTCTTGAGCACATAGAGCCCAGGCACGAGCGCCGCAGCAGACGCGAAGAAGAGCGCTCGCGCGAGCATCGGGCGATGTCCGCGCAGCAGGGCCACCGCGAGCGCGGACGCGAGCGCCATCGAGCGCGAGCTCCCGAACACGGCGTGGCGCCCGAGCGAGGCGGGCTCAGGGGCGCGGCGCCAAGCGAGCCTCGAGCCACGGTAACAAATGCCCAGCAGGAGCGGCAGCAGCGCCCAGTGCGGCCCCAGCGCAGCGCCCAACAAAACCAGGCCGAAAACGGCAGCATCAGTTCGCGAACGAAACCCAGCGACCCAAGCGAGCTGTAACCCGAGCGCCGTCCCGAGCGCCCACAGCGCCTGGACCGGACCTGAACCGCGCAGCCAGAGCAGCCACCACGCCGAGTGGATGGTGATCGAGCCCAGCGCCAGAACCACCAGCACCCAGGCTCGAGGCACCGGGAACACGCGCACCCAGACCGCGGTCCGCTCGCCGAGCCACGCACTGATGGCGGGCGCAGACAACAGCACCCACACACCGAGCCAGGCCAAGCGCGTTCCCAGGTCGCTCTCGGCCGCCGAGGTGACGACACGCGCGTCGATGCCGTTGTTACCGAAGAACAGCAACGCGATACTGCCCACTCCCACGTACAGCGTGACAGCGCGTTGCGAGGCCGCCCGCCAGCTGGTCATCGCCAAGAAACGGACCAGCGCGGCGGCGCGGCGCGCCTGCGTCCGTAGCGGATATCGGACGGGTTCCGGTTTACTCGAGCGGGAGCCCATGCGCTAATCGAGTGAGCGTTTACTTCGTCCGCAGCTGTAACGCAAACCGGGGCTCAGTGAGCGTCTCCAGCATCGATCTGATCCCAGCCGGGGTGCGCACGAATACCCAGCTGCCCACGTGCACCAAACGCTCGGCCTCGAGCAGGAGCGCTCGACGCGCCGCCACGGCGCCGAGACCGCCTTGCTGTTGCACCTGATCGTCAGCGTGCTGACCATGGCCGGCCATCCTAACCGAACTGAGCGAGAATGGACGCAGCAGGATCGTCTATAATGCGCGTCGAGGAACATCGAGCAGATGAAGGCCCTACACAAACCCAACCTCTTTAGCTGGTCCGTCTTTAACGAAGAGCGCGACGTGGATTTTCACAGCGTCTTCTGGTTGCGTCCACAAGGTAACGTCGCCATCGATCCCCTCCCGCTCAGCGCTCATGATCGAGGTCATGTCGAGGCCCTGGGCGGCGTGAAAGAGATCGTGATCACCAACTCGGACCACGCGCGCGCGTCGGCTCAGCTGGCGCTCGATACAGGCGCTCGGCTCTGGGGGCCAGCGCTCGAGTTGGGCGCGCTCGCGCCCCTCGACGTGCACGGCGCGAAGGACGGTGACGAACCCTTTCCGGGCCTCAGCGTGGTCGAGCTTCATGGTTCGAAGACGCCGGGAGAATTGGCGCTCCTGCTCGAAGGTCACACGCTCGTGATCGGTGATCTCGTGCGAGGCCAGCGCGCGGGGCGTCTCAATCTACTGCCAGACGCCAAGCTCAAAGACCGGACCCGAGCGCTAGAATCGCTGCGCAAGCTGACGGAGCTCACGAGCGTGGACGCCGTGCTGGTCGGCGACGGTTGGCCCGTATTTCACGGTGCGCGCCACGCCTTGACCGCTCTGCTCATCGAGCTCGAAGGGCCCGAGCGGCCCTAGTAGGAGAAACCCGAAGTCCACGCCGGGTTTCGACGTTAGTCCTTCGATTCCTCCGCTGGGACCGAGCCGCGCGGCGCGTACGTGACGCCGAGGAAGGCCACATACGTGAGGAGCGCCAAGACGGCCACCAGCTTGGCCACGCTGCGCGCCGTGCCGCTCTCGTCGGGCAGCGCGTGCAGAGCGAGGGAGCCGGCGAGCAGCAGCCAGACCGCGCCGTGGGACCAGCGCAGCACGAGGTATCGTGCGCCCGAAGTCAGACCTTCGGCTTTGCGGCGCGGCCAGAAGCGGAAATAGAGCAGGGCCATCAGGACCGAGCCCGCCGCCCAATACAGAGGAGGGGCATACGCGAACAGCGCCGGCATTGGCTGGAGCATAGCACCCGACGCTACAAATGCGGGCGGAGCTCGAGCTGCGAACGGAGCCTGGCGCTCGCGCACTCCGGAGTGCCAGGCGGGCCCGCAGCCGTCAGTGTTTGCTGCTCGGCGCGTCGCTCGCTGCTTCGCTGGCTGCGCCGCTCGGTGTTTCGCTAGCCAACCCGAGCGACTCGCTCTCGCGGATCGCCGCTTCGTAGAGCTCGCGACGGGGCAGGCCACTGGCCTCCGCGAGCGCTCGCGCCATGTGGCTCGGGCTCGCTCCGGCTTCGATGGCGGCGCGCAGGGCGGCGTACACGAGCTCGCGACGACCTGCATCGGGCTCCAGCTCCGCCTCATTTGGGGCGATGACGACGACGATCTCCCCGCGCCAGGTCTGCGGCCGCGTGCAGAGCTCGCGCACGCTGCCGCGCAAACCTTCTTCGTGCAGCTTGGTGAGCTCACGCCCGATGAACGCCGCGCGCTCGGGCAAGACCTCGGCGAGGTCTTTCAGCGTCGCCTCGATGCGCTGTGCGGATTCGAAAAAGATGACGGCTTCGCGGCTCTGCAGCAGGCGCTCGATGGCGTCGCGACGCGCCGTGCCCTGCCTGGGGAAGAAGCCGATGAATGTGAACGGGCCCTCGACGAGCGCGGAGAGCGCCACGGCCGCCGTGACGGCGCTCGGCCCCGGCACCACGCAAACCTCGAAGCCCTCGGCGGCGGCGAGCGCCACCAGGGCGCGCCCGGGGTCGCTCACGGCCGGCGTGCCCGCGTCCGTCACGAGGGCAACGTCCTCGCCCATGAGCAGCCGTTCGACGACCTGCGCCAGCGCCTCCTCGGAGCTGTGTGCGTTCAGAGCCCGCACGGTCTTGTTCAGGATCTGAAGGTGCGACAGCAGCGCGCGGGTGCGCCGCGTGTCTTCGGCCACCACTAAAGAAGCGGCCCCCAGCACGTCAACGGCGCGTCGCGTGATATCGCCCAAGTTACCGATGGGCGTCGAAACGACGAACAATCGACCCGCCGCAGACGCTCGAGCCGTTGCCACAGAGGTCAGCTGTCGACGTCGAACGTGTCGCCGAGCGAGTCCTTGAGAAACACCCGGAGCTTGCCCGAGATGCGCGATTCGAGCTGACGCACGCGCTCGCGCGAGACGCCGAATTCGTCGCCGAGCTCCTGCAGCGTCAGAGGATCTTCCGCCACCATGCGCTTGTCGAAGATCAGCGCGTCTTTGCCTGCCAGCGTGGTGCGAAAGCGCGCTAGCTCTCCGCGCAAGATCTGACCGAGCTGCGCCGTCGTGCTCTCCTGCTCGGGCCCGGGAGACCCGGAAGACAAGAGCTCCACGCGCGCCACGCTCGAGTTGTCACCGTCGCCGACCGGCATGTCGAGCGAGGCGTCCCCGCGCGAGAGGCGCCGATCCATCTCGATGACCTCTTTTTCGTCGACGCTCAGTCGCAGCGCGATCTCCGCCGGCGTGGGCTCGATGCCCATGGCGCTGAGGCGCGCCTTCTCCTTGTTCAGGTTGAAGAACAACTTACGCTGGGCTTGCGTCGTGCCAAGCTTCACCATGCGCCAGTTGTTGAGCATGTAGCGCAGCATGTACGCGCGTATCCACCACGCCGCGTAGCTCGACAGCTTGACGCCTCGGTAAGGATCGTAGCGCTTGACGGCCTGCATCAGGCCGATGTTCCCCTCCTGGATCAGGTCCATCATGTTGCGATACGCGCGCCGATACTCGTACGCGATCTTGACGACCAAGCGCAGGTTGGCGGTGACGAGGCGCGCCGCCGCGTCGACGTCGCCCGTCTTCACGTAACGCGTGGCGAGGTCATGCTCCTCGGTCTTGGAGAGCAGCGAGTGTTGCTGCACCTCGCGCATGTACGCCTGCAAGGGGTCGTACTTGGCGATCGAGGAGTCCCCGCTGTACTTCTTCGTGCGGGCCAGCGCCGGTAGCGGGGCGTCATCGATGGCCTCGTCGGCTTCGAAATCGGAATCAACGAGCTCCGCCTCCGCGAGCACGACGTCATCGTCCTGCTCCGGCTCGTCAGCCCGCTCCTCGTCGGAGGAGTCCTCGGCGGAGTCTTCACCGGCCGCCTCGGGGTCGCTCGCAGAGTCTTTAAACTCTTTGGATTTCTTAGGGTTCAAGGCGCAAAGCTCGCTAGGATGCAACGGTTTTACGGGCGGCCGTACGTGAGGATAGGACCCGACTGTAGCAGGGTCGAGTGATACGTCAGTATTGTCTCCGCGACCTCACGCCTGCCAAACGTCCTCTGGCCCGCGGGGTGACGTGTACACGACGTATAAACCGATCGACAGTATCTTCCCGCGGCGGTCCCGTCGCGCCTTCCTGAACTTATGCATGGCGCTGGCGGTGACCGAGCGGGCCGGCGCCCAGCCCGCGGAGGGCCCGATCACGCCCGTCGGGGTCGCGGCCGCTCCAGACCTGAGCTATCGCGAGCTCGCGCTCGATGGCCAGCACGGCAACCGGCGTGCGCTGGTGCTCAGCCCGGCCCACGGACCCCCGGGCGCGACCTATCCCGGTCTGCTGCTATTTCATGGGCTCGGCGAAGCGAACGACGCCGAGCTCGGGATGCACGCCTGGCGCACCTCTTACGGCCTGAGCGAGAGCTACTCGCGCCTGCGCCGAGCGCCGTTGGCGCTCTCCGCCGAACAGGCGAGCTTCATCCTCAAACCGCAGCTCGACGCGCTCAACGCGGCGCTCGCGGCGAAGCCCTTCACGGGCATGGTGGTGATTTGCCCGGTGACGCCCAATCCCCGCCGACAGGGTGACTCCGCACACGTCCTGGATGGCTACTCGGAGTGGATCGAGCACACGCTACTACCCGCCGCTCGAGCGCAGGCGCCGCTCGACGCGGGGCGCGGCATCGGGGTCGACGGCTGCTCGCTCGGGGGCTACGTCGCGGCCGAGGTCTTTGCGCGAAAGCCGGAGCTTTTCCGGAGCTTTGGCGTCGTGCAACCCGCCTTCGGCGAGTTTCGGGTGGCGCGCTATGCGGGGCATTTGGCCCGCGCCCTGCGGAGCAAGAGCTTGAGCGGCATCCACTTGCAGACCTCTACCGGTGACCCATATCGGGAAGCGACGCGCGCCCTCGGGCGGCAATTAGAGCGGCTCGACGCCCGATTCACTCTCGACGTGCTCCCGGGGCCCCATGACCAACGCTGGTTGCGAGCTACCGGCACTCTGGCGATGCTCGCCTGGCACCACCTCACCTTAGGATGACAAGCGGCCCTGGCGGTCCGTCGAGCACGGCGGGCCATCACCTTCGAGTGGCGGGGTTCGCCGAAAGGTTTTGTCCGAGCTGCGACGTGCCGTCTCTTGGCATGTGGTCGCGTCTTTCCAATCTGCCCCGAGCAGCCTAATGGGATGGGGCCTGCGCCGCGACTATCGAGCGGCAGACTTCTGAGAGGGCAATAAAATGGCTTCCAGCATCGAAATGCTCAAGATCGACCTGATCGATCAGCTCGACTATATGGCGCGCGGGCAGCTCGACCCCGAGCAGGCCGCGCTCGCCGGCGTGTTCTTGCGCGCCTTGTACGTCGACGTGCCACCGAGCGATCTGGTGCCGGAGCGGCCCGAGGCGCTGCTCGACGCCGGCCTTTCATTGCTGGAGTTCGTGCGCCAGCGCGAGCCGGGCAGCGCCAAGGTGCGCGTCTACCAGCCGCAGCGGCCGCTCGGGCCGAGCCAGACGCCGTTCACCATCATCGACATCGTCAACGACGACATGCCGTTTCTCGTCGATTCGGTGCGCGGGGCGCTCGAGCGCATGGGCGCCGAGCTGCGGCTCTTGATCCATCCGGTCCTGGAGATCGAGCGCGACCCGGCGGGCCAGCTCCTGGCGCTCAGGGCGACGGACTTTCCCACGCCCGGCGTGGCCGAGTCAGTGATTCACATCTCGATCAGCGCGCTGCCCAGGGGCGAGCACGCACAGGTGGAGGCCAGCCTGCGCGCGGTGCTGGACGACGTGCGGCAATGCATCGCCGATTTCGAGGCCATGCGCGAGGGCTGTCGGGCGCAGGCGCGAGCGCTGCGGCTCGGGCGCGTGCCGGACAACGAAAACACCGGCGAGATCTCCGAGTTCTTGGATTGGCTCGCCGACAACCACTTCGTGTTCCAGGGCTACAGCTACTGCCGCTTCGAGCGCGCCCCGATGTCGCTTCGGCCCGTGAACACGCCCGCTCCCGAAGCGCCGTCGGGGGTGCGTTTCGATCGCGATCGCGGCCTCGGCATCCTACGTGACCCGCAGCGTTCCATGTTCGACGTGTTCGAGCCGCCGCGCAAGCGCGAGCTGCTGCGCGTGCTCAAGGCCAACCGGCACTCCACGGTCCACCGCAGCGTGCACCTCGACACCGTCATCGTCTCGGATTTCGACGCGCAGGGCACCCAGCACGGGGCCCACATGTTCGTCGGGTTGTTCACGGCGTCCGCGTACGCCGCGCCGTCCGGCACCATCCCGGTGTTGCACCACAAGATTGAGCGCGTCATCGCGCGCACCAGCTTTACCCCGCACAGCTACAACATGCGCACGCTGCGCTACATCCTGGAGACGTATCCGCGAGACGAGCTGTTCCAGATCTCGGACGACGACCTGTTCTCGATCGCGCTCGGTATCTTTCACCTGCAGCGCCGCCAGCGCGTGGCCCTGTTCGTGCGGCGCGATCCGTTTGGTCGCTTCGCCTCGTGCCTGGTGTACCTGCCGCGCGATCGCCTGGAGATCGATCTGAAGAACCGCATCGAGCGCATCCTGATCGACGCCTTTGACGGCTCGATCAGCGCCTACTATCCGCACCTCGCTGACGATCCGCTCGCGCGCCTGCATTTCATCGTCAAGACGCCGCTCGGCACGCCCGAGCGGCTCGACTTCGTCGCGCTCGAGCGAAAGATCGAGAACTCCACCCGCTCCTGGAAAGATCGGCTCGGCATCAGCTTGCCCGCCGAGCTCGGGAGAGAGCGCGGCAGCGCGCTGATGCGGCGCTACGCCGAGGCGTTCCCCGCGAGCTATAAGGACGAGTTCGACGAGATGGTGGCGGTGAGCGACATCGAGCGGATGGAGCAGGCGATCGAGAGCAAAAAGCTCACGCTCGAGCTCTACCACACGGAAGGCGCCGCGCCGCACGAGCTCAAGTTCAAGGTGTTCTCTCCCACCACGTACGTGGCCCCGAGCGATGTGCTGCCGATCCTCGAGAACCTCGGGCTGCGCGTCGTCGGAGAGGTGCCCTACGAGATCCAGCTGCCGGACGCCGCTCATCCATTCTGGCTCCACGACTTCTCGCTCGTGACCGAGGACCACGTCGCCGTGGACCTGACCGAGATCCAACAGGCGTTCTACGAGGTCTTCGCCAAGACCTGGGAAAAGCGCGTCGACGACGACGGCTTCAACAAGCTCGTCTTGCACGCCAACCTGACGGCGCGCCAGGTCAGCCTGCTGCGCGCGTACGCCAAGTACCTGCGTCAGATCCAGGTGCCGTTCTCTGAAGGGTACATGCAGCAAACCCTGCGTAAGAACCCGCAGATCACGCGCGGGCTGGTCGATCTGTTCTTCGCGCGCTTCGACCCAGACCGAGCACCCTCGGAGCGCGCCGCCGAGATCCAGAGCCGCATCGCAGCCGACCTCGACCTGGTGCAGAGCCTGGATGAAGACCGCATCCTGCGGCTCTTCCTCAGCGTCATCTTGGCGAGCACGCGCACCAACTTCTGGCAGACGGACGAGCAGGGGCAGCCCAAGGATCACCTGGCCTTCAAGATCGACTCGAGCCGCCTGCCCGAGGTGCCACGGCCCGTTCCCTTCCGCGAGATCTTCGTGTCTGGGCCGAGGGTGGAAGGCGTGCACCTGCGCTTTGGTGAAGTGGCTCGCGGCGGGCTCAGGTGGTCGGATCGGCTGGAGGACTTCCGGACCGAAGTGCTCGGTCTCGCCAAGGCCCAGCAGGTCAAGAATGCCGTCATCGTGCCGGTCGGGTCGAAGGGAGGGTTCGTGGTCAAACACCCCCCTCCCCCGGACGCCGGCCGCGATGCCGTGCGCGCGGAGGGCATCGCCTGTTACGAAATCTTCGTGTCGAGCTTGCTCGACCTGACTGACAACCGGCGCTACACGCCGCAGACCGCCGCGCTGAAGGCGCCGAGCAGCTCTCCGCTGGCCAGCGACGTGATAGTGGCTCCGAGCCGCACGCTGCGCCACGACGCCCCCGACCCGTACCTGGTGGTGGCCGCGGACAAGGGCACTGCGACCTTCTCCGATATCGCCAACCGCATCTCGCAAGAGCGTGGCTTCTGGTTGGACGACGCGTTCGCTTCGGGCGGGTCGGCGGGCTACGATCACAAGCAGATCGGCATCACCGCGCGCGGCGCGTGGGAGTGCGTCAAGCGTCATTTCCGCGAGCTCGGCAAGGACATTCAACGGGCAGACTTTACCTGCATCGGTGTCGGTGACATGAGCGGGGACGTGTTCGGCAACGGCCTGCTGCTCTCGCATCGGACCAAGCTCCTGCTCGCGTTCGATCACCGCCACATCTTCATCGACCCCAGCCCCGACCCGGAGAAGAGCTGGCAAGAGCGGAGCCGGCTGTTCCACCTCGATCGCAGCTCCTGGGACGACTACG
Organism: Deltaproteobacteria bacterium; assembly: GCA_043747815.1. GTDB lineage: Bacteria > Myxococcota_A > Polyangia > Polyangiales > Polyangiaceae > SZUA-265. Next base: position 49,825 of record JAYTOL010000164.1, read on the forward strand.
ATCGCAGCCTGATCTCGACGGGCGGCGGCGTGTTTCCGCGCACGCAGAAGCGCATCCCGCTCTCGCCCGAGGCGCGGGCCGTGCTCGGCGAGAGCAAGAGCGAGCTCGACCCGGGTGAGCTCATCCGCGCCATCCTGCGCGCGAAGGTCGAGCTCGCGTTTTTCGGCGGCATCGGCACGTACGTCAAGGCAGCAAGCGAGAGTGATGCGCAGGTGGGCGATCGCGCCAACGACGCGCAGCGCATCGACGCGAGCGAGCTCGGCGCGCTAGTGGTGGGCGAGGGCGCCAACCTCGCCATGACGCAGCGCGGGCGCATCGAGTACTCGCTGGCGGGCGGCCGCTGCAACAGCGACTTTATCGACAACTCCGCGGGCGTCGATTGTTCGGATCACGAGGTCAACATCAAGATCCTGCTGGGGGACGTGGAGCGGCATGGCGGCATGACGCGGGAGGAGCGCAACACGCTGCTGCGCGACATGACCGACGACGTCGCCGCGCTCGTGCTCCGCGACAACTACTTGCAGTCACAGACGCTGAGCGTCACCACCATGCTCAGCCAGCACCTGACCGATCGCCTGGCGCGCAGCATGCGCTCGCTGGAGAAGGCCGGCAAGCTGAGCCGCCGGCTGGAGGCCTTGCCGGACGACGACGACCTCGCCGAGCGCCAACGCAGCGGCGCCGGCTTCGTTCGCCCCGAGCTCTGCGTGCTGATGGCCTACGCCAAGAACTGGCTGTCCGAGGTGCTGGTCGCCTCCGATTTGCCGGACACGCCGCTGCTTCGGCGCGACCTCGCCGGCTACTTCCCCGCGCCGCTGCGCGAGCGCTTCAAGAGCTACATCCTGTCCCACCGCCTGCGCCGGGAGATCACCGCCACGGTGATCTCCAACGACCTGGTGAATCGCGTCGGCATCGCCTTCGTCACCGAGCTCAGCGAGTCGAGCGGGGCGTCACCCGCGGCGGTCGCCTTGGCCTATGTGGCGGCACGCGAGATCGTCAAGGTGGGGGAGCTCTGGGCGGCGATCGAGGCGCTCGACAACCGCGTACCGGCGGGCACCCAGGGCGATCTCTTGGTCGAGTGCTCACGCCTGCTCGAGCGCGTCACCAGCTGGCTGCTGCACGAGCACGCTGGGCGGGACATCCACGAGTACGTCGAGGGCTATCAGCTGGGTATCGGCGAGCTGGCGCTGGACCTGACGGGCATGTTGTCCAAGGCGGAGCGCGCTGCGCTCGGGGAACGGACTCGGACATGGACCAAGGTCGGTGTGCCCGATAGCCTCGCCGAGCGCGTCGCCAGCCTGCGGTTCTTGTTACCAGGCGTCGATATAGTCCGGGTCGCCGAGCTCGGCGGGGTGAGCCTAACGTCAGCCGGGCGGCTCTACTTCCGAGTCGGCAGGAAGTTTGGCTTCGAATGGCTGCGCGGCGCCACCCAAACCTTGCCCTCGCGCCGCGCCTGGGACCGCCAGGCCGTCGCCGCGTTGCGAGACGAGCTCTTCGCAACCCAGCGCGACTTCACCCTGGCCATCCTGCGCGAGACCCCGAGCGACGCCGACGCGCCCGCGCAGGTCAAGGCCTGGAGTGAAGCACGAAAGGGCGCGCTCGCGCGCTGGGAGCAGCTGCTCGCCGAGCTGCGCGGGACGAGCAACCTCGATTTCGCCATGGTGACGGTCGCCGCGCGCCAGCTCAAGAGCATGATCGGCGCCGCACCCCAGGCGCCCGCTGCGGCAGCCCCACAATCGATCACCAGCCTGCGCTCGGCGTCCTGAGCGCGGGCCGCTTCGCGAGGAGCACGGGTCAAAGCCTCGAGCTCGGCGCGGTCTCTATGGCATATCGAAAGCAGTACCTCCCGTGACAAGTCCGTGCTCACGGACAGAGAGGACAAGTCCGTGTGCTTCACGGACAGAGAAAGGTCACGCGATCTGCATGTTGCGTGGCTTGGAACTAGGGAGTGTTTTCAAACCCCTCTTTCGTTCGATCAGGCCAGCCACACCAAGGCGGAGGCCAGGTGAAGGAACGCGAGGAAATTCCGTGCGAGTTT
>JAYTOL010000165.1:0-246781 GCA_043747815.1 Deltaproteobacteria bacterium
AAACTCGCACGGAATTTCCTCGCGTTCCTTCACCTGGCCTCCGCCTTGGTGTGGCTGGCCTGATCGAACGAAAGAGGGGTTTGAAAACACTCCCTAGCAGCTTGCTCTAAATTTATCTCACGAGGTTCACGCATGTTTCAACGAACGCCATTTATTCGCCACACCGCACGGCTCGCCGTGTCGGTCCCGTTTGCGCTGCTGGTCAGCGCCTGCTCCGATGACGCGGAGCCCATTGGGGGCGTCGCCGGCGGCAACGCCGGCTCCGCCAATGGCGGCAGCGCAGGTATTGCAGGTATTGCAGGTATTGCAGGCAGTGCAGGCAGTGCAGGCAGTGACGGTGGCGGCGCGGGCGGCAACGGCACGTCGGGCAACGGCGGTGCGGCGGGCAGCTCTGCGGGGAATGGCGGCGCTGGCGTCGTGGTCGCGGACACCAGTCCACCCACGGTCTCCTCCGTCTACCCAGAGCGAAACGCGACGGGGGAGTCGTCCGTCGTGGAGCTCAGCGTCACCTTCAGCGAGGACATGCGCCTGCTCTCGCTCACCGACACTAGCTTCAGCCTGAAGCAGGCCGCCGTCGTCGTGCCCGGAGAGGTGTCCTACTTCAATCGAGTCGCCACCTTCTTGCCCACGGACCCGCTCGCGCTCGATACGACGTATACGGCCACGCTCTCGACCGCCGTCGAGGATCTCGCCGGTAATTCCCTCGCAGTGGCGTACACCTGGAGCTTCGAGACCGATGACACGCCAGCGCTTGGCCCTGCGCGGGTGCTGCTCGGTGCGGCGGGCAAGTACGCGATCCTCGCCAAGTCGGCGGTCGCCAACGTACCCACCTCCGTCATCACGGGCGATCTAGGCCTGAGCCCCGCAGCAGCGAGCTACGTCACAGGCTTGGGATTGACCAGAGCCGGGACGAAGTGGACCTCACCTCAAGTCATCGGAGGCATCTTCGCGGCCGACAATGACCCACCGACACCCAACGATTTGACGACCGCGGTCTCCAACATGGAGGCCGCATATACCGACGCTGCGGGGCGCTCGACACCCGACTTTCCGAACCTCGGGACTGGGGCCATCGGCGGCTTGACGCTCGAACCCGGCCTCTACAACTGGACGAGCACGGTCACCGTCCCGGACGACGTCACGATCGCCGGCGCCGCGAACGACGTCTGGATTTTCCAGATCACGGGCGACCTGCAGATGAGCGCAGCCAAGAGCATGATCCTGAGCGGGGGTGCGCGGGCCAAGAACATCTTCTGGCAGGTCGCAGGGAGCGTCAGCCTGGCCACGGCGGCGCACGCGGAGGGGATCATCCTGTCGCAGACAGACATTACGCTGCAAACCGGCGCCTCAATCAACGGCCGCCTCCTGGCACAGACCGCGGTCAACGTCGCTGGCGCCACGGTCACCAAACCATCAAACTGACACCGCATTCCAAACCTGCAGCGAGCTAGAGGCGGCGGCCGAGGGCGCCCTCGCGGCCGTGCAGAACGAGAAAGCCAGCTCGAGCAGGGCGGGGGGCGGCTCGAGTAGCCTCGGTCAGCGAAGCGCGACGTCATGCGTCGCGTTCGCTGGAGCCCGAGCGTGCGTCCAGCCAAGGCCCATCAAAAACGTCCTCGAGCCAGAATTACTCGGCCTCGCCCCTTGACCCTCACGTTGCGTGAGGCCCCAAGATCGGGTGATGAACGCGCCGCGCCGTTATCGGGTGAACGAGGTGGCTCGCATCACCGGCATTTCCGTGCGCGCCCTGCATCACTACGACGAGCTTGGGCTGCTCGTACCCGTGGCGCGCTCCCGAGCGGGCTACCGCCTCTACGCGGAGGATGACCTCCTGCGCCTGCAGCAGGTGCTGATCGGTCGTGAGCTCGGGCTGTCGCTCTCGGAGATCAAGCAGGCGCTCGACGACCCCGCCTTCGACCGCCGCGCGGCGCTCCAGCGACAGCTCCAGCACCTCACGCAACGCGCGCAGCATACAGCGGAGATGATCTCCGCCGTCGAGCGCGCCATCACCCTGCTCGAACCAGAGAGAACGAAGGATGATATGGACATGTTGAAGCTCTTCGACGGATTCGATCCGGCAAAGTACGAAGCGGAAGCTCGAGAAACCTGGGCGAAACAGCTGCCTACAAAGAGTCCGCGCGGCGAACCAGCCGCCACACAGAGGACGACTGGAAGCGGCTCGGCGCCGAACAGGCAGCTCTCTACGCTGACATCGCCGCGGCCCTGCGGGCGGGCCTCGATCCAACCAGCTCTGAGGGCATGGAGCTGGCGGAGCGCCACCGCCGATCCATCGATCGCTGGTTTTATCCCTGCAGTCACCAGCTGCACGCCCGCCTGGCCGACATGTACGAAAGCGATTGCCGCTTCGCCGACAACATGGACAAATTCGGTGTCGGCCTGACCGCCTTCCTCGTCCAAGCAATCCGCGCCAGCGCCGAAAGCGCATCGCGCGACGCATTCAAATCCACGCCCTAACCCTCGTCCCGCTGCGTGACGAAACACGAGAAGCGGCGAGGGAGCACCGATGGGCGACTGCAGCCCTCCTCCACGTGCTCGTCCCCCAAACGCTGCGCTCGAGTCAGCCCGTAGGACTGAGCGCAAGGATTCGTCGCCGCCCAGGTCCTCGAGCTGGCACGGCACTTGGGTGACGCAGAGACACTCGCTGCCACCAAGACCGCAAGTGGGACCCAGTGACGCGCGCGCGGGCCCATAAAGTGCACGTGCGCCGAGGTTCAGCCCGAGAGGACTCGAACCTCCACGGGAGTTACCCCACTAGCACCTAGAGGCAGGACCGTAGCGCCCTCGCACGCGCGCGGGTTGGGACGCCCGCGCGCCAAGAAAAAGAAACGACCTTGGCAAAGTGGCCAAGGCCACGAGCAGGGTCCGGGCGTCGTTTCGTGCGAAGGAGAGGACTCGAACCTCCACGGGAGTTACCCCGCTAGCACCTCAAGCTAGTGCGTCTGCCATTCCGCCACCCTCGCGTGTGGTTTGGGGTAGATGTCAATTATTCGCCCGCTGCGCAACAGCAAAAGAGAATTTGGATTCGAAAGCGGCTGGATGCGCGGAGATTGGCGTGTTCGGGGTGCAGGGCGCGCGGCCGCTATTGGTGTGGGCAGCGCCCGAGGGCCTGGAAGATCTCGCCGAGCTCGAACGGCTTGCGTATCCAGCCGGCGATGCCGTTGCCGGTCCCGGCGTTGATGCTGGTGCCGCTGATGAGGAAGACGGAGAGGTTCGGCGAGTGGCGGCGCAGGGAGGCGATGGCGCGATCGGGGTCGTTGGCGATGGGCGAGAGGTCAATCAGCGCCGCGTCGACGCATTTGCCGCTGCGGGCAAAGGCTTCGAGCTCTTTACGGTTGGCGAGCGCGTAGAGCTCGACGCCGCGCGAGCACAGGCCGAACTCGAGCAGGGACATCACGGCGGGGTCGTCTTCGAGCACTGCGACCTTGAGCCCGTCCAGGCGCTTGGGCCCGGTGCTGCGCGCGAGCGTGGTGGAGGGAGCATCGCCCACGGGCCAGCGCAGCTCGAAGCAGGCGCCGACACCCCCGTCGAGTAACGCCAAGCTCCCGCCGCGGCTCTCCGCCAGGTCATACGAATGAGCCAGGCCGATACCGGCGCCACCGGGGCGGCGCGATGGGCCGACCGAGAACAGCTTGTCGCGCTGATCTGCCGGGATGCCGGGGCCGTCGTCACGAACCCGAAAGACGAAGCGGCCGCGCTCGCTGCGGAGCGACAATCGGATGGTTTCGCCGCGCGGTGTGAAGGCGACGGCGTTGAGCAACAAGTTGATCAGGATCTGTTGCACGATCACCGGGTCGGGTAACAGCACGTCGGCGACTTCGTCGTCCACGTCCACGTGCACGCCGCGCCGCTCGGCGATGGGGCTGACGCCCACCACCGTGTCATTTACCAGCGTGATCGCGCTCCTTAACTCGGTCCCATCCGCGACGGGCGCACCAACGGCTCGGCGCGCGATCGAGTGCCCCAGGCTCGCATGAGCACGGGCGACTTCGATGGCGTCCAGCGCCGGCCCAGAAAGCCCGACGCGCGCGTTGTCCAGCCACCCCAACACAACGGTCAACGCGTTGGAGACCTCGTGTAGCGCGCCCGCGAGATCTCGATCGGGAGTGTGGGGCACCGCGGCCATGGCCTTGGGACGCTGCTCCTGTTTCACGGCAACCACAGTATTACAGTAAGATACCATCCGTGATGAGCATCAAGGGCACTTTTCTCCAGTCCGCTCGTCAACAGCATCTTACACCACACAATTGCAGATTAGTTGAACTCACTTGTCGATGGAGTATCCGCCTCTTATCGGTTGGACCGAACAGCGGGCCGTCGGCGTATTAAGATTAAGTGGATTTCGGTCAGGAGGAGCCCGCCGCGGGGACTCCGGTAAGTACTGTTTCACGGCGAAACGGCGGCAGCCGAGTATGGAGATGAAAGCTTATTCCAAGCTCGGTGGCAACAGGAGTAAAAACTCGCCTTCACTACTCGTACGCACTTCGGCGAGCTGGAGGAGGGATTCCAGACATTGGAGCCCTTCGGCGCTGGCGACCGAAGAGCAGGGCACCAGCCCGCCCGGGTCCGTGACCACGTGGGATTGATTGTCGACATAGGCAAAAACCCGTACCAGGGCGCCAGAGAGATTCTGCGTGACCCCGACGTCGTCCGCCGGGGTACCCACGTCGTCCCCGAGGCTGCGGACGGGGTCGCCGTAAGTGACCCGCATGGGCCGAGCCACGGGCATGGGCACGCGAAATTCTTCCATGTCCGGTGTTGCATACAGGTCGATGGAGGGGCGGACCAGCCACGGCAGGCCCGTGTCGATGTCGGGGCGCACCGTCAGGTCGAAGTGCGCGCCTGCGCCGGGCTCGCACTGGCCGCAATCGAGGCCCTGGATTTCGAACTGGCCCGAGCTTTCGCTCAGCGCGCTCCTCGTGCGTGGCACAAAGGGGTCGCGCGCCAGGGCTCGTTGCAGCAAGGGCGCCTGTAGGCGCTCGCAGCTCACCGGTTCGCCACTGGCGGAGGGATCTGGACACGGGTCGCGATCGGGGTTGGACGCGCTGGCTCGCACCTCGACGGCACGCAGCGGCAGACCCTCGGCCTGGCCGTTGCCAGCGTCGGCGACGACTCGGCCGCTGAGAAACATCGCCGCGGGCACCTCGATCACGTGACCTGCTTGCTTGGTCAAGGTCGGGTCCGCATTGGGCCATACCGTCAAGCTCGACTCGAAGCCTGCCATCAGACCGAGGTCAACCATCTCTACCCCTGGAGGGGTGACGCGGATCCGATACTGGCCGGGTAACAAGCCGACCTTGACCTGGCCCTGCGCATTCACGGTGGCCGAGGCTTCGAATGAAGCCAGCACGCCCTTTTCGACCTGGTCGAGCTCTAGCGCCGAGAAGCTCACCGTGCCGGGCACCGGGCGGTCCCATTCGCCTTTTTTCCACACCCACGCCTCGAACGCGACGGGGGTACCGAAGGTCGAGACGTTCCCGATCACGCCTTCGCCGGCGTAGAGCTCGAGGCCGCTGCGCACCAGTAAGACAGTACCGGCGACCGCGCCCTGCGGCGGCGTCAGCCGCACGAGCTCTTCACCCAGGTTGATGAAGTCGGGCTCGACGCGCGAATAATTGAGCGTGGTGACGAGGTCGTTCGTCGCGGGGTCGACGTCTGCGAGCTCGAGCGTGACGCGATTCGAAAGGACTTCGCCGGTGACCGGGTGCACCATGTCGAGCCGCCAGCCCTCGAGGCTGTCACGCCACGGAATGCTCAGCCGCAGCGCGGAGGGCGGGGGCTGCTGAAGCTGGAGGTCGTCCGCCCCGAGCGTCAACCCGATCGGGCGGTCACGGAAAATCTGGGGGATGGCTCGGCAGTCTTCTCCCAGAGCCGCGATTTCCGGGCGCATGTACACGTCGTACCGACCCGGAGGCAGCGCGCCCCGAAAGATGTACTCCCGCACGCCAATGGACGCGTCGAAGGTGGTGGCCAGCTCGTATGAGGGCACGCTCAGCCCGAGCAGCCGCTCACGGGGAGTAAATGTGAGCGTCACCGGCAAGGTGCTGCGGGCGGGAGACAAGCAGGACGCTTGATCGGGGGGCGCGAGGACGCGCCCAGTGACGGGCACGCGGGGCCGTACGTTCAAGGCGATGCGCGACCCTGCCGCCGGAGCCTCGGCGACGTTCTGGACCGTGAGAAACCGCGCGCCGCCATATACCGGGTCCGACGCTTGAGGCGTCACCTCGAACAGCAACGTGGTGAGTTGCCCGTCATTGCGGCTGCAGATGCCGAACTCTGCGAGACACGCGCCCACGGGGCAGTCGGCGTCTTTCTGACAAGCAAACGGCGCGCGGCGTTCCATCGGGGCGGCCTCGTCCTGGACGCCGCAGGAGGCGGTCAGGGCGATCAGCCCGATACTTGCGCGAGCCTTCACGCTCGGAATACTAATTCGCCACGGAGCCGCGTGCTCGCTGAATTCGGCGCTCGCGCCGTTAGCTGACGTGCCGGAAACCCATCCCGGCCCGGCGAGCGGCTTCGCCATCCGCGTCCCTGCGATCTCCCAGAACCAAGCAACGCGATGGTGCCACGCCGAGCCGCGCGGCGGCACTCAAGTAGCCGTCGGGATGCGGCTTGAGCCAGCGCGGGCCCCCTTCTTCTCCGCTGGCCACGATGGCGTCGAACAACTCCAGGCAGCCAAGCGCCTGAAGCTTGAGGCGTGCCGGGTAATCGCTCACGAGCGCCAGGCGCCCGCCGCTGCGCGCGAACGCTGCGAGCTCGCCGAGCAGGGTGGTGCGCCGGAAGCGGCGCAGCCATTTCTGAGGCCGCACCTGCATCCATTCGTGCACCCTGAGCTCGACCTCGGAGAGCTCTAGGCCGAGCGCGGCGGCAGTGCGTTCGAGCTGCAGCTGGTATGGGTTTGCCGGTTGGTCTTGCGTCAGCCGCAGGTGTTCGTGCTCGGAGCGGAAGCGGCGCAGAGTGCGTAGAACGCCCCAGCCGCCTACCGCGAGCTCGGCCAGCATGGCCAGCTTGACGGGGCGCGCCGCGTAGAGAGTGCCGTCGAGGTCGACGAGCCAGGCGTCGTGCTCAGCGCTCACTGCCGCAACCTGCCACAGTCCCCGCGCGAGGTCGACACGAGCCTCGGGTGTTGACGGCGGACGGATGCGGCTCGCATAACGGCGCCGATGGACCTGCTCGAGGAGAGAGTCGCGATCGTGACGGGCGCTGGGCGTGGCATCGGCCGGGCCACGGCGCTGGCGCTGGCGCGGGAGGGGGCACGCGTGCTGGTCAACGACTTCGGGACCACGGCCACGGGCGAGCCGGCAGACGATCCCTGCGCGGAAGAGGTAGCCCGCGAGATCCGTGAGCTCGGTGGCATCGCCGAGGCAGACCGCAGCAGCGTGGCGACGGCCGAGGGCGCCGCGGCGATCGTTGAGCACGCCCTCGCGCAGTTTGGCAGGCTCGACATTCTGGTCAACAACGCGGGCGTCGGCATGGACGCGCAGCTGCATCGGCTGGAGGCGAGCGAGTGGCAGCGGACCGTAGATACTCAGCTCAGCGGCACGTTTCATTGTTTGAAGGCCGCGGTGCGTATCATGAAGAAGGCGGGCGCCGGTTCCATCATCAACACGACCAGCCTGGCGGGGCTGCGCGGGAACTGGGGCCAAGCTCACGCCGCGGCAGCAGCGGCGGGTGTCATTGGGCTGACCCGTACGGCCTCCATCGAGCTGCAGAAGTATGGGGTGCGGGTCAACGCGATCGCCCCGATTGCCAAGACGCGGCTCACCGAGGCGCTGCCCATGTTCGAGCACGTCGATTCGATGCGGCCGGAGCATGTCGCCCCGGCGCACGTCTTCTTGGCGAGCGACCTCAGTCGGGAGGTGACCGGCGTGGTGCTGTGCGCCGCTGGGGGCCGGCTGAGCGTCTTCCGCCTGATCGAGACCCTCGGAACGCTCAAAGAAGAGGCCGACGGCATTTGGTTGGCGGAAGAAATTGCCGAACATTGGTCCACTATCGCCAAACATTGACCGCCATCCTGGACCCGGCTCACGCCAAGCGTTTGTTGGCCAATTGGCCGCCGAAGCTTTACTCGTCACTTCGCGTCGGGGTGCCGAACTGGGCGCCGCGCCGCCTTGCACTTCCCGGGCGCTGCGCCATATCGTTACGGATCTTCAGGCCAATTGGCTGATTGCTGGAGGCATCGGCTGATGATAGGTTGGAAGGGTCTTTCGGCCGATTTTGCGGCGTCGGAGCTCTAACCATCGTCGCATGGCGCGCGATCCCAACATCCCTTTATTTCTTTGGGTCGCCGCGGCCATCGTTGCCCACCTCACCTGGGGCGGGGGCGCGGAGCAGGTGGCCGAAGTCTTCCAAGAGCGAGCGGACATGCGCCGTTTCGCGGCCAACGTGCAGCAACAGCTTCGCCGGCGCTTCTCTACGGAGATTGCGCTGTACGAGGATACCGCGCTACCCGATACGGAGCGGCCTCCAGACGACGCGCCCGAGGCGTCTGAAGGGCCTCCGGACGTTGACTCGGCGCAAAAGCGCGAGCCGCCCGAGAAGGACGCAAAGCTGGATGAGCCGGATCCCAACCCGGTGACTGACGTCAAGCCGGAGCGCCCGTCAGAGAAGCCCAAATCCGAGCCCGACAAGACAAAGCCGGAGCCAAAAACCAAGCCGAAGGCGGAGCCCGAGCCGGAGAGCAAACCGCCCGAGGTGCCACGCGAGCAGCCGGCACCACCCCAACGTGTTGCGGTGGTGCAACACGTTGACAAGGACCAGGCCGCGAACCCCGACGCCGAGTTCCTGGGCGACGACAACAACCGGGTCCAGGAGCAGACTCAGGCTCGGATCACCGCTACCGATCAAGACAACGAGAAGCCGTCCCCCGGCTCGCAGCACGCCGGGCCCACGGAGGAGCCGGGCGACTCTCACGTCAGCGACGTTGCCCAATCCGATGATTCGCCGGGCGAGCTCAATCGCGCGCCCAGTGAGGACAAGCTGACGGCGGCGAAGGAGGCCGTCTCGGTGAGCCAACCCCCAGGTATTCCGGAGGTGGCAGGCCGCGTGCGCGCAGGCCCTGAGCAGAACGACCCGGGGGAAAAGGGCCAAACGGCGCAAACCCCCAGTCGAATGGAAGAGGCGATGCCGGCGGTGAACGCTGCTGCCAGCGCCGCTTGGCAACTGGCGAAGGAGCGTGAGGCGCGGCTCTCGCGAGCGGCTCGAGACGCCCGGCGCCACCGCCCGTCGGACGCGGCAGGCAACCCCGACCGCCCGCTGGACTTTCTGGGCCTGGGCGCCGAGGGCCGAACCGAACGCGGGGTGAACCTCAACTTGAGCTCCGGCACGGCGCTGGCCGCGATCGGGCAAGACCAGCTGGCGCGCGAGATTCGAGCCGACGGTGAGCGCCGGCGGAGCAAGCACCAGGGCTCTTGGAAGGCCATAGGCATCGATCGTTGGCGGCCTGCCATCGAGAACTACGTGGCGACGGTGAAGCTCGGCAATCAGACCGCGCTCAACACGGCGGCCGCGCCGTTCGCCACGTATCTGAACCGAATTCACAATCGCTTGCACCCGATCTTCGCCGTGAACTACTTGGGTTTCCTGGACGGCTTACCGGGGAGCGCCGGGCTGCACGATCGGGACATGAAGACGAACCTCGAGATCGTGCTCAGCCAAAGCAATGGGAGCATCGTCAAGATGGGCGTGACGCGGACCAGCGGCGTGACCGCCTTCGACATCAGCGCGCTCGAGTCGGTGCAACGCGCGTCGCCGTTCGGCGCGCCGCCCCCCTCGATCGTCTCGCCAGATGGCAACGTCTATCTGCACTGGGAGTTTCATCGCAATCCGCTGTTTGCGTGTTCCACCTATTTCGCGCGCCCCTACATCATCAAAGTTCCGCAGAAGACCGCGCCGCCGCGCGTAGATCCTCCAGCAGGGCCCTTCGGACCAGAAGAAGAGTTGCCCCCCGCCAAACAGGGAAGTGGTGTGCGCTCGACGCCTTATGCAGCCCGCTAGCCCTGTCACGCCGGCGGATACGAGCGTGAGCGCCAAACCTCGTCCAGAGGTGCATGAGCCCCGCACCCTCGCCGCACCCACGCCGGCGGCTGCCGGTCCGGCGTTGCCCGCGCGCATTTCGGCGACCCGTGCGGACGTGGTGATGGTCGGCTTCTGGGCGCTCATGGCGACGCTGCTCGGCCGAGGGCTCGCGCCGGCGTTGCCTGGCTCGACTGCCGGCATCGGGTCGCTGATTATCGGCGTCGAGCAGCTCGGTGCGTTCGCCTCTCAGTTCATGGTGGTGATGGGCGTCGCCACCTGCGTGCGGCTGCTGCTGTCGACGTTGGAGTGCCGCTCCTATTTGTTCAGGCCTGTCGCCATCATCAGCTGCGCGGCGGCGTTGCCCGTCGTGATTTCCGCCAGCAGCCGGCATCTCGCGCCGTCCTGGCTGATGGCGCTGATGGCGATTTCGTCGGCGCTCGCGCTCGTCGCGACGTTGCCCGCGCTGAAGGCCGCGCACAGCCGTGCGGCTGGCCTGGTGCTGTTGACCGTGACCTGCGGTTCCATCGTGAGCGCGGCCGGCCGCATCATTGCGCTCTACGCGAGCCATCAGGCGCACGCGGCGCTGTTCGGGGTGGCCCGCAGCATCGCTACGGCCGGGCTGGTGTTGGATGGCTTCAGCGTTGCGTTAGTCGGCATCTGGCTCGCCCGCCGCTGGCGCTACGGGATCGTGCTGGTCGCCGCTTTGGCGAGCCTCGCAGCGCTGATCGTTTGGGCCGGGGTCCGCGCAGATGAAACGAGCACTTGGCCGTTGGTCATCGGCCGGGCGCTGACGGCGCTGACGGCGCACCCCGATCCTTTCATCGGTTCAGCGGTTCGCTACTTCGTCGAGGTTTCTGCCATCTGCTTTGCCGGCGTGACGTTGTGGCTCGCATGGCCCGCGGGCGTAGGGGCGGCCCTGGCTTTCGCGCTGCTCGGTAGGGTCAGCGGCGACGTCCCGCTGTGCGCGTTGATGTTGATGTTGGCCGCCCTGTCGGCGGTTCGTGCGAGCCTGCAATCGCCCGGCGCGGAAGTGGTCGCGCCTGAGCCATCGGGCCGCCGGGCGCCGCTTGAAGTTATGCCCGCGACGCGATAACCCAGCGCGAGCATGCTGGCGCTCCGCAATCTCAGAGTAGTTCTGGTCGAGGACGACCCGGAGCTGGCGCGGACCGTCGAGCGGGTGCTTTCGCGTTACGGGCACGTCACCACGGTCGTCGGGAGCGTCGCTGCGGCGGAAGCCCTGACGGAGAGCTTCGACTGTGGGATCCTAGATATCGATCTCCCCGACGGCAACGGCGTACAACTCGCCGAGCGCATGCTGGATCAGGGCCAGGTGGGCGCCGTCGTATTTTATAGCGCCAGCACGGATGCCGAGATCGTCGCGGAAGCCTGTGAGCTCGGGCCTTTCGTCGCCAAGGCCGCCGGTACCCGCGAGCTCGAGCGGGCGCTGGCCGACGCGGTGAGCTGCGCAGCGCGTCAGGTCGCGGGCGGCGAAGGGCAGCCCAATCCGGCAGGGCCGCCCCATCGGCGCAGCAAGAGCGGCTCTCGGCGCAAGACGAACGGCAGTCAATGAAGCGACGCGCGGTCGCCTTGTGGACGTTCGGAGCTTATCTCTCGGTGTCGTTGTCTGCAGCCGGTTGCGAGCCGCGGGATAAAACCCCGGTCGGTCGAGGCTCTCGCATCTTCCAGCGCACGTGCGCCAGCTGTCATGGTGCGGACGGGCGTGGCATCATGCGCGTCGGGCTCGTGAGGCCTCCGCGAGATCTCACCCGCGCGGAGTTTCACGCGCAATTCACCGACGATCAGCTGAGGAGTGTGATCCGAACGGGCAAGGGACAAATGCCAGCGTTCGGCGGTCTGGTCGGCGACGAGGACCTGAGCAACGTGATCGCCTTCATTCGCACGTTGCCGCCCGGTAGCAAGCCTCCCGCTCCCCCCCAAGCGCCGTCGAGCACGTTGGTGCCCGTGCAGGCCCCGGAGGAGGGCTCAGCCAAAGGGCAGGGGAGCGGGGTGCGATGAGCGACGAGGCAGGGGCAGGCGAGGTGTGGTCGATGCTGTGCGCGCTCGCCAACTTCCGGCCCGAAGTGGCCGGGGTCAGCCTTGGGGTCACGGTGAGCGTGCGGACCACGCGTTCCGACCGCCCCGAAGCTAGTGTTGGTGAGCACCCGGAGGCGGTGGTGGTGTCGCGTGGCATCGGTCGTGTTTCGTCGCCGCGTGCGCTCGAGGCGAGCGCGCGGGTGCTGTTCGAGCTGTACGGTCCCCTGTGCCATCCGCTGGTCGACACCGCTGCGCGACCGGGCACGGGCCGTGCGGGTAGCTTCGTCGTGGCGCACCTCGGCCAGAGCCTGGATGGGCGGATCGGCCCCATCAACGGCAAGCCAGAGGCGATTACGGGTCCGGAGGATATGACCCACAACCACCGCATGCGCGCGCTCTTCGACGTCGTGCTCGTGGGCGCGGGCACGGTTTGCCACGATGATCCGACGCTGACGGTACGGCATGTCGCGGGCCGCAACCCGGTGCGCGTGGTGCTCGACCCGGATCGGCGCTTGTCCGCCGAGTATGGGATCTTCAAGGACGGCCTGGCTCCGACGTTGCTGTTGTGCCGTGAGGAGTCGTGCGTTCCGGGGGAGCGCCACGGGCAGGCCGAGGTCGTCGGCGTGGCCGCGGGGTGTGCGCCTGCCGCCGTGGTCGAGGTGCTGCGGAGGCGCCAGCTACCGCGCATTTTCATCGAGGGTGGCGGGGTCACGGTGTCGCGCTTTCTGGAAGCCGGCAGTCTGGATCGGCTACAGCTGGCGGTCTCGCCCTTCATCATGGGGCAGGGCAGGCCCGGTATCGAGCTCGGGCAGACATTGCGGCTCCGGCCCGTGGTGCGCCGCTTCAACTTGGCCGACGACGTGCTCTTCGAGTGTTGCTTCGATGACGTCTGATCGAAAAAGCGCCCGGGCTCTGTGGATTACCGCGGCCGGCAAGGCCGAGCTCAAAACCGAGCGCTTGCCGGAGCTCGGGGGCGATCTCGTCGAGGTCGAAACTGTCTTCAGCGCGCTGAGCCGCGGCACCGAATCGCTCGTGTTCCGGGGTGGGGTGCCTGCGGCGTTGCACGCCAGCATGCGCTGTCCCCATCAGGCGGGCGAGCTGTCCTTTCCGGTCAAATATGGCTACTGCTCCGTGGGCCGCGTCACGGGCGGAGCCGAGGCCGAGGGCCGGCGAGTGTTTTGCCTGTATCCGCATCAGGACCGCTACGTGGTAGCGGCAGGGGATCTCGTGCCCATTCCCGACAGCGTGCCCGACCGGCGCGCGGTGCTGGCAGCCAATATGGAGACGGCCGTGAACGGGCTTTGGGACGCGGCGCCAGCGGTCGGGGCGCGCGTGGCGGTCATCGGCGCAGGTGCCGTGGGGCTGCTCAGCGCCAGCCTTCTGCAGCAGATACCTGGGGTCCTGCTCGAGGTCGTGGACATCGCGCCCGAAAAGGCCGCCATCTGCCAGGCCCTGGGCCTTCGCTTCGTGCGCCCCGAGGCGGCAAGCCTCGACTGCGACCTGGTGCTGCACGCCAGTGGCGCTCCGGCTGGGCTCGAGCTCGCGCTCGGCTTGGCGGGGTTCGAGGCCACCATCTTGGAGCTCAGCTGGTACGGCGATCAGAGCGTGCCGCTGGGGCTCGGAGGCCGCTTTCACAACGCGCGCCTGCGCATCCAATCGAGCCAGGTGGGCCATGTGGCGACGAGCCAGCGGGCGCGCTGGAGCTATCGGCGACGCATGGAGCTCGCCCTGCGCTTGCTCGCCGACGCCCGCTACGATGTGCTACTCGGAGACCCCGTTCGGTTCGAGGAGCTGCCAAGGGCCTTACCCGGCTTGCTCGGGCGGCCGAGCGCGACCGTCACGCAACTGATTGAATACCTTTAGTCCTAACTTGCCAGGAGTCTTTTCATGTTCGCATTGACCGTTCGCGATCACATCATGGTGGCCCACAGCTTTCGCGGCGAGATTTTTGGTCCTGCGCAGAAGCTGCACGGCGCGACCTTCATCGTGGATCTCGAGCTGCGGCGCGAGTCGCTGGACGCCGATGGCTTGATAGCGGACATCGGTGCCCTCACGGCGCTCTTGCACCAGGTGCTCGAGCCGCTCAACTACAGAAACCTCGACGAGGTGCAGGAGTTCAGCGGCAAGAACACCACCACCGAGTTTCTGGCGAAGACGATCTACGATCGCATCCGTTCCCGCATCCTCGAGGGTGCCCTCGGCTCGGATAAGGGCAGCGGCTTTCACAGCTTGCGTGTGAGTCTCGGGGAGTCACACGTGGCCTGGGCGAGCTACGACGGTCCCGTCGGCCGCGCCTGAGCGGGGAAGGTCCCTCCGCGCTGCCGCGTATCTCGGGCTACCCACACCAGCCCTCGCGTGCTCCCTCCATGACGCGCCGGGCGCTTGGTGTCATTGTTCCGAGATGCCCGGCCACCCACTTTCCACCCTCCTGGCTCGACGCGCTAGCAGCTGCCGTTGGCTGGGTGCCGCCGCGCTGGCGCTCTCCGTGGGGGGCTGCGGCCGCAGCGCTCTGGGCGAAGCGGAGGATCCCGGTCCGGGGGGGCGGCTATTGGCATCGCGCCGCGTCGAGGCCGTGTATGAGCCTGAGGTGCTGCGGGCGAGCATCGAAGTTTTTGGGCTTCAGATCGGTACGCTACAGAGCTCGCTCTGCCCGGACGCCAACGGTCTGGCCAGTATACAAACGCGGGTGGAGGCCTCGCCGCTCGTGAACGTGATTCGGCACACCAGCGGCGAGGGGAGGACGGAGCTCGGGGAGCTGTCCGGCTCCCCCCGGTCGAGCGACTATACGTTCCGCGACGGGGACATCGTGCGCCATTATCGAGTCGAGTACCGCGCGGGTGCTTACGACTATGTGTACGACAACGGCGGTCCGGAGCGCCGCGTGGGTCAAAGCAGCGTGCCCGATGGCGCCGAGCCGCACGACCTACAGTCCGCTGTGATGCTGCTGCGCGCCTGGCGGCCCCGTCTCGGTGAGCTAGCTCATTTCTTCGTGGTGCTCGGGCGAAAGCCCTGGCGGGTCGATGTCACGTCAGCGGGCCCTGAGGTGATCAAGGTCGGCGGCGGGCCTCGCCTGACGCATCGCATTGATGGCGTCGGAGTACGGCTCTGGGAGTCTCCCGACTCGACACCGAAGCACTTTTCCCTCTGGCTCTCGGAGGACTCCGACCGCGCGCCGGTGCGGATGGTGGCAGATGCCAGCTTTGGGGAGGTGACGATGACGTTGATGGAGCGTGTCGAAGGGAATGCGGCGTGCGCTCCGGTCGCAGAGGTGGGGGCGAACGAATTAGAACCCACGCCAGCGGCCGTTGGCGAGGAGCGGGCGGGTCGTATCGGGCGGGCCTGGCGGTCGCCGGATCTCGTGCAGCCGGCGGAGCGAGCTCCGCAGCCCGAGTAGCGGCTGCGCTCGCCTTCCGAGCGCTCGCTCCCCCGCATTCGAGGCACTCGTGCCGCATGCCCTAAATCCGGCCAGATGGGCATCTCGCCTTCGGCACTTCCTTTACATTGGTCGAAACCCGGCGCGGCCTTCGGGTTTCTCGTACTAGGCTGCGCGGAACATGCGTCCTCCGCTCGGTCACCTTCCGGCGCCTACGGAGGAAGGTGGGGAGCTGCCCGTGACGCGGCTCGAGGCAGCGGGCCGCGCCTTGCTCGGCGATCCGTCGCTCACGTGGCGCGTCGAGCTCGCTGAGCCAGATTTTCTCGCGCTGCAGTCCAAACGGGGTCGCGCGGTACTGCTCGAGTACGACCCCGAGCACCCGTACCACTGGCGGCTGAGCTTCGAGCGTGTCGTGCGCGCGGCGCTGGGGACGGTCCACGTGGTCGTGTTCGGCGGCGACGATCGCCTCCGCGCCGAGCTAACGGCTCGCGCCTTAAGCGCTGACGCGCGGCGGCTTCGGGTCTACCACGTCGATGAGCGGGGTGCAGTGTGGCAGAGCCGACCTGCAGCATGGCGGCGGACTCGCCTCGTCAGCTCGCTCGAGCGCAGCTTCGACGAAGCGCTCCTGCGGCGGCGCTGGAGCGCTGCGGAAGCGACGAGCTACGCGGAGCGCGTGCGGCTCGAGCAAGCGGCGTCTCGCAGCGAGGCCGCGCAGATGGACCGTTTTCGTCAGGCATTGAGCCAACGGGCGCCCGTTGCGAGCCTGGTCATTGTCCTTTTGATCGGCGCGGTGTTCGCCCTCCAATGGCTCTGGGGCGGGGTCGATCTACCGCCGCTACTGGCGAGCATGGGCTCGATGGTGCCGGAGCGGGCGCGCGACGGACAGTGGTGGCGCTATTTCTCGTGCACGTTCCTGCACGGTGGAACGCTTCACGTGGCGCTCAACGGCTTCGTCCTGTGGATGCTCGGTCGCTCGCTGGAGCGCTTTGTCGGTTCAGCCCGGTTCTTGGTCGTTTATTGCGCTGCAGGCCTGGCCGGCAGCATCTCGAGCTCGTTCTTCGTGACGAGTCAGAGCGTCGGTGCGTCGGGCGCGATCTGGGGGCTACTCGGCGCCGAGGCGGCGCTGGCCTTTTATCCGCGGCCACTGCTTCCGCCTGCGCTCATCGCCGTGGCGCGCCGAACGGCCGCGGCAAATCTCGGTCTAAACCTCGTCAATTCTTTCAATCCCCACGTGGATCTGGCGGCGCACGTGGGTGGCGGATTAATGGGCGCTGGCGTCCTTTCTCTGATGGCCCTGTCGGGTCAACTACCGGCGTATGACCGCCCGCGCATCGGCGGTGGTATGGCCATGCGGCTCGCTGCAACGATCTCGAGTTGCGCCTTCGCTATCGGGCTGCTGGTGGCGATGCTCCAGGGGCGCCCGTGGCAACTGGGGGAGTTCCCTGAGCTCGAGCGCGTGCAGGTGCCGGGTTCGTCGTGGACTGCCGAGCTCCCGCGGGGCCTTTCCGCGAGTCGCCCGTCTGATGGCGAGACGTCTAGCGAGTTCGGAAATCTTGCTTATGATGCCTGCGTAGTCGATATCACTTGGGTCCCGTTGCCTCGCGCAGAAGCGGCGTTGGACCTGCAACATGAGCTTTCGATGATCCAGAGCCAATTAGCCGCGCCGCCGGCGGGGCTCGAGCAGGTGCTCGCACCACGCGTGCTCGAGCATGGCGCTCTCGCATACGTCGGCGTCCGCTATCGGTATGCGTCAAACCAGGACGTGGTCGACGATCGAGCCATCGGTATCGTCGACGGCGCGTTCGTCCGGGTAGACGTCATTGGTTGGGCCGGGCTGCCTCGAAGTTTCGATGGCCTTGCCCCTCGTGTCCTCGCGTCCCTGTCCCGCTCGCTGCATGCCTCGGGCGGACCCCGGCGCCAGCGGGTAGCGCCGGTGTTTCACTCTGGTGGCGTCTCACCCCAGGGGGTGGGCCGTTGCGGCGTGGAGGTGGCTCGGCACGGTTTGGGTGAGGTCGTGCATCCGCCGTTCCTGGAGTGTGGCGCGAGCAGCCGAGGGCCGCGTCAATGGCGCGCGAGTGCCGCACTGTGTCGGACACCTCGTCGGACTGGAGACGGCGTGGGTCAGGCGTCCGCCGCAACATCGTCAACACTTTGGCAAGGCGTTAACGCTTTGTTTAGCTATACTCTAACATTGAAGCGCAAGGGCACAGCCCCGCCGCGAATCCTGTAACTTAGCAGCGTCGTCAACATCGCATCGCGGCAGCAGTGCGGAGCAAAAACATATGTCTCGTCAGATCAGAGCACGAATGAACCTGGGTATCGTCGCAGGTGTCCTATCGGCCGCCGCGTTGTGGACGGCGATCGGTTGTTCGGATTCCGATCCGCAGGGTTCGTCAGTGATTGCTGGCGGATGTGATGCCGCCGACGCCGAGTGCGGCGCGATCGGTGCGCAGTGCAGCACGAGCTCCGGCTGCGCATCGGGCAGCTGCGTGAGTGCGGCATGTGCACCCGCTGGCGACGTCGCCGGTGGCGGGGGTGATGGCGCCGGCGGCAACGGCTCCGGCAGCATGCCCAACGACGGCTACGGGGGCACGTTCATTCTCGTCGACGACTTGGGCAATGGGCAAGGCGGGTCGCCCGACGTCTGCGTGGATCTCGAGGTGGATTTTGAACGCGTCACTCCCACCGTGGTGCTGTTGATCGATCGCTCGGGCAGCATGACGCAGAATTTCGACAACGGCCGAGACCGTTGGCAGACGCTGGTTCAAACCTTGACTGACCCGCAGAGCAGCTTGATCAAGAGGCTGGAGACGAGCGTGCGTTTCGGCATGGCGCTGTACACGAGCACTGGCGGCTTTGGTAACCCGCAAATGCCGCGCGAGTGTCCCATTTTGATCAACGTCGACATTGCGCTAAGCAACTTCTCCGCCATGTCCACGGTGCTTGGCGCGACGGCGAACGGACCCAGCGGTGATACACCTACGGCCGAGAGCGTGGCGGCGGTTGCCGCGCAGCTCCAGGCGTTCAACGAAGAGGGCCCAAAGTCGATTATCTTGGCCACGGACGGGGATCCTGACACCTGCGAGGATCCCAACGCGAACAATAACGCCCTCAGCAAAGACCGCAGCGTGGCGTCCGTCGCGGCGGCGTTTGCCCAGGGCATTCCCACGCACATCATCAGCGTGGGTAATCAAGTGACCGCGAGCCACCTCAAAGCCTTGGCGGTCGCGGGCGCCGGTGGCGACCCAGCCGCCGAGGCTTTCACGGCGTTGAACACAGCGGCCCTGGAGGAAGCGTTTGACCAGATCATCGGCAGCGTGCGCACCTGCGACTTCACGCTCGCAGGTACGGTCGAGGCCAGCGACGCAGTGCGCGGTACAGTGATCCTCGACGGCCAACCATTGGCGTTCGGCGACCCGAACGGCTGGGAGATGCCGGATGAGAGCACTGTGCGTCTGGTCGGGCAGGCATGTGAGGTGGTGCAGGCTGATGCGAGCGGTATCTCCATGAGCTTTCCCTGCGACGCGATCGAGATCATCCCCCGTTAAACGCGCGGCCCACGGCGGCCGTAGCTGCCATCGGGAGAGATCTCGATGCGCGATGCAAATCCGATACGGGGTGTCATGTCGAGGCAGCGCGCCGCGCGTTGCCCCTCTGCCGCGCGGCTGTTTGGCTTGGCGTTGGCCTGCGCTTGTGGCTCTGTTTCCAGCCCGCCAGCGAACGCGCCGTCTCCGCTTCGGCCTCTGGAGGAGGCGTCATCACCCGTCGCGCCGGGGGGGGCGTGTAGGGTGGGGAAACAACCCGGGCTATCCGAGCAGCCGCGGCTGATCGCCCCCGATCAACGCGTCCCGGATTTCCTGCTCGCGACCGAGGGTTGCGACATCTTCGATTCACGTGAGCTCGTGGGCAAACTGCCGTTCGTCGTGGTCTTCTTCGCGTCGTGGTGCAGCGTCTGCGAGCAGAAGATGCCGGAGCTTCGCCAGGCGCTCCGTGAGCGAGCCGAGGAGCTGACGGCCGTGTTTGTATCGCTCGACGACGCGGGCGGCTGGGCGGGTACGGAGGCTTTCCTGAGCCGCCATGGCCTGGTGCCTACGTCCGCGGTCGCCGGCCGCGACTTCCTTGGTTTCTCTCTCGGCTACAACCCGTTTCGCAGCGTACCCGTCGTCGTGGTCGTCGGCCGCAGCGGGCGGGTGGTGGACATCCAGATAGGAGTCCGCGAGGGTGACGGCAGAGAGCTGGCCCGTGCGCTCGACGCCGCCATCGAAGAGCTACCCGAGCGGGCCATCTTCACATCCTATCGACGACCGTGACGCCGAGCAGCTCGAGCCCGAGCTTCAGCGTCCGCCCTGCGAGATCAGAGAGCAAGAGGCGGCTCTGGCGGGTGGCGTCATCGGGCGCCTTGAGCACGGGGCAATGTTCGTGGAACTGATGCACCTCTGAAGCCAGCTCGTACAGGTAGGTGCAAAGACGGTGTAGCTCTAACGTCGCGCCCACCGCTCCGATCAGCCGCGGCAGGTTGAGCAGACGCAGCATCAGCGTGCGCTCGACCGGATCCGTGATGACCAGGCTCTGGGCGTCGAGCGCTGGCTGGCCCGCGCGGCGCAAAATGGATAACACCCGGACGTAAGCGTACTGGAGGTAAGGCGCTGTGTTGCCCTCTAGTGCGAGCATCCGATCGTAGTCGAACACATAGTCTTTGATGCGATCGCTCGACAGGTCGGCGTATTTGACCGCGCCCACACCCACTGCGCGAGCGATCTGGTCGAGCTCTTTTTCATCGAGATCTCGGGCCTTGGCTTCGAGCGCGGCGCGCGCGCGGACCACGGCTTCGTCCAGCACCTCCGCGAGCTTCACCGTGCCGCCGGCTCGGGTCTTGAACGGCTTGCGGTCGGGCCCGAGAATGGTCCCGAACGCCACGTGCTCCAGCGCCACCTCGGCGCCCGCCCAGCCTGCCTGCTTTAGCGTCCAGAACAACATTTGGAAGTGGTCGCTCTGCCGAGAGTCGACCACGTACACCAGGCGGCTTCGACCGAGCTCGTGGATGCGGAAGCGCGCCGCGGCGAGATCCGTCGCGGCGTAGCCGTACCCGCCATCGCTCTTTTGCACGATGAGCGGCAACGGATCACCCGTTTTGCTGGTGAAGCCCTCGCAAAAGACGACCTGGGCGCCGTCGCTCTCGACGAGCACGCCCGCTGCCCGCAGGTCGGTTACCACGGCCGCCAGGCGCGAGTTGAAAAAGCTCTCGCCGCGCAGGTCTTCGTCTTTGAGCAGCACGCCGAGCCGCGCGAACACTTCGTTCATGTGAGCGCAGGACTCGGCGATGAGCTGCCGCCAGAAGGAGAGGCTCTCGGCGTCTCCTGCTTGCAGCTTGACGACGCGCTGGCGGGCTCGTTCGGCAAACGCAGGCTCGGAGTCGAAGCGCGCCTTGGCGTCTCGATACAAATCGTTCAGGTCCGAGAGGCTATGATTTTGACTCAGGTCCCAACCCTCGTCGATCAGATGCTCGAGCAGCATGCCGAACTGGGTGCCCCAATCACCGATGTGGTTCTGCAACACCACGTCGTGGCCAGCGAAGCGCAGCACGCGCGCGATCGCGTCGCCGATGATGCTCGAGCGCAGATGCCCGATGTGCATCTCCTTGGCCAGGTTCGGGCTCCCGTAGTCCACGACGACCCTTTCCGGCGTGGCGGGCTGCGTCAGGCCGAGCCTCGCGTCACCCCACATGGCGCGCGCCGCTGCCAGGATCGCCGCGTCGGTCAGCGTGACGTTGATGAAGCCCGGGCCCGCCACCTCCACCCGCTCGACGACTTCTTTGTTCCGAGCCAGCTCATCGGCGATGGCCTGCGCGATCTCGCGCGGTTTGCGCCGGGTGAGCTTCGCCAGGCCCAGGGCCAGGTTGGCCTGAAAGTCGCCGAATTGAGGGTCCGCTGGGCGCACCAACGGGTCGGCGTCCGCGTAAGTCTCGCCCAGTGCGGCCCGGGTGGCCTGTCGCAGTTGATCTTCGACCGTTGCTTGAATATCACGCACGAGCCGAGAAAGCACGAGGTCGACTGCGCCGTCAAGGCGCTAGCCGAGCGCTCTACGCTGGATTGTATGGAACCGAAATCAGACTTAGCCGAGCGCTCCGGGCCGAGTATCCCTCGCGAGTTACCCTTTGACCACACGGACCTCGAAGCGATCGGCGGCCACATCGGCCCGGATCCGGAGGATTTCGTGGTCGACGAAGAGCCACTCTATGCGGCTTCGGGCCAGGGGGACCACTGGTATGTGCGGCTGCGCAAGCGGGTAGCCACCACGCCCGAGCTACGATCGGCTGTGGCGGCGGCGGCTGGGGTACCGGAGCGCGACCTCGGTCACGCGGGGATGAAGGACAAGCAGGCCGTCACCACCCAGTGGCTGAGCGTGCCGGTGCCGCGCGCGCGCCCACCCGAGTCGTGGCAGTTACCCGAGCCGTTTACGCTGCTCGAGGTGTCTCGTCATAATAACAAGCTCCGCATTGGACACCTCGCCGGCAACCGCTTCAAGATTCGCCTGGTCGGGCTCGAGCCGACCGCGCTCGAGCGCATCGGGCCCCTCGCCGAGCGCATTTCGAGAGACGGCCTCGGCAACTACTTCGGGTCGCAGCGTTTTGGCATCGGGCAGCGCAATCTGGAAGGCGCCTTATTTGCGCTGAAGCGCGGCAGGCTCGGGCCGCGCTCCGGCAATCGAGGTAAGTTTCTCGCCAGCGTGATCCAATCAGAAATCTTCAACCGCTACGCGGTCGCTCGGCTCGAGCTCGGGCAGCGCACGCTGCTCGACGGCGACGTGGTGCGCCTAGAGGGCTCGAGCGCCGTGTTCACGGTCGAAGACGTCGAGCGCGAGCAGCCGCGGCTCGCGCAGGGCGACATCCACCTCACGGGGCCGATGGTGGGGCCAAAGATGAAGGAGAGCGCCGGGCGGCCTCGCGAGCTCGAGCTCGCCGCCGCCCTGAGTGTCGGGCTCGACGGAGAGTTGATGCGAGAGCTCGGGCGCTCGGCACCCGGCACCCGGCGTGACCTGCTCTTGTGGCCGAAGGAGATCCGCCACGAGGCAGGTGCAGATGGGAGTCTCACGGTGGAGTTCTCCTTGCCCGCCGGCGCTTACGCGACGCTCGTCATACGTGCGCTGACGCGCCAAGATCCGAGGTCCGGCGCGGAAGACGCCGAAGCCAACGACGCTGGGCTCTCGCATGCGGCGGACTGAGCTGTCTGGCGAGCTCGCGCGGGCCGTCAGCGCCGCGCTCTGGTCTGTGCTGCTCGTTCTCTGCTCGCCGGGTCCGTGCGGGTCCGTAGCGCGGGCGGATGAGGGCAGGTCGACCGCGGCTCGGAAGCGCCCGGCTCTAGAAGTCAGTGTCGATACCGACGAAGTCGATCTGGAACGAGGGCAGCTCACCGTGCGCATGTCCCGACCTGCATCGAGAGTTACCCTGAAGGTCGTCGGCGCCTCTGGGGCGGTGCTGGGCGAGGTGGATCAGAAGTTCGAGAGCGCGCCTGCCGGCTCGCCCCTGATGTTGCGCTGGTCACCCCCCGCGGCTCACGTGGCGCGCATCGAAGTGTACGGTTATGACAACGAGGGTTACTACAAGGGCGTCGCCATCACGCCCTGGTCGTTTGAGATCCCCCATCAGGACGTGGTCTTCGACACCGATTCGGCGGAAATCAGACCTGCCGAGGGGGAGAAGCTGCGCGCGACGCTCGGGCTGATCAAGAAGGAGCTGCCCGGTGCTCGCGGGCTGGGACAGGTGACGTTGTTCATCCTGGCGCACACCGATACTGTGGGCACCGCGGAGTATAATGTGCGCCTCTCCACCCGGCGAGCACAGTCCATAGCGCGTTGGTTCCGCGAGCACGGGCTCACGATCCCCATCGCCTACGACGGAGTGGGTGAGCGCGCCCCCAAGATCAAGACGCTCGACGAGGTGGACGAGCCCCGCAATCGCCGCGCCGACTACATGCTGGCCATCGACGCCCCGAGGTTCAAAGCTTCCGGGGCAGCGCCGAGCTGGAAGCGCTTTTGAGCGGAGTCGTGCCTTCAGCGCAGGGTGACGAGCTCTTCGGCGGCCGTCGGGTGAATGGCCACGGTGCGGTCGAAGTCGGCTTTTGTAGCGCCCATCCGAACGGCGACCGCGAAGCCCTGTAACATCTCGTCGGCGCCGAGCCCCACCACGTGCACACCCGCGACGCGCTCTTCTGGGCCGATAGTGACGAGCTTCATCCAGGTCTTCGGCTTGTGCTCGGTCATCGCGTAGTACATGTTCGTGAAGCGCGTGACGTAGGTCTTGACGTTCTGCTCTCCGTAGCGGGCCTTGGCCTCGACCTCGCTCACGCCGACGCTCCCTACCGGGGGATGGCTGAAGATCACGGTGGGGATGTCGATGTAATCGAGCTTCGATTCGGGCTGGCCACCGAACAGGCGATCCGCCAGGCGCCTGCCCGCGGCGATGGCCACCGGCGTGAGCTCGAAGCGTCCCGTCACGTCACCGATCGAGTAGATCCCCGGGACCTCTCCGTTCTGGTAAGCGTCCACCGGGACGTGTCCGGTGAGGGTGGTGACGATGCCGGCCGCCTCCAGCTCCAGCCCAGCCGTGGCCGGTGCGCGACCGACAGCCCAGAGGACGGCGTCGAAGCCGAGCAGCGGTGGGCCGTCTACGCGCTCCAGGTTGAGCTCGCCGCTCGGGCTGGAGCGCAGCGCCCGGGGCACGCTGTGTGGCGCGAGCTCTATCCCTTGCCTCGACATCTCTTCGCACAAGCCTTCGCCCAGCAGGGCGTCGAAGTGGCGGAGCGGAGCGGACGCCCGATAGGCGAGGGTGACCTCTGAGCCCAGCGCGCGGAAAATCCCCGCGAACTCGACGGCGACGTAGCCGGCACCCACGATCAAGATGCGCCGCGGTTGCGAACGAAGCTCGAAGATGTCATCCGACGTGAGCCCGAGCTCCGCGCCCGGCACGTCAGGCACCCGGGCTTCGCCACCGACGGCAATCAGGATGTGCGGCGCCGTGAACCTCTGCTCGCCGACGAGCACGCTGGGTCCGGACGCAAGACGAGCGCGGCCGGCGACCACCTGCACCCCGCTCAGCTGTAGATTGGCGAGGTAGATGCCATTCAGACGTTCGATATAGGCGCCGCGCCGCTGCCGTAAAAGGTCCCAATCGAAGCCGCGCACGTCGACGTCGAAGCCGTAGCCCGCCGCATCTCGCAGCGACTCGCGGATACTGGCGGCGTTAAACAGCACCTTCTTCGGCACGCAACCCACGTTGACGCAGGTGCCGCCGAGCCGCCCTGACTCGATCAACATAACCCGCGCGCCATAGGACGCCGCTCGCCGCGCCGAGGCGATCCCGCCACTTCCGCCCCCAACGACCAGGTAGTCGAGCGGCGCTTCGCTGAGGGTCACGACACGGACCCTTGCTCGAGGCGCGCATCTCCGGCAGCGTCGCGGACTCGGCTCGCGGCGCGCGTGAGCCTGTCCATGATGGCGCGGCCGACGCCTGTGCGGCTCACGCCCTCGATCAGGATGCAGTCGACCCCGAGCTCGTCGAGCTCTCGTAGCCAACCAAACAAGTGGCGTCCGAGCTCCCGCAGATCTGCCGGTTGTTGGATGAAGCGTTCGACGTTGACGGGCTGCTGCGCGATCGCCGCTACGCGCCTCCCGCTCGAACACAGGACGCTCGCGTCTTCGGCCAGACGACGAGCTCGGGGGCCAGAGCCGGCGTGGAGGGCGGGATATAACCAGATCTCCGCGCGAGGGCTGTAGTGCCGGTACTTCATCCCCGGGGAGCGGATAGCCTCATCTTTTGTCGACGTGGAGATGGGCACTGCACAAGCCAGCTGAAGGGCCTCCAGGGGCAGCGCGCCGGGCCGCAGCAGCACGGGCGTTGCCCCGCGCACGTCCAGCACCGTCGACTCCAGCCCATGCTCGAGGTCTCCGCCGTCGATCACCAACGGCACGAGCCCGCTGAGGTCGCGTGCGGCGTGCCAAGCGCGAGTCGGGCTCGGCCGACCCGAGAGGTTGGCGCTCGGCGCCGCGAGCGGCCCCACGCGCTCAATCAGGGCCGCCGCAAAGGCATGGTCGGGGTGGCGTAGGGCCACGCTGTCGAGCCCTGCCGTCACCCAAGGCAGCGTGGCGCTGGTCGTCACCACGAGCGTGAGCGGACCCGGCCAAAAGCGCCGCGCAAACTCCTTGCCCAGCGGCGAGAGCACGGCGCCGACGCGCCCCAGGTGCTCCTCACGAGTGAGGTGCACAATCAGGGGGTTGTCGAGCGGCCGACCCTTGATCTCGAACACGGCACGCACTGCTGCCTCGTCGAGCGCCGGTGCCGCGAGGCCATAGACCGTCTCCGTCGGGATCACGATTGGCACGCCCCGAGACAGCCAGCGCTCCGCGCATTCTAGCGATTCGAGGCTCGGCAATGGATCCTTCCCCGGAGCAAACGCCGGGGCGATCCGAGTATCCCAGCGGGAAATGACGACAGGCTCGGTCACCCCGGAGCTTTTAGCGTCGCCGACGGCTCGGGCAAAGGGATTCCCGCGCTCAGTGCCGATGCTCTTGCGGTAAGTGCGAGAAAACGCAACAATATTCCAGCAGCGCCTGCGTAAGCGATTGCGGCGCCCGAGTGTCCGAACTAACACGCCGAGTCAAAATGACCGAACAAGGTTCCGAGCAAGCGCTCATGCAGAAGGTCGTTTCGCTGTGCAAGCGGCGAGGCTTCGTTTTCCAAAGCTCCGAGATCTATGGCGGCCTCAAGAGCGCCTACGACTACGGGCCACTGGGCGTCGAGTTGAAGCGGAACCTGATGAACGAGTGGTGGACCGCGATGGTGCACCAGCGCGAAGACGTGGTCGGTCTCGACGCGTCCATCATCATGCACCCCGACGTGTGGCGCTCGAGCGGTCACGTCGCCAACTTCTCCGACCCCCTGGTGGACTGCAAAGTCTGCGGTGAGCGCTTTCGCGCGGACAAAGCGCCGAAGGCGCAGGCGGGAGACAACGTCGTCATCACGCTCGCCGACAAGGAGCGGGCGCGCGTCGCGCTGGAGAAGCTGGAGCGCACCGAGGGGGCCAAGCTCGAGCGTCGCGGCAAGGAGCTCGTGGGCGGGCGCGCCGGCGACCGGGGCTACCTCTGCCCCAATTGCGGCTCACCGTTCTTGAGCGAAGAGCGCCAGTTCAACACTATGTTTCGTTCCAACCTGGGCCCGGTCGATCCGATCGGTCGCATCATCGAGAGCGCCAAGGCCGCCGTCAACGAAGGCCTGGACGACGCAGCCCTGCGCAAGCGGGTGGACGAGGTGATCAACGAGACTACGGTGTACCTGCGCCCCGAGACGGCGCAGGCCATGTTCGTGCAGTTTCTGAACATCCAGCAGAGCATGTCGCTCAAGCCGCCGTTCGGCATCGCGCAGATGGGCAAGAGCTTCCGCAACGAGGTCACCGTCGAGCACTTCATCTTCCGTTCGTGCGAGTTCGAACAGATGGAGATGGAGTACTTCGTTCCGCCAGGGGAGGGGCCCAAGTGGCTGGACTACTGGAAGGAAGAGCGCCTGCGCTGGTGGAGGAGCATCGGGCTGTCCGCCGAGAACCTGCGCCTGCGCCCGCATGGCCCGGACGAGCTCGCTCACTACAGCAACGGCTGCTTCGACGTGGAGTACCGTTTCCCCTGGGGCTGGGACGAGCTGGAGGGCATCGCCTCCCGAACGGACTACGACCTAAAGGCCCATACAAAGGGCTCCGGCAAAAAGCTGCTCTACCACGACGTGGAGGCGAACGACCCCGAGACGGGGCAAAAAGGCTGGAAATACGTGCCCCACGTGATCGAGCCTGCCGCCGGCGCGACGCGCGGGCTGCTCGCTGTCATGTGCGAGGCTTACGCTGAAGAGCCGGGTGACGAAGAAGGCAAAGGTGTTCGCAACGTGCTCCGGCTGCATCCCCGCCTGGCGCCTTACAAGGTCGGCATATTGCCGCTCGTCAAACGCGACGGCATGCCCGAGGTCGCGCGGCGCATCGCCGACGAGTTCTTCCGCGCTGGCATCAAAGCCCGGTATGACGAACAACACGCGATCGGCCGTCGCTACGCCCGCCACGACGAGGTGGGGACGCCTTATTGCTTGACCGTCGACAGCCAGACCGCCGACGACGAGACGGTGACGATCCGCTACCGGGATAGCCGTCGACAGGAGCGCATCAAGGTGGGAGAGGCGCTGATGGTGGTGCAGAAGGCGCTAGCCAACTCAGACGGGCCGAATCCTGGTTGAGTTAAAGGCAAGGTTCGGCCCGAAGCGCGACATAGCATGATGCCGGCGATCGTTTGCCGCGGGCTGGTCAAGCGTTACGGAGACAAGCTCGCCGTCGACGGCATCGATCTCGAGGTTCGGGCCGGCCAGTGCCTGGGCCTGCTTGGCCCAAACGGGGCCGGCAAGACCACCACGGTGGAGATGCTCGAAGGCCTGCAGGCCCCCGATAGCGGCAGCATCGAGCTCTTCGGTCTGCGCTGGGGGCAGGGGCGCGATCAAGAGCTGCGCCAGCGGCTCGGCGTGCAGCTGCAGGAGACCACGCTCGCTGATAAGCTGACGGTCGAGGAGGTGTTGCGACTCTTTCGCTCCTTCTGCGCGCGCGGGCGCCGCATCGACGAGGTGCTGGCCTGGGTCGGGCTCGAGCCTGAGCGCAAGGCGCGCTATCACACGCTGTCAGGCGGCCAAAAACAGCGCGTAGCTCTCGCCTGTGCGCTAGTCGGAGATCCGGAGCTTCTGTTTCTCGATGAACCAACCACGGGCCTCGATCCGCGAGCGAGGCAGTCGCTGTGGCGCGTGGTCGAGAAGTTTCGTGAGGTAGGCGGCACGGTGCTGCTCACGACCCACTACATGGAGGAAGCCGCCACCCTCTGTGATCGGATCGCGATCATGGATCAGGGGCGCCTAATCGCCCAAGGCACGCCAGCCGAGCTGGTGGACGGCTTGGGGCAGGTGCAGTTCGTAGACTTCGAGCTCGGTGGCCCCATCGACCTGGAGAGGATCGAGGCTTTGCCCGGCGTGGAGTCGGCGGCGCTGCGCGAGCGCCAGGTTCAGCTCCGGGTGGGCCGGGACTTAGAGGTGCTTGCGGCGGTGTTGCTGGAGCTGCGCCGGCAAGAGGTCGTGCCGATCGCCTTCCGCACCCATCAGGCCACGCTGGACGACGTGTTCCTGACCTTGACGGGCCGCGGGCTCCAGGCCGCGCCCGCCGCTTCGAAAGCAGAGGAGCAGGCTTGATGGGAGCTGCACCAAGGCCGCCTTCGGCGGAAGACCGCCTGCATCCACTGGTCGAGCTGACCAAGACGCGCTTGCGCGAGTTTTTCCGCGAACCGGGCCTGTTGTTTTGGGTCTTCGGCTTCCCGATCTTGATGGCTATCGGCCTCAGCTTGGCCTTTCGAAGTCGCCCGCCCGAAAAGCCGCTCGTCGCCGTCGTGGCGGAGGGGGAAAGTGCGCTCGCGCGCGCGCTCTTGGCGGGCAACACAGTGGCTGCCGAGCAGCTGCCTCTGGCGGACGCGCTGCGCGGGCTCTCGCGAGCGAAATACGCGCTGGTGCTCGACCTGCGCGGCGGCGAGCCCGTCTACCGCTATGATCCGATGCGGCCCGACGCGCAGCTGGCACGGGCGCTGACCGATGCCGAGCTTCAGCGCGCCGCCGGCCGGGGCGACCCGCTCGTGACGCGAGACGAGCGCCAGTCCGTGCCGGGGACCCGGTACATAGATTTCCTCCTGCCTGGCCTCATCGGCATGAACGTGATGGGCAGCAGCGTCTGGAGCATCGGCTACAACTTGGTCGTGGCGCGCAAGCGCAAGCTGCTGAGGCTCTTCGCGGTGACAGCCATGCGGCGCAGCCATTTCTTGCTCTCGTACTTCCTGGCGCGGGCGGCGTTTCTGGTGCTGGAGGTGATCGTCTTGGTGGCCTTCGGCGCGCTCGCGTTCGGCACCTACGTTCAAGGCAGCTACGCGGCGCTGGCAGCCGCCGCTCTGCTAGGCGCCACTGCCTTCGCCGGGCTCGGCCTGCTCGTGGGCGCCCGCATCGACAACACCGAAGTCGCTCAGGGCTGGATGAACTTCATTCAGCTCCCGATGTGGGTCCTCTCCGGAGCCTTCTTCTCCAACGAACGCTTCCCCAACTGGCTACAACCGGTCATCCAAGCCCTGCCCCTCACCGCGCTCGTCGACGCCCTACGCCTCGTCTTCAACGAAGGCCAAAACCTCCTCGGCATCTCCGCCGAGCTCGCCATTCTCCTCACTTGGACCCTCCTCACCTTCGCCGTAACCAGCAAAACCTTCCGCTGGCAGTAATGGCCCGCCGAGCGCGAGAGAGCTTCTCGCCAGCCTACGCGTGGTGAGTGGGGGCGCCCGAGGGAAAGGCTAGGCCTTAGAGGGAGGGCGGGCGAGATCGCGGCAAAAAATGCTCGATTCTGCGGAGAACGCCGCAGCCGCGGGCGGGCAACCATCGGGCCGACGAGCGTGCAGATCCCCAGAAGCGCTTCGCTGCCGCGCGAGGCTAGTTCGCCCCCCAAACAACGGCCGCACTCACCGTGAGGTGGTGCGGGGCGCCGGGGGTTGTTTGCCCCCCAAACAACTTCCGCACTCACCGTGAGGTGGCGCGGGGCGCCGGCGAGTTGTTCGCCCCCCAAACAACGGCACCCGTCCGTTGCGCTCGCGAAAGCGCCGAGGCCCAAACATCCATTGGTAGTTTCAGGCGGCCCGCGGCCAAGACTCGGCGAGCCATCACCAGAAGCTTGCACGCCAGAACGCTGCAATGCACCCGCCTCGCACCCCCAAGCCCGCGCTGTTACACCACTTCATCGGCAACCGCGTGCGCTTGGTCGCCTAGGCGCCAAGGGAAAACGACTCCGCGCACCCCAAGCCGCCGCGAGAGCCCAGCGGAGCGAGCCCGCAAAAGCCGCGCCACCCACACCCCCAGCGGCGCGAGTCCGCGAGAGCCGCCCAGCGTCACGAGTCCGCGAGAGCGGCGCGAGTCCGCGAGAGCCGCCCCCAACAACGCCTCGTGAAGAGGATGGGGCAGTCGGCGAGCGAGCGACCCGAGCCTAGGGCGGAGGCCGCAGCACTCCTCGGAGGATTGCGAGGACCGACAACCGACGGATCGGGTTCGCGCAGCCGCCGAATGCCCCATCCTCTAGCGGGGGATGAAGAGATCGCAGGGAAAGTCGAACTTGATCCCGCCGGTCCTCGGATCCTTCAGCTGCCCGCAGGCGCTCCCCAAGAGCTCGACCTGCGTCTCCGTGCCCAATCTCCAGCCGTTGCCGTCCCCGAACACGAGCGGAGCGCCACCGTCGATCGTAATCCTTGCCAAGCCGACGCGCTCGGGGTTGATTTCGACGGCCCCGTCCAAATCAAACACACAGCTGCGGATGCCGTAGATCACCGCGTCGAGCGCGGCCCCCAACGCCACCTCGTCGGTGCCGTTGGCCTGGAAGAACGTCGCGTTCCCGCCTTGCGGCGCGTATGTCCCGGTCAAGCTCCCCACCGGGTTGTTGCGGCAACGATTTTGGAGATCTTGCACGGTGTTGACGCCGAGAGGCAGCGCAACGGGTTGCCCGGAGCCTGCATTGGCGACGTCACGTAGGTGCTGCTCCGAAAGCTCTGCACGCCGCAGGCCGAACACGGTCGTCGCGACGCCCTGAGCGTAAGCTGCTTGCACCGCCCCGATCACCGCATCCATCGCACAGATGCGGTCTGGGTCATTGCAGAAGTCAGGGTCACCATCCGTGACCAGCAACATCACCTTTTCCCCCGGGGACGGATCGGCGAGCAGCACGGGCAAGGCTTGCTGGATGGTCGCCGCCGTCGGCGTCTCGCCCTTGTATGCCGGGCGATCGATCGAGCTTAGCGCCGCTTCGATGCTCGGTAAGTTGTTCTTGTCAAAGGTGACCTGATTCATGGGTGGATACAGGTCCGGGCAAGCCCCACCGTTCTGGCCGGTGTAAGTCACGACGCCGATGCGGATGTCCTGCTGGACGTCTCGAACCACGTCGAGGATGCCGACCTTCATCGGCTCCCACGTGTGGTTCGGGTATTGGTCCCACTGGCTCGAGGAGCGGTCGACGATGATGAGCGCCGTCGGCGTCTGCGCCTCAAAACCGATCTGCAACTGGCTACAGCCGACGCTCTCCGCCTCCCTGCCGAACAGGTTGCCGCTCACGCCTGGTGCTGGTGGCTCGTTGCCGATGAGCCCCCCAGGGCCGCTGCCACCGGTGCCGTTGACGGAATCAGCATCGCCCCCCGCGCCACCCCCCGCCGCCCCGCAACCCGCCAGGATGCTCCACAGCGCAGGGGCCATCAGACTCAGGCTGGCAAAGGCCTGGATTTTTCGGGGAAACATGCGTTCAATATACGTGAGCGCCCGTGTTTTGGCCACCCTCGGGCTCGCGCGGCCGCGGCAACGGCCGGATGGCTCAGGTGTGTTCTGGAGTGACAGGTGATGTGCCAGATCGCGGCTCGGGCACGGCTGCCACGATCACGCGCCGCAGCTCGGCGGGATCAAAGGGCTTCTCAACAATCATGTTGGACAGGCGTTTCACGCTGTCGCTCAACTCTTGGCTAAACAATCCACCCGTGGCGAAAACGAAGCGACGCGCCAGAGGCTCGTTTTCGGAGCGTATCTGCCGATACACGTCGAGCCCGCTAATGCCCGGCATCATCAGATCGCACAATACGACGTCAAAGTCCGTCGTCCCGAGCTTTTCTAGCGCGCTGTGTCCGTTGAGCGCGATCTCGACGCGGAACTCCTTGTCGAACATGCGCCGCACCGCCCTCGCGACCAACACCTCGTCGTCGACGATCAGCAAGCGCAGGCGGCGTGCAGACGCCGCGACTAGCTCCGAATGGGGCGCCTCGATCTCGTGCGCGCTGGTGGCGACTGCGAGAATCACGCTGAAGCGGCTGCCCTTGCCCTCCTCGCTCGTGACGTGAATGCGGCCACCCATGGCATGAATCAGACGATGACAGATCGAGAGCCCGAGCCCTGTGCCTTCGCCGGCGGGCTTCGTGGTGAAGAACGGCTCAAATACCTTGGGGAGATGGTCTTCAGATATGCCGGCGCCGGTGTCTGAGACGACGATCTCCACCTCGTTGGCGGTCTCCCCGAGCTTCACTTCGACCGTAATTTGGTTGGCGTCGGGCGCGCCGGGAGCGATCGACTGCGCCGCGTTGGTCACCAGGTTGAGCATGACTTGCACCAGCCGCGTCTCATTGCCGAGCACGCGGGGGACTTCCCCGAAGTGGCGCTGCACGCGGGCGCGATGGCGGACATCGTCGAATGCCAGCTTGAGCGCGGCGTCGACCGCGTTGCGCGCGTCCACTGGCTTTAGGTCCTCCTCGGATTCCATGCGCGATAGGGTCTTCAAGTCTCGCACGATGTCGCGCACGCGGCCGGCACCTTCGAGCGCCTCGCGCAGCGCCAGCCGAGACTCTTGGTCGATGGCGCGTTCGGCGGCGAAAGAAAGGTTGGACAGGATGTATGAGAGGGGGTTGTTAATCTCATGCGCGACACCCGCTGCCATCAGGCCGAGGCTGGCCATGTGCTCCGATCGCGCCAGCTGATCTTGAAGGTTACTGACGGAGCTAATCGTGCGTCGCAACTTGCGATCGGCCTCGGAGAGCGCGTCGCTCGCCTCCTTCGTCGCGGTCACGTCGATGAACGTGACCAGGGCCGAGTTGCCACCAGAACCGGCACCTGCGTCGGGCGCGGCGGACGTCAACACCCACACGAGCGAGCCGTCAGGCCGCTTCATGCCGAGCGTCGTGGGCGCGATCGCCTCCTCCTTTCGGAGCGCGCGCGACCAGGGCAGGGCGCTCGGCTCGAGCGGCTCCCGCTCCGCCGAGAGGACCTGAGTGGGCAAGCTCGGGCGATAGCGCTTCTGTCGGGCGTCGAATGAGCAATCGAGGAAGGCTCTGGCTTTGGCGTTGCCCGCGGCGACGCTCCCGTCGCTGGCGACCCTGCACGCGCCACTCGGCAAGTCGTCCAAGCTCACGAGCCGTGCCTGCGCCGGGTCGTCGCGAGCCGGTTTTGCCAGCTCGATCAACTCGGCCAGCATGCACTCGCTGCCGTCGACGCTGCGGACCGCCAGGCGCATCAGCGCGCGGACCGGGGGCCCAACCAGCGGCAGCAGCCAGGTGGGCCATTGCACTTCGTCGAACGTCCGCACCGTGCGTACGTGGCGGCGCCACGCCTCGTTGGACCAGGCAAACGGATGATTGAGCTCGACCTCTGTCGCCCGCAGCCCGTCCAGCATCTCGGGAGCGCGCCCGAGCAAGCCGCACAGCGCAGGGTCGGCGGTGAGCAGATGCGGGCGCCCGAGCTCCCAGAGGGCCATGCCGAGCGCTCCAGGCTGCCGTAGTGCGGCCCACCCGCTGTCGTTGGTCCACGTCGACGACTCGAGCCCGGGGCTAGTCACTCAGCCCTCCCCTCTGGTGCAGGTCGCAGCCACATTCAGCATCCCGTCCCTACCTTGCGGGCTTGCCGCTCTGCGTCCGTGCCTGACCGAGAGCAGTGCTCACCGACGCTACGGTCAACCAGCGTACGACGCGCGAATCGTCGGACTCTCACTCGATGCCCTATACCAGAGCTTCAAGCTGGTTGCACTCGCCTCAATCGCTGCGCGACTAGTGCGCAGCATGCCTACATGGACACCGTGCGAGGATTCGCGTTCAGCGCAGATCGCGATGTGCGCCGCCGGCGTCGCGCTCGGGTTGATGATGGTTCTCGTCTGCGTCGTCGCTGCCGCAATCGCATGTCCCATAACCTCGCCCATCCATCAGGCACGCCTGAGCGCCGCGACACGCGGCGGGCCCCAGGCACTCTTGAGTGGCGCCGGGAATGCACAGTTGATCACGACCGAGCTGAGGCGCGCGCAGCGCTTGGGCGGCTGCAGGGCGTGGCTCCTGTGTGGGCAGCGCAGCGCTAACCGCGGGCGCGGTGTCGCCACACGCGACCACCATCCGACCGAGCCATTTACTTTTCTGGTAACGCGGCCCCGTGCTGATGGGCCCTGGCGCGCTGGTCACTCGCTGCGGCTCGATGGGGGCTCCGGCGGTCTCGAGCACTTGGTAGCTGCCCTTGCACACCTCCAGGGCTTCGTCCCGACAAACGCCAATCTCGGCCCCGCAGGTGATGCGGTAAATCTCGTCTCCGGGTTGCATTGCCTGTAACCGCACCGCTCTCGCGTCGCGGCTGCAGGCGACCTCGAGACAGACCAGTGCTACGCCGAAGAGCGCGTGCGAGGCTCGTGCTTTACTAGAATTGCCCAAGTGGCGCACGCAGGCCCGGGTCTGTATCTGCATGCTGATTGGCTTCGACCGAGTTGGTTTCGCTGACGTGGCGTTCTTCGAACAGCAAGGTTCGAATCAACAGGTCCGCGTCGGCCTCGACCAGGCCTCCTTCAGCAGAACGCCGCCCGGGGTCGAGCATACGGATTAGCGCAATGAGCGCCACGCGCAGGTGTGTCTGATTGGGGAACGCATCGCGCACGATGGTGTAGCGCGCGCTCTCGTCAGCTGCTTCGCGCAGGTCCGCATACATCGATTCGATGGAGAGCAGGATCGGCAACGTGACCTCCGGGTCTGGCGCCGGCAGGCGTCCGATCTGGCGCAGCACCGTGGTGACGCGCTCCAGCTCGTTCTGCGCTTCAATGTGATGCCGATCTGCCTCGCCTTGATGGGCCTTGACGTCGACCTTGGTGTCGATATCCCGATGGATCTGGGTCTCCTCCGAATCCTCAGCCGAGAGCGCGACCAGGTCTTCCAGTCG
The DNA here is from genome assembly GCA_043747815.1 of Deltaproteobacteria bacterium. GTDB lineage: Bacteria > Myxococcota_A > Polyangia > Polyangiales > Polyangiaceae > SZUA-265. The sequence continues at coordinate 35,232 of JAYTOL010000165.1, forward strand.
CTCTTCCGATGACGGCGGCGCCGAGCTCTCGAGCCCGCGTTGTAGCTCGAGCAGGGAGTCCGGAAGCAGGGAGGGATTGAACCTGGGCGGCGCCGACGTGGCCTTGTTTCGACTGGGGGGCGGCGGAGGCGCGCGTCGCGAACGAGCCGCGTCCTCCGCGGTGGGTCGCACGAACGAGAGCGGCTTGGCCAATCTTCCGAGCACCACCTCGCTCCAGGTGTGCTCGAGCGGCACGTGCGTCATGAGCGATCGGAGCGGCACGGCTTCGAGCAGCTGCTCTTCCGTCAGGCGCTGCCCTTCGCGCGCGCGGCTCAGAGCGTGCTCCACCACGCGCTGCAGCTCGGCCCGAGGCAGGCACGTGGCGATGCGTTTGAAGCCGATGCCGTCGGCGACGTCCTGAAGGCGCAAGACGCCCTCCCGCAGCGCGCACTCGACGATGAACGTCAATCGCCGCACGAAGCGCTCACGCTCCTGCGCGTCTGCCGGGTCTACCTTCCAGAACTCCACCTCGGTCAAGAACGCCCACAACTTCGCCGCGTCAAAGTGACGGACCCGATCATCCGGCGGGATCAAGGCCAATAGCTTGTCTGGATCGGTGAGCCCTTCTTCTAGCGCGAGCGTCAGATCTTCGGCCGCCGAAGCGCTGGTCTTGCGCATCGCCAAGCGCTCGTTCACGCGCGTCGTGGCCATCAGCACCTTAGCGCGGAGGTGCTCGTCGCCCGTCAGGCTGTCGATCAGTGACCGTGGCCCGAAGTGGCGCACAAAGTCACTTGCCGTGCGCCAACCCTCCGTGAGCGCGAAGTCGACCACGGCTGCGAGAAAACGCTCGCGGCCTGTGGGCAGGTCAGATTGGTGCCTGGGCGCGAGCGCGCTGCTGGCGTTCATCGCTCGCCATCGTACTCGGCCTTGCGTTCCGAACAACGTCAATTGCGGGGCGCGCGGCTTTCGCGCGGGAGCCCGAGCCCATCTCGCAAAGCTCCCGCGCCTCCGGAGGTGGGCGAGTAGCGCCGGGGGCTGGTCAGGCGTGCACCCCGGGGGTTGTGAAGTTTGCCGTGGCTCGTTACAAGATCGGACGACAGTGGGCGACGGCTCCTCGGCCAAGCCCCGAGGGTTCAAGCATCGAGATCGGGTCAGTGACAGCAAATACGCATACGGTATTGGTCCTGGAGGGTGGCGGGTTGCGCGGTGCGTTCGTGGCCGGGGCGCTCGCGGAGCTCGAAAAGCGGGAGAGCCTGCGTTTCAGCCACATCTTCGCGACCTCGGCGGCGGCGGCTTCGGCAGCGTACCTGGTCGCAGGGCAGATCGACCGCGCCGTTCGCATCTGGCAGGAGCGCACCCATGGCGCCCAGCTGATTTCGGCGCTTCACCTGCTGCGGGGCCGCGGGCTGATGGACATCGAGGGCTTGGTCGAAGTGTTCCGCGGAGAGCTCTCGCTCGACGCAGAAAGCGTCGAACGCTCAGCGACAGTGCTGCGCGTCGCGGTGACGAATTGCCATACGGGTGCCGCAGATCACGTGGCAGCCACGCGCAGCAATCTGTTCGAGCTGCTCAAGGCGACCATGGCGCTGCCCGTCGTCTACGGGCGGGTCGTGCTCGTCGAAGGCGTTCCCTATGTGGACGGCGGCATCGCGGACGCGATACCGATCGAAGCGGCGCTCGAGCTCGACCCGGCGCGGGTGATCGTCGTCACGACCAGGCCGCGCGGCTACCGAAAGAAGCAGATGCGCATCGCTTCCGACCTGCTTCGCCACAACTATCGAGCCTTTCCAGCCTTGTGGCCCGCCTTACGCAATCGCTGGGAAACTTACAACCGAGCCATCATCAAGCTCGAGGCTCTGGAGCGGCTGGGTCGAGTGGAGGTGATTCGCCCGCTGGCTGCCTTGCCTGCCTCGCGCATGACGCGCGATCGGGGCCGCATCATCGCGACGTTGGAGCTCGGACAAGAAGCCGCGCGAGCCTTCCTCGCCGCATCAGACGAGCGAGACCAGGCGGCGGCCAGAGCACCCGCCGAGCTCGAGCCACGCGTGCTCGACGAAACGGCCTGAGCTCTGCGCCCCCATTCGGGCGCTTAGAGCCGACCCGCGAAGAAGGACAACACCACGAGCACGACGACCATCGCGGCGAGCACGAACTGGCGCTTTCGGTCGTCGCTCGCGCTAAATAGGCTGGCGCTCTCCGGCTCGGCGCGCTTTTGCGATGCGCTCTCTCGCTCAGCCCGCTGGACCTTGACGTCCGTGCTGATCTTGGTGGGCTCGCGGTTGGCTTCGACGTTGTCACGCGGCGCGATGCTCGGCTGGGTATCGTTCGCGCTCGAGGTGATCGTTGGCGCGGGACCGGGTTGTGGCCGCACTGCGGAAGGCGCGATCTCACGAGCAAAGTCGTCGGGCACTTGGATCAGCCCGCTCACCGCCGTGGGCAGCTCCCAACTGTCTGCTTCGTCAACGTCATCTTCGTCTCGCCCGGCGATGACGGTCTGGGGTGTGAAGCGATTGGCGTTGCGGAGCGCCTGGATTTGGTCCCGGACCTTCGGGTTCAGCCGCTCGTTGACTGCTCGCGCGATGTCGGTGTGAGTGACGATTTTGCCCGACTTGGCCAGCCACTCCTCGAGCGCCAGCCGCATCTCTTCCGCGCTCTGGTATCGGTCCTCCGGGTTGCGTGAGAGGGCTCGGATCACGATGCGCTCGAGCCGTTCCGGGTAGGTCGGTACGAGCTCGCGCGGGGCCTTGAAGTCCCCCTGTACGATCTTCGACATGACCGCGTGCGTTCCGCGGCCGAACGGGCGCAGCCCGAGCGTCGTCACGAACAGCACGCAGCCCATCGCGTAGACGTCGGAGCGATGATCCACGCTTTTGCCGAGGATCTGCTCAGGCGAGATGTATGCAAACTTTCCTTTGATCTCTCCGGTTCGCGTCTTGGAGTGGATCTGATCCCGTGCCTTCGCGATGCCGAAATCGGTGACCTTGACGTGCCCCTGGGATGACAAAAGTATATTCTGAGGCGAGATGTCTCGGTGCACGATGTTCATCAGCTGCCCGTCGGGACCGGTGGCGTTGTGCGCCGCGTGCAGGCCCGCGCAGGCGTCTGAGATGACGCGCGCCGCCAGTGCGTAGTTGAACGGAACGTACTGAGTGCGCTGGCGAATCAACCCGGCGATAGAATCCCCAGGCACCCATTCCATGGCGATGAAGACCACCTGTTCGTGCTGGCCCAGCTCGAAGATCTCGCACACGTTAGGGTGGTGTACCGCCGAGGCCGCGGCGGCTTCGTCGATGAGCATGCGCCGGTACTCTTCATCCGACGCGTACTCCGGGCGCACGACTTTCAGCGCCACGGTGCGTGAAAATCCGCCGCTCTCCGGCTTGGCCGCCCAGATTTGGGCCATGCCGCCGCTCGCCACGAGTGACAAGAGGCGATATCGCCCCACCATTTTTCCCGCGGCGAGCAGCGGGCTGAGTTCGTCGTCGTCCGACATGCGACCTGCTGACCCCGTCATGCGGTGGCCCCCGATAGCCTAGGCTCATGGGCATCGCGCGGAGAGGCTCGATTTAAACGGGGGGAAGCGTTTACGAGTGGTATCGTCAAGGCGCCTATCGCATTCTAGCAATCGCGTTCGCGAGTCGGCGAGCGATTCTCTCCATTGCTAGAGCGACGATGGATCAGTTTCGTTTAGCCCGTGGCAAGCAGTTCCGCCCTGTTTAGACGCAGATAGTTGGTGCTGAGGGTAGGTGGAGCGCGCCAGATGTGAGGCGCTCGGTTTCATGCCCACCCATGAGGTAGGTCTCATGCCACCCCGGCCGCTACACGCGAGCGGCATGCGTGTGCGCCTGCGGGCTCAGGTGTTCCCACCAATGGGCTCGAGGGACGCACGGCAGCTACTCATTGTCCGCCCAGAGTGGCCCGTGCAGATGACGTGCGGTACACTCCTTCGAGTAGCTCGTGTCTTCATCATCAATCAGAGCCGCGGCTCGTGGAGGTCCTCGACCCGGTGACACTCTCGGTCGCTATCAACTGCTCGCCGCCGTCGGCGAGGGCGGGATGGGTAGAGTCTGGGCAGCTCGGCAAGTGGGCTCGCCTTTGCAGCGGCTCGTCGCCGTAAAGACCGCGATCACCGGTCAAAGCCAGACACCGGAGTTCAAGCGCCTGTTCATGGACGAGGCGCGGATCGCCTCGCTGATCCATCACCCGAACGTGTGCGGCGTCTACGAGCTCGGTGAGGAGCAGGGCACCCTGTATCTCGTGCTGGAGTGGTGCGACGGGGCGTCCCTGCGGCAAGTCATGGACAAGCTGCCCGACGGTCGCATGGACCTCTCGGTCGCTGCCCGTATCGTCGCCAACGTCGCGGCGGGTCTACACGCCGCCCACGAGCTCGAGGACAGCGACGGCACCAAGCTGCGGGTCGTGCATCGCGACGTCTCGCCGCAAAACATCCTGATCTCCAAGAACGGTCACGTAAAGGTCGCCGACTTCGGCGTCGCCAAAGCCCAAGGTCAGCTGCATCGCCCCACCGAGACAGGCGAGATGAAGGGCAAGCTCGCGTACATGGCGCCGGAGCAGGTCACCGCCAAGGACATCGACCATCGCGCGGACATCTTCGCGCTGGGTTGCGTTTTGTATGAGGTGACGGTGGGGCGCCGTCCCTTTCAAGGCGAGGGCGCGCTCTCGACTTTGTACCAGCTGTTGGAGCAGAAGGTCGCGGCGCCAACCGAGGTCCTCGAGGGTTATCCGGCAGAGCTGTCCACGATCGTGCTCAAGACGTTGGCCAAGGACGCCAGCGAGCGGTATCAAACCGCCGAAGACCTGCGCGTGGCGCTCGAGGGCTGGGTTGCCGAATCGGGTTCGAGAGCCAGCGAGCGCGAGATAGCTGCCTTGCTTCGAGCCGTGAATGGGGCGGAAATCGACGAGAAATCGAAGCAGATCAATGACGCCGCGGCGAGGCTGAAGGATCGTCCGCAGGATCGGCTCGACTCTTCTACGGGCCCCAACTCGCTCCCCACGTCGCCGCGTGCGCCGACGAGCCCTGGCCGCGAAGGCGCGTCCACCGTCGACCGCGGGCTCACCGCGGGGAGCGTGCGCGAGAAGAGCACCTCCTGGTGGCTACCCGTCGGTGCCGGGCTGTCGGTATTGGCACTGGTGGTCGTGTTGGCAAAGGGCACGCTCAGTCCGAGAGGACCCGAGCCGAGCGCCCCGGCCAGCAGCGGCACCAGCTCGACGGAGCAGCTCGTCGCCCCGAGTGAGCCAGCTCGCGGCCCTGCGCCCGCTTCCGCCGCCTCGGCGAGCGCGCCCGATCAGGTGCAGATCATCGTGCGCACAGTTCCGTCCAACGCCAGCATCCGTATTGACGATGGGCCACCCGTCGCCTCGCCGTATACGGTCAATGTGCCCTCGAGCTCGGAGCTGCGCATGATTCACGCCAGCGCTCCCGACCATGTCAGCATCACCCGTCAGGTGACCTTCGACCAGGCGCGGGAGATCGTGCTCGAGCTCTCGCAGGTCCAGGCGCCGCGCAGGGTCAAGCCGCGCCACAAGCCCGATCCTGGCCCGGCGCCTGCTACGCCCTCGGTAGAGATGCAGCCCGTCAAGGTGCGTGAACCTGGGATGCTGCCGAGCAAGCGTCCGCGGTCTCTGGACGAAGACAACCCTTTCGCGGGTTGATGGTTGTTCCGTAGGGCCTCGTATAGCTCTGCGAAGGGATTTTGTCGTTCATGCAGTCCTACACACCGAGGTTCTGGGCATCGGGCTTATTGTGTCTGTGCGGAGCCTGGCTCGCGCCGGGCGTCGCAGCGGCCGAGCCCAAGGGTGGGGAGGTAAAGGTCGGCTCGAAGAGCGCAGCCGACACGAAACCGCGCGCGGCCGCGCCGGCGACGGGTGCGGCAACGCCGGCGAAGCCCGGCGCGGGGGTGGTCGAAGCAGCTGGGGAGCCATCGGCAGCGGTGTTGCTCGAGGCCAAGCAGCGCTTCGATCGCGGCTTTGACCTGTATGACGAGGGCGAATACCCGCTGGCCCTGATCGAGTTCAGTCGCGCCTACGAGCTCGTGCCGAACTACAAGGTGCTCTACAACATCGGCCAGGTGTGCATCCAGTTGGGTCAGTACGCCAACGCCCGTCGCGCGCTCGAAGGGTATCGGGAGAAGGGCGGCGACGGTTTGCCCAAAGATCGCAGAGACGCCGTCGCCAAGGATCTCGAGATGTTGGAGCGGCGCACGGCATTTCTCTTGATCACCGCCAACGTGGCGGGGGCCGAAGTGCTCGTGGACGACGTCGTCGTCGGGAAAACACCGCTCGAGCCAGCGCTGCTCGTGGACGCAGGCGTGCACCGGGTCGCCGTGCGCCTGCAGGGCTATCTGCCGCGTCAGAGCAGCGTGACGCTGGCGGGCGGTGATGAGCAGACGCTGGCCATAACCCTCGACGTCCAGCCCGAGGACAAGCCGACCTTCGTGTTGCGGGATCGCCCGGTGGTCGAAGAGGACTCGAATACGCTGATGATCGCCGGCTGGGTAACGACGGGAGCGCTGATTGCGGGTGCCGTCGTCACAGGCATCATGGGTGCTGGCGAGGCCGACGAGCTCGAGCAGCTTCGGGGCGCGGATGCGCGCGACTACGACGATCTGCCAGGCCGCATGGACGACACGAAGTCCAACGCGAGCTCGCTGTTTCTGGCCTCCGACGTGTTCTCCGGAGCGGCCTTGATCGTGGGCGGTTTGAGCCTGTGGATCACGATCAGCCCGCTGGGTGGAGAGAGCGCGGAAGCTCCCGTCGAGCCAACTCCCGAGGCCAAGCCCGGCGTCCAAGTGGGCTACGACGAGGGTCAGCTCCGCCTGCGCACCAGCTTCTGAGCGCGAGGCATTCGCGCGCACGCCGGACGCGCAAACGAGGCGCCACGATAACGTGGCACCTCGCTCCGGCTAGCTCACACCAGAGCTAGCCCGTCGACGGTCCGATTACTGGGTGGCGCAAGCGCCGAACACGACCTGTTCGTCGATGCAACCGGCTGGGTAGGGGCTCGTCGGGCCCCCCGCACCTCCGCAGGTCCAGGTGTTGTCGGTGACGAAGCATGCCTGCATTGCTGCATATTCTTCCGCGCAAGTGTCAGTGAAGGCTTCGTACCCGAGGACGCAGCTCGCTTCGCACTCGGGATCCGCGATGTCGCAGCGGTCCAGCCCGCTGCCCGCATCCCCGGCGTCTACTCCTGTCCCCGCGTCGCCTGCATTCCCATTGTGAAATGCTGCAGCGAGCCCACAATACTCTTGGCAAGACGCTGAGTAGGTGGACTCTGCTCCGGAGTCTGCGCCAGCGTCTACGCTGGAGCCACCTGAGCCCGCCGCGCCGCCCACGCCCGCCGCGCCGCCCGCGCCCGCCGCACCGGCTGCGCCTGACGATCCGCCACTACCAGCGGCACCGGCGGCACCAGCTGCGCCCGCCGTTCCTGCCGTTCCGCCGACACCGTTGATGAGCGAGTCGTCGTCGCTGCATCCAGCGATCAGCGCCGCGACACCGATGAATCCCAGGACACGTCCTCTTAAGCTCCGTTGCACTCTCGTTCTCCATTTCGGCACAGCTGGGCGGATCGCTCCGGCTGTGCAAGGTTACTGCCCACATCGAGAGCGACCGTGCGGCGAGATCCTTTAACTGAACGACGAGAGTCGTTGGCAGCAGAGCCCGATTTGTAGCGCTGGGTGAGCGAAGCGGCGCCGCATGGCGAGTCAGCGCTGGCTTAGCACCAAGGTCAGCCAGCGTGCGTAGATGAAGGCGCCGCTCGCGTCGCTCTCGGGATGCCATTCTACGCCCACGAGCCCACCCCGCTCGATGGCCTCGATCACACCGTCCTCGGCCCACGCGCTCGCGACAAAGCCAACCGCCACGTTGCAGACGCCCTGACGGTGCGAAGAGCTGACGGCGCTGGGCGGCGTCCACCCCGAGAAAAATGGCGACCCGGGGGCGATGCGCAGGCCGTGGGCGGTAGCGCGCCCGCCGCCACCATGGTCGAGCCCCGCGCGCCGCTCCCCGAGGTCAAGCTGGAGCGTGCCGCCGAAATGCAGGTTCATGAGCTGCATCCCAAAGCAGACCCCGAGCACGGGCTTGCCGGCCTCGGCGAACGCGGTGAGGAGGGCGCGCTCCCAGTTGATACGCTCGAGCAATTCCGCTTCCCCGGGTACGTCCGCGCTCCAAGTCTGCGCCTGAAACGCCGCGTCCCCAAAGCTGCGCGGCAGATCGCCACCGCCCGAGAGCACCAGGCCGTCGCACGACGCGACGCAGGCCTCGACCGGTGTGTCCGCGCTCAAGATGAAAGGGGCAGCTCCGGCCCCAGCGAGCGCTCGCGTGTACTTGCGGCTCAGGTACCAGTAGTCCACGCCCGCGCGCAGGCGCACGCCGAGATCGAGGCAGGGGGTGACGCCGATTACGGGACGAGCCCCGGGTCTCGGCGCGCCCGAGCTCACCGAGCCGCTAGGCGGCGCCGCTGGATCCATCCGAGACAGACTAGCATCGCGAGCGCCACCGAGGAGCCATTCGTCGAGCGCGCCGGGCCGCTGCTGCTGCACGCACCCTCGTGCGTCCTCGGGCCCGCCTCGATCTCCGTGGACGGCCCCGTCGCGTCTGGCTCGCTCGCCCACGAGGGCGGCGCGTAGTCTCCCAGCGCGGCAGCATCTAGCGCGGTATCGATGATGAACGGGGCCCAGCTCGAGACGTCACCGTAGACGGCAATTTCGCAGTTCTGGTCGCCCCTCGAGGCGACGCCAAATACCCGCCCCTGTTCGTCGAGCGCCGGGCCGCCGGAGTCTCCCGAGCAGATGGGTGCGTCCACGCTGGCCCACTCGGAGTCACGAATGGCGCCGTCCGACAGCATCACGCAATCTTCCCGACTACAGCGCACTGCGCTGCCTTCCGCACGCTGGCGAGTGCCGTCCGAGCCCGGGTCGTCCGGGTTAGTGAGCCCGTATCCAACGGTGGAAAACAATTCTCGATCCAGCGGGGCGACCTCGAGCCGGGGGGATATAGGATGGATCGCGGCAGGAATGCCGTCCCCTTCCAGGATGATCAAGGCGATGTCAAAGCCGCAGACCTTGGAATCGCCGAGCGTTCGGATCTCGCGCCCGCGAACGTAGCTGGGATCATTGGCTCGCGTGGGGCGCACCGGGTTTGGAGACGCCAATAGCAAGGAGGGCGAGAAGGCCGACTCGAACTGCGCCGTGTCGCATTGGACGATGCCCTCGGCGTCCGGATCGTCAGTGAATGCGACGCAATGGCGCGCCGTGAGCACGAGGTTTGGGGCGATCAAGGTGCCGCTGCAGTGACCCGCGACGCGCCCGCCGAGGTCGAGCGCCAAGCCGACGACCCCAGAGGTGGCTTCATCCAGCGCGCCGCCGATGATAGGCTGCTCTGCCTGCCCCAAGTTCGAGGCCTGGCCCGGTGTTCGTGTATCGGCTCCCGATCCGCAAGCCGTGGCGCTCGCCAGCAAGATGGCCCAAATTCCGACCGAGGCGAGCGGGCTACGCAGCCAACCCCGCGGCAAACGTCTTTGGAGTTGAGGTCGCATATCCTCTGACAGAGTATTGCATCCTCATGTCCGTGCGCCCGGGATTATTCGTACATCACCCTCTTCCGCCCCACCTTCACATACTTTGGGCCATGGTAGGGTCTGACCCGTTATGAGCGAATTGCTACAGGATCTGAAGTTCCGAGGCTTGTTCCATCAGGCGACTTCGGACGCTGCGGGGGATGGGCTCGCGCGTCATCTCGAAGCTGGTGCGCGCAGGGTTTATGCGGGCTTCGACCCGACGAAAGACTCGCTCACCGTCGGCAACCTGATGCAGATCGTGCTGCTCAGGCGCTTCCAATTGGCGGGCCATCGCCCCGTCGTGGTGATGGGCGGCGGTACGGGCATGATCGGCGACCCATCCGGCAAAGAGAGCGAGCGGCCCGTGTTGTCGAAGGAACAGATCGTGTTCAACGTCAGCCGGATACGTAGCATCATGCAGTCTCTGCTCGCTTTCGATGGAACGGGCGCGGCGCTCTTGCTCGACAACGCGAGCTGGCTCACGCCCGTCTCTTACCTCGACATGTTGCGCGACGTCGGCAAGCACTTCTCCGTCAACATGATGATCCAGAAGGACTCCGTGCGCGAGCGCCTGAATAGCCGCGAGCAAGGCATCAGCTACACAGAGTTCAGTTACCTGCTGCTGCAGGCGTATGACTTCTTACATCTGTTTGACACGTACGGCGTGAGCGTGCAGGTGGGGGGCTCTGATCAGTGGGGCAATATCGTCTCCGGTGTGGAGCTGATCCGGAAGAAGCGCCAGGAAGAAGCGTTCGGGCTGACGGTCCCGCTGCTCACCAAGGCGGACGGCGGCAAGTTTGGCAAGACCGAGTCCGGCGCGGTGTGGCTGACCACGGAGCGCACTACGCCGTACGCCTTCTATCAGTTCTGGCTCAACGCGACCGACGCCGATGTGGTCCCCTTGCTCAAGACCTTTACCCTGCTCGAGCGGGAGAAGATCGAGGCGCTCGTGGCCGAGCACGAAGCGGCACCGGAGCGCCGTGTGGCCCAGCGTGGGCTAGCTGAGCACATGACGGCTATGTTGCATGGGCAAAGCGCGCTCGAGCAGGCGCGCCGCTCCTCGGAGGCCTTGTTCTCGGGAGACGTCACCGGGCTCGACGCCGCGAGCCTCGCGGAGATTTTCGGCGACGCGCCGTCGACCGAGCACGATAAGCAGCAGCTCGGCGGCGCGGGGCTTGGCGTGCTGGATCTGTTGGTGGGCACGGCGGTGGTGAGCAGCAAGCGAGAAGGGCGCCAGTTGCTCGAAAGCGGAGCCATCAGCGTCAATGGTCAGCGCGTCGGCCTCGATCGGCGCTTGACGGAGCAAGACCTGCTGCACGGCAGCGTCCTCTTACTGCGGCGCGGCCGCAAAAGCTGGCACGTGGCTCGCTGGGCCTGACACTCGCCTCAAGCCGCGAACACGCCGCGAGCCATCAGCGCGCTCGATACATAGCCCCGTTCGGCATACCAGCGCACGCCGCGCGAGAGCGCCTCCAACGCCGAACGGTGTGTATAGCCGAGCTCGCGCTCGGCCTTCGCGCTCGACACCCAGACGTAACGACAGACCTGGTCGCGCATCAGCTTGGCGGTGGCCATGGGCGGGCTACCCCGCAAGCGCGCCTTGGCTTCGAGCAGGCGCCCCGTCCACATCAGCGCGCTAGTGCTGACATTGGACAGCGCGGGTGAGAGCCCGGTCGCCTCGGGTAGGATGCCTTGAACCAAATCTCGGAGATCGAGGTTGTCTCCCCCCAAGATGTAGCGCTCTCCGACGCGACCTTTGTCCATCGCCAACTGGTGACCCTGGGCGACGTCATCCACGTCAACGATGTTCAAGCCACCCGTTGGTGGGATGCGCAGGCGGCGGGAGGCGGGCCAGTTCAGATATCGCAATAGAACGCTGCCGCTCGGCGTTGGCCTCCAATCACCCGGTCCGGAGATCACCGTTGGGTTTACTACGACGACGGGCAGACCCAGCTGCGCTTGTTCGAGCGCCACGCGCTCAGCGCGATGTTTGGCAACAATCAGGGGCTCCGCGCTCGGCAGGTTGAAGTCGTGGCCTTCATCCATCGCGACGCCGCGGTCGGTCGAGCCGAGCGTCGTCGCCGACGAAGTGACGACGATTTTTCTGATGTTACGTCCTCGCGCTGCGTCGAGAACCGCTTGCGTGCCGAGCACCGCTGGCTCGAGGATCCGCTGCGGGTCGCTGTGCCACGGCGTGTAGCTGGCCGCGAGGTGGTACAGCCGGTTACAACCCGCGAGCGCTCGATAGACGGTGTGCCCGCTTCGAATGTCCCCGATGCACAACTCGACTTGCTGCTCGGGCAAGCCGCGCAAAGACGCCAGGTTCGAGCCGGCGCGCACGAAGGCTTTGACGTGCTCGCCTCGCCTGACGAGCAGGCGGATCAAGCGAGAGCCCAAGAAGCCGTTCGCGCCAGTTATCAACGCACGGGGCGGAATCATTGCGCTCGGCATAACACGAGCCCAACAAACGACAACAGCCTCCGGGACGAGTCGACGGTGGCGCCGGTGAGGCGACACCCGCCGGCGGTCGCGCCGGAGGCCATATTCATCGGGCCGCGCTGTCGTGGCCTAAACGTCAGAGAAGCGGAGCTCTCGGGAGAACGGCCGCTTACTTCGGGCAGTGTCCGTTGCAGCCGCCCTGGCCCTTACACTCGTTGTTGCCCTTACACTCGTGCTTGCCTTCGACGGCACAGCCGCCTTTGCCCTTACACTCGTTCATGGCCTTGCAACACTCCTTGCCTTCTGCCGTGGCGCTCGCGCCTTCGGCTCCGGGCGCAGTTTCGGCTGCGGTGGCCTCTCCAGTCGGAGCGGCTTCTGCGGCCTCTGCCGACTCCGCGGGAGCCTCCGGGGCAGCAGCTTCCGGCGTCGAACCACCACAGGCAACCGACAAACCAGCAACTGCCAAAGCGGCAACGGTCTTTGCGAAATCGAGCTTCATGGAACCCTCCTAGGGCGAACAGAATGAGCGGGTTGATCCCGTATTGCCCGCCCTTTTAACCGATCGTCATAGGCAGGTCGAGTACGCGACTAGATTTTTCGGTCGATCGAAATACCTTTAGCGCAGCGTTGGCGGCCGCCGATGGCAGTCAGGACACGGCCCGCGTCCACATTCGGGGCACCTCTCCCGGGCATTGGGCCAAACGGACGCCGCGCTGCGCCAACACAACGTCGCTCAGGTCATCCAGGCCAGGCTCCGTCGCGCGGTGCAAAAACGACGATGCGCTTCCAGAGTTCCGGGGGGCAGCGCCGCTCGAGGATCCGGTGCACCTCGGCGGGCGCGTAGATCTGGCTGAAGTGCATGAGCACGATGGCCTCGTTTTCGAACGAGCTCGCGCGGTCGATCAATTCATCTAGATGCACGTGACCTCCAGCGTGAGTAAGGTCGATGCTCTTGCGCTCATCGAGGAAGGAACACTCCAGGATCAGCACTCGGGTCTTCAAGAGCGATGGCGTCGTCTCAATGACCCTGAGCAGGGTGTCGGTCGCGTAGGCGAGCTCGAGCCGCTCTTCGTAGTCGAAGATGTCGTCCTTGCGCTTGCGGCGCTCCGCGATCTCCTTACCCGGGAGGTCTCGATACATCTGTTTCAGCTTTGGAACGCGCGCGAAGAACTGATAGCCGAGCGACGGCCCCGTGTGATGCGTGCGAAATGCTCGAACGTGCAGATCCGGTCGGAGCGCATACTCGTCACCAGGCAACATCGGTTCCGTCAGGATCGAGAACGGGTAGCGTTGCCCGCGGCTCATCGAGCTGAGCGCCTCTCGCGTGCTGTCGACGAGCTCGGCGGGCATGAAAATTCGCGGGGGTGGGATGCGCAGGAGCCCGCGCATGCCGAGCAGGGACACCAGCGCTCCACAGTGGTCGGCGTGGCCGTGGCTCAGAAACACGTTTTCCGCGCCCGCGCAGCTGCGTACGGCGATGCCGACGTCGAACAGCGCGCCGAGCTCGCGAACGTACAAGCTCGTGTAGATGCCGGCGATCGAGAGCCCACGTATCGTGTACGGGCCCGCCTTGACGGTCGTCAGCATCAGGACTTACGGCTCAGTTTTGCCACGCATACCGCGGATGCGTTCCGCGCTCCCGCCGCCCGCTGAGGCGCGTGCCGCCGATGCATGGGGTGCCCCCAGGTGCGCCCGAGCTCGCGTCACGACAGGGCCCATGGACACACGAGCTTAGTCCTGTCTTTGCGCTCACGTCCAGACATCCGCATGCAGCGCCCTGTAGAGTTCCGTGCTATGAGGGCCCCCGCACAGTCGACTAGCGAGCCGAAAAATCGGCTGAGATAGACCCTTGCGGTGGCGCGGCTCGGGCAACCGACTCGGGAACATGCTAGGGTCTAGCGTGCTCTCGACGCGAGGTAGGCAGGCCTGAGGCATGGCTAAACGTACTCTCGTGCTCACGCCCTGGTACTTCCCACACAAAGTGGTGAGTTGGCAGACCGCGGTGACGATGATGTACCTGGGCAAGGTCGACGTGCTCGTTTCTTACTCCGAAGAGCTGCGTTCGCCCTCGACCACTATCAATACGCCGGCGGTGCTGCGGCTTAAGAAGAAGGTCATCACCATCAAGCGCGGCGTGCGTTTTTCTCGGCTCAACGTCTACACGCGGGACAATTTCACCTGCATGTATTGCGCGAAGCACTTGCCGGGGTCCGAGCTCACTTTTGATCATGTCATGCCGCGCAGCCGAGGTGGCGCGACGCGCTGGGACAACATCGTGAGCGCCTGCCACCCGTGCAATCGCAAGAAGGGTAACCGCACTCCCGAGCAAGCGGGCATGGATCCGCTGCGCAGGCCCTACCGCCCGCAGACCCTCCCCATGCTGCCACCTCGCATCGATCTGGAGACAGCGCCGGACGAGTGGCGCGTTTTCTGTGAGGCGCTGCCCCAGGCCGGATAGGGCCTTCCCGCCCGGGGGGCGTGATATGCGGTGGAGCTCGCTGCGCGCTGGGCATGACTGGCAAAGCCGTGCCATGCTCGCGCCACGTGCCAGCTTCCTGGGGGTCGAAGTCGATCGGTCTGATGCGCCTGCTCTGGAACCGCCGCATGCTCTTATGCGTGCTGGTTGGCTTCTCCTGTGGCCTCCCGCTGTACGTCACCATCGGCCTGTTGCAAGCCTGGCTGTATCGCCAGGGTGTGAGCCTGCGGGACATCGGCTTGTTCAATCTCACCGGGCTGCCCTACACCTGGAAGTTTCTCTGGGCGCCGCTGCTCGACCGCTATGTGCCCCCTTTTCTCGGGCGCAGGCGCGGCTGGGCGCTCCTCACGCAGGTCGCGCTTTTGCTCGGTATAGGATCGTTTGGGTTCTTGGACCCGGTGCGTTCTCCCGGGAGCGTGGCGGCCTTGGCTGTGCTGGTGGCATTTTTCAGCGCGACGCAGGACGTCGTGCTCGATGCGTATCGGCGCGAGCTCTTGCCGGATCACGAGCTTGGCCTCGGCACGGCCATGTACGTCAACGCGTATCGGCTGGCGTCGCTCGTGCCAGGGAGCTTGGCGCTCATCCTTGCCGATCACCTGTCGTGGCCTGCGGTGTACATGAGCGTCGCGGCGTTCATGGCCGTCGGCATTCTGACTAGCCTGTTCGCGCCCGACGCGGCCACGTTGGTCAAGCCCCCTGCGACGTTGAACGAGGCCGTGGTGGGGCCTTTTAGGGAGTTTTTTGCTCGGCAGGACCGTACCGCGGCTGCGTTGGTTGTGCTCTTCATGCTGCTCTACAAGCTCGGTGACAGCATGGCCGCCGCGCTCGTCACGCCGTTTTATCTGGAAGTCGGCTTCACCCTGACCGAGGTGGGGGTCGTGGCCAAGGGGGCGGTACTACCCGCCACGATCGCCGGCTTGTTCATCGGCGGCCTGGTGATCGG
This sequence comes from Deltaproteobacteria bacterium, assembly GCA_043747815.1. Classification (GTDB taxonomy): domain Bacteria; phylum Myxococcota_A; class Polyangia; order Polyangiales; family Polyangiaceae; genus SZUA-265. The sequence continues at coordinate 50,643 of JAYTOL010000165.1, forward strand.
CAAGATTGGCATCAATCGCGCCTTGTGGATCTTCGGCGTCGCCCAGCTGATGTCCACGCTCGGATTTTCGCTGCTCACGCAGACCGGTCCGAGTGTTCGGGCGCTGGGGCTGGTCGTCGGCTTCGAGTACCTGGCGGGCGGGCTTGGTACGGCCGCCTTCCTCGCGTTTCTTTCTCGCGCCACCGACCGGCGTTTCACCGCCACGCAATACGCGCTATTTTCCAGCCTGATCGCCCTGCCTCGGGCTGTGGCCAGCGCTTCGACGGGTTTCCTGGTCGAGGCGCTAGGCTACGGCTCGTTCTTCGTGCTGTCTGCTGCCCTGGGTATCCCCGGCATGCTGCTGCTCGCCAAGGTCGCGCCCTGGTCTCGAGCGGCGAGCCCGCTCACGGCGGACTCTGCACCCGACGCCGCACCATGATGAAATACGAGAGGGCCGCGACCAGGCTGGCCGTGAGCAGCGACACGATGAGCGATCCCAACAAGAAGGCCAATACATGCGGCCGCGCGTCGTGCCAGAGGTGGCCCAGGACGGCCTGCACCGTTCCGGGCGTGAGCTTCTGCAGCTCGTCGAGCAGCGCGATGTTGGCGGAAGGCGGGGCCGTCAGGGCGTCGCCGAGCAGGTAGCCGAGCGGATAGAAGAACAGGAACAGCGTCGGCGGCGTCGCCACGAAGGACGCAATCAGGCCGGGCCCTTTGGGCAGACCGCAAATGCTCGTCGCGAGCAGCGTGAGCGGCAGTGCCAGCCCGATCGTCGGCAGCACCGCGATAAAAACACCGAGGAAAACGGATCCGCTGATCAGGGCCGCGCTCTCCCCCTCGGGAAAGAGTGCCCGATAGAAGATACGCAGGCGCTCTCGAAGACGCAGGTTCACGCGCGGTGCTGCGAGTCGCCGTGGCGTGCGCCGGCCGTAGGCAAAGAGTCGGGCCTCTCCAGACCGCAGGCGGCCGCGACGTCGTCTCGGTATGCGTGCCAGGCCGCCAAGGCCTCTTGCATGCACGCGATCACGTTGGGACGCGCGGCCTCTGAGACGTGGCGCGCGATGATGCGCCACGCAGCGGCGCGGTGGCTACCTTCCACCTGCCGATGCGCCTTGGTCAGCGCCAGATGCTCGAGGGGGAGGCCGTAGTGGACGACCAACGGATGCTGTTCGAGCGGCGGAGCTGGCCGCCGCGCTGCGCCTTCGTCGAGCTCCCCGCGCTCGTACTGCGTGCCCTCGATGAACAGTGTGGCCACGGCCGCGGCGATTTCCCAGCCGGCCCGCTCGGTGGCTCGATCGAGCACACTCCGGTAGCGCTGAGCCGCAGGCAAGAGCGTTACCCGATCAAAACGCGCGAGGTCCATGCGCAGGCCTCTGGCGTATTCGAGAAAGAGCTCCGGGTGCGGACGACCCGCGATCAGGCCCCCCGTCTCCTCCTCGAACAGGTTCTCGGCGAGCTCACGCCGGACCTCAGCGATGGGACATTGCACGTACGCGCGCCCGACCATGACGGGGAAGTCGCGCACGTACGTGGCATACTCTTGCTCGAAGTGGACGTGCAAGCGTTCTAGCCGAACCTTACCCGATGTAAATAACGGCCACGCCCAATGGCTCTTGTGCTCCATGACGCGCAGCAGGCCCTCGATGAACTCTTCCGTTCCCATGCTTTGACAGCTTAGCACGGAGACGCCGACGGGGGCGTCGGCCCCCATGCAAACTACGAAATCGGCTCATCCGTAACGTCGCACCAACATCTCGACCAGGGCGCGTAAGGCGAAGGCTTCACCGCCTGCGGGGCGTCCCGGGCGCGATTCCAGGTTCCACGCCATTGTATCGATGTGCACCCACGGCGTGGCCGGTGACACGAAACGCTCTAGGAAAAGCGCCGCGGTGATCGCGCCCGCGTAGCTGTCGTTCGTCACATTGTTGAGGTCCGCGACCGGGCTCTCGAGCTGCTTCGCGTAGGGCTGGTGTAGGGGCAACCGCCACAATGGGTCGCGCGTGCTGAGGCCCGCCGCCAAGATTTGTTCGGCGGTGCCATCGTGATTGGAAAACAACGCTGGCAACGCCGTACCTAGGGCGATGCGGGCAGCTCCCGTGAGCGTCGCCGCGTCGATGAGCAGATCTGGATTCTCTTCGTCGGCCGCCGTCAGCGCGTCGCTCAGAATGAGCCGACCCTCCGCGTCGGTGTTGCCGATCTCTACCGTCAAACCCTTGCGTGTCGTGAGCACGTCCAGCGGGCGCATGGCATGGGGACCGATGCTGTTCTCCACGGCAGGCACGAGCACGCGCAAGCGGATGGGAAGACCCAACGACATCACCACGTGAGCGACGCCGAGCACGAGCGCCGCGCCGCCCATGTCTTTCTTCATGAGCTTCATGCTGGCGGCGGGCTTCAGATCGAGACCCCCGCTGTCGAAGGTCACGCCCTTGCCGACCAAAGTCACTTTGGGTCGGTCTTCTTTGCCCCACACCAGATCGAGCAAATGAGGCGGTTGCGCGGCTGCGCGCCCCACGGCATAGACCGCGGGAAAACCCTCGAGCTGCTTTTCTCCTTTGAGCACTCGGGCTTTGGCGCCGTGCGCCTTGGCGAGGCGTTGCCCCTCCTCGGTCAGCTCGGCAGGGCCCATGTGCTCTGCGGGCGTGTTGATCAGATCCCGGCACAGGCCAATGCCCTCGAGCAGCGCGCTCACCCGTTTGACATCCGCCGCGTCGGGCCAAACTAGGCTGGCAAAGCTACCCTCCAGCTTCTTGTAGCGAGTGAAGCGATACGTGCCGAGACCCCATCCGAGCGCGGCGGCGTTGGCCGCGTTTGCCTCGGGTGAAGGGTCCAATCGATAGCGCCCGCGAGGCAACCTCGTGGGCAGCGCTGCATAACCCCAGGGATCATCGAGCGTCGTCATTCCAACGAGGGCGCGTCCCACGGAGCCGTCCGGGCCAGGCACCAAACATACCTCCCCGTCGCTGGCGGCAAAGTAGGTGCTCTTCACCCAGCGCTGCACCTTCGCGGGTTGCCGCTGCATCCATGCCGCCAAGGTCTTTCGATTCAAGGGCGTGATGGGGAGAGTTGACTTTGATGCGCTAGAGGCCAGGTTTGCGAGCATGAAGCCGGTTAACCGGCCCCTAGTGTTGCGTCAACACGAGAAGCGTCGCGGACGGCTCGAGGGTGACGTGCAAATTCCCATGAGCGCGCTCGTTAGCGGCACCCGCTCACGGTGTGCGTGAGCTTACGCTTCAACTCCTGTAGCGAGCCTCTGCGGGCGCACGCGCTGGCGTACTTCACCGCGGGCGTCGGGTCCTCGTCGAAGGGCAGCGTCTAGTTGCGCGTCAACAACAGGTAGACGACCTGCCCCGCCCAAGTGAGCAAGATGGCGACGACCATCCACGTCACGATGCGATCGATGCGGCGCCCCAGTTGCCGAAGCTGGGGTCGAAAGAAGAGGTGACCCACGACCGTGACCCCCAGCGCGAGCGCAAGCAGCTTCTGGAGCATACGCGTTCAGCTTGGGGTGCCGGCCGCGGCAGTGTCGGGCGGCGGGTCGGTCAGGAGAGGCATGTTAGGTTCACTAGCATGATCTTACCTACTTGCCCCTCCCTAGTGTGCGCCCGTAGGTGTGCTATCAATGGTCCCGCTTCTCCGGGTCTTTACCAAAGGGGCCCTCGTCGGACCCGCCGATAACCCGCGTCAAGTTGGTTTAGAAATGGTGCCGTGGGCTTTGGTGTTTCCGGTCCGAGTCGTTTTGCCCAGTCAGTAAGGGGGCTCGCACGTCGCTGACCCTCTAAGACGAACGGAGTATTTTGGCCGCACGATCAGCACCTGAACGCTGTGACGCCGACGTCCGTCACGCCACCGTGATCCTTTGTTGATTGACAGCCACCAGGCGTTGGACAGCAATTGCCCCCGCCCCGAAGTGGCAGAACGAGATTGCCCGTTGCTCATGAACGGAATTGAACAGTACCGAAAGTTCGAGAAGACCCTGGAGCGAGCCCGAGGCAAATCCCTCGTGGTCCTCTTGAGCGGTCACCCTGATCCGGATGCCATCGGGAGCGCGCTAGCGCACCGGCTGATCTGCGAGAAGATGGAGATCTCGACCACGATTGCGCACGTTTTGCCGGTGTCGCGCCCGGAAAACCGCGCCCTCGTGAAGCTCCTGAACCTAAACATGCAGCAAGTGTCGGATCCGCGAGAGCTCCAAGATTACGACTACCTCTCACTAGTCGACACCAGCACGACGGAGAGCACCATCGACCTGCCGGAGAGCTTGAAGCTCTTGACCGTGGTCGATCACCATCGCAAGCCTGCCAAGCTCACGGCGGAGTTTTCGGACGTGCGTCCCGACGTGGGCGCGACCTGCACTATCTACGCTGAATACTTGGCCGGCCTGTCGCCGTTCACCAGCGATTCGATCGAGGACACGCGTGTAGCTACCGCCCTGCTGTTCGGCATAGAGACCGACACCGACGACTTTTCCTTGGCGACCGCTGCGGATTTCAAGGCGGCGGCCTACCTCAAGCCGCACGTCGATACGCCGCTGTTGCTTCGGGTTGGGCATCGACGCATGGCGGAAGAGTCGATGACCGCCATCGGCCGCGCGTTGCTCGACCTGGAGGTGGTTCGGGAATTTGCCTTTGCTTCCGTAGGCCGTGTGTCTCCGACCAACCGAGACGCGATCCCGACGGCCGCGGACTTCATCTTGCGTCGAGAGGACATCGACACGGTCGTGGTGTTCGGCATCGTCGACGATCGAATCGACGGCTCGCTCCGCACCAACAGCGCCAGCGTGGACCCCGCGTTGTTCATGGAATCCGCGTTCGGCACGGACTCGGCGGGGCGGCCCTTCGGCGGCGGTCGCGCGGACAAGGGCGGCTTCCAGATTCCGCTGGGTGTCCTCTCGGACTGCGCGGATAGCAACGTGCTGGTGAAGCTGGCGCGGCAGGCGGTGCGCAAGCGGCTAACACGCGTCGTCCCGGGCCTAAACGGCGAAACTTAGGGAAACTTAGGGCACTCGGCGGCTGCGCGAACCCGATCCGTCGGTTGTCGGTCCTCGCAATCCTCCGAGGATTGCTGCGGCCTCCGCCCTAGGCTCGGGTCGCTCGCTCGCCGATTGCCCTAAGTTTCTTGGACCGTCGTTTGTGGGCGGTGGCGGTGGGGGAGGAGGGGGCTTGGCGCTTCGCGCCAATGGCCCGGCGTTTGTGGGGGGCTGCGGGCGGTTGGGGTTGTGGGTGGGCTTGGCGCTTCGCGCCAATGGCCCGGCGTTTGGGAGGTGGGCTTGGCGCTTCGCGCCAATGGCCCGGCGTTTGGGGGCTTGGCGCTTCGCGCCAATGGGCGGGCGTGGCTTTTGGGTTAGGGGTTTTTGGGGCCGGCGAAGAGGGTCCAGGCTTTTTCTTCTTCGATGAGGGTGGCGTTGAAGCCGGCTTGGGTGAGGAGGGTGAGCCAGTGGGATTCGGAGAAGAGGCCGCACTTGTGGCGGTCTTCGATGAGGTCGACGGCGCGGGTTTTGGGGTTGCGGATCAGGTAGACGAGGATCAGCTCGTATTCGGTGTCGTTGGGGTCGGGGTCGTGGACGAAGCTGAAGTAGGTGAGGCCGGCGTCGCTGTTGCTGTCTTCGGCGACGTCGCCGTCGAGGAAGTTGTCTCGGATGTAGGTGGGGGCGACGAACAGGACGCCGCCTGGGGCGAGGTGTGCGGCGGCCGTGGCGAGGGCTGCTTGCACGTCTTCTGTGCTTCGCATGTAGTCGATGGCGTCGTGGATGAGCACGACGTCGAAGAGCTCGCCGAGGCGTAGCTCGCGCATGTCGGCGACCACGCGCCGCGCCTCAGGTACTAGCCGAGCGCAGTTCTCCAACATGGCGCTCGACAGGTCAGCGGCCGTGCACTGAAAGTGTTGGCTGAGATGCACCAACATGTGCCCGCCCCCGGCACCGAGCTCCAGGAGCCGGCGCGGTCCGGCTGGGTCTCGTGGCGCGAGCTCGTTGTAGAGCTGCCATAAGGTCTCCGCCTCGTCGGCATAATGGTCGGGCGGCGAGAGGATGGGCCACACCCAGGCCAGATCGCCGTACAGGCGTGGAAGCGCGGGAGGGCTCAGGGTAGCCTACTTTTGCTCGGCTTTTGGCTCCGGCTTGGGCTCAGCGCCCGCCGTGGCCTGCCCTGGCCCGTGCGGGCTCGGAGCACCGCCGCCTCGCTCTTGGTAGGTGACCTTCATTTCGATGCGCTTGCCTTCGCGCAGCACGACCGCCTTTACGGTCTGGTGTGGCTTGGCCGCGTTCAAGGCGAACATCAGATCGTGTACGCTCTCGACAGTGCGGTCACCCAGCTGCACCAGCACGTCACCGCGCCGCATGCCAGCCTGCTCGGCACCGCTCCGCGGGCGCACGTCGGCGAGCAGAACACCCTTCTGATTGGGCGGCCCTGCATAGTCTGGGATGGTGCCGAGCGAGGCGTTGAACGAGCGCATGTCCCCACGCGGCTGCTCGGGCGCCAACTTGCGATAGCTGAGCTTCAGCGGTTGGGGCTCGTCTTGCAAGAGGTGCGTCGTCAGCTCGGCAATCTGTGCCACGCCGGCGCCGTTGATGCGGGAGGCTTGGTCACTTGGCTTGTGATAGTCGACGTGGGCCCCGGTGAAGAAGTGCAGCACCGGCACGCCCGCCGTGTAGAACGCGCTATGATCACTCGGCCCGTAGCCGCTGCCGCTCAGGTGGCAATCGACGCGAGCCAGCTCGCAGGCCTTGGGGACCAGCGCCGTCCACTCATCGGCGCTCTCAGCTCCGAGCACGGACAGGCTGTTCTTCGTGAGGCGCCCGACCATGTCGTAGTTGAACATCGCGAAGATGTGCTGTGGCTCGAGCCCTGGTGGAGGGTTCTTGACCAGATATGAGGAGCCGAGGATGCCCATCTCTTCCGCGGTGAACGTCGCGAATACGATGTCCCGCCTCGTCGAGTTGCTCTGGCCCAGGCGCCTGGCAACTTCCAGCACGAGGGCGACGCCCGACGCGTTGTCGTCGGCGCCGAGGTGCGCTGAATGGTCGTCCGGCGCGAGCGAGTATGAGCCACCGTGGCCGAGGTGGTCGTAGTGCGCGCCGATGACGATCACGCCGGGTAAGCGTTGTTCGGCCGGCGCGCGCGCGGGCAGGCGAGCCAGTACGTTGAACACGGGTTGGCGTTCGAGGTTCAGCTCGACGCTGAGCTTGGCGTTTACCCGCTCGCCTCTTTCAAGCCGCGAGAGGGTGTCGGCAAACGCGGAGCGTTTGACCAGGAGCACCGGGATCCCCGCGTCGCCGTAGCCCTCGCGCTCCAACACTGGGAACGTCGCCTCGTCCGGCGGCGCCCAGTCCTTGGCGGCGCCGCTCGGACGCTCCGGCATGTCGACGACGATCAACGCCGTCGCGCCTCGTTCGCGGGCGACCCACGCCTTCTGGCGTAGATCGCCGTGGACACGCTTGTTCTTGGTGTCCTGGAACTTTTCGGACTCTGGCACGAAGCGCCGTACGACGACGATGTTGCCCTTGGCCGGCACAGCCTCGTAATCGGTGCGGCCGAGCTCCGGCTGATTGATGCCGTAGCCCGCCAACACCAGCCTGCCGCTGACGGCGCCTTGGCTGGAGAAGCCGAGAGGCTGAAACTGCTCCACCGGCAGATTCGCGCTCCCCAGGCTCAGCGCAGAGCCGGCGCCGGACTTGACGTTGGTGATGACCTCCAAGTCTTGACGATAGGAGCCGTTGACCCCCGCTGGCTTCAAGCCGAGAGCGCGGAACTGCGCCTCGATGTACTCACCGGCCGCTGCCAGACCTCGAGTGCCCACTCCGCGGCCCTCGCGCGCGGGATCAGCGAGCCAGGTGATGTCCCGCACGACGCGGTCCGCGGCGCTTTCCTGGCGCGCTTTCGGCGGATGGTCGCGCCACTCGGTGACGAACACATTGGTGTCGTAGGTGCCGGGCCGGGAGGCGCGATTCGACGAGAAGGCGAGGTACTTGCCGTCCGGGGAGAACATCGGAAAGCCATCGAAGCCGGGCGTGTAGGTGATCTGCTCGAGCGCCGTGCCATCGATGTTTACGGACCAGATGTCGAACTCCCTTCCGGCGGCGTCCCCCGCGTTGGTCGAGAACAGCACTCGATCACCGGCCGGCGTGAAGTAGGGCGCGAATGCGGCGGCATTCAGATAAGTGATCTGCCGAGCGTCCGTCCCATCGGCGTTGGCGACGAAAATCTCGAGCTGGCTCGGGCGTACCAGGCCCTCCGCGAGCAGCTGCTGGTATTCCTCCAGGGCAGCGCCCTTGGGGCGAGATGCACGCCAGACGATCTTGGTGCAGTCGGTGCTGAAGAAGGCTCCGCCGTCGTAGCCCGGGGTGTCGGTCAGTCGCTGAACGTTCTGCCCATTTTCGTCCATGCGGTAGAGATCCAGATCCCCGTCGCGGGTGGACGTGAAGATGATGCTGCCATCCTTCCGGCAGACCGTCGCCTCGGCATCATAACCCTGCTGCGACGTGAGTTGACGCACGTTGCTGCCGTCGGCGCTGGCCTTGAAGATGTCGTAGCTAGAATAAAGCGGCCAGACGTAGCCTTTGCTGCGGTCTGGCTTGGTTGGACAGGCGTCCCCGCCGAGGTGTGTGGACGAGTAGATGATGTCCTTGTCACCGGGCATGAAGTAGGGGCATGTCGTGGCGCCCCTCCCGCTGGAGACGAGCCGCGGCTCGGGCAGCGCGCGATCGACGCCCATCGTGTAGATTTGGTCGCAGCCCTCACCGGAGTGGGCCTGAAAGATGAGCTGGTTGCCGGCGGATGCCCAGTAGGCCTCCGCATTTTCGCCGCCATCGGTCAACTGCAAAAGCTCGCTGAAGTGGGTTTCGTTCGCGTCCCTCGGACCAGCGTTTACCGCTGGCGACGCGGGGCTCGTTCTTGGCGCGGTCGATGAGGAACAAGCGGCGACTGACATCGCCGCTACACCCACGCTCGTGGGCACCGCCACGCCCGAGAGCGCCGTTGTACTAAGCGCCAACACGGACGATCGGATAGAGCGCAGAGCGCCGACCAAGGCTCCGCGGCGCGGGCGAGAAATGAGCTGGGGACGCATGTTCATGAAACAAAAAACTCCCGACTGCCAGACTTCGAGTCTCCTGAGCCTATTGGCTGACAATGGGGTGGGCAACCCCGAATGGCGTGGCGTCCACGGCTCCGCCCCCCGGCCGTTCCCCGGCTTCAGGGGTCGTGCCGTTCTTCGAAAGGGGACCCATGCAGCCGTGCGAAGGGGAGTCCAGAGCAGGCGGTCTTCTCGAGCTTGGCGCGCAAGTGTACACTCGACTGACGATGGCCTTTCCTGGCTCCTCAGGCGACCGTAGCCTTCAACCAATGGCCCCGTCTTCACGCCCTCCTGGTTTCCAGTCTGAGGACTCGAGCCCCGCTTCCTCGCGGCCGTACCATTACCGTCTAGTGGACGTATTCACCGACCGGCGCTTCAGCGGCAATCCTCTGGCGGTGTTCACCGACGCGAGGGGGCTCAACACCGAGCTCATGCAACGCATCGCGCGCGAGCTGAACCACGCGGAGACGACCTTCGTCTTCCCGCCCTTCGATCGCGCGCATGACTACTCCGTTCGCATCTTCTCTCCGCACGCGGAGCTGCCGACCTCGGCGCATCCGTCGATCGGCACCGCCTTCGCCCTCGCGCAAGAACGCGCGATAGCCGCGCCGATGTCGCCCAATCGGCTCGTGTTTGACGAGGCCTCGGGTCCCGTGTCGGTCTCGATGGTTTCCCCCATCACCACGACCAAGCAAGAGCTGCCGAGGTTCGGCGCGGAGTATCCCGAAACCCACACGGCAGCTGCCGTGCTGTCACTCTCGCTCGAGGATTTGCTGCCGGGTCTGCCCGTGCAGGCCGTCGCGTCGAGCGTTGCGTATCTGTTGATTCCGGTGAACGGGCTCGAGGCGCTCAAGCGTATCCGTCTGCGCTTGGACATCTGGGAGCGGACCATTCGGCGCTTCGAAGCGCCCCACATCTTCGCTTTCACTCTGGAGTCGGAGAAGTCAGCCTCGACCGCTACGACGCGCATGTTCGCCCCGGCACTGGGCATCAGCGAGGCGCCTGCGACGGAGAGCGCGTGTGGGCCGCTCGCGGCGTATCTGGTGCGGTATCACCTAGTGCCGATGCGGCGAGAGCACTTGTTCGTCTTCGAACAGGGCGCGGAGATTGGCCGACCCAGCCTGATCCACGTGAGCGCCGAGCAAGAGGCGGATCTGCTGACGCAGCTGCGCATCGGCGGACAGTGCGTCGTAGTGGGCGAGGGCACGATCTTCATCTGAGCCTCTCCGAGCAGTCTGTAAAGCTGCGTCGCACGTACCCGCCGAGAGGCTGTCGCCGTGAGCCCCGGGGCTCTGCTACACTGCCGCGCGTGAGCACTGAGCAATCCGATCTGAGCCCCAGTGGAGGTCGAAGCGCCGACGTCGCGCGACGCGCCCAGGAGCGTTTGCCCGAGACACTCGAGCGCTTGCGAGGGTATCTGCGGGTGCCCGCCATCTCGTGCGACCCGCGTCATCACGCAGACGTCCTCGCGTTGAGCCAAAAGCTGCGAGACGATCTGGTCGAGCTAGGGTTCTCTGACGCCAGGGTCTTGCAGCTCCCGGGGGCCCTGCCTCTGGTCGCCGCCTCGCGCTGCCAAGCCGGGGCCGAGCAGCCTACGCTGCTGATTTACGGGCATTTTGATCTGCAGCCCGTCGAAGGGGAAGCGTGGCGTACGCCGCCTCACGAAGCGACCGTCGTGGACGGCCGTTTGTACGCTCGCGGCGCTGCCGATGACATGGGTGGCTGGGTCTCGCACCTGGCCGCGCTCGAAGCCTGGCTGCTCGAAACCGCGGCGCTGCCGGTGAACGTGAAGCTCGTGATCGAGGGCGAGGAGGAGATCGGCTCGCCGAACCTCGAGCGCTACATGGATGCCTTCCCCGACGTCTTCGCCGCCGACGTGATGGTGCTCACGGATTGTGAAAATCCCTCGACTGACGTGCCCGGGCTCACCGTATCGTTGCGCGGTCTGCTCGAGGTCGAGGTGATCGTCGAGGCGCTCGAATGCGACGTCCACTCCGGCATCTGGGGCAACATGGCCCCCGATCCAGCGACGGCGCTCATTCTACTCCTCGGCAGGCTGCTCGACGAAAACGGGCGTCTGGCTCTAGGGCGGCGCGACGTGCCTGCGAGCTGGCGTGAGCTCGTGGCCGGCTCCCCGCCAACGCGCGCCGTCGTCTCGCACGCCGCGCGGCTGCTGGACGGCGTCGAGCCTTTGCCGAACGCAGGCCGTCCTCCCGCCGAGTGGCTCTGGCGTCAGCCCGCGATCACCGTCCTCTCGACGACCCTGCCGCGCCCGGACCAGCAAAAGAACGCCATCCGCCGCCAAGCCTCCGCGGCCTTGTCGATCCGCCTCGCGCCGGGTCAGACGGCGGAGGAGATGCGAGCATTGCTCGACGGCGCGCTCTTGCCAAATCCACCCGGCGGGGTGCGTGTGCGCGTCGCAGAGGCGGCGGGTGGGGCGGAGAGCTGGCTCTATGAGCCGCTGGGCCCTGTCTTCGAGGCGGTCGATCGTGCGTATGAAAAAGGCTTTGGCCGGCCTCTGTTGCGGGTTGGGATCGGCGGCTCAATCCCGTTCGTGGCCTTGTTCGGGCGTCGCTTTAGCCATCTACCGTTGGTGCTCAACGGGGTCATGGATCCGGAGACTGGCGCGCATGGTCCCAATGAGTCCCTTCACCTCGGCGTCTTCGAGAAGGCGGTCGTGACCAACGTGTACTTGCTCGACGAGCTCGCGCGGCTCGGGAGGCGGGCCATCGCCTCGCCGCGCAAGTGAGCGGAGCGAGCGGCGCCTCAGCGGGCGTGAGCCAATACCTCGCGCGCTACGCCGCTCCGGAAAGCGTGCTCGCGAAGGAGATCACCGAGCGATACTACGCAGTGCTCGTCGTCCCCGCTTTTTGCGAGGCCCCGGGCATGTTGGAGCAATACCGCCGGGCGCTGACGGCGGCGCCGGGGCGGGTGCTCGTCATCGTGGTGGTGAACGCGGCCCTGTCACACGCCGCGTCGAGCTGGCCTGCCAATCGGGAGCTGCTCGACGACCTACGCAGCGGGGCCGCGGTTGGTTCATTCGCGGCACAGCCGGCGTGGCTCTCGCGCCACGATCGCTTCGATGTGCTGAGCATCGATCGGGCGCATCCGGACCATTGCTTTCCAGACCGTCAGGGCGTCGGTCTGGCGCGGCGGATCGGCTGCGATCTTGCCCTAGCGCTGTATGCCGGGGCCCGTCTCGAAGTCCCTTACATCTACAACACCGACGCGGACGCAGAGCTGCCGGCCGGCTACTTTGGGGCTCGACCCCCAGAGCCGGCAGCGGCCATCGTCTTTCCGTTTTGGCACGTGCCGGGGGGCGATGTTGCGATCGATGCCGCTACGGCGCTCTACGAGCTCGGGCTGCGGTACTACGTGGCTGGGCTCGCTCACGCCGGTTCCCCTTTTGCGTTTCACTCGCTCGGTAGCGCGATGGCGGTCGATGCCCGAGCCTACGCAGCCGTGCGTGGATTTCCCAAACGGCTCGCGGGCGAAGACTTCTATCTGCTCGACAAGCTAGCCAAGGTGGGCGGCGTCTGGCGCGCCGATCAGAGCACGCTAGAGCTCGCGTCTCGCGCTTCGCTGCGTACCGCGCACGGCACGGGCGTCGCCGCGGTGAAGCTTGCCGCCGAGATGCATACGGGCACGACCCCTTTCTACCATCCTCAGATCTTCTCCGCGCTCGCTGGGTGGCTGGGTGCCATGGAAGCGTTCGTAAAGGATCGTGATCTGGCGCGCGCGCGCGCCGAGTTGACGCGGTCCGCCGGAATCACCGCCGCACCACTAGAGGCGCTGCTCGGAGAGCTGGGAGCGTGGGAGGCGCTGGAGCTCGCGGCGCGCTCGACGCGGTCCGAGCAGCCGCTGAGGAGTCGCGTGCACACATGGTTTGACGGCTTCCGCACTCTCAAGCTGGTGCACGGGTTGCGGCGCAGCTGTCTACCTTCAGTGCCCTTTCGGGAAGCCCTGGCTGCCAGCTGGTGCCCGGCTGCACCGCTGGCTGCTCAGGCGTCTATAGACGAGCTCCGTTTGGTGCTGTTCGAGCACCAAGCCCGGTTGCCGCCCCATCTGGGAGCACGGCTCCGGTGAGGTCTCGAGACCCGCGTGGCGGCGCATTCCGAACCGATCGCCGGTCCATTTTGGCGATCACGACTCGCCGTTTCCCCGTCACCGCAAAATTACCTAATTACTAGCAAGAGTATGCGCTTTAGAGGGAACGTGGGCACTAATCCTACCGCGACGGAGTGCGGCCTCTGGTACTAATGACGCTCATGGGCAGTCAAACGAAGGTCGAGCCGGGAGAGCGGGCCGTGGCAGTGCCGCCTTCCAGCGTGGGGGCTTCGCCAGAGGACGGTACCGAGGCGCAGGAGTCGGCGGAGTTCGCCACGCCGAAGAGTCTCAGAGCCCAGAGCGGCTCGGAGGGCGCTGGCGATGACGAGGACGTGTCGCTCGACGAGCTCATGATGTCGGATTCAAATGATCCCGAGGACGAGCAAGACGAAGCGACCGACGTACACGGCGTGGTTGCGCGGCCCGAGGCCACGCTCGAGAGCGTTGCAGAGTACTCCGTCGACGCCGCCGCGACGGTAGAGGCACCCGCAAGCCACCCGTTCGTCACGAGTGAGCTGGCGGACGACGAGGTAGCAGCGCTCGCGGCCGCAGCAGCAGCTCAAGAAGCCGCCGCGCAGGCGGCGAGCGCCGAGGCCGATGCACGTGCTACCGCGGCCGTTGCGGACGAGCCAGCGAGTGGCGATACGGCTTCGGACTCGGGATTTGACATGGCCGCCGGGAGCGCGACCGAGCCCGGCTCAAAGCTCGGCGAGCCTGGCGAAGCGAACGCTTCGAGCGTGGCCGAGCCTCCACGAGACGCGCTTCCAGGGCGAGCTGCAGCGGACGATGAGCCCTTGGTCGCTGACACGAGCGGCTCGGTCGAGGACCTTGATCGCTTCGACACCGAACCGCCGATGAGCGTGGAGCTCGAGCCGCCGTCGTTCCAGGGCAGCGAGCTCGAGTCCATGCCGGTGCTGGCGGAGTCAAGCGCAATGGCTCTGGGCGACGGTCCCTTGCCGAGCTTTGACATTCCGGAGCCGGACGCCCGAGCCCGTCGGGTCACAGGGGTGGCCGAAGGCGAGGAGGAGACTCGTCCTTCGAGCCGCGTGGGAGCGCGGCCGCTGGTCGCGCCGCTGTCTCAATTGTCGGAGGTGGCGGAAGAGGACGACGACGACGCCGTCACGCACATCGGTTTGCCGGTGCCCGAGGCGACCAACGATTATCCCGACCTGCCGAGCGCCGGTTTTCAGATCGCGGACCCGACCCTGGCGGCTCTGCGAGACTTCGATGCGAGCCTGAGCCTCAAGGACGCCCGTCGCGCCACGACCCGCGTCCTGCCCAGGGTCGACGTGGCGAAACTGGAGGCCATGCGTGCGCAGCGCGAGGCTGGAACAGGGCCGGGGCACGCGGTCCGGCAGAGCCTCCCTCGGATCGGCGCCTGGCTGTCGGGCGTCTTCAGCCGGCCCCCCGCGTCAGCGCCCGTGAACGATGTCGGCGCGACGCCGGCTCGGAATCGTGCAGCTTGGTTGCTCGATACGGTGTTGCCGCCGTTGAGCCTGGTGCTGTTTGGCAGCGGGCTCGGCGCGGGCATCATGCTACTGCAGCCCGATCGCGGTGCGCGAGCCGCAGACCAGACCCAGGCCGTGCAAGCGCTCAAGGAAGTGCCCAAGGCTCCCGCGACGCTGATCGAGCGTGCGGAGACGGGCGACGGAGATGCACTGTTCAAGATCACGAACATGGCTGCGGATGAACGCAGCTCTGCCATGACGTTGGCCCTGGAGCGCGGGTATCAGTCCCAAAAGCAGAAGGAATTCAAAGAATTCGCGCGCGTGCTGGAGTCCCCATCGGGCTTTTCTACGCCCAATCTGACGTCGCGCTTTCTGGGCTTTGCGACGAGCCCGGAGACGATGTTGCCAGCGTTCCAGCACCTCCTGGGGTGGCCTGGCTCGCGCGGCCCTGACGTCTTGTATACGGTTTGGGAAAAGGCGCCCGGCGGTAGCCGCGCGGCCAGCCTCTCGCAGCAGCTCTTACATTCGCCCGATCAGCGCGCGAAAGCTACGCCCGCTCTGGCCACTGCGCTCGACCTGCGCTCAGCGACCAGCTGCGACGACTACCTGCGCCTCTTGCCCGTAGTGCAGCGCGACGGCGATCAACGCTGCAGCGCGACGCTGCGCGCCCTGAAGCACAAGGACGGTTGCGGTGACGATGGTCAGCAAGACTGCTACGCTTGCCTGCGCGACAGCACCGCGCTCGACGACGCGCTGACGGCCGTCGATGGCCGGGTGCCACCGCAGCTCTGAGCGCGCTGCTCCGGTCGGCGTCTGCCGCCCCCTTGCCAGGGCCGCGCGACGCCGCCCGTCTCCTCAGAGCGTGTTGAAGTAGTACTTCAGGCGCAGGCGCCCGCCGAGGAAGCTGTTTTGGGGGGGGAGGGTGTCATCCCCGCGCTGGTTGGCCGGGTCATCCTTACCTGTTGCGTATGTGACCACCAGCTTGAGGCTCAGGTCCCGCGCGATCGAATAAAAAATATAGCCCGCCGTTTGCAGGTGGGTTTGGAAATTGTCCGATTCGTCCAGGCGCTGAGTGTTGTTGACGGCGCCGCCGACGGTGGTCTTCCCGAACGTGAGTTGCGCATAGCCACCGAAGCTCGAGACCTCGTGGCTCGCTTCCTCATCCTTCGTGCCATCTACCGTGTCGTAACCCGTCTGGTTGCCCACAGCACCGTTCGCCGCGATTTCGAGCGGGCCCAGGCCGAGCACAGCGCCCCCGCCAAAACCCCATTGATCGAGGCGACCGCAGTTGGTGCACTCGGTGTAAGTGCCCGGGTTCGCCGGGTCCTCGCTGCGCCGCGGGCTACCCGTACGTGAGGTTCGCCCTTCGATGCCGGCGCTCAGTTGGAGGGCCGCGATGGGCGTGCCGATGATCGCCAGGCGCGCCCCGAGCTTGTTCTGTTGGGCCTGCTCCCCGTACTTGGCATGCAGCTCCGCGCCCCAGCGCGGGAGCGGGAAGTAGTGGAACGCGACGCTGCCCGCCTCTTCACGCAATAGGATGTGGCTGACCTCGTAAATGTCGACGTAGTACAAGCGACTCGAGACGGGCGGAGTGACGAGGGCCCCGGTGTCCTCGAGCGTGAATAGATCGAAGGCGCCAGTGCTCTCGCCTATGCCTCGCGAGTGAAATACGGCGCCCAAGTCATGAGAGCGGACAGGGAACTTTTGATAGACGCGCCACGCCTCGAAGCGCCCGAACTGGATGTCCCAGACGTCCTGCTTGCCGAATTTCCCCCAGACGTCGTCCGCAGCGATGAGGGGCACGCCTTCGTTATTCTTCACCCAGGCAACGAGCTGCCCGGTGGCCTCGAAGAAGTAATCCGAGACGTCCAGATGCAACATCGGAGCGACGACGAAGCGTCCCCGGTGGTCTTGCAGCGTGTCGTCGGTCTTGTCCTCTTCTTCTGCCTCGTAGCGGGCGAAGCCGATGTCGGACTCGAGCGACCCATACCAAGCGAGCAGGGCCAGCGTATTCGCGTCCGCGGCGTCCGCTTTTTGCTTCTCCGCCGCCGCGTCCTCAGCCTGGGCACCGTCCTCGCTCGATGACTCTGCGTCATCGGACTTCTCCTCCGCTTCGACGTCGTCGATCTCCAGCGGGTCTTCCTCGTCCTGCGCTCGCAGGTCGGGTGAAGCGCCGAGCAAGGCGGCCAGGACGGCGGCGCTCGAGCACCAGCGGGAAAGGCTCGGGGACGGGCGTCGCCGGCGCTCGCCGGCGGGTTTTTGAGGCATCATCGGCACGACGGCTTAGCAGAACCGACGCTGCTCTGGAACCCTCGTGTCACTTCGAACAGGCGAAGTGGCGCAGAATCCCCGTCAGTTCGGCACGACGTCGAAGGGAACTTTGAGCAACCCCTGGGGGTCGGCGCTCGGCCCCACCAACACTTCGTGTTCCACGAACTCCATGCCCCAGCCGTTCGCGGCATCGTAATATTGGAAGTCGCGCGCCGGCACGTTGAGCTGCACGCGCTGTTTCTCACCCGGCGCGAGCGTGACGCGGCGAAACGCCTTCAACTCCTTCACGGAGCGGCGCACGGCCGTCTTGGGATAGCCGATGTAGAGCTGCACGATCTCCGTGCCCGGCACGTTGCTCGTGTTTTCTACGTCCACCTCCGCAACGAGCATGCCGTTCGGAGTCACCCCGTTCGAGCATGCGACGCTGAGATTCGAATAGGCGTAGGTCGAATAGCTCTTGCCCGAGCCAAAGTAATAGCGCGGCAAAGTGCCCGCCTGGTCGAACCTCCGATAGCCGTGAAAGTAGTCGTATTGCGCGGTCGCGGCGCTGTCGCCAAAGACCGGATATTGGCTCGCATCCGTCGCTACGGTGAAGGGCAGCTTGCCCGAGAAGTTCACCTCGCCGAACAGCAGGCGGGCGAGCGCCGTGCCCCCCGCCTGGCCCGGGTAGAAGCTGTAGAGCAAGGCCTTGGCGCTCGCGAGCGAGGGCTCGACGATTGCGCCTCCGACGTTGAGCACGACAATCAGATTCGGGTTTGCCGCGGACAGCTGCTCGATCCAGGCCCGGGGCTTCTGCCCTTCCGGCCAGAGCTCGGGGTGTGGGCCATTCAGGTCCAGGCTCTCCCGATCATCACCGCCGCCATAACCTTCGCCTTCGTCGGTGTGTTGCATACCGACGACGAGGATGACGGCGTCGTAGCCCGGCGCCATCTGCACGGCCCCGCCGAGCGCTGCCTGAAAGTCGACGGTGGCGCCGTGTGCAGGAGCAAGCGCGCGCAAGCCGCCGAGCGGAGTCACGACCAGGTTGTCCGCGGGCGCGACCTGGCTGCTGCCGCTATCACCGAGCCGCGCGACGTCGCCGTCCGGGCCTACGACGAGAACGCGGGCGCCTTGAGCCAGAGGCAGCAGGTTGTCTCGATTTTCCAGCAACACCATGCCCTTTTCGGCGGCTTCCTCGGCCAACGCCAGCACTTCAGGCCGATTGATGATGCTCTCGTCCACGGGGCGCGCCTGATAGGCCGCGTTGGTCCCGTAGCCTTCATCCAACTGATTGAAATGGCGCTTCACGTTGAGGACGCGACGGGCAGCCTGGCTGATGCGGGCCGAAAGCGCGCTGTTGTTGGCGACCTGTCCCAGCAAGCTGCCGTAATATGTATTGTCTGGCATCTCCAGGTCAGTGCCCGCTAACGCCGAGGGTAGGGTGGATTTGACGGCTCCCCAATCAGAGATGACGAAGCCCTTCCAGTCCCACTCCTCCCGAAGGATGTCGGTCAAGAGCTCGCGGTTCTCGGCGGAGAAGGTGTTGTTGACCCGGTTGTAGGCTGCCATCACGCAGGCTGGGTCGCTCTTCTCGACGGCGATCTGAAACTGACGCGTGTAGATTTCGCGCAGCGTCTGCTCGTCCATGTTCGCGCTCATCGTCTCGCGGTTGCCTTCGGTGGTGTTGGCCGCGAAATGCTTGATACATGTGGGGACGTGCCTCTGGATGCCGCGGACCAGTGCGGCGCCCATTTCGCCGAGCACTACCGTGTCTTCCCCGTAAGTCTCCTGGGAACGGCCCCAACCCGGATGGCGCAGCGTGTTGACCGTCGGCGCCAGCATCAAGTCATACTTGAAGGCGAGCATCTGCAGCCCGATGGCGTCGCCGATGCGCTCTTCTAGATCGATGTCGAAGCTCGCCGCGCGGGCGACCGGGACGGGGAATGCGGTGGCCGGGCCAGCGCCGAGCCGCCGGACTCCCCGCGGACCGTCACGCATCTCCCAGACCGGCAAATCCTGCTCGGGGATGGGTTGTTGCTGGAAACACTGCGCACCAGAGTTGTAGTCGCAGTTTGGGAAACCGTACATTTGCCGCACCCGCTGCTCGAGCGGAATGCTCTCCACGCGCGAGGCCAGGACGGGGTCGACCTCGGGATCGGGGATCTCCCGCACTCGGACGGCTTGATAGCTCGAGCAGATAGCGGGGACTTGACCGCCGCTCGTATCTACATTCATGCCAGGGTTCAAACCACCCACCGGATTGGGGACCTGCTCCGAGCCGCTGCCAGCGGAGTTACCGCCGCCGATGATGTTGGTCGCTCCACCCGTCCCGCCCGAGCCGGCGCCAGCGTTGAAACTGGGCAACCCGTTGTCCCCCGCCGGCCCTGTCCCGTCCGGATCGCGTGGGCTCAGGCAGGCGCAGAAGACGAGCGCGGCGCTTACGGTCGACAGGCGCCGCGAGGAATCGGAAACGGGCATTCGTTGGGGGCTTTCTCCCGTGGTCCGCAGCGGGTGAGGGGATCGGTACGCGGCCAACGCCGTCGTCTACGGCGCCGTGATCGGGCGGGGAATGTACAGCTCAATTAGACACGCCAAACAAGGGAGTTCCAAGACGATTTTTCTGATCGCGGGTTTAGCCCTTGACCGAGCGCGTCAGAGGCGAGGGGCGAGGACGCGAGGCACGCCCGAGCATACCGCGTGGCCGCCGTTTTTTAACACCAACGTTTTAAGCGCCTGCTCCAAGAAAGCCTGCGGTCCCCGATACAGTCTCCCGCGGCGCCCCAGCCGCGACCGTGCCGCGCTGCGCGGCTGGAGAAAGTGGCTGCTCCGGGGACCTCAGGGGGCTTTCTTTAGGTGCAGCCCACATTCGCGCTGCGTCGCTTCTTCCCACCACCACCGCGCCGCTCGTTCGTGCTCGCCAGGACGGATTGGCCGCGTGCAGGGCTGGCACCCGATGGAGATGAAGCCATGATCGTGCAACTCGTTGTACGGCACGCGCTGAGCTCGAATGTATTGCCAAACCTGAGCGGAGGTCCAGAACGTGAGCGGGTTGAGCTTGATCAGACCACCGGCAGAACCCTGGAAGCTCGCGTCCAACTCCAACACGGCCACGTCGGCGCGCGTGGCCGGGCTCTGATCGCGGCGTTGCCCCGTGGCCCAGGCGCGGAACCCCGAGAGCACGCGCCGCAGCGGTTCGACCTTGCGGAGGCCGCAACATTCGCCGTGACCGTCCTCCCGAAAGCTGAACAGCCCCTTCTTGCGAACCATGGCCTGGACCGGCTCCGCCTGAGGGCTGACCACCTGAATGTCGATGCCGTAAAACCCGCGCACGCGGTCGATGAAGCGATACGTCTCCTCGTGCAGGCGGCCCGTATCGAGGCAGAACACGCTGAAGGGCACCCCGGAGCGAGCCGCCATGTCGATCAACACCACGTCTTCCGCGCCGCTGAACGCGAGCGCACAGGCCTCGCCGTAGCGGCGCAGCCCAAAGGCGAGGATTTCCTCCGGCGGTTTCTCCCGCAGCTCGAGCGCGAGCCGGCGGATCTCCTCTAGCTCGAGCGGCGGAGCTGGAGGGACCTGGGCGGCGGGCTCCGCGGGGCTCGTGGCTGCAGTGATTGCGCCCTTTGCGCTCGACCCAGCGCCCGCGCTCAGCTCTTTCACCAGCCTGAGCGTGCTCGGGTAGACTTCGTCTTTTTGGCCCGGGCGCTGCACGACGAAAAATGGCGCGAGCGCTACCTCGTGCTTGCGAGCCAAGACCGCACCGGCGGAGTCGGGATCCCGCTCGTCCGCCCACACCACCTCGTCGATTTGGTCCCAGACCCCGCGCGCCTTCAGCAGCTCCTCGGCCTGGGCACACTTGGCACAAGGCTCGCCGCTCGCGAGCAGCTTTTTGACCATGATGACTTTGCGCATGAGAGTAGCTCTTCGGTGAAGGGCGGGGATTCGGGCCAGAGTGAGGAGACTGAAGACCGGAGGCGCTGGGCCACATAGCAGATGGCCGAGATCTTCGGGGGTCGTCGCGTTTTCGAGATGTAACCAAGCCTGAGGCCTGAACGTGGGGAGCACCCGAGGTCAGGTCAAGGCCTGCGGTGCCGGCCAATGAGGGTAACGTCCGCGCTCAAAGCGCGATCTGATAGTCCAGATAAGGCAAGAAGTGTGAGCGCCATCCGATGGGTAGACGTGCGCTGCTCAGGCGGCCCCCGAGCGTGAGCCGGTGGCCCGCGGAAATCAGAAAAAATACAGACGCCGCATATTCGTTGGCATCAAACAGCGCGAAATCGGCGAGCGGGATGAAATAGTGGCGGTACTCGAGCGCATACCCGAAGCGTGTCGAGAGGCCTCCGTCCGCGCCGAGGGCCACTCTGGGGACCGCGGGGGCGCTCAAGGCTGCGAAGCGTTGATACAGGAACGGGAAATCGAGCAGCACATCGTCCCCGCCGGCGGTCAGCCCGAGGGAAGTACCCACCCGCAGAGTGGCCCACTGCCCTGCGGACCATTCGGCGCTGCCGAGCAGATCCGTATCCAATAGCAGGGCGTAGGGGGTGTCCGTCGTGTCTGGCAACAAGCCTAACGCCCCTTCGCGACTGACGAGCGAGAGCAAGGGCGTAGGGTACGCTAACCGATGCACGCTCGAGAGCTGCCACGCGCCCAGGTCGAGCCACCGCAATTTGGCCTCCGCGTGCGGCAGCACCCAGAACCACACGGGGTGTAGGCGTAGCTCGACTCGCGCGTTCACTCCCCAAGCGCTCTGGCTGAACACGCCGAGCTCCACGCTCCGGGGTGCCGTCGTCAGCGCGCTATCAACTGACCAGCGCGCAAATCGACTTGGTTCTTCTGCTTGGGCCCCCAGCGTTCGAAGCCAAGTCGGAAGCGCTACGGCTGCGCTCACCGAGACACGCCAGAGCGCGCTGCGATAGGCGCGCCCTACGTTCACGGCAGCTCCAGGCTGACGCTGATGGGCGCGTGATCGGAGAGGGGCAGGGTGGCCATGCCGCTGGCCTCGTCCTGGTGGGTCAGGCCGGAGCCCCGCACGAACTCTGCATTGGTAAACAAGTAGTCGAGCTTGCGATTCCAGAAGCCGTCGCTGCGCGTCGTGTGGCTGAAGAAGGCCGCGTTGTCGGCTTGGTACTCCGCGAGGGGCGTCTCGGCCGAGTACGCGTCATAGAGCGGGCGCAGCCACTCTCCCTCCTCGGAATAGTCGTCTGCCTGATAGTCCTCGGTACACGCCGAGTCATCAAATCCCGACACCTGCTCCGAACCCGGTGGCAGTGTATTGAGGTCGCCTCCGCCCACGGCGACCTGGCCCGACTCCGTCAGCTCATCCAGCTCTCGCTTGAAGCGCTCGATGTGTGACAGCTTGGTCCCGTCTCGAGCGTACGCTTCGGTGTGCACCGTCAGGAGCGCAATGGGCGCTTGCCCAGCTAGCTCGAGCGCGGCACGGAGCAGGTTGCGCCGCAGATAGAAATACCGCTCGAGGCCCCCCAGGTCCTGCCGCAGCGCGAGAGAGATACGAGTGCCTTGGCGCAAAGGGTACTTAGAAAAAATTGCATTCCCCGAATCGACGGCGCCGATGCCATCGCTGGGGACGAAGTCGGCCTTCCACTGCGAAGCATAATACGCGTAATTGAGGCTCGTGTGCTCGAGCAACCACTGCACCTGGTCGATGAAGTGGGAGCGCTTCGAGTTGGTGTCGACCTCCTGAACGAACAACACGGCGGGGTCGACCTGGCGAATCTTGGTAGCCAAGCCTTCCAGGTTGGCAAGCACTTCGTCGCGGGTCATGAGCACACGATCACCGTGGCAATCGAAGAAAAAATCGATGCGGCCTCCGCCGAATTTGAGGTTGTAGTTCATGAACAGGAGCCGGCGGGTCGGCGCTGCGGGAGACACGAGCTCGCTGCGCCGATAGGCAATGGCTGGCTCCACCTCCGCGAAATTCGTGTGAAACGGATCCCAACACCCCAAGGTCCAGCTGAGCACGAGCCACGAGCATCGCCCGGCTGCTCGCAGCCTGCCGCGGATCGTGGGTGGGGTCACCGATTCACCCACGCGGAGAGGTAGTCAGCCACGCGCTCGCAGGTGCGGCCATCGGCTGCGCTGACGTGACGCTGGTTGAACTCTCTAGCGAGATCTGCGCAGCACGAAGGTTGGGCCAGGCTGAGATCCACGGCTGCCAACAATTCGTCAAAATCACGAGCGATGAGCCCCCCCACCTCGCTCGCCGGCAGCTTCCACGTGGCCAGCGGGTCCTCCACCTTTTTCACGCGCAGCTTCCCCCACAAGAGCTCGCGGCGATAGTTGGGGCGCCCATCGCGAGCGCTCGGATCGATGTGAATGGTCGGCTTCCGCGTATGATAAAACGCGTTCAGGAACGACGAGTAGTTGGAGATCATCAGCGAGCTCACCAGCACATCCACGAGCGAGTCGGGTGAGCTGCTCTTGAACTTCAGCTGCACGTTGGGGTAACGGGCGGCCAGCGTTTCCATGCGCTGCACGTCCGCCCGCTCATAGCGATGCCGGTCGTGCATTCGAATCAATAAATTGGCGTTGGCGCGCGCCAGGTGCTCACAGAGCGCTTCGTGGAGCGCCTGGTCGTTGCCCCAGTGAGCCAACGCGCCGCCATGGTGCCACGTCATGCCGAGCAGCACCGTGGGTCGGCGCAGATCGATCCGGTAGTGCTCTTGGACGCTGCTCGGTTCTAGCCGCACGGCATCTGGGGCCTCGGGGATCAACAGGTCCGAGTACGTGGAGCCTCCGAGGACGACGTTCTCCTCGGCAAATCCCGAGCGCTGCGTGCGATAGCGCCGGTCCTCGGGTCCAAAAGCGTGCCACCTAAAGCTCGGGTTGGGTCGCTCGACTGCGCCCACGAGCTTGACCAACTCGCGTTTCATGGTGCTCAGGTCGTCGACGCGCCAGCCGTACCCGTGCCACAACACGTAGAGGCGCGGGGCGAGACGCCGTTTGGGCAAGTGGTTGTCGGCGATCATGCAATCAGGGCCAAACGCTAGAATGGCCGCGGGGGTGTCGGCGGCGCGCCGATCCAACAATCGGCCGCGGTACGGCAAAACGGCCCAAACGGGCTCCTGTCGGTAGCGCTCCGGCTCGTCCAAGGCGACGACGACCTCGACGCCGGGCTGGCGCGACAGATAGCTGGCCAGCGCCTGATTATCCGCCTGGAAGCTAGTCGACCAAAAGCAGATTCTCATCGAAGTTGGTCCGCGGAGAGGGCGGAGGCGTACGCACGGCCAGGTCAGTCGTATGTAACAAGTTCCAGTCGGAGCGACTACCCCTGGCGTTTGGCAGCCGTTCTGGCGGAGCGAGAGGGCTGCCGCGGGTTCCGTCTGATTGTTGGCGGCGCACCTACATTGGCATCGATTCGATGGCATCGATGCATTAACCTCGTGCGCTGACGATGGCCTCCGAAAGCCCGCCGCGCGTGGCCCTGTTTTGCACGAACTTCCTGAAGGATTCCCAGGTCTTCGTGTACGAGCAGCTGCGGCAGTACCGGCGCTGGCAAGCCGACGTTTTTTCGTGGCGCCGGTATAACGCGGAGCGTTTCCCTTTTCCTCGCGTGCATCACGCCGGACCGGCATACGTGCTGCGTGGCCGCAGTCGAAGCTTCTCGCGCGCGTTCGCCGAAGCTCGCTATCAGCTCGTGCATGCCCATTTCGGTCCGGCAGGCGCGTATGCGCGCGGCTACGCGACGAAACACGGCGTGCCCTTGGTCGTGACGTTTCACGGTTACGACGTGCCCCTACTGTCGAGCGCTCGCCGTTTTCTGCCGCTGCACTTGCCCTACGCCTTGGGCGCCCCGGCGCTGCTGCGCGAGATGAGCCTCGGTATTTGCGCTTCGAGCGAGCTGAAGGCAATGCTGATGGACCTAGGGGTCGATGCAGCCCGTCTCCGGGTGCACCGGCTCGGCATCGATCTGGAGCGCTTCTGCTTTACGTCGAGCCGTCCCGAGCTTCACGTGCTCATGGTGGGGCGTCTGGTCGAAAAGAAGGGCTTTGAGTTTGGGCTCGAGGCGTTTGCTCGCGCACGCGCTGCGGGCGTACCCGCGAAGCTCACCATCGTCGGGGAGGGCGAACGGCGTGGGCTGCTCGAGCGGCGCTGCCGAGAGCTCCAGATCGCGCCTCACGTGAGCTTCGTGGGTGGTCAGACCAACGAGCAGGTGGCTGCGCTGATGGGACGCGCGAGCGTGCTCCTGGCGCCGAGCGTCGTGGCTCGCGACGGCAACCGAGAGTCAGGTCTGATCGTCGTCAAAGAGGCCGCAGCTGCCGGCACGGTGCCCATCGGGACGCTGCACGGCGGCATCCCGGACAGCATCGATGACGGCCGAACGGGTTACCTCGTCAGAGAACGGGACTCGCTTGCCATGGGCGATCGCCTCACGGCGTTGCTCCTGGACGAGCCGCTCCGCGCCCGCCTGGCCCGAGCGGCGCGCGCCAAGATGGAGCTCGAGTTCGACAATCGCCAGCTGGTGTCCGAATTGGAGGACATCTACGACGAAGTCTCCGGCGCGCGCGCTCGCCGCCATTAGCCCCGAGGCTCAGTCCTCGTTAGGGGGCAAATCGAGCCCCGGCATCGCGACCTCCGGAGGATCGGTCAGGACGCGCTCCAGGTACCGGCGCAGAAACATCGTGAACGACCGGCGCACCAGGTCTTCGTACACGTCACCGATGGTGCGTTGCTCGAGCTGCATCACGTTCCGCGCCGGCGTGCGCCACGTGGGCACGGTCATCTCGAGCCGCGCGTCCTCGCCCGGAATGACAAACGTCGTGTCGAAGAAGATGCCCGCCCCTAGGAATATGCCGCGCGGCTTTGGATTCACGGAAACGCCGGAAAGCTCCGTGCGGTGGTCGATGAACAAGGTCGGTAGCGTCGGCTCCGGGAGCGCGACCGGGCGATCACCGGGCTCGGGTGAGGGGATGGCCTCGCCGAGGGAGAAATGCACGATCTCCGGTGGGAACAGGCTCTGCAGTGAGGCCAGCAGGATCGGTGCGGCGAGCGCCTCCCGCTTGCGCATGCGCTGGTCACTGAAGAAATGCGAGGGCAAGCTGGAGTTACCGGTAAAGTAGGTGCTGAGCCGGACGTGGTTATCGGCGGTCTTGTAAGACTTGCCGAGCTGTGAGCGGAAACGCACCTCGACGGCGGGCCCGTTTCGTTCGGCGTACGCCACCAGCCGTGCGAAGAACGACGCAGGGTTGCTCTGGCGCGTGTCGTTCGAGACCAGGCGTTCTGCCGCGCGTCGCGCTGCCACCTGGTAGACCCGGTGACGGGCCGCGCCGAGCTCCTCCGAGACCGGAGCATGTCGAGGGTGCGCCCGCGCGAAGTCGTCGAGAGCTGACAGGGTCCCCTTGGACTCCGCGGCCGCGAGCGCGCCGAGGAGGGCACTGCGGAACGCCTCAGCCACCTCGCCCTGGATCTTCGAGTCCGGGTGGCTCGCGACGTAGCGCTCGATGGCTTCGACGTTACCCGACGCTCTGGCTTCGGCGAGCTCTGCGCGTGGCAAGAGCACATCCACTATCTCCGCCTGCTGGCCGCCGCGCGCGAGGTACTGGCGATACGCCGCCGTGTTGTCGAGGGCTCGAGCTGCTTCGGCTAGGCGACGAGCGCTCACTTTATTTCGGACCTCCCAGACCCCGATGCCGAGGGCCGCGCCGGAGACCACGGCCATCGCGAACAGAGCCGCTGTCCAGAGCGCGGCGGGACGCTTGAACGGTACGTCCTGTGAGAACGGGCTCGGGAAGTTGGTCTGGCACAGCGGGTCGAGCGCCGCCAAGCTGCGCACGCTGTCGGCGCGCGTGGCTTCGTCCAAACGATTTCGCGACTCGGCGACGGCTTGTTTCGCGGCCTCAGCTTGCTTCTGATCCGCGGCCGGGAACTCGAACGTCGCGCCATCGCTAAAGGCGACGTGCAACGAAGCCGCAGTGGCCTCGACGCTCGTCAGATCGGCGAGCGAGTGCACGCTCAGGGAAGCTGACATCGCGTCCACCACACCCATAGGAAATAGGTAGGTGGCGCGTGCGAAGGGCAAGCTCAGAGCGCGATCCCGCACCGTCAACCCGCGCGTCAGACAGGCAAAGCTCAGCGTGAAACCGATGCAATATACGAGAGCGCGCAGGCTCGACGCGATGGCTCCGTCGTGCTCGAGGTCGCCAAAGCCCTGCGCGGCGTACCCTGCCGTTGCGAGGAAGCCGACCGCGCTGGCGGCAAACCAACGCGCTCCCACGAAGCGGGGCCCGAGCTTGATAGCCAACGGAGCGGGAGCGAGCGACGCTTGTGCCGCTGCAACGAAGCGCTCCTGAATCGGGCGGGGCAGGTCGTAGAACTCGATCGATTTCATCTAGTCGGGGGCTCTCGCCTTCGTTCCAACGGCCGGATTTCAGTCCGTAACCTGAAAGCACGGACACCTGGGACATTTTTGAAGGAGGCTCTGGAAAAACCGAGCCTTAACGAAGTTAGATCGGTGGACGAATCTCCATCACTCCGTAGGTGCCGTTGCACCCTCGGTACTAGTTAGTGAGGTAGGCTGAAGTGCGCGGCGTGTTCCTCCATTGTTCAATGGCTGCCGCTGTTGCAGCGCGGCTGTTTTGGTCGAGGAGTGGGCCGGGGCGCGGCATTCTGGCAGGCTTTGGCGTATGCTCAAACGGAGCTTGGCGCCGCGCTCCTGCCGTCAGGTCGTAAGATGAAGAACCAGAACGGATCTCCCCACGGGTGCAGCGCATGAGCGGCGGGCCGTTCATGACATTGCGAGTGCTCGGCTCCGGTGCGGCGTTCTCGAGGCGCTATGGTACGACCTGCTCGGTTTTGACGTTGCCGAGCGGTGAGCGCTGGCTCATCGATTGCGGCCGTCAGGCTCCCGAACAAGTCGCTGGCGCAGGCCTGACGTGGCATCAAATCGCGGGCCAATTGGTCACGCATGCGCACGGGGATCACGTGTACGGCCTCGAGGAGTTTGCGTTCGTGCGTTACTACGTCGCAGATGTTGGCCTGCGCGCGGTGATGAAAGGCGGCGCGCGACCACGGTTGGCCGCGCACAGCGCGGTGCTGGCGGAGCTTTGGGAGGTGCTGGGTCCTTCGCTCCGATACCGCTCGGATGCCAGCGGTGGACCGGTGCCGGGGCGCCTCGAGGATTACTTCGAGGTGCTGGCGCCCGCTTCAGCGGAGCCGCCCGTGCATGCCGCGTGGAACCACGCCGAGTCTTTTCGCGCTTCGGAGCTGTCCGTGGTCGCGCGCGAGACCCGGCACGTGTACGGCAAGCCGTCGACCTCTTTCGAATTTCTTCTGCCGGGCGGAAATGGCCGCTGCGCCTGGTGGAGCGGAGACTCCGTGGTGGATTCGGAGCTCCTGCATCGACTGGCCGCGCGCACGAGCATCTTCTTTCACGACTGCACCTTCGCTGAGTTTCCGGGTCAAGTTCACGGCTTGTTCAGCGACTTCGAAAAGCTCGAGCCCGAGCTGCGCAAGAAGATCGTGCTGATGCATCACGAAGACGACATCGAGCAGTATCGCGGTCGCGCGGAGGCGCTCGGATTTCGACTTGCCATGCCCGGTGACGTGTACGACCTCTACGGCGGAGCGCGCATCGAACGGGTCTAGACCCGAGGGCGAGGCCCATGCCGGGCTAGGCGCTAGTACAAAGACACTCGTGTTTTCCAGTCGGACGGGCCGGTGCCGCCGTGCGGCGCCCGATTCGTTGGGCTCCCTACTTTCGGCGGATTTGATGCTGGCACGCCGGTACAGCTGCTCTATGTTTCCCAGCGGGCTATGCTGGTAGAGGGCTATTTTCGCGTGGGTCGCCTTGCAGGAGTAGACTATCGCCTGCACTGGAGCGTGCCCGTCGGCGCCCTCGTCTTCGGCAGTTTGCGCTTCGAGCCCATCTTGTGGTTGGCCTTCATGGGCGTGATCGTCGTGCACGAGCTGGGTCATGCGTCGTGCGTGAAGAGCGCCGGGTTTCGAGTGATCGGCATCGACCTGACCGGGTTCGGAGGGCAATGTCGTTGGCGAGGCTCGGCCAACTCGCTCGAGCATGCCGTCATCGCGTGGGGCGGAGTCGCTGCGCAGGTCGTGCTGCTCCTGTCGACGCTGGCGTTTTCCTGGGTAGCCGGCGCGCCCACCAGCCAGTGGGGGGTGCTGGTGCACTACGCGTTCGTCGAGATCAACCTCTGGGTCATTCTGATGAACTTGCTGCCTTTCCCTCCGCTCGACGGAGCGCGAGCCTGGCGTCTTTTCCCCGAGCTACGGGCTCGGGGCTGGACCGTTTGGGGGCTGGTGTTGCATCCGCTCACCCGCTGGGCGGAGCGCCGCCGGCGAGTTCGTCGCGGCGAACCGGAGCCGGAGGAGCTGGGCGCGCTCGAGTCGCAGAGCCCCGACGTGCGCCGTCGCCCGACGCGGCTGGCATCGAAGACGGAGCCTGTCGTCGCGGACCCGCCGGGTGCGGACGATGCAGGTGCAAAGCCCAGCGCTCAGGCGCAGCGTGAGCTGGCGGCGTTGCTGGAACGTATCGGTGACGAAGCCGGACGGGCTCGCCGCCGACGTTGAGGGTCCACTCCTCCGGGAGGCCGACCTGTGGTTGTAAATGGGCGAGGAGCGTCGACGCCGGTCGTCGCATTGGCCCGGTATTCGACCCGAAAACGCTACCCTGCCTCTGCGTTTCGCTGCAGACTCGCGCCCCTGCCTCGCCGAGAGGCCGACTCGCTTTTCGACCACGGAGACCCTTTGATGAATCTGAATAAGCTGTCCATCGCTGAGCTCAAACTTGCCGGCAAGCGCGTGCTCATTCGCGTCGACTTCAACGTGCCCATGAAGGACGGCAAGGTCACCAACACGGGTCGCATCGACGCTGCGCTGCCGACCATCAAGTACGCTCTGGATCAAGGCGCTTCAGTCGTCTTGATGAGCCACCTGGGCCGACCCGACGGCAAGCCGAATCCCGAGTATTCGATGGAGCCGATCGCGAAGGTGCTCGACCAGAAGCTCGGCACCAAAGTGCGTTTCCTCCCCGACTGTGTGGGGCCCGAGGTCGAGCGTGCCTGCTCCGATCTGAAGCCGGGTAACGTCGTGCTGCTCGAGAACCTGCGCTACCACGCCGAAGAAGAGGGCAAGGGCGCTACGAAGGAACAGATCGCTGCGTTCTGCGCATCCCTCACCAAGCTCGGTGACGTGTATGTGAATGACGCCTTCGGCACGGCTCACCGCGCCCATGCATCCATGGTGGGCGTGACGCTACCCAAACGCGCCGCGGGCTTCCTGATGCAGAAGGAGCTCGAGTATTTTGGTAAAGCCTTGTTGAACCCCGAACGGCCTTTCCTGGGCATTTTGGGCGGGGCCAAGGTCAAAGACAAGATCTTGCTGATCGAGAACCTGCTCGACAAGGTAGACGCCATGATCGTGGGCGGAGGCATGGCTTACACCTTCAAGAAGGTCATGGACGGCATGGCCATCGGCGCGAGCTTGTTCGACGCCGAAGGCGCCAAGATCGTGGAGAAGTTGGTCGCCAAGGCCAAGCAGCGCGGCGTCGCCTTGCACTTCCCGGTCGACTACGTGATCGCGGATGCGTTCAGCGAGACAGCAAATGTGAAATCAGCGACCGATCAGACCGGCATCCCAGACGGCTGGCAGGGTCTGGATTGCGGCCCTCTGTCGCGGAAGGCCTTTGCCGATGTGATTCGTACGGCCAAGACCTTGGTCTGGAACGGTCCGATCGGCGTGTTCGAGATGGAACGCTTCTCGGCAGGGACTCGGGCCGTGGCAGAGGCCGTCGCGCAGGTGACGTCGACGGGCGCCACCACGATCATTGGCGGTGGTGACACGGCGACTGCAGCTGCCGACTACGGCATCGAGGACAAGGTGAGCCACGTCTCCACCGGCGGTGGCGCGTCGCTCGAGTTGCTCGAGGGCAAGGATCTGCCGGGCGTGTCTGCGCTCAGCGACAGATAACTCGCTGCGGGTCGGTCCCGCGCATTCAGCGACGCCTGCGCGAGAGGATGGGGCGGTCATCTAGCTAGGTGGCCGCCTCCAGAGGTGTGCGAGCGCCACGGGATGGCCGGGGTCTAAAACAACTGCCCCTGGCGAGCCTTGGGGTCGTAGGCGACGCCGAGGTGCTCGTACGCCTTACGGGTGGCGATGCGGCCACGCGGGGTTCGACCCAGGTACCCCTGCTGCAGTAGGTACGGCTCGTACACGTCCTCGATGGTATCGCGCGGCTCAGCCAGAGCCGCCGCCAGCGTCTCCACACCGACCGGTCCGCCCTGGTAAGTCTCGATCAGCATCCCGAGCAAGCGGCGATCCATCTCGTCGAGACCATTGATGTCCACCGCCAGGCGCTCGCAGGTGTGGCGGACGATGCTCACGTCGATCACCCCGGTACCCTCGACCTCGGCGAAGTCGCGCACGCGACGGAGCAGGCGGTTCGCGATGCGGGGAGTGCCGCGTGAGCGCGAGGCCAGCTCCCGTGCAGCTTCTGTCGCGCACTCGATCTGCATGAGAGAGGCGCTCCGCGCGACGATCTTCTGCAGGTCGTCGACAGAGTAGAAATCGAGGCGCAAGGTCACGCCAAAGCGCTCGTGGAGCGGCTTCGTCAGGAGGCCCGCGCGCGTGGTAGCGCCCACCAAGGTGAAGGGGCGCACGTCCACCGAGATGGTCTCAGCGAACGCGCCGTCGCCGGTCATCACTTCCACTCGGAAGTCCTCGATGGCGGGATACAACGCCTCCTCGACCGGTGCGCTCAGCCGATGAATCTCATCGATGAACAGCACGTCTCCGCGCTCGAGCCGAGTGAGCTGGCTGGTCAGCGCGCCTTTGTGATCGATGGCGGGCCCACTCGTCACGTGCAGATTGACACCCATCTCGCGCGCGAGAATGTAGGCGAGCGTGGTTTTGCCCAGACCCGGCGGGCCACACAATAGGATGTGGTCCAGCGGCTCGCCCCGCTGCTTCGCCGCTTGAACGTAGACCTCCAGGTTCTTACGATGGTTGGGCTGACCGATGAAGTCAGCGAGGCGTTGGGGGCGGAACAGCCGATCGAATTTCGCGTCGTCGGTAGATTGCCCCGAGTCGAGGTCGCGCTCGGGTCGTTCGGAGCGAGCCGGACTTTTCGCCGGCAATTTTCGGGCAGCCATCCGTCATCAGGGGTACACCGGCCGAGCGAAAGCGAGTAGGAGAAATCCGAAGTCCGCTCCGGGTTTCTCCCAGTGAGGAGCTAGAGCCGAGCGCGGAACGAGGCATCGTGGGGCTCGTAGGGATCGTCCAGGGTCCTCACTCGTGGCGGATCGAAGGCCTGGGGGAAAGCCAGCACGGGCGGCGCTCTCCGGGCTCATCGGTACGGCGGTTTGAGGGCAGGGCCACCGTCCGGGAGGTCCGCTAGCGAGGCCTCCGCCACAGGCTCTTCTTCGTCGGGTGACGGTGGGCCCGGGCGTTCGGTGTCGGGTGCATTGTCCCCCTCCATCGGCGGAGGCGGCTCTGTGTCGCGAGTAGCTTCTGCGTCGAAGGGCTCAGGCCGCTCCGTGTCCGGCACGAACTCCTCGATCGAGTACGCCGGGCCCGGCGGTGGCCGCTCGGTATCAGGGCTACGATCGTCGTCGATTTCGCCCACCCGCATGCTCACGATGCGATGCGGAGTGATCGAGCCGGGCGCGGGATACGGTGCTTGAGCAGCGTTGGCGATGCCGGACGCCGTGGGCAGCGTGATGCAGAACATGGCGCCTTTGTGCCGGCGATCGATCACGTGGACAGAGCCGCCGTGCAACTTGACCACCGAGTTTGCCAGCTGCAGCGCCAACGCGAGCCCTCGATGTTCGCGTTTGGCCAGGCCACCCGCGGGGTCCAACATCTGTTGCAGATCGGCGGCCGAGTGCAACCTCGCGGGCACATCGACGTCGATGCGCACGTGATGAGCGCCGTGCCGCTCGGCCCGTACCCACATCTTGCCGGCGTCCGTGGCGCGAACGGAGTAAGCAATGAACGTCGCGATCGCGCGCGCACCACGGATGCGGTCCACGAGCATCGCGGGCAGGTCCGGCTCGATTTCCTCGTAGATCTGCATGTCGCTGCGTCCGCTCAGCGCGATCGCCTTCTCCAGAGTGGCAGCATACAGCTCGCTGAAAGGCTCTTCATCGAACATCAAGGACAGCTGCCCCACCTCGATACGCGCCGCATCCAGGATTGTCTCGATCAGGCTCAGGAGCTCTTGGCCCCGATCTGCGATGACCTGTAGGCTCTCGGCTTGGCCCTCACTGAGTTGTTCCATCCGGACCAGCTCCGTAAACCCCAAGATCGAATTGAGCGGGCTCTTCAAATCATGGCTCACGCTCGCGAAAAATTGACCCCGCATGCGCGTCGCGGCAGCGCGCGCGGCGATGGCGTCCTGCTGAGCCTGAGCAAAGATGCCAAATCGGTTCGCGACGCCCTCCACTGCGCGCTGCAGCTGCCGGACGATCCTAAAGCGCGGCGGCCGGGTGACGCTCTGGTGTTTGCTGAGCAGAGCGCGGGTGCCGAGCAGGCGCACGCCCTGCGTCGCGTGGTAGAGGTCCTGGGTCAGAGCGTTGCCGAGGGTGAGGCCGAGCGCCGCAGCGACCACAATGGCGAGCACGGCGAAGAGCAGGCTCTCCGTGCTCAACACGCCGACGGTGGATCCGTGAAAGCGCACGATGGCGCTGGCGACGTCTCCGCTGTCGAGCGGAGTGGTGATCTCGATAAAGCCGCCCTCCAGCGGGCGCACCTCGTAGCTGTGCTCGCTCTCGATGATCTGGGTGGGAAAGCCGAGCTCCGTCGCCCGCGCATACAGGTCCTGCAACCCGACGGCCTCCAGCGTCGCGGGCTTGGGCTCGAACACGGCTCGCGCCATGACCCGTGCGATTTCCTCGCGGCTCCGCTCGTCGGCGCGACGCACGTGCGCGTTGGCGATCAGCGCGCAACCGATGGCGACGAACAACATCGGGGTCACGACCGCTGCCAGGAGCCGGCGGCTGATCCGTTCGCGCGATTCACTGCCGTTTTCTTGGCTGATGACGACCTCGGTCATCACCTTGCTAGGCACGAGCTCGATCACCTGCAGGAAGGAGTTTCTCAGCGTCGCATACAGCGCCAAAGCCACCGTGGCGGCGATGGCGCCGCATAACATCATCAGCGCGACGCCGGTCGTGAAATCCATGAGCGCCGGCCGCATCGGCGTCGCGAAAATCGTCAACAACATGAGGTGTGGGATGAGCCACTGGACAGTGGTGCGACCCGCCTGGCGCCCGAGCGCGCTGACGTCCCGCGCGTCGACCATCTCGCTGTCTTCGGAGAGCGCGCGCAGCAAAAAGTCCAGCCGCCGCATGTCCACGAAGCCGCGAGCGCCCGCCACCATCCCTGCCACCAACATGAGCACGAAAGAGTACTCGGCCGTGCTGATGCTCAACTCCCGGTTACGGTCGAGGAGTAAGAGCACCGGCGGCGCCAGCGCGAGCGCGGTGGCGAGGATCAGCGAGAAGCTGAGCTGGGTCACGACGACCACGCTGCGCAGATCCTGCAGCGCGCTGCGCCGCCGCGTGATCGGTCCCAGGCTCGGGGGACCTCCCGAGCGCGGAGTGAGCATGTTATCCGGGCTCATTGGTAGCGTCATGGCCTTAGCGATCCAGGCTTCGGGCTAGCTCGGAGGAGATGCGCAAGGTGTTGCCGCGCGGCAGGTCCGGCTCATGCGGTGCGGGGCCCGTGTCGGGGGGCCCGGCCAGCGGCAGCAGCACGGTGAATCGAGAGCCCTCTCCGAGACGGCTCTCGAGCTCGATGCGTCCGCCATGCATGCGCACCAAACGTCGCGTGATTGCCAGCCCGAGCCCGCTGCCTGCGCCGCGCGATTGCCAATCTCCGGACTGCCGATACTCCTCGAACACCGCCGCCTGTTCTTCCTTGGCGATGCCGGGTCCCGTATCCGCCACGCTGAGCGTCGCGTGGTCCTCACTGCTGCCCACTCTGACGATCACCCCGCCACGGCTCGTGAACTTGACGGCATTGCTGACCAGATTGCCGAGGACTTGCCGCACCCGGAGCTGGTCTGCGACGGCTTCGATCGGTTCACCTGAGAGCGCGATCGTGAGATCTTTTGCCTCGGCCGCCAGGCGACTCTCGCGAACGACGTCGGCGGCGATGCTCCACAGGTTGGTCTTCTTGAGCTGTAGGTTGAGCCGTCCGGTCTCGAGCGCCGACAAGTCGAGGATGTCGTTGATGAGAGAGCGCAGGTGCGACCCGCTTTGGCGCACGACCGTGAGATTTTCCCGAGCCTCTGCCCCGAGCGGTCCATCAACCTCGCTGAGCAGCACGTCCGCGAAGCCGAGGATGACGTTCAAGGGGGTGCGCAGCTCATGGCTCAGCGCCGCGAGGAAGTCACTGCGCTCGCGCTCATAGTTGAGCGCGCCGGAGAGGTCCCTGCGATAGGCCTCTTCGGCAGCGTAAAAACGCTCTACCAGGCGGTTGAAAGCTACTGTCAGCTGCCCTACCTGGTCCACCCCGCGCACCACGATCGGCTGCCCTCCTGGGGCGCTGTCCAAGGCGGTCATGGCGACGATCCGATCCCGCACGAAGCTCACGTCAGAGTGGACGGAGCGCGCGAGGTAGTAGGCGACGAACGCGGCCACGCCGACCAAGATCAGCGTGAAAGCCGCGACCGACCGTACGAGCGGAGACGTCGCGAAGGGCGTCTCTGCTGCCGGCACGAAGGCGATCAACCACAGACCTTCGAGCGGCGCCGTGAGCCGTGTCGCATAGAAATGGGTGCGACCGCGGGTATCACCGCTCCCGAGCTTCTTCAGCACGTTCACATTCTGGATGTGCGGCGGATCAGTTTGATCGATGACGGTATTGCCGGCGTCGTCGACGATCAAAAACTCTGCTCCTGATCGGTCCGCGGCGCGCGCGACCACTCTGTCAAACAGCGGATCTGGGCGACCCAGCATACGCTTGCCGATCGCCTCCGGAGGAAGGTGCTCGAGATCGTTATACCTGAGCGCCGCGTGCGGCGTCGCTCTGAGCCGCTCGCCCAAAGTGAGCGCCAGCGTCTTGCTCTGCAGCGCCGTCGCGCGATCGCTCTGCTCCCGCAGTTGTTCGACACCTAGCCAGGTGATCGCCGCTGCCGTGGCGATGCCCACGATCACGATGATCGCTGGCACCACCGGTAGAAACGGCAAACCACCCTGACCTGACTTGCCGAGGGCCTTCCCTTCGGCCTTGGCGGACCGCAGCCGCTCGAAGAACCCGGCCATCAACGCTGCTGTCTTTCGCTCACATCCATGGGAACTTCACACCACTCCCGAAGGGTTGCCGAGCGTGACCGCCCAATCTGAAAACGACCCGAGCGGGCCCCCATCCCGCTTGGGCAAGACGCCTCGCACCCGTGCCTAGTCCGTCGATAGCTTGCTGAAGACGGCGTGGTCCACCCACCTAGACGCCACGAACTCAGCCTGGCGGGCGATGCCCTCGGGTTTGAACCCAAGGCGGCCGATGACGGCCAGGCTCGGCTGATTTCCGGTGGCGGCCGCGCACCGGATGCGGTGCACGCCGACGCGTGCAAACGCGAACTGCACGCAAGCGTTGGCGGCCTCCGTCATCAGACCTCTACCGGCCGCGTCTTGCCTCAGCCAGTACCCCAGCTCACATGACAGATGCAGGTGCACGCACGAATCGAGACCCACTACTCCGAGCAATGCGTCCGTATCCCAGTCGCGGATTCCAAATCTTACGGCGCGCCCAGCATCCCAGTCGCTAGCGCAAGCGTTCGCGTAACGCCGGCTCGCCTCTGGAGTGTTGTTGAAAGGCACCCACGGAAGCCAGCGTTCCAGGTGAGCTCTGGACGCCTCGATGACCTCCCAAAGCTCGGGCCCGTCAGCGGAGTCGATCGGGGTGAGACGCGTGCGCTCGGTTCTCACGGGTTCGGCGCGCAGCGCGGCACGAGAGGGTATGGACAGAGCACGTCTCTTTGGCACGGCGTTCCCGCTGGGTTGGTCAGTTGCAGTCGACCCGAGCCACGAAGGGCTCAAATATGGCAGCCTCATAAGCTCGCCAGGAAATGTACCACTGACCGGGCTCGGCTCCAGCCACAACTTCCGGATAGGGCTGCAGACCTTTGACCCAGCCCACGACGCTCGGCTCCCCGATCCCGGCGGCGTCCGCCATGGCGACCCTCACCCGGTCGCCCTCGTACCAGGCAACGCCCGCCTGCGCCCCCTGGCGCCCCACGGCGGGCCGCGAGCCCTGTGAGGCGAAGTTCCTGCGCCACGACACTTCTCCGCTGTCTTTGCTCGAGAACGCCGCCTGCGCCCCACGGCTCTCGTCAGACCAAACCGTCAAACACCCGGCCTCGAGGCAGGTGATGCGTGGCTGGGCCTGAACTCCGGTCTCCTCGCTGAGCACCACGGCTTGGCCGACAAAGCGGTCACTCTCCTGTTCGCCGCCTTTGACCGGCTGAGTGGTGACGCGCTCGACCCCGCCCCGTGTCAGCTGCTTGTCGCTCGGGTTTATCCTCAACTGGATGACCTGATAAGCGAGACCACGCTGCAGCCGGTAGACGATGTTGATCAGGTCATGGCCGAGCTCGATGCTCGCAAAAGACGCGACGGTGCGCAGCTTTTCGGGCGGCGTGTAGGCCGTGATGCGAACCGCATCTCCAATCGGAAGCAGCGCGCGATCCATGTGGCGGATGTAGAGGTCATGGACCCGCTTGTCGTCGGCCTGGGTGTAAACGACCCAATGCGAGCCATCGCTCGCGCGAGCCAGCGCCGGATCGTAAGCATAGCCACTCTCCGAGGCGTTGAGCAGCCGCGCTGGTCCTTTGCCATTGCCTTCAGAGTCCAGCTCGCGCCCGTAGATCAGCGACTCTTTACCGCGCGCGTCCGCGTAAACCAGCAAGAGCGAGCCGTCTCCGCCGATGAGCTGTGGGTCCCGTGCATCGGTGACCTCGGGAGTCACCAGGCGCTCTGGCGAGATGCGCCGGAGCGCGTAGTCGAGGCGTGTGGTGAAAACGGCGTGTTGCTTGGCCCCGGTGCTCGCCACCCAGGCGGCGATCAGGTTCTGGCCAGTTCGCGCGAATGTCGGCCGAGACGCCTTGGTCGTCACGTCAAAAGGGCGCGGGTGGCCGAGCCCTCGCAATTGACAGCGCCCGTTCGTGGTGGCCTCGTCCACCACTCGCGCATGGCTGCGCAGAGACCGAGCGGCCTTCTTCTCCCCGCTCTCGAAGGCATGCTCGAACGTGGCCACGGCGTCCGTAAAATCGCCGTCCGCCAGCTGCTCCTGAGCGGAGCCCACGAGCTGCGCGTAGGGCTCCGTTTCGACAGGCTGCGGCGACGAGTCGAGGCCGACTCGGCGCAGAAAGCGTGGCGGACCCTCGACGTATACCCAGGCCACCGCGGCGACCACGCTGAGCGCCAAGGCGGCAAATGAAAAGGCTAGACCGCGCCCGCTCCAACGCCTGAGCGTCGGCATGCGGGAGGGCAGCGCGGAGACCGGGGGCGCCGTGCGCGCACCGACGAGTGGTTTGAGCTCCGGCGGCGCGAGCAAAGGAAGCTCTCTTTGGCCACCGACGAGCGCATCCACGCTGGCGGCTTCGAAGGCCGTGTAGGTCGGCGAGAGCGAGACGGCTCTGGCCGAGCCGTCGAAGGCACGGCGCAGCTCTTCGGAGAGCTCCGTCGCGCTCGAGAAGCGCTTGCTCTCGTCCCGATCGAGCGCCTTGAGAAACCAGGCGTCGAAGCTCTTTGGCAACTCGGGGCACACCTTCGATGGCGTCGGCAGCGGGCCGCCGGCAATTTGCGCCAGGATCATCGCCACGCCTTGCTCCACGTTCCAAACCGTGCGCCCGACGAGCATTTCGTAGACGATGCAGCCGAGCGCCCAGAGGTCGGAGCGGAGCCCGATGGGACCGCGCGCGCTGGCCTGCTCGGGGCTCATGTACGCTGGGGTCCCAAACAGAGCCCCCTCCTTGGTCAGCCGAGCATTCGCCCCACCCTCCAGGTGGGGGTCGTAGAACTTGGCGAGACCGAAATCGACGATTTTTGTGCTGCGATCACCGCCACCGCCGCGGCTGAGGAAGATGTTCTCCGGCTTCAGATCGCGATGCACGATGTTGGCGTCATGGGCTTGCTGTAGCCCCATCGCGGTCTCGTTGGCGATGTGCAGCGCTTCCTTGGGATCCAGCCGCCGATCGCGCGCCAGGCGATCGTACAGGCTCTCACCCTCGAGCAGTTCCATGACGAGGAAGGGCCGCCCGCCGTACGTGCCCACGTCGTACACGTCACAGATGTGCGGGCTGCGGATCTTGGCAGCCGCGCGCGCTTCCCGCATGAACCGTTCGGTGACGACCTTGGAGTTGGCCAGCTCCGCAGACAAAACCTTCACGGCGACGCGCTTGCCGATGTCTACATTCTCGGCTTCGTAGACCGCGGCCATTCCGCCTCGGCCGATCTCTTTCGTGACGCGGAACTTACCGTCGAGGATAGTTCCGATCGCCACGACCGTGGAGTTTTCCAGCAACATCCTCAGTTACAGTCAGCGCCGACGAGGGTTAGGGGTACCGCTTGGGCAAGAGTAGAGCCAACTCGCTGGGCAGCGTTTCGGAAGCACCTTCGAGCAGCGCGGTCAGAGGAACGGAAGATAGAGTATGCCAATACAGATAGGTTCGCCGCTGATGCAATCGGAGTTTGCAACGATCACGCTCGGGTCGCGTCGCCTGCGCCCAGCTCAGAGTGCAAGCGAAGGCTTTGGCTGTATATGTAGGTTCGAGCCGTAGGCCGAACGAGCGGGCAAGTTCGGCGGCCTGATCGCCGAGCTCGGACGCATGCCCGTAGCCTTCTCCAACGAAACGCTCGTCGATACGAAGTGACCTGAGCGCTTCGAGCGCTCGCGGAGGGTGGCCATGCCGCCAGAGCGAATACAGCGCTTGACCGAGGATCATCGAACGTAGGGCAGGGTTATGCGCGATTTGAACGGCAATGACTCGGTCAGCGATGGGTGTTCGAAGGACGCCCGCCAGGAGACCTGCCGCCGTGCTGCCCGAGCCGGCAGCGACGACGATGGCGTCCAGGCGCTCGATGCCATGCGCCGCCAGTTGTTGGCGCAACTCTTGGACTGCCAGGCAATACGCCCAGGTCCCTTCGCTGCCGCAACCCCCGGGTCCGATCACGAAGTCGCGGGCGTGTCGCTCGCGTTTCACCCGTAATAACGCGTCCAGATAAGAGGTCGCTGGGACGGCCTCAAGGCCGGCGTGCACGCCGGCACGAAGCGTAGCCTCGGCGTGCGGAGTCCAGGGCTGGGGCGTCAGGACTGCGCGCGTCGGGAGCCCTAGGCGACGACCGTAGAGGCAGGTGGCGAGCACATGGTGGCTACCCGCGGCACCCATCGTCAGCAGGCGTAACGCACCCCGCCGCGTCGCTAATGCCAGCAGCCGCTCGAGCTTGCGAACTTTGTTCCCGCCGTACAGCGCCGCCGTGTGGCCATCGTCCTTGAGCCAGATGTCGTGCGCGGCACCGGCCGGGCCGTGCAATCGTCGTAGCGGAGTCGGATAGCTTCCCAGTCGGAGTGCTTGCCGTGTTTCTGGGGTTGGGGCGTGCAGATCGGTCATCCGTCGCTGGGCTCACTGTGCCCCACCTTTCGGGAGCTGAAGCCAGGTTATACGCTCCTAACGGCCTTGGCTTTAGGCTTGGGAAGCCTCACGTTCCGTTGGATCGTGTTGGATTTGCGATGGCGCAAAGATTGTCGGATGCGCCTCCGTTTTCCCGAAGAACGTTTCTTCCGGAAACATGGAGAGTTGTAACTTGCGCCCCACTCGGACTATCCCGTCCTGGACACCCTACATCGAGGCGAGCCTATGAAGAAAGTTGAAGCCATTATTAAGCCCTTCAAGCTGGACGAGGTCAAAGACGCGTTGTCTGAGGTCGGCATTCAGGGCATGACCGTGACCGAGGTCAAGGGGTTCGGCCGGACGGGTGGAAAGAAGGAAGTCTATCGCGGCTCAGCGTACGTCGTAGACTTCGTGCCGAAGGTGAAGGTCGAGATCGTGGTCACGGACGAGCAAACGCAGCAAGTGCTCGATGCGATTGAGAAGAGTGCCAAGACAGGCCGCATCGGCGACGGCAAAATCTTCGTCAGCTCGGTGGATAAGGCCGTTCGGATTCGCACCGGCGAGACCGGGGAAGACGCCATCTGACCTTCTGTTCGCTGCGCCTTCGTCGCCGCCGGAGTATCGATAATTCTGGGGCACCGTCGGTCGCTGCTGGAGGGCTGTCGTCCTCCAGTGCCCACGCGCTCATGCTGAGGGTCTGACCGATCTCGCAGGCTGTAGCGTATCCGCTCGCGCTCCCGCGAATCATCAAGGACGGCGTGGAGGACCCGGGTCATGAGCGGGTGGTCAGGCGAGCTCCCACATCGACCGTGTCGTCGGGCGCGACCCGCCCTCGAGCGTCAGCGTAGGGCTCTGACAGCGCCACCAGCGGCTGGTAGGGAAGCAGGGTGTGGTTGCAGGCGCTCGCCACGCGCGCCGCTCACGCGTCATCGGACTTGAATCTGGCGAGATGGGGGTATTCCCGCCAGATGTCCGACAGGATGCTGAGATCGTCGGCGTCGTGATCCTTGTGGTACAGCCGAAAGAACACTGCGTAGCGCACGTGAGCCGCTAGGTTGGGCGCAGCTGCATGCCCCAGCTGGTAGTGCGAAAGTAACAGGTCCCCCGCCTTGACCCGTGTCTGCAACGGGGGGGGCAACTTCTCGAGCTTCGGCGTGCCGTGCACCATCTCGTTGACATCGTGGGTCTGGAAGTGGCGCTCATACAGGTGGTGGCTGCCGGGCCAGAGCGTGAAGTTGCCGGCGAAATCCGCGTCGACATCGCTCAAGGCGACCATGGCCAACATGGTGAAATGCGCGACTTGTCCCTTCTGCACGCCGTTTGATGGCCCATACGTGCCGTCCACGTGGGGCCTGGGCAAGACCGCGTCACCTCGCTGTGGGAACCGCAATGCGATTTGGGCCATGGCCGGAGCGCGCAAACCGCCTGGCGCCAAGAGCGACTCGGCGAGCTGGCGGGCGCCTGTGGCCTCGAACAGGTTCAAAATCTCCGGAGCGTTGCGCAGCTCAGGACAGAACGAGCGGGCGTAGAACTCCGCGACCCTGGTGGGATCGATGCCGCGGCCGATATCGCCATTGATGAGCCGCAGCGCGCTGCGCACGTGATCCAAATCGATGGCGCCGGGCACCTGGAGGTAGCCGTCGCGATAGAATGTTCTGCGCTGTTCTTGGTTCGAGCTCATGCTGCGACGCGCTCCCGGCGCGACGTTATCACACCCCGCGCGCTGCCGCTCGAGGCGCGCTGCCGCGGAGCGCGTGGCTGGCTTTGGGCGGGTCTTCGTGGTCGTTCGTTCTCGCGAATGCTGCCTTGGCATGACCAGCCGCGTCAGCTCGACTGGCGAAAGAGCGGACGAGGGCACCACCTTGATTCGCTTGGGGCCCGGTGGTACGCCGTATGCAACCGTCGACCTAACTTGGAGGCATAGAGTGATTTCATCCGGCAAACCAGGCGCCACGCAGTTGCGTCGAACAATGTTGGGGAGGCCGTCGTTGGGCAGAAGCAGTGCGCTCTCGGCGAGCGTTCTCTCCAGCCGTCGGCTGGTGTCGGGGGACGCTCGCCCGCGGTCTGCTGGGCTCTTCGGCGTGTTGGCGGTGGTGCTCGCTCTGGATCTTGCGGGTTGCTCGGAAGGCAGCACAGATCCAACGGGGGTCGCAGGCACGGGTGCCGCGGGGGCCAGCGCTGGCGCTGGAGGCTCGAGCTCCGCTGGCACCGGCGGCGGGGCGTCGGGTGGGCCTGCCACGGGCG
The DNA here is from genome assembly GCA_043747815.1 of Deltaproteobacteria bacterium. Taxonomy (GTDB): domain Bacteria; phylum Myxococcota_A; class Polyangia; order Polyangiales; family Polyangiaceae; genus SZUA-265. Next base: position 93,327 of record JAYTOL010000165.1, read on the forward strand.
GCACTGCCGGTACCTCCGCTGGAACGGGTGGCGCCGGTGGCGCTGCCGTGACGCTCCTGAACACTTTCGATTTCGAGGAAAATACCGAGGGCTGGACGTACGTCTACGCAGAGCCGCCGACTTTGATCACTCCGGTGCCGGTCGTCGGTGATGCCGGGGTCGAGGCGGGTGCTCCGCCCCCGGCAGCCGAAGGCACTGCCACGGTCGCTTATGACAGCGTCGGCGATCCCGCGGGTCAGGGCGGCTCGTTGGTGCTCGGGTTGCCGTTTGCCGCGCCCAACCAGAAGATCAGCATCGAGGTGAACGCCGGCGATGGTACGACCGGTGTGAGCTTGGCGGGTCGGCGCTTGACGGCCCGGATCCGCATCGACAGCGGGCTGGCGACTGACCCGAACAATCCGGCGGGGCTCAAGTTGTACGTGAAGACAGGCGCGACCTCGTTGTATGCAGACTCCGGCTTCCTGAACATTTTGCCGGGCACGGACTGGCAGACGTTTACGTGGCAGAACGTCAGCACTCCGGTGTATGTCGATCCTGCAGGTACACACACGCCGATTGACGTCAGGCAAATTGGCATCGAATTCGCTACTGGTGCTGCAGGCGTCTACACCGCTGCGACGATCCATCTCGATACCGTCGCCTACTGAGCAGCACGCGGGAACGCGCCGTTCTATCAATGAGCGGCGCGTGTAACCAACAGCCGAGCAGCTCTCGCGGGTGCCTCGGCTGAGTCGTTTCGACGTCCCGACGGAACGTCCGCCGCAGCGGGGTGGGAGCCTAGCCTCAGGGTGAGCCCGCGACGGCGCTCACGGCGGGCTCTCGATAGAACGCGAGATCATCCACCCAGATATCCCAGTTCTCCCCATCTAGCCCGATCTCCACACCCAAGATCAGTGGGTCTGGAGCGGGCAAGGGCGATGGCCTACCGTAGGCGCGCTGCCGCATCCGAGTGAATGGGATCTTGAAGAAGCGCCAATCCGTCGCGATGCCCACGCCCGCGCCAAAGCGGTCGCACTGGCTCTGGAGAGGGTCTAAGGTACCATTGCCGTCTACGTCGGCCGCGTTGAACGCGCAGTAACACGGCCCACCCATGGTTTGATCCGCGGGGCACTGCGACGGCTGGAGCAGGTTGACGCTCTCGCCGGCTTCAAACAGCAGGCCGCCGCTGGGAACGGTGAAGCGCTCCGCCACGGAGGCGAAGATGGAGCTAGCAGAGGGCCCGGTGCCCTTGCGAACCCACAGGGAAATGCCGCTCCACTCCGTAGCGTCGAAGTACGTCCCGCCCCCCGAGCCCGGCAACATACCGAGCCCGTTGAACCCGAAGGAGTAGCCGAAGCTCTGAAAGCCCGTGCCTACGAAGTGAAATGCAGCGGCTGTCGCTGGGTCTCCGGCACAGCGCTCCGCGTCGAGCAGCTCCGTGGGCTGACCGGGGGTGAACACCGCTCCAGGCGTCATGTCGTTGCTCGAAGTGAATGTTGCCAGCGTCGCGGCGTCGAAATCCGCGATCATCGCCTTTTCTAGGCTCCGGCTCTCCTGACAGGCGTCGTACGGGACCTCGCCGCCGCCGTCGGTGGGATCGACCTTTTCGCCTCCGCATGCCGACACGCAGATCACTGCTGCCACGAAGATTGCACAGCGGAGCGCGCGCGCGGTCGCCAGCTCCTCCTGCGATGACATCGACATCGACAGAACGCCCTGCTGCTGCATCATCACCACCACATACTTGCCATCAGTGACACCACGTGATTGTCCGGATCGACCGAGGGATCGCGCAGCGGAGGCTGGCCGTCCTTCACGGCTACACCGGAGCCTGACTGATAGTTGGAGTATTGCAACGTGACCTGGTCTTGGGAGCCAAAATCCGAACGGAAGATGGCTCGACCTGTCCAGATGGCGTGTGTCTGAGCATCGTCGTCGAGGTTGTTGAGGACCCGGTCGAACCGGCCTCCTAGGGCCAACCAGCTGAGCATGCTGTAGCCCACCTCGGCTCCGTACTTCAGCCGGCCCACGCCGTCGAACTCAGGAACTGGGCTGTCTGCCGAGGCATAGATGCCGAACAGACTGAACACGAGATCCGGGCTCTTGCCCGCGAAAGGGCCTGGGTACTGGAGCAAATTTCCGAGGCTCAAGTCATACTGGGCGCCGAGGGCGTTGAGCGTCCCGTTGATGCGACCATCCGGGTCTCGCCCAAAATATTCGTCGGCGAGGCCGGCGCCGCCCGCGGCGTTGAGGACGCGCACCACGCCCGAGACGCTGCGGGCCTCGTCGGCGGTGGTGCGCCCGTAGCCGAGATAGAGATGGCCGTAGCGGCCCAGCGTGAGCCGAGCGTCGAGGCCGAGCACGGAGATGCTCCCGTCGCGCTGCGTGGTTGGCGTGGCGCGATCGTCCTGAGCAAACGCGCTGATCAGATGCGCGCCGATCTGAGCCTTGCCGGCGTAGCCGAGCGCGGCGTGCCCGTGCAGCGCGAAGGTACTTCCGACGTTGGGGTCGGCATAGCCGTTCCAGGCTGCCGGCTGGATGCCGACGGGCGTCTTGGTGAGCTGGCCTTGAATACCCACCTCGGTGACCACCTGCAGGTCATTCTCCAGGTCGAAGATGGCAGTCCCCGTCGCGCCCATGCCGCTCACCCGAGCGATCAATGGCGTGCCAACGCGACCGAGGTCGTACTCACCCATGTGGCCGTAGTGGCTCGCGAAGGCGCCGAGGTTGACGTTGACGTGAATGGCCTCGTGAACGCGCGGGCGGTACGTAAAAAACGCATCGTTGATTCCGATATGATCGGGGGCGTTAAACCACGCATCGGCATTGGTGATGGTGCGCGCGGCCACGATGATCGTGGCGATGACCGTGGGGTTGCCGTAAGAGAAATTGAGCTGCACCCACGGGTCCGGCGCGATCGCCGTGTATTCGAAGGTCTCGAAGCTGCCCGGCACCACTGGGGGCGTGTGCAGCACCGTCTTCTTCTGATCGGCGTAGACGGTGCCTTCTCGACTGTTGAGGCCAACGCGCAGCGGCAAGAGCACCATGCCGTGAAAGTCGAACTGCCAGTCTTGGTCGCTCTCCGACGCTTGGCCGAAGGCGGGCGTGATGCCGCCCGCGACGTTGGTGATCTGCGGTGCGCCCGGCGCCAAACCGAGGCCCACCGTGTCGTCTTGGGCCAAGGCGGACCTGCAGGGTACGAGCACAGAAGCGAGCGCGAGGCTAGCCAACGCGGAACACGTGAGCGCGCGTTTCATGACTGTCGTTCCTTGAATCGAGCTCGAAGCGCGCCGGCGCGGCCGCCGCTCGAGCGGAGCAATTCGTGAGAGATGAGCACCGCGTTCACGGCCCTGCGCATCGAAGTTTTCGCTGTCCCTGGCTGCCATTTGCGTCACCACTACATCTCACCAATACATCGTTGCGAAGAGAGCAAACATGTGCTGATCGGGGTTCTGGGAGTTGGTATTCACGAGCCGCGTATCACCGTTGATCGGGACGTTGTCGCCGAACAAATAGCCCGAATACTGAATGCCGACTGTCTCGCGGGCGATCCAATCGGAGCGAAAGATCAGCCGAGGCGTGATCGCCGTGAAGCTCTGTGACCCTTCGTCCAGGTCGGGGTGGACCTGGTCGATCCGCAACGTCGAGAGCACGTGCTTCGAGAAGCTGTAGATGCCCTCGATGCCGTACTTGATGGCCTGAGTGTCGAATTCGCCGTTGACGCCGCCGGCCACGCACTGGGTCCCGTCGACGCGCAGCGAAAATTGATCACAGCCGCCGTCGGCGTGCGCGTATAGCCCGTAGACGGTCAGGGTGAGGTCAGGGCCTACGCCCCAGAACTCCTGCGGATATCGCAGCAGCGTGCCGAGGCTGAGCGTGTATTCGGCGCCGACCAATGTCAGCTTGCCGTTGCCACCGCTCGAGAAGCCCCAGAAGCGCTCCATGTAGTCGCGGCCGCCGCCGCTGTTGAGGACCTGGACCAGGTTTGAGATCGAGATCGTATCCTTGCCGGTCATGTGCGACACGCCGGCGTAGAGGTGACCATGCCGGGCGAGGTTGGCTCGGATGTCGGCCCCCACGATGTCGAGAGAGCCGTCGGGTCGGGAGATGCTCTCGTCGACCATTGTGAGGGCGTCGTCCAGCGGCGCGTAGACATCGTCCTGGCTCCACGAATGGATGTAGTGAAGCGCGGGCGTGATGTTGTTCCAGGTCGCGGAGACGTGGCCGTGGGTTGCGTACGTCGACCCCTCCTCCGGGCGAGGGAAGTTGGTCGTGGCGTCTATCGCGATGCCCACCGGGACGCGGCCCAGGCCACCCTTGAAGCCGCCTTCGACGGTCACGTCGATGCCGCCGTCGAGCGGAATCTGAAACGCCGTTTTGGCGCCCATGCCGCGGATGCTCCCCATCAACGGCACGCCGTATTGCCCGTTGGAGTACTGCGCCATCTGCCCGTATTGGTCGACGAACACACCCGCCGTTACGGCGAGGCCAAAGGGCGCCACCTTCGGCGTGTACATGAGGAAGGCGTCGTTGAACCAGATCTGAGATTCAGTCTGCGCGTAGCCCGTCGCATCCTGTGCGCGCCCGAGGCTCCAGGCCCCGATGATGGCCGTGCCCCGAACGGTGGAGTTGCCGTACGTGAACGTCAGCTGCGACCACGGCCCGGGCACGATGTTCGTCTGATCCAGCCAGCCATAAGAGCCGCCGGGCACGATGGGGTCGCCGTGGAGCGTGGTGACCTTTTGGCCCTCCAGGGCGCTGTCGCGCTTACCGACACCCATCCGAAAAGCGGTCGCCAGATAGCCGTGAAACTCGAACTGGAACTCGTCCCCGCTCACGGGCGCGCCGAAGGACGGCGTAATGGCCCCCGGCAGTCCGGGCACGTTCTGCGGCGCGTGCGGCGACAGCCCTACCGAGGGGATGCGCCGATAACCCGGGATGTAGCCTGCAGTCTTCTTCTCGTCCTTGGGCGCGGGCCTGGCAGCGGCCTCTTTCTCGAGCTGCTCCTTCGGAGGATCGAGGAACTCACTGCCGACGTTGGACTGCGCATGCAGAGGGGTAGACAACAGCGCGGCAGAGGTCGCCAACGCCCCAGTGACAATGATGCTTTTCATGTTTCGCGGGAGGAGCGGAGCTCTGGGCAACAGACTCGAAACAACGGACGGGGTGCGGCGACGGAAGGAAGAAGGAGGGCGCTCCGCGGGCGACGTTTACCGTTTTCGCCGATAGAACGCCAGGTCGTCGATCCAAAAATCCCAGGTGCCTTGGGCATAGAAGATCGAGAACGAAATCAATCCCGTGAGATCGAACTGCTCTGCACGCCGACCCCAGCCTGCTTGGCGCATCTCGTCGAACGGGATCAGGAACTGTTGCCAGTCCGCACGCAGCTGGGCCACCGCTCCGAACTTGTCGCAGCCGAGCTCGCTGTTGTCGTCGGTCGTGTTGGGCATGCAGATCGGACCACCGTTGAACCCGGTGTACGTGCCCTCTGTATGCTTCTCACCGACTTCGACACGCAGGTTGTTGTTGCTTGCTCCGCCGAGCCGTGCCCAGAACGTGATGCCTTGCAGGTCTTTGCCTTGCCGCATCTCGTTCGTCGTCGGGTCGACAACGTCTAAGCTGGTCGCGTTGAGCGGTGGCGAGAAGCTAAAGCCCATGTTGCCGCCCCAAACCAGGAAGGGGCCGCCTTTGACGTGCATGGCATAACGGCTTCTGCAGCGCCCCCCTGGGATCGGCTCGGCTACCGGGGGATTGTCGAAGTAATACGGAAGCTGTGCAGCTTCCTCGCAGCCCGGACGGCAAGCATCGAGCTGGGATATCAGACTTTGGAGCTCATCGGCGCGGGTTATCTGCTGGCCCGCGTTGCGGATGGCGTCAGCGCCATTCACGAACTCCTGGCACACCGAGCACACGTCGTTGCTCAGGTACCAACCGCCCGCAGCGCCCAGCTCGAAGTCTTCGATGCTCGAGAGCTCGATGTCTTGCCGCTCGTCGCAGCTGACGACAGCGGCGGGGCCCGCGGCGTCGTCAGACGCAGGGGGGTCGAGGTAGGCAGGCAACGCCGGACCGGGGCCTGCCTCCGGCCGCGCCGCATCCGTCGAGCCCCCGCATGCGACCAGGCACAGTGCGAGCGAGACGCTAGCCCCGGCTCGCCACGCGCCCTCGCAGCTCCGAGCCGAGACGGAAGTGCTCATTGGTCACACCCTACGAGCGCTACGTTGTCGACCGAGATGTCGTAGTCTTTACTCGCCGTCCCGAACTGCCATTGGATGGCGAAGAGCTCGTTTTTGGCAACGCGAGGCGCTCGGTCACCCCAGCCGGGCTGTTGCTCGAGCTTTGCGAAGGGCACGGTGTAGCGCTGCCACTTGTCGTCCAAGAAGATGTCGACGCCGAAATCGTTATAGCAGCTCGTGCATTTGTCGCCTGCGGGGTCTGTCATCGTGTCCGGCGCCTTGAAGCGCACCCGGCCGGGTCCTTTGGCCCAGAACTGAACCGCCTGCGCCTTGCCTGCGTCAAAGGGCGCCTTAGGATTCGAGAGATTGAAGCCCATGCCGACGTACGGGTAGACGTTCTGAGCACCCGCGGCCATCGTGCCCTTCATGCGGGCCATGAACTTGCTCCCCTCGGGTCCGCCTTCCGACATGTGAAACTCACCGCCGGGATCGATGGTCGAGCCCACCTCGTCTTTAAATGTGAACCAGTAGCCATTTCTGTCCCCTACCGCATTGATTTGCGTGTTGTTGTCCTCGGCGTCGTCGATCAGCCCATCAGGGCACATGGCGTAGTCGAGGTCACGCACCTCTGCGGAGACCCCGTACTCACCTGGCCCGCTGGTGATGCACCCGCTTCCAACACACGCGACAACGAGAACCGAAACGACACAACTTCGAGACATCAAAGCTCTATCCTGGTTTTGATCATTAGGAGCGACCTCGACAACGCGTGCCCGGCGGCGGCTTTGTCAGCCGGTGCCGAGGCTCGTGAGGGCGGCACCACTGATCACCCCAAACGTTCGAACACACGGTTCGCCGGTCGCTCGAACTCACGAACCTGCGCCACCGAACTTGCACCATCGCACTGCTACAACCGAGCTACAACCGAGCTACGACTCACCTGCGACTCACTGGATTCACTCAGCTGGGTCGCTCTGCCGCGTTGTCATGACAGGTTGTCCTGCCGGATAACGGGGCCGACACGCCATTGTCGCGCTAGTTCGTACCCGAAGCCAATTGACACTGTCAAGGGGCCGGTGCGGCGTTTAGATCGCACCTCAGGCTCCTGCATCGGACGTGGCAGTGGACGTGCCTCGAGCGTCTCCAGGTAGCGCGGGCGAGCTCACGCGCAGGAGCAGGGAGTGGCCATGCCCAAGTCAGCGACGCAACGTGGCGAAGCTCGTCGAGAGATCGGGCTGCTCTCGCGCGCGAAGCCGTTCGAGGCCCTGATTGCCCTACACCTGTCGGTCGAGCCCACCGCGGCAGGCGACGCGGAAGCAGCGCGCGCGGGGCTGGCACGTGCCGCGCTGCTCCATCATCTCCGCCGCCCGTACAGACGCTGCCCCAGAACCCGGCACGGCGCACGCTCTGGCAACGGTTCCAGTCCTCAAATGCCGCACGACTCATCCATCACGGGTGCCGATAGCCAATGGGGAGGGCCTGTCACAGACCAAATGCACGCGCGTGCACGTTGACCAGCTTGCCGCATAGAATGCGGGCCAGGTTCACCGTCAGCTGCAGCGCGAGCTGGGGTTGGATTTGACTGAGCTCGTCCAGCGACGCGCGCGTGATGGAGAGCACGCGCGTGCCGTCCATCGCGGCGTGCACGTCAGCGGCACGCGGAGCGTTCTGCAGAAAGGCGAGCGTACCTAGGATCTCGCCGGGCCCGATGCTCACACGGCCGCCCACCTGCTCGACGCTCAGCCCGCCGGCGAGCACGACGAGCACCGAGGCCGGGCCATCGTTGCTACGCGAAACACAGGCGCCGCGCGGGGACTCGATGATCTGACCCTTGGCCAGAAACGCCTGCACCGCCTCGCGCGTGATGCCGTCGAACAAACCTTCGGCGTTGCCGCTGCCCACGAACAGAGCATCGAGCTGCTCGTCAGTGAGGCGTAGCGCGGCCGCCCGCCGGCGCAGTTCAGCGGCGCGCTCGGGCGGGCTCGACACGGCCGCCTCGAGCAAGGTGGAGGCTGCGCTGCCGGGCTGGCCGAGGTGCAGGCGGCTATCGGCGAGCTGTTCCAGCAGTTGGCTACGCATCGAGGTATCGGTCGTCAATTGCAGCGCGCGTTCGTAAAGCTGCGCGGCGCGATCGAACGCCAGGCCCCGCTCTGCTCGGCGAGCGGCCTGAGTCGTGTAGCGGCGCGCGTCGTCGTGCGCGCCGGCCTTGAAGAAATGCTCGGCGAGCGTCTCGGGGTTGGCTTCGTCGCGTGTGGACAGCGTCTGCGCGAACCGGGCATGGTAAACCCGCAGCGCGCTCGCCGACAGCCGCGACAGCAGCGCTTGGGCAATGCGCTCGTGGCGCATGCTCAGCGCCTCACGCCCACGGTGATGCACGACCTGGATCAGGTTCGAGGGCCTCAGCTCTGCGACACAGGCCCGCGTGCGTTCGGAGTCGAGCCCGGCGGCGGCGCTGGCGGTCTCCATGCTCACCGGCGCCCCCGCTACCGCCACGAAATCGACCACGGCGCGCGCGTCTCCGCTGAGCCGGCCAAGCTGGATGTCGATCAGCGCGTCGAGCTGCGCGCCGGGGGTCTCGGTGTGGGCGTCCGGATGTTCTCGCAAGTGTTCGCACACGAGCGAGATGAGCAAAGGATCGCCCCCGGTCTCTTCGGCGATACGCCGCGCTACTTCGTCGTCGGAGCCGAGCGCGGCCTTGCACAACCAATACGCATTGGTCGGTGTCAACGGCCCGACGTTGCGATCTTGCCGCGACGCTTCACCCAGGGTCGCGGCGGGCGCCCCGAGACCGTCGAAGAAGGCGCTCTTGGGATCAACCGAGGTGTGGTGCGTCCCGATCACCAACATGGCCGGGGGATCTGGAGCGCTACACAGCCTGAGCAAGAGCTCTGCGCTGTCCTTGTCGCCCCACTCCAGATTGTCGACGCACAGCACGAGCGGACCTTGGTCGGAGATGCGACCCAGGAGCTCCTTGAGCGCAGAAAAGGCTCGTTCGCGGCGCTGCGTGGGCGAGACGGGCAGGCGCGCCAGCGAGTCCCAGGCATCGATGATCGGCACGCGGTCGAGGACGGGAAAGAGGCTGGTGAGAGCGCGGCGGTTGCGGGGTAATAGCTCGGCCGCCGAGGCCTCCGGCAGGCGGCTCAAGAAACGGCTGAGCGCGTCGATGATGGCGTCGAAGGCCTTGTAGGGCAGCGCTTCTCGTGGATAACAGCGTCCGGACAGCACGACGGCGCTCGGGTCTTGCCGGACACGGCGCAAGAAGTGTTGCACCAACGCGGTCTTGCCGAGCCCGCTCGGCCCCTCGAAAAACACGACTTGGGGCACACCGCGTCGTGACGCGCTGAGGGCGGCCTGAAGCCGCTCGAGCTCTGCGTCGCGCCCGATGAAGGGGGCCGTGTCCGGGCGGAGAGTGGGGCGAGCCGGCGCCATGTGCAGCGCCAGACGCTGCCGCAGCTGGGTCTCGTCGGCGCGCGCCTCCACGCGGCGCTCGATCAAGGCCATCGCCATGTGCTCGAGGTCCTTGGGCAGCCCGCGAACCAAGGAGGAGAGGGGTTGGGGGTCTTCGGTTTGCTTGCGCAACAGCACCTCGGTCAAGCTGCCCGTAAACGGCAGCTGGCCGCTCAGCGCTCGGTATAACATGGCACCGACTGCGTACCAGTCGGTGGCCGCCGTCGCACGTTTGCCCGCCGCCTGCTCCGGCGCCATGTAACCTGGAGTGCCGACGATCAGGTTGTCGTCAAGGCTCGTGTCGGCCACGTCGCTGTTCCGGTTGTCGTCTTGGACGAGACCGAAGTCGAGCACCACCACGCGCCCTTCGGCGGTGATCAACACGTTGCTCGGCTTGAGATCACGGTGCAGCTTGCCCGCATGGTGAATCGCGCTCACCCCGAGCACCAGCTGAGCAAACGCCGATCGCAGTCGTTCCTCGTCGAACGAGAAAGCGGGGCTCGTGCGCGAGTCCGCCCGGGTTCGGCTCACGAGGAGCGCAGCGTCCTCCCGGCCGTGGTCGCCGCCGTCGAGCTCAGTGTCGGCGCCGTGGTCGCCGCCGCGAGACTGCCGTCCTTCGGGGCCTCGCGCGACGTACTCCGAGAAGGGGCTCCCGAAGACCAACTCCATGGTGAAGAACCACTGGCCTGCTTCGTTGACGATGTCGTAGAGGCTGACGACGTTAGGATGGCGCACGTCCGCCAGCGAACGAAACTCCTTCTTCAGATCGTAGATGCTCGAGGAGTCGACGCGGCTCAGCGTCTTCAGCGCCACGTGCTCACCGCGATCGCGATCGAACACTTCGTACACGATGCCCATGCCCCCGGCGCCAAGGCGGCGAACGGGCTGATAACGCTCTGTTCCGGAAAACTCAGGCATGTAGACCCTCCCGGGTATTACAAACCCAACGGGCTTGCGCTAGCACCTGGCCAGTAACCCCATGCCGAGAGCACCGGCGGCCGCGCGGCCGACACACTGAACGACGCAGCCTAATGAGGCGGTCTGCGCTGTCATGCGAAGGGCCCACCCTCGGCTTGGCCATGGGCATCGCACGCGACGGAACGCAACACGCCGACGCGCAGCCGCAGGGCTGGCGCGACACACGGCGCTCCGACGGGGCGCGATGCCGTTCAACGCCGCTCGAGGCAGTGCAATGGGTGGGGCGCATTTTCTAACATCCGTGGCCAGCCACGCGCAGAAGCGCTCCATCACGCCCGGGACGGGGAAATTGAGGTGCGCCGAGGAGGGGCAAATCTGAAGCAAGCGTCGCGCCCGAGTTTGATTAGATGTTTCAACTGCTTGCGAAGGGCCGCGATGGCGCCCTCGCAGCCCAGCGTCTGCCGCGGGGTGGCCACCGCCGTCGTCGCGCCGAGAGCCGTAGGATTTTGATCGAACGCGGCCGCCGTTCCCAGTGTCCCGTCTTGGGTCGCGGGAGCGGGTTGCCTCACGAGAGCGGGGGCTCCATGGAATTCGGCCCGCTGCGAGCAGGAGATGACCTGGAGTGATGTCGAGGTGCCGAGCTCCCGAGCAGCGCCGGTCAAATGCCCGATGGCGACCGGGCGCCGTCAGAGTCCGAGGGTTGACTCGGCGCATTGCTGCGGCTTGGATGCTGATTGAAGGAGCGAACCGCGCATGGATAAAGAGACGGTCCTGATCGTCGATGATGAGGAGATGGTCCTCACCAGCCTCTCGACGTACTTGACGCTGGAAACCGAGTACGAGGTCGTTACCTTCACCTCGGCGGCCCGGGCCCTCGAGCATATCGAGCAGCATGAGGTGGGCGTCATCATCTCCGATTTCCTCATGCCGGAGATGGACGGGATCACCTTTTTGGCCAGGGCGCGAGAGCTGCGCCCGGACGTCCCCCGCATCATTTTGACGGGCTATGCCGACAAGGAAAACGCCATCAAGGCCATCAACCAGGTGGGCCTCTATCAATACGTCGAGAAGCCGTGGGACAACGACGATATCCGGTTGATCATCCGAAACGGCCTGGAGAAAAAGCAGTTGCTCGCCAAGCTCACCCAGAAAGTGAGCCAGATCAACCAGGCGTATAGCGAGCTGCAGGGCATCCAGCAGGAGATCCTCAAGGCCTTCGCGTGAGGCACCCTGGTCGCAGGTGACGGCGGTGCATCAGGCGCTGATGCTGCGCAGCGCAACGAACTTCAAGTAGCGTCCTTCGGGGTGGCCGATCATCACTGGGTGGTCGAGCGCTTGTCCGGTCTCCATCACGATTTGTAGCGAGTGACGGGATCGAGATGCTGCCTGAGCGACACTACCCTTGAACGTCTCCACGTCGACCTGCGAGGTGCAGCTCGCCGCAGCGTACAGGCCGCCGGGGGCGAGCACGTCGAGCGCTAAGCCATGCAGGCGCTCGTACGCACGGACGGCGCGGCGCCGCTGCATCCGGTTACGGGCAAAGCTCGGGGGGTCGCTGATCACGACGTCGAAGGTCTGGCGCTGCTCGGCGAGCGCCTCGAGATGCTTCATGGCGTCGGCCGTCACGAACTCGAAGGTTTCGGGGTTCAGCCCATTGAGCTCGACGTTGTCTCGCGCCCGAGCCATCGCGTCACCGGCGCGGTCCACGCTCACCACTCGCGTGGCGCCGCCGCGTGCTGCGTACAATGAGAAGCCGCCGGTGTAAGAGAACAGGTTGAGCACCGCGGCCCCCTGGCACCAGCTCTCGAGCGCGTGTCGATTCTCGCGGTGATCGAGGAAAAGCCCGGTCTTCTGTCCGCTGCCAATATCGGCGAAGAAGCGCAGGCCATGCTCCGATATGATGAGCCGATCCGGCGGAGGACGACCGGCGAGCACCTCCAACCCTTGGTTGGTTTTCTGACAGATACCCTTTACCTCGAGCACGCCTTCGAGCGCCTGGAGGATCCACGGCACGAGCGTCGCGAGCACCTGCGAGTCGAGGCGTAACACCGCGAACTTTTCGTACACGTCCACGACGATGCCGGGCAGGCCATCGCCTTCACCGTTGAGCAAGCGATAGGCCGTGGTTAGCCCGTCCCGAAGCAAGGGCGCTCGGCGCTGGTGAGCGCGGCGAATGCTGTCGGTGAACCAAGCGGCGTTGGGTACTTCGTTCTTGCTGTAGATGCGGATCGAGAGCGGGGACGTGGGGTCGAAGATCCCGACGCCGCTCCAGCCGTCGCAGAGCACGCGTACCCACGTCCCCGGCGCGAAGTCTGTGCCTGCCGGGAGGTGGTCTCGATAAATCCAAGGGTGGCCCTTCTCGATCGACGCCTTCAGGTCCCGGGCGAGCGTGATACGGGGCGGCGCAGCCTCCCCCTCGGCTACGGTGGAGCGGCGGGCAGGAGACCCCGCGGGCGGCGAAGAGTGAGGCTGGTTCATGCGGCCCATCGCCCTATCTCGGAAAATGGGCTGACGCAACACGCCGCAGCGGTTCAGCCCTCGTAGCCCGTGGATGAGGTCGACCGAGCCCAGGCGTCGAGGTGGGCCGCGACTTGCCGGCGGCTGCGCGCCCGCTAGTCTCTGCGCATGGACTCGGTCCGGATCGATCGCTGGCTGTGTGCGACTCGCCTTTACAAGAGCCGAGCCCTGTCGCAGGAGGCTTGCGTCGGTGGCTTGGTCAAGGTCAACGGCGAGAACGTCCGACCCAGCCGCCCCGTGCGCGTCGGTGACGAGGTGACAGCGGAGGCTCCGCGCGGGCTCATCGTTTGGCGAGTGTTGGGGTTGGCTGAGAAGCGCCTTTCGGCGGCGCTCGCCAGCGCGCTGTACGAGGATCACAGCCCGCCGCCTCCGCCTCGGGAGGAAGCTCTGGCTCCGCGCGCTCGCGGCGCCGGCAGGCCTACAAAGGCGGACCGGCGCGCCCTCGATCGCTTGCGCGAGCTGTGAGCGGCCCGACCTCGGATCGCCGACGGAGCGAGGCCCTCCCGCCGCTGATCAGAACCGACACCGGTGAGGGCTCGAACGCCGCTCGGACAGGCTGCGCGGTAGAGTGATCGTGAAGGTCGTGCCGTGACCGACCTCGCTCTCGACCTCCAAGCTGCCCTGATGCGCGTCCACGATTTCTTTGGAGATGGCGAGGCCGAGCCCCGAGCCACCTTCTTCTCGTTTGGTGGTGAAACCGCAGGCGAAGATTTGCCCCAAGTTTTCGGGGGGGATGCCCACGCCATCGTCGCTCACCTTGATCTCGATCTGGTCGCCGAGGGCGCGCGTCTCGAGCGTGATGTTGCCGCGCCCACGGGCACGAATGGCATGCGCCGCATTGACCAGGAGGTTTACGAGGACCTGGTTGAGCCGGGCAGGGTACCCCATGAGCGTTACCCCCTCGCCGAAGCACTTTTGTATCGCCACGTGGTGCTTGAGCTCGTGGTGGATCAAGGCCAGGGTGTCTTCCGCGATGGAGTTGACGTCAACGGCGCAGAGCTTCGCCTCTTCCGCGCAAGAGAACTTGCGCAAGCGTTGCACGATGTCCGTCACTCGCGACGAGCCATCTGCCACGACCCGCGCCGAATCCTTGAGTATCTTGAGCAAGCGTCCCACCTTCGCGTCCGCTACCGCGTGGGGGAAAGCTTCGCCGAGCCGATCGGTGAGCTTGTCGAGCGCTTGAGAGATCGTCCGCTGCGTGCTGCTCACCGCGCCGAGCGGGGTGCGGATCTCGTGGGCGATGCCCGCCATGAGCATGCCCAGGCTGGCCATCTTCTCCGTCTTGAGCAGCTGCAGCTGCGCGTCTCTCAAGCTCTGATTGGCACCCTCGAGCTCCTCGATCGCTTGCCTCTCCGGCGTGATGTCGTGCGCGGTGCCGGTCAGGCCCACCACGTCCCCGCGCGCGTCTTTGATCGGGACGAAGCTGCTGCAGAACCAGCGCGTGCTGCCGTCCTCGTGCTGCATGCGAAATTCGCAGCTCGGCTGCACGTTGCCGGTCTCCCGCGTGAGCTCGGTGCACTCCCAAAGCTTCGGGCGATCATTCGGGTCGAGCAGCGCATCAAACGACTGCCCGATGAACTGGCTCGACGAATAGCCGAGAATGCGGGTCAGGTTGGGGGAGAGGTAGGTGAGCTGTGCCTGCCGATCGAGAGCGAACACCAGGTCGGTGGAGTTCTCGACGAATCCTCGAAAACGCGCTTCGCTCTGCTGCAGCCGCTCTTCGACCTCCTTGCGACGACTGACGTCGTAGAGCGCTCCGAGCAAGAGCGGCTCCCCCGAGAGCTCCAGTGGCTCGACCGTAAAGATGGCCCAGAGCGTTCGGCCATCTCGATCCTTGAGGCGCACCTCACGTCCCCGAACCCGCCCCTGCTCATTGAGCTCACGAAGCACCGCCTCGCGATCAGCAGGATCATGGTAAAAATCCAGGGTATGCCGACCGATCAGGTCCGCCGCGTGCGCTCCCACGACTTCCGCCAGCTTGGCGTTGCAGTAAATGATTTCACCGTCGCGCTGCCGCGAGATGACGAGCGGGAACGGGGACACCACCGCCAGCGCCCGCAAGAGCTCCGCCGACGAGAGCTCGATGCGCGGGCCGAGCTCCACGGGATGACCCGATCGAGGCGGTGGATCGACGGAGGGCGAGGTCATCGTGGCTCGATCAGATACGCTCAAGTTAGCTGCGTTCTCCCGGGCTCGCAAATGCGACAGCCCTCCGCCAGCCTGCCGAACGCCTGAGATGTCGCCCTGGTCATCACCATTACCCCCATCCGCTCAGACCCGCTGCCCGCGCTTGATGCGTTGAAGGTCCGCGGCGGTTCGCGCGAAGTTGGCGACGAGGGGCCCGATCTTCGGCTGCTCGGGCATGGAATCGGGCTCGATCCCGTGACGCCGGAGCGCCTCGGTCGTGACGGGACCGATAGAAATCACGAGCACCCAGCGTTGGAAGGCATCACGCACTGCGTCGCCGAGCGTCAGCCGCGCCGCATATTCGAGCACGTTTTCTACTTGATGAGCGCTCGTGAAGATCGCCGCGTCGACGCGGTGCTGCGCGATACCCTGCAACGCAGACCGGAGGTCCCGCGTGTCTTCGGGCAGGGCCCAGCGATAAATTTTGACGGGGGTCACGCGCGCGCCCCGCTCGGTGAGGCCGCTCGTGAGGTCGCTGTTGACGGTGCCGTACTCCTGCACGAATACGCGCTTGTGTTTCACGTCGAAATTGCGATCCAGCGCCGCCAAGAGCTCCTTGGGGCCGTTCGGCTCCGAGGCGACCAGGGTCGGAGTCAAGCCCAGCGCCGTCAGCACCGCGGCGGTCTTCGGACCCCGGCACAAAAGCGGCGTCTGGTTCAGGCGCTCGACGATTTCGGCCCGCGGCCAACGTGTGCTCAAGGCGTCCACGAGGATGGTCGTCCCCACGCCCGTCAATAGAATCAGCGCATCACACTCGCCCTCGAACAGGCGCGCCCCAAAGTCCAAAATGCCGCGCTCGTCCGCGAGGGGGATCTGCCGCATGGACGGCGCGTGCAGCACTTCACCCCCGCTGCGACGAACCAGTAGCGCCATGTCCTGGGCGCGGCGCCCCTCGAAGCTCACGATCCGCAATCCGGCGAGGCCTCCGGGTCTGCCACTCGGATTTTGGTTGGTCATGTCCTCTAGGATCTAAACCCCTGGCCTGGCCTTGACCAGTGCCTGTTGTCCGACCCCCGGGCGCCCCCTGGCCCGCGCCCGGCGGGTTTACGCTGGTCAGCCGAGGCGCCTGCTCTGAATCGCGTCACCCCGTTGGCTCCGAGGAAGCGTCGGAGCGGAAGGTCTCAGTGCAGCCACCAGGCGAACACGCTCAGCACCGCCATGAACATCAACCACAGGGTCCAGTTGAGCTGTGACCGGGACATCAGGGGCCGCTTGATCGGCGGCGGAGGTGGCGGCAAGCTGGGCCGCGGCACGGGCGAAGCCGACGTGGTGGTCGTGATCGGAACTTTTGGAGGCGGCGCCTGGGGTACCGCTAACCACGCCGCGCGCGCCTCAGGCCCGGCGTCCAGCGCGGCCACTGCCTCGCGGATTAACGCCCTGTGGTGCTCGATACGGCCTCCCAGAACGCGCTTCACCAGGCCGCCCACGCCGGCAGGGGCCACCACGATACGCTCGCTCCTCAGATACTGTTCGAGCGCGTTCTTGAACTCGTCGGCGGACTGGAAACGGAGAGCCAGATTGCGCTGCAATGCCTTCAGCACCACCGCCTCGAGCTCCTTGGGGTACCCGTTCATGATCTGGGTGGGGCGGGGGATGCGCGCTTGGCGCACTAGCTCGATGGTGTGGCGGCTGTCGCGACCACGGAACAATCGGAAGCCGGTGGTGAGCTCGAACAGGACGATGCCGAGGGAGAAGATGTCGCTGCGCCGATCCAGGACGTCGGCGCGCGTCTGCTCGGGGGACATGTAGCCGACTTTACCTCGCACGAAAGGCACGCTCTCCGCACCCAAGCGCCCTACCGTGCTAGCCACACCGAAGTCCACGAGCTTGACCGTGCCATCCAGGCCCACGAGGATGTTCTGGGGCGACATATCGCAATGCACGAGGTTGCGGGGGACGCCGTTTTGATCCTTCATCTCGTGCGCGGCATGTAGCCCCCCCGCCGTGTCGGCGATCAGGCGTACGGCGTGTTCCGCGGGGATGGCGCGGCGCTTGTTGGCTTCGGAGATCAGCGCGTGCAAGGCGGAGCCCTCCACCCACTCCATCACCATGTACAGGATGCCCGAGGACTGGCTGACCTCGAAGACGCGCACCACGTGAGGATGCCGAATTGCAGCGACGACAGCGCCCTCCACCAGGAACATGGTCCGCGCCTTCGGCTCGCGCGCCAGCTCCTCGCGGATGACCTTGACTGCAACGGGTACGGTTTGCTTTCCACTCGTGTCCCGAGCGACCCAAACGCTCGCCATCCCGCCCTTGCCAATGGCGGCGAGCAGCTCGTAGCGACCGAGCTTTGTACCCCTGAGGTAGGAGGGATCAAAGTCGCTGGCTAGCGCATTTAGGTTTGCCTCGGGGCTACTCATGCTGTCGTGCAACTGTCGTCGTCCGGACGACCCGAACGGATGTGTTCTGATTTAGCCACAAAGGGCACCTGGGCAAAGTGTGCTGCATTTCTCTCTGGCCCACGCACGTCGGCCGAATTGCCGCGGTCCCGGGGCAGAGGCTTTCGGGCACGTTATCCCACCTTTAGGCGGTTCTGTCTCGAATCGGTAGGTCCACGGCGAGGAGCGGGCTTGCCAACCCCTCGGCCAGTGAGTACCCCTCGGCTCGCTGCCGACGCGGCGTCTGGGTCCACCCGAGCCGTTCGCGTCAAAATTGCCATGGGAATCAAGGTCGACGACATCCTTGCTGCGCTGATTCTCTCGCTGGCGATGCTGCGTCGACTCGAGGTGCGCACGACTGACCACGCGCAGAACCCGACGGTGCCGCTCACGCAGTTTCAAAACTGGCGCACGCTCGCGCTGCGAGCACATGACACGATAGCCGTCGCGAGCGCCGTCAAGGTGGTCTCGAGCCTTGGCTGGTACGCCCTGGCCTCGAGTCTCGGAGTGCAGGCGCCCTGGTTCCAGCTGGTCGGCTTTTTCGTGTTCCTTGGCTGGGCTCTCGCGCTGGTTTGGGCCTGGAAGATCGCGACCGATGCCCGCTACTTGAGGCTCCAGCACGGCATCGTCTTGCGCCGTCGCTCGTCGTCATCAGCGCAGCCCTGAAGCGGGTGTGCTCGGACTTCAGTGTCCGGAAGAGGAAAGCCCGCCCGCGGTGCCCGCCGCCGGCGGAACCGTCTCAGCCGCGGGGGGGCGCTGCGAAAGGCATCGATCGATGGCTTGGACGAGCTCTGGCGGCGCGCCGTCGGGCAATAGAGGCTTGCCCATCACGTTGACCAGCATGCGACTCGCGGGGAACCACACGATCATGGCTCGGCCTTTTATGTTTGCGTAGGGCACACCCGCACCGAGCCGGCCGCCACCTCGTTGCCAGGCGCGCGAGTCGAGGCTGTTGTGCCGGTTGTCCCCCATCACCCAAACTTCACCGGGGGCGACCTCGTAGGGGCCTTGCCTCTGGGCAAAGTGATGGTCGTCGTACAAGGCCAGATAGGCGGTGTCCTCGAGAAATTCGACGAAAAGATCGCCGCTGTGCCGCCCTAGGCCTGCCGGCTCTTCCTCGCTGTACTTGCCCACCTTGCAGCTGGGGACCCTCCAGCCGTTGATGATCGGGTGCCCGGAGTCGACCTCCAGCGTGTCACCGGGGATGGCGATCACCCGCTTGATAAAGTCTTGTCGCTCGTTCGACAGGTTGATGTCGGGGTATTCGAACACGATCACGTCGCCCCGCCGCGGCGGCAGGTTCTCGAGCACGCGCTTATCAATCAGGGGGATCTTGGGTCCGTAAGCGAACTTGCTGACGAAGATGTGATCGCCGATCTGCAAAGTCGGCTTCATCGACCCACTCGGGATTTTAAAGGCCTCCACCACCACCGCGCGCAGGAGCAAGGCCACCAAGATGGCGACGCCAATCGACTCGGCGTACTCGCGCAGCTCACCCTTGCGCCACGGTGCCAGTTGGTCGTTGACCAGCTCAGCAGCTCGGGAATAGGCGAGCGTGAACCTCGGGCCGTCGAAAGGCTCGGCCCTGAGCGTGGCCGAGAGCTCGCTCACTGCTTCGTGCAGCTCGCCCGAGGCCTTCGCGCCGAGTTTTTCTGCAATGTCGCGATCGTGCCGGGCGATGATGCGCTCGGCGTCGTCCACCAGGTGGGCGGCGGCTTCGTATTCTCTACGCAGCTCCTGCGGCAGGCCAACCCTGCCGCCCAATGAGAACGGCGCTGAAAACGGCAGTCGATGGCGGTAGTACCAAAGCAGGCCCTCGAAGAGGGTGAACGCGACGATGCCCGCCGGCACGCTCTGGTCCCGCGCCGCGTCGTCGAAAGGGCCTGCGAGCTCAGTGGCGCTGAGCCAGGTGATCAACCCGTACGCCGCGGCCGCAGGTACCAAGAAGAACCAGAACGCCCAGAATAAGTAACGCAGGGCCTCGGTTCGATTGAACGGGGACGATTGCCGCAATTGAGGTGGGTGCCTTCTTACTCGTCCCGGCTGCCCTGGGCAACCGGTCAGGGGTCAGTGATGGACTACCTCTCGCCGAGCTGCAGGAGGTAGTCGATTTTAGCCGCCTGCTGGCCGGGCACGGGTGTGGAGCGCCCCATGTTCGGGCTGTGGTCGAAGATCAAATAGTAGCTGCCGGGAGTGAGGTTCACGGCGAGCTTCAGCGGCTCGCCTGCCCGTAGCTCAGCTTCCAAGAGCGGCGCGCGTTGCAAACGAGCACCCCCGCGCTGAGTTACGTAAGCCTGGACCAACGTTTGCCCGTCGGACTCGGTGACGACGAACACGTCCACTGCTGGGGCCCCATCGAGGCTCAGATTCAGGGACAGGCGCTGGTCCTTGTCGGGGACATAGATGCCGATGAAGTCCTGCTGGCCGCCGTGCACCTCGGTGCGATCGTTATCGAGCGTGAGCTTCTCCGAGCTTACGACCTCAAACGGTCGGAAGGGTCGTTGCCCCACCGGGATCAGTCCAGGGCTGAACTCCACGTCGCCGCGAGCGGAGTGGCGGATCACCGTGAAGCCCCGCTGGAGTTGCCGCAGGATGATGTCTTTACCGACCGCCTCCGCGTCGATACCCGAAAGGCCGAGGCCCACCTGCGCCGCTGCAGACTCGATGAGCAGCGTCTGAAACGTTGCTTCGCCGACGCTCCGCGGCCGAAAATAGATGTACATCGTGTCCTCGTGCTCTTGGAAGTCCACGGCGTACTCGACCAAACCGGTGCTGGAAAACCCCATCCGCTCGGTCAAGTTCGTATACGCGTAGCCCCTGCCCGAATAGCGCACGACGACACTTTGGCGATCCGTGTTGTCGATGACTTGGGCGTGGCAGCCATCGGCGAAGAAGCGCCCGAGCACCGGCTCGTGATCGCTGAGCTTGATCGGTGCTCCGCGGCGCTGCATCTCCACGCAGAAGCGATCCATGCCGAACTTCAAGAGATCGAAGCGCAAGGTCTTGTTCGAGGGGTCGTTGATCACGCCGGCGCTCACGACCGAGAGGGCGCTCACGCCCAGCGACTCCCGATTGCCGCAGCCGACCGACAGCGCGAGCCAGGCGAGCCCAACGGAGATAGCTCGGCCAGGCCGAGTCGACGATCGAATGCGAGACGGCTGCCGGTGGTTGTGGCGCGGCGCTTTCACTCTCCCCTCTATAGTCAATTGTTGACAGCACCTTCTACCCGCACGAGACACTCGGGAGATGAAAACCGCAGGCGGCCCACTCGTCGGCAAGGGCAAGGGTCAGCGTTGCGGGGTGTGCCGCAGGCCCTCGGTCGAGGCCGTCGTCGATCGAGCGCGACGCTGCTCGGGGACGCGATTGTGCGCCACGACAGCCCGCGTCGACCAGCCCAGACTTCGAGGCCGCGCGTGGAGCACATAGGTGTGCTGGGAGCAGGAGCCTGGGGCACTGCCCTGGCCCATCACCTCGGCTCGCACGGCCACGCTGTCCGGCTCTGGGCGCGGCGCTCCGAGCTCGCGCAGTCACTGCAGAAGACGCGAGAAAACCCGCTCTTGCCAGGCGTGATCCTGGCCGCCGCCGTGGAGGTGAGCGAGCGTTTTTCCGATGTGCTCTCGGGCGTCGAAACGGTCGTGCTGGCGGCTCCCTGTCACACCGTTCGGGAATTGCTCGGCCGAGCCGCCTCTGATTGGCCCTCCGCCGCCACGCTGGTGACGGCGGCGAAGGGCATCGAAAACGACACACTCCTCACCGTCACGGAAGTCGCGCGCCAGACGCTCGGGGCGCGCCTCGTGCGGCCCGTCGTCGTGCTCTCGGGGCCCAGCTTTGCGAGGGAGGTAGCTGCTGGTCAGCCCACGAACGTGGTCGCGGCTTCGGAGGATGACAGCGAGGCGGAACGCGTACAGCGCGTGTTTTCGGCGGGGCGCCTGCGCGTTTACGCAAGCTCTGATCCTATCGGTGTGCAGGTCGCGGGTGCCCTCAAGAACGTGATCGCCATCGCCGTCGGAGCAAGTGATGGGTTGGGTCTGGGCAACAATGCACGAGCGGCCCTGATCACCCGTGGCGTCTCGGAGATCGCGCGCCTGGCTGTAGCCAAAGGTGGGCAGGCGAGCACGGTGGCAGGTTTGGCGGGGCTCGGTGATCTGGTCTTGACGTGTACGGGTGAGCTGTCGCGCAATCGGACCGTGGGGTTCGAGTTGGGACGCGGCAGGCAGCTCGATCAGGTGCTCAGCGGGCTGGGGCACGTCGCTGAGGGGGTCACCACCGCGCGTAGCGCCCGCGATCTGGCTCGGCAGTTGAACGTGGATCTGCCCATCTGCGAGCAGGTCTGCCAAGTCCTCTACGAAGGCAAGCTGCCCGAGCACGCCGTGGACGATCTGCTGCGGCGTTCGCTCAAGCGCGAGTGACGCGATAGGCCCCACATTGGGGCCAAGGTCGGCGCACGGCGGGGGGTGCGGCCTGCCGGCCACTCCGTTACCGTTGGCGGTCGCGGGACACGCTTTTGTGCATTTTTGTTCAGTCCGGCGGTAACGTCGTTTTGAATGGCGACATTGAGGTACTTCTCGGCCGAGGGAGCGCCGAAGCTACTTCCGGTTCACAAGCCACTGATGGTCATCGGTCGTGGCTCCAGCAACGACGTGGCCGTGAGCGGCGAAGGCGTGCTCGAGCATCACGCGCAGATCGTGTTCAACGGTCGCGACTTTCAGATCGAAGAGCTCGATCGGCTGGCGGACATCAGCATCAACGGCAAGAAGAAGCGCCGCGCCCGCCTGGTCAACGGAGATCGGATCACGCTCGGATCTGCAGAGCTCATCTTTAGCATCTTTAGCGAGGTGACGGAGGTCGGCCTCGACAACGCCGCTCAGAGCTTGAGCCGCGAGCTCGCGAGCCTCAGAAAGCTGTTCGAGTTCAGCGAGCGACTGATGACGTTGCAGTCCCTCGACGCGCTGCTGGAGGCCTTGCTCGACGGCGTGATTGAAGTCACGTCGGCGCGGCGCGGAGCGCTGTTGCTCGTGGATCCTGCCGACGGGGACGACGCGCCGCTTCGAGTGCGGGCCGCCCGCAACGTCAAGCGCGAGGCGATCGAGGGCGAAGACGGCATCAGTGACAGCATCGTACGTCATGTGGTGGAGAAGAAGCTGCCGCTGATCGTGAGCGACGCGATCAACGACACCATCTTTGGCAGCAGCGACAGCGTCGTGGCACTCAAGCTGTCGAGCGTCATGTGCGCACCGCTCTTGAACCAGGGTGAGGTGATGGGTGCCTTGTACGTCGGCAATGACGAGGTCGCGCACCTGTTCGGGCGCCGGCAGCTCGAGATCTTGACCGTCTTCGCCGCCCAGGCGTCGCTGATCGTGCAGAACGCCATGCTCTTGTCCGCGCTGCGTGCCGATAAGGAGAAGCTCTCGGCGGAGCTCAAGGATCAGAGGCTCGGGGAGATCATCGGTGCTTGCCCATCGATGATCGAGGTGTTTCGAAAGCTGCAGAAGGTCGCGGGCACCGACATCAACGTGCTGATCACGGGTGAGACAGGGACCGGTAAGGAGCTCATCGCTCGCGAGCTCCATCGCCTGAGCAACCGCGCGGACGGGCCCTTCGTGACCGTCAACTGCGGCGCCATCCCGGAGAATCTCATGGAGAGTGAGATGTTCGGTCATGTCCGAGGCGCCTTCACGGGGGCCGTCGCGAGCCGCGCGGGCCGCTTCCAGCAGGCCAACCACGGTACCCTGTTTCTGGACGAGGTAGGTGAGCTGACTCCGGCCCTTCAGGTGAAGCTGCTGCGCGCCATTCAGGAGCGGGTTGTATTTCGTGTGGGGGACAGCCGCGCAGAGAAGCTCGACATCCGCATCGTCGCCGCGACGAACCGTGATCTGGAGGCGATGATCAAGACGGGGGAGTTCCGTGAGGACCTGTATTATCGTTTGAACGTCGTCAATTTGTGGCTGCCGCCGCTGCGGGATCGCGGTGAAGACGTGCTGATCATTGCCAAAGCGTTGCTCAGTAAACATGCCGACGAGATCAACAGCAGCGTGAATGGATTTGCTCCCGCGGCGCTCGCTTCGATCCGCAAATACGATTGGCCGGGCAACATTCGCCAGCTCGAGAACCGCATCAAGAAGGCGCTCGTCTTGTGCGATGAGCATTTGATCGGGCCTGACGATCTCGACCTCGGCGTCGATCATCAACCGGCTATCGTGCCGCTCGAGAAGGCTAAGGAAGACTTCCAACGCCGCTACGTCTTCGAGGTGCTCGAGCGCAACAACGGCAACCGGACTCAGACCGCGCGCGACCTCGGGGTCGACCCGAGGACGGTGTTTCGCTACCTCGAACGCGAGCAAAACCCGTCGCCCACGGGTACCGGCAATTCCGGCAATCAGGGCCAGTAGCAGCCCCCGGGCTCAGACCGAGATCGCGCTTTTGCGAGCGTTGCTGCTGGCGATCTTGACATTGACGCAGCTCGGGACGTCCGCGGCGAACGCTCCATCGAGCGCAGGCCCGAGCTCCTCGATCCGCTCTACCCAGTAACCTTTGCCGCCGAGCGCCTGCACCACCTGTTCGTAACGGGTGTACTCGAGCCGCGTCGCTACGGCGCGCTCCTCTCCGTAGATCTGAATCTGCCCGCGTCGGATCTGGCTCCAGCCAGCGTCGTTCCCGATGACCGCGACGATCGGGCGGCGGTGCCGCGCCAAGGCTTCGAACTCGAGCCCGCTCAGGCCGAAGGCGCCATCTCCAAAGAGAATGACCGTGCGCGCGTCGGGCCGCGCCAGGCTCGCCGCCAGGGCATATCCGGGCCCTATACCCAAGCTGCCGAGCGGCCCGGGGTCCATCCAGAGTTGGGGCCACTCGAGCGGTAGCACGTTGGCTGCGCTCGCAACGAAGTCGCCGCCGTCGCCGATCACGATGTCCGATTTGCCGAGCCGCTTGCCGAGCTCGTGACACACCCGCAGCGGGTTGGGGGGGCTACCCATGTGCTCGATCTCTTCGCGCAAGCTCGCTCGCTTGACCTGCTCGACGGCCTCGAGCTCTTCGATCCATTGCGGAGTTTGCTTGGCAGCCGCCCGTTCACATAGCGCCTCCATGAAATAGCCAACGTCCGATTGTACGCCCAGATCCAGCGTTCGATTGTGGCCGAGTTGCGCGGCGTCCACATCGACCTGAACGACTCTCGCGTCAGCGTTCCAGAGCGGGCTGCGCCCGTAGCCGACCCGAAAATCCAAGGGAGTGCCCAGCACCACGACCAGGTCGCTGCGCGAGAGCGCGTGCCGACGCGAGTGTGAGAAGAGCGATGGATTTTGCGGGCCCAGGGCGCCACGGGCCATGCCGTTCAGATAGAACGGTACGGCGAAATGGCGAGCGGCCCGGTCCAGGATGGTGCGGCGCGGGCTCCAACGCAGCTGTGAGCCGACGATGAAACAGGGACGTTCAGCCGCATCCAGGAGGCGTGCCGCGTGGTCGATGCTGGTCGGGTCGCTCGCGGGCCGCGCGGGGGACATGGGGCTGGTCGGAGGCTGCTCGTCACTGGCGAGATCCATGAGCAGATCGAGCGGCGCCTCCAAGTACACCGGCCCAGGCAGGCCTGCTTGGGCGATGCGGAACGCGCTGTCGACGTACTCCTTGATGCGCCGGGTCTCCGGGATCTGCACCGCCCACTTGCTCACTGGGGTCATCAGCCGAACGGAATCGATCTCTTGCAGCGAGCCCATGTGCGACAGCGATCGAGGACCTGCCCCGCCGATGCAGATCATCGGCACCCCCGCCCGTTGGGCGTTTGCCATCGCGGTCACGGTGTTGGTGACACCCGGCCCTGCGGTGACCAGCACCACCCCCGGACGGCCCGTGACGCGCGCGTGACCATCGGCGGCAAACCCCGCCGTCTGCTCGTGGCGAGTGTCGATCAGCGAGATGCCTTCGTCGATACAGCCGTCGTAGATTGCCTGAATGTGGCCCCCGCAGAGGGTGAACACCACTTCGACGCCGTGACGTTTCAGGGCCTGGGCGACCAGGCGCCCTCCGTGAACTTGCGCCATGATGTTTGTATTCCTGCCTTTGCCTGCTCCGAAGGCACTGTTCCTAATCGGGCCTAGCCTAACCTCAATACGGCCTTCGAGCTTCCCGACTAAGAGCAATCCGGCGCTGCGCCCTCGTCGGACGGATTTGTGGCAGCGAGCTCTCAGCGCATGGGGAGTGATGTCGTGAGGAGCTCGTCGCTCACGAACATCGGTCGGGCCTTCTAGAGCAACGCTCCTGTGCCCCCGCTAACGAGGCCAGCCCGTCGGGCGAAGCCGATGCTCGGGCTTCAATGAAGGCCGGCAGCCGCGCGGTTTTTCGGACGCGGCTCGCTGAGCAGCCAGGCGGAAGCAGGTACCAACACCTGCTCCGGCAGGGCGCCCCCGCGGTGCGCGGCGCTCGTCCCGAGCTCGGTAGCTTCCCAGTGAAATCCGTGGTCGCCGAACACCACGACCAGCGTTTCAGGCGGTTGTTGCCGCATCCACGGCACGACACGCTCGGCGAGTGCCGTGGCGAGCCGCTGCAATCGCGCAGCCTCGACCTCACCGGCTTTCGATAGCTCATCTCCGAGCTGATCCAGCTTGAAGAGCTCGCGACCGCCGATATTGACGCTGTCGATTCCCGGCGCACTCGCAGCCGACGCGCTCGCGCTCGCGCTCTTGGGCTTGGGTCGTGCGCCGCGTGCGGGCTCGGGCTGGCCGATGTGCTGCGATTCGGAATTGCTGGGTAAGGCGGCCCAAAGCACCGCTTGATCGGCACATACCGCGGCGCCGGCGAGCCGCCTCTCGATCTCCTCGTTCAGCCGTTGGCCGAGGTCGAAGCGCATGCCCTTCACGAGCAGTAGTTGACATTGACGGGCTCGGTGTTGCCCCAACCAGCGGACGCCGACCTCGACCACGTCTTTTACCATCTTGGGTCTCTTCGCGCGCTGATTGAGCTGCTTGAACGCGGCGGCGTAGCTTTGCGCGAAACCCTCGGCCCATTTCTCCGCGGCGGCCCGGGCCTCTGCAGGGGCCTTTCCCGCGGCGGCATCGCGGCAAAGCGGCACATACGCCGTGAGGAACGCCCGTTCCACGCTGGCGTGCACCTTGGGCCCGGTCATGTTCTGCAGTTGGGCTGCCCAGGCGGCACAGCGTTGGCTCTGCTGTGGGTCCGGGGGGACCGGGTGCTGCCGTTCGGCAACGATGGCTTCGACTATCGGCGCTGGCGCGTCCTGGCTCTCCAGACTGGGCGCTGGCTCGGCTCGTGCGCTCGAGCTTGCGAAAGCTTCGACCCGCGGCGGAGCCAGAGAGCACCCGTCGCCGGCTGCGACCGGCGCGGCGCCATCTTCCGCTACCGGGCTGGACTGCTCGGGCTCATATTCGATGCTCGCGATCCGCCCTGCCGTCGAAGCCGCGGGCAGCCAGTCCGAGAGCTGCTGTGGCGCCCCCAGCACTCGCAGTAGTGCTGATGGCTTTGGCAGGTAAAGTTGCACCGGCTCGCGCTCGGCGATTACGAACAGTCGGCGAAGCGTAGCACTATCTTCCGGTCCCAGCTCGCCATCGCCATCGGCGAGCCTGTCGAGCGCCGAGAAGCGGAGCGCTAGGCCGAAGAAGCCGAGCAGCCTGGCCCGATAGAGCTGATCGCTCAGGATGGACTCGAGCGGGTCCGCGCTCCGCCAGCCCGCCGGCGCTGCGCCCAAGCGAGCGAGCTCTGATTCCACGGCGACGAGCACGAAATTCCGGAGCTCGCTCTGCTGTTCAGGGCCCGGCTCGCTCAGGCTGACTACGACACGCTCGGTAGCTCGCGCCGCCGTGCAAAACGCCTCGGCATCCGAGGTGATCGGGGGGTGTAACAGTCGAGTCACCATGCGAGAGGCACCCGCCACTACATTCGTGGTCATCCGTCACCCATGCCGCATTGCCCCACGGCGGCCTAATTTTTGTCACTTTTGGGATCAGGGCGAGCGGCACCGCAAGTGCAACGGCTCGACTTTTTGAAAACCCTGCGTGCCCGAGCTGGGTACGTCGTTCTCCTCCTGACCGCCTTGACAGTGCTACGGTTGGCAACCGTGCGGCCGCGACTCGAGTCGCCCCGTCCGATGGCCGCGAAAATATCGAGTGGCCTCGCGCTCTTGTCGTGAGGGCTGCTGATGATGATTGACGAGCGCGATTAGAAGGTTAGTTTAATGACTGAGTTCCCTCTGCGGAGTTCGAACGGTGCGCTCAATGGATCCCTGACACGATTGAACCGGGGACTCGAGCAGTCGGTGGAGTGCTAGGCCCGGATACTTTTCACCGGGAAGCCGGAAGCCGGCATCGAGATCCCACCTAGCAAAGCTAGGGGTTCATTGTACGACTATCACCTTCGGCTCATGTGGTAAGGAACTGCCTCGAGCGGGTTGGTCGAAAGCCGACCCGCTCTAGTTTTTTGTGGGTCGCTTCGCGCGCCCAGAGCTCCGTATCCCCCGGGGCAGCCGTCGCGGCGAGCACTACGGCTGCGGGGAAAGGTAAGGCGGTGTGCGGCGGCGCGCGCGCCGCTGACGGGTCGTGGCGTATGCGTCATGTCTGTCGGTCTTGCCACCTGGTGCATGAAATCAGAGAAAGTTGTGCAGCTCGTGTATCCTCGCGCACAATCGTGGTGTCGGCCCCCTGGTCGCGAGTCTAAGCAGCGCTTTCTCAGTGGCCGTCAGTTGGATACCGTGCGCAATATTGCCCGCATCATGACTCTCAGGTTCGCGGCCAGCGGGTGGTCGTTTCGGCGTCAGGCGTTGGTCGGCATGTTCATCGGTGCAGCGTCGCTGTGCATTGCACCAGCCTCGAACGCGGCAGGCATCAAAGGGCGCGTGCTCGGGTTTGAACACCTTCGAAACCCGGTCTGGATGGCCGCCAAGGATCCGGAGCGTCACGGGTACTCGTTTCGAGAGCCCGTCACCACCGTGCCTGCTGGAATGCGTAAGCTGTTTCCCCAGATCTCGAAAGAGGTTTGCGTGGTGGCCCTGGCGGCAGGGCCTGCTGCGCCGGGCAAGCCGGTGAGCGTGCGTGTCTCCGGGGGCCGCACCACACCCGTTACACTGGTCATCGCACCCGGCACTGAGCTGCGCTTCAAGAACGCCGACCCCTTCGATCATCGCTTGTATGGTGTCGGCTTCACGACGTTCCCTGCGTCGACCACCGCTAAGGCTGCAGTGCGGCGCTGGACGCCTCAGGAGGCGGGCCGCTACGAGCTGCGTGACGAGCTATCACCGAGCGTGGTCATGTGGGTCGTGGCGGAGCCAGCCGTGGTCGCGACGGCATTTCCTGCCAGCGATGGGCGCTTCACGCTCAACATCGAGGAGCCGGGTCAGTATACCTTGCAGGCGTATTTCGCCGGCGAGCCGATAGGGCGCCCGATGCCCGTCGCGATCGAAAAGCGCGACGTAGACGTCAGTGGGCGCCCCTTGGTGCTGGCGACGAAGCCTCCGGTCGAGGACAACAATCCCTGATGATCGCCTCGCGTTTTTGGGTCGGCCTTTTGGGCCTAGCTCTGAGTTTTGCGCTGTTGGTGCTGCATCTGGCGATCAGCATGCACGATCGGCTCGGCATGCGCATGGTGTCGGAAGGCCTCTCTGCGGATAGTCGCGTCGTCTCCTGGTACTTGAAGAACTCGGCGCGGGAGGGCGCAGCGCAGCTGATCCGCTTCGCGGCGAACGAGGCGGTGGCGCGGTCTTTGAGCAGCGCTAGCCGGGCGAGTGACGCCGCGGAGATCGACGCGGCCACCCGCCGGCAACTCAAGGCGACTCTAGCGAAGATCGCCGCAGAGATTCCGAAGTCGGAGGGCTTTGACGCCGTGTTTGCCGTGGCCCAATCGGGTGAAGTCGTCGCCTATATTGGCTTCGACCAAGCCACGAGCTTGCCGGATTTTGAGCTCGGCGGTTACCCGGTCGTTGCGGATGCTCTGCACGGCTACGTGCGAGACGATACGCTGCTGTTCGACCGCTTGTATCGCGTCGTGGCGCGCCCCGTCGAATTTGAGGTGGGCCAATTGCCCGCTGGAGCGATCGTGGGCGCGCGGCTCGTCGACGATGAGTTCGCGGCAGAGTTGTCCGAGCGGACCGGTGCGGCCATCGCCTTCTACGCCAATGGCCGCCGGCAATCGACGGGCTTGCCGAGCGGGTTCGATCGCAGCGGGCTCGATCAGATCGTGACGGACCTACCGTCGCTGGAAGCGGACGAGCACTATCGAGACAAGGGTCGTACGGACGTGCACCAGTTTCCGGATGGCTTAGCCGTCGTTTATGCCCGGCTGCCCGGTGAAGCTTGGCAGCTCGGCGCGGGTTATGCAGTGGCCCGGCAAGCAGCCAAGGTCGAAGGCCTGTTTGGCGTGCTCGGGCAAGCGGATAGCAAGGATAAGGAGGCGGTCAACAGGTTACTACTCGTGGCTGTCGCCATCGGTGCGACTGCGATTGGCCTACTCTTGTCGCTATGGGAGTACACCGTCCCGCTCAACGCGTTTCGGCGCCAGGTCAAGTTGCTGTCTGCGGGGACCGCGTCACACCTGACCGTCGACAAACTACGCGGCCCGTTTCGCCAACTCGGGTTGGATCTCAACCTCGCCTTCGACCGCGTCGCTCGGGCGGGAGGAGCGGACGAGGCTCCCATCTCGATTGGGTTCGACCAGATGTTTGGAGAAGCGGCTGCGCAGCCCTCGATGAGCGCCTTTGGTGTGCCGGCTTCGGTCCCGCCGGCGTCGCCTGGGCCCGCGGACATTGCCTCCGTCGGCGCAGCAGCTCAGAGTACCTCCTCCAGCCAGGCCTACTCGCGAGGCTCTGCTGCGGGGGCACCGCCGCGTCGAGGCGCGCGCGCCCCGTCCCCGCCGGCGGGTGTAGTGGTCGGCGCGGATGCAAACCTTCCGGCGTTTTCGGCAGCGGCGCCGGTGGTTGCGTTTCCGCCCGCACTGCCACGCACGGATCTGTCACCCATGGACGCGGCGCCGGCGGAGTTGGCCCCCAACGATTTCGGCTATTCACCTTCCCCGCCGGCGGTCAGCAGTAGCGCGGCGTCCTCCGCTATGGGCCACCGCGATGGGGCAGGCCTGAATGGGGCGTCGGAAGTCGAGCCCGAGTGGACGCAAGTCTACCACGATTTCGTGCGGATCAAGCAGGACTGCGGCGAGGCCGTCGAGGGCTTTACCTTCGAACGGTTCACCCAAACTTTGCGCAAGAATCGGGACACGCTCATGCGCGAGCACGGGGTGCAACACGTTCATTTCAGCGCTTACGTCAAGCAAGGGCGTGCTGCTCTCAAGGCCAAGCCTGTTCGGCAGTAGGATCCAGACGGCCTCAGTGAGCTGGCCAGCACTCACGACGGCCCGAATGGATCTGCAATTGTCATTTGCTCGCCGCAGCACTAAGACGCCTCCAAGCCAGCGAAGGCGCTTGCGCCCGGGGTTTGCTGCGCGAAACTGCTCCGGATTGGACGCGCGAGGCAGTCTGGAGCTCGAGGTCGAGGTCGAACAGCAATGAGTGAAGCACCGCTACACAAGCTCGTGATCGTTGGGTCGGGTCCGGCAGGATTGACGGCGGCCATTTATGCGGCCCGCGCCAATCTCCAACCACTCTGCGTCGAGGGCTTCAACGCGGGCGGCCTAGTGCCGGGTGGGCAGTTGATGTTCACCACCGACGTGGAGAACTACCCCGGCTTTCCCGAGGGCGTGACGGGCCAGGAGATGATGGACCTGTTCCGCAAGCAGGCCGAGGGTCAGGGGACGACGTTCATCACTGCTGACGTCCAACGCGTGGATTTGTCGGTGTGGCCGTTCAAGCTCTGGGTAGGGGAGGACGAGAACGAGCTGCACCTCGCGCAGACGCTGATCGTGGCGACCGGCGCCCGGGCGAACTATCTTGGATTGCCGAGTGAAGAAGCGCTGAAAAACCGTGGAGTGAGCGCCTGCGCGGTGTGCGACGGCGCGCTGTTTCGCAATCAGAGCGTGGTCGTCGTCGGCGGCGGCGATACCGCGATGGAAGAGGCGAGCTACCTCTCGGGGCTGTGCAGCCAGGTCGCGCTCATCCATCGCCGCGAAGATTTTCGGGCGTCGCAGGCCATGCAGCGCCGAGTAGAGGGCAACCCCCGCATCCAGGTGTTGCGCAGCCACGTGGTCGAGGAGGTTCTCGATCCGGCCCAGGGCAAGGTGACTGGCGTGCGCATCAGGGACCTGAAGACGGGCGGACAGCGAGTGCTCGACTGCGCAGCGCTGTTCGTGGCTATTGGTCATACGCCGATGGTTGAGCTGTTTAGAGACCAGCTGGATACGCACCCCAACGGTTACATCTGCGTCAAACCTGGGACGACGCACACGAGCGTGGAGGGGGTGTTTGCCGCGGGGGACGTCGCCGATTGGAACTATCGCCAGGCGGTCACCGCAGCGGGCACGGGCTGTATGGCAGCCTTGGACGCGGAGCGCTGGCTCGCAGCGCGGCACTGAGGGCTACCGCGCGACTGCCGCGGGGCGGCTTCGGGCGCTACCTCGGCAGCGCTTGTCTGGCAGGGCGTCTACTTCGGCGGGTTCTCCCGATGGCTCTGGAGCTGGCGGGACACCTCTTGCAGGTCCTTCCACACCTCACGCTTGGCGGCCGGCGTCCGGAGCAAATACGCGGGGTGAAATGTCGGCATGACAGGTACTTTGCCGCGATACAGCTTCCACTGCCCTCGCAGGCGCGTGATGCCCTCCGACGTCCCGAGCAGGCCTTGAACGGCCGTTGCTCCCAGCGCCACGATGACGCGTGGCTGGAGAAGTGCGAGCTGCTCGTCCAAGAAGGGCATGCAGCGCGACATCTCTTCCAGGTCGGGTTTTCGATTTTTCGGTGGACGGCATTTCACGATGTTGCACACGTAGACGTCGTCCCGCGACAGTTGCATAGCCTGAACCATGCGGTCGAGAAGCTGACCAGCAGGACCCACGAAGGGCAGGCCCTGGCGATCTTCTTCTTCCCCCGGCCCCTCACCGACGAACACCAGCCCGGAGGCCCCGCTGCCCCGCGCGAACACTGTCTGCGTGCGACCCGCGTGTAGCGCGCATCTCGTACAAGAGCTCGTTTCATCCGCCAGAGCTGTGAGCCGAGCCAAATCAGCCTGAGGCAGACGAACGATGGGGCCTGGCACGTGCGCGACGGCGGCAGCGCCATCGATGACAGCGGGGGGGCGCGTCGGCCGCGCCTCCTCGGCGGTGAGAATGGGCCCTTTCGGGCGAGCGGCCCCACTCGGGCCTGCTGGAGCGACGTCCCTGGGCACACCCCAAGCCCCCGAGCCCTGGAGCAGCTCCATGTGTGCGCGCAGCGATCGCGCGAGGCTCTCGAGCTCCCTCCGAGCTTGTGTCGAGGCGTCGTCGGGTGCCTCGGTGGTCGTGCGGCGAGGTTCCAAGCTCGGATAGGTAACGGGACGGGTGGCGCCGCCGCAAGCCTTTGTAGAGAAACCGAAGTCCGCGCCTGGCGTTCGACCAATGTAGCGGAAGTGCAGAATGCAGCGCCGCGCATCTGCTGGGTTCGCGGTGCCCTCACCCGTTCAGCCGGGCGGGGCGCGGCACGAAATTTATGGCAACGAGCCACTAATTGTCTATGGGGCGAGCCGGCTCGCGCAGTGCTGGGGCGGCGACAGGACCTGTGCGGCCTGCAGATGTTCGTCGGCAATTTTCAGATGGTGCTCGGCGCGTGAGGAAAAACCTTGCTGGCGCTCGAGCTCCGCGAATTCCAGGTGGCTCCGCGCGATCGCGAGCTGTCGCGGGGCGCAGCGCAAGGCGCCGTTGGCATCGACCTGGCTTAAAGCCCCTTCGAGGCGGTCGACCTGTTCATCTAGCCGCGCGTTGCGTGCGCAGCCCACGAGCGAGCACGAGGCTGCAAGCACCAACATTGCTACCTGACTGTAGCTTAGGTGCGACGTCATGGTGAGTCGAGCGCCTCCGGGGCGGGTGCCGGCTCAACACGTTGTGCGAGTTGGATGGCACGGCTCGCGTAGTCGTAGGCGATGGCCGCCAACGCTGTCGCATCGCCAAAGTCGGCCTCGACTGCTTCGGTGCGGGCTTTCCGCAGGTGCTCCAGGGCATAATAGTATTCGTAAGGCGCCTTACGTGCCGCATCCAGCTGCTCGGCGCGTGCCAACTCGTCGGACGCTTGGGTAACGCGTACGGCATAGAGCGCGTTGCCGCACCCCATCACGAAAGCGCAGCCAACCCACACGAGAGATTTACGAAACACGAGCACGCCGTTGTCGCGCAGCGTAGCAGACCCGACGAATCGGAGAGACCTGCAAGAAGCGGCCAAACCTCCGACCGCGAGGCGTCAGAAAGATGCCTGGATCAGCAGCCCAAAGCGGCCAGCGCAGCCGATCCGGATGCCCCAACTCGGCGGAGCTCCACGGGTTTGAAGTGCTTCAGAGTCCGAGCTGCCTCAGAGGCGGCGATAGACGCCGACAACGATCCCAAGCAACATCGTCGGCCTAAAATCCGAGGCCCGAACCAGGATGGGAGCCATGTGGTCATTGGCGGGCTGGAAACGGACGTAGTCCTTCTCCGGGTGGTAATACTTGACCGTCGCCTCGTCGCCGATAAGAGCCACGACGATTTCTCCTGCTTCAGCAGCGGCTTGCTTCCGAACGAAGATGTAATCGCCGTTAAAGATACCAGCGTTGATCATCGAGTCGCCCTGGACACGCAACCCGAACACATCACGACCGCCGCGCACCAACATCCTGTCGATGCGAACCGTATCGACCACGTTCTCTTCCGCGAGGAGTGGCAGACCGGCCGCGACGCGACCGAGCACCTGCACTTCGAGCATCCCGTCATCCGTTGCGGCGGGAACTTCGGGCTCTCGGCTCACTAGGCGCAGCGCTCGACTCTTCATGTCTTCGCGACTCAGGTAGCCCTTGCGCTCCAACGCGCGCAGATGGTCGTTGACGCCGTTGGTAGAGCGAATCCCCATCGATTCACCAATCTCCCTCAACGTCGGTGGGTATCCGCGCTCCTCGATGGACTGGCGGATGAAATCGAGCGTTTGTGCTTGGCGCTTGGTGAGACCTTGCATGGAACCCGCACCTTACTGAACGGGTGTTAGGAAGTCAAATCGTCAGCATCTCCAAGGACCGCAAGCGGTGGGGAGCGCACGGAACTTGCCTCAAGGTCTCCGGAGTATTTGAAATTGTTATAGAAATTATCCAAAATTCAGCGACTCTCAGGCCGGGGCATGACGCTCTGGAGGGAAGGCTTAAGGAAGTTAGGGTGCTCCAGCCACCGGGCTGTGCCGCCTCTAGCCCTCCCCGAGCTCAGCGTGGCTAGGAGAAACGTCCGGAGACGCCGAGCAACGTCAACTTGTCATTCGTGCTGCGCAGCCTCCCGACGAGCATATGAACCGTGCTCCAAAGCACTTCGTACGCGAGCTCCTTATCTTGGAACAACAGGTCGTCGAGGTCCTCCTTAGAGATGGCGAGCAGCCGGCAGCTGTCGTGGGACAGCGCATCCGCAGACCGGGGGGATTCGTCGAGCAGCGCCATCTCCCCAAACACCTGCCCCGGGCCCAGCACCGCCAGTGCTTCTTCTCCCATGCCGGGGATCTGCCGCGCGATGCGCACCTTGCCCTCGAGTATCAGGTAGACCTTGTCCCCGACGTCTCCGTGCTGAAAAATATTCGCGCCTCTCGGGTGGGACTCCTCGTGGGCGATCGACGCAACTCGTTGCAGCGCTCGATCTTTCAGGCTGGAGAACAGCTCCACAGTTCTGAGTTGCTCGGTTCGATCCACGTGCACCCTACTTCGCGGCGATGCGGGGCCAGTGACTCGGCCGACGCGCCGCGAGCGTACTACAGTCGGCTCCCGACGCCTACGATCACGACCCGGCGGCCCTGATTTCGCAGCGACTGCAGATCAGCGCCGCTTGAAGGTAACTTTGATCTGAATGGTGGTCGTAACGGGGCTACCCTCACGATCGAGCGCGGGCAAAAATGTCTTGCCGAGCCCACAGCGTTGCGCGGCGCGCCCGAATCCGAACCCCGGACTGCCGAGCACCTTTACGTCCAGGGCTTTGCCTTGCGATGACACGGTCACCGCTACATTGACCTGCTGATAGTTGATCTGCTCGACGTCCGACTCTGCCGGGAAGGGGCAATCCCAGTTCGTCTCCACAGGTTCCGCACGCCGCGAGCGGTCGACGGCGCTCGCGGCGGCGGTGCCCGTTCCGCCGACGACGCCGTCGCCTCGTGCTACGCGGCTCCGCACGGCCTGTGTCGCAGTGCCTTTCGACGCCGTCACACCACCCGCGTACGAGTCGGCGTTGCCTTGCACGAAGGCGTTACCCGTCAGATCGAGTGGCTCGTCAGGGTCCGGCTCCGCCGTGAGCACGCGGGCTGCCTGAGCTTCCGCGGGGGCGGGCGGCTGGACCTCGCGGGGAGCGGGCGGCGGTTTCTCGACGGGCGGCGCTGGCGTCGGCTCTGGCTCGGGGACTGGCTCTGGCTCTGGCTCTGGCTCGGCGACTGGTTCCGGCTCTATGGCGATCTGCATCCTCTGCTCGATCTGGGCCTGGATGCTTTGCTGAATCAGACGCGCAAAGGCACCCACGTCGTCGAGGTTCCAGAGGCTACGCGCTGCGAGCGCGACATGCAGCGCCAGCGCGGCGAACAGGGCACCGCCGAAACGACCGCGGCCCGGTGCGTCGAGCCCCTGCACATGGGCAAAGGGTGCTCGCTCGACGGCAAGCCTGTGACGCGTTGGCTCGCCGCTGCCTAGGGGCGACGAGTCAGGCTGAAACATGCGGGCCCTGAGCCATTCCCCTAAAGTCGTGTCATGGAGGGCTTACCGGCGTCTCTTCCCGGGAGGTCGGCGCCACGGCGAACGCGATCTTGGCGACGCCGGCCTGCTTCAGCAGGTCGAGGACGCGAATCACGCGCCCGTGTTCCACCTTCTTATCCGCCCGAATGACGGCGCGAACGTCCTTGTTCTTGGACTTCGCTTGTTTGGCAAGCTCGGAGATCGCGTCGTCGCCGGGTACCGCCAGAGAATCCACCCGGGTCTTGCCGTCGACCGTCAGCTCGACGCTGAAGACGTTCTGCACCTCTTCGCCGCTCGCGGCCTTGGGCAGATCCATCGGCATCCCCTGGGAGACGATGATCTTGGCCGTGACCATGAACACGACCAGCAAGACCAGAGTGACGTCGACCAGCGGCGTGACGTTGATGCCGCTGATGATCCCATCATCGTCATCGGAGTCGCTATTGGCCATGGCCGAACTGAATGCTCCTGTGCATGGCGGCTCTCACTCGACGTCTTTCGGTGGGCGCACGCTCGGTCGCGGACCGTCGGCGACGAGGTGGGCGAGCAGAACGCTGCCGAGCGCGTCAGTGTTGGCGAGAATCGATTTGATGTGCCGTTGAAAGATGTTGTACATGGCGACCGCCGGGATGGCCACGAAGAGCCCGACCGCTGTGGCCACGAGCGCCTCGGCGATCGCTGCCATGACCTCCTGAGGAGCCATGCCCTGAATGGCCTCGCTCGCGGCCATGGCCGCGTCCTGGCGACCCAGCACCTCGAAGGCCTGGACCACGCCGATCACGGTGCCGAACAAGCCGACGAACGGAGCGTTATTGCCAAGCGTACCGAGGTACGCGAGGCGCCGCTCCAGCTTGACTCGTTGTAGTGCCCGCGCTCCGCTCATGGCTTCGCTCGCTGATTTGGCGCCGCGATCGGCTTCGTCGAGCCCGCTCATCACGACGGCGGCCTCGGCGCTCGGCGAGGCATCGAGAAGCTTGCGAGCGCCTTCGAGATCCGACTTTCGGAGCCGGTCGCGCAGGTCACGAGCGAGCCTCTCCGGGTCGTCCTTGAGGGAGTGATAGAACCAAGCCCGCTCCAGCATGATGGCCACGGACACCACGCTCAGGGCGAGCAGCAGCCACATGACCCACTCCGCTCCGAAGTTGGTCATCAGCCGCTGCAGCCACTCAACTAAGTTCATCTCTCCAGATCTCCTTGGGGGCTAGTGCTTAGCTCTCCACGAGCCAAAATGGCACCCCCATTTGCGGCCGAGCCGTCGGCACTCTGTTAGGCGAAACCGAAGTCCGTGGCGGGCTTCGACCAATATGGAGGAAGTGCCGAACGCGGAGGCGCTCATCTGGCCGGGCTCGAGCTGCCGTCGACCTGCGCAGCTGACTATTCATCGCATCTGCCGTCGTTCGAAATGGGACGAACGAACAGACCCGCGCAGCGGGGGGCAGGGCGAGCCCCGCACGGATTTAGGGCGTGAGCCACCAGGGGCGCTCATGTAGGCGA
The DNA here is from genome assembly GCA_043747815.1 of Deltaproteobacteria bacterium. GTDB lineage: Bacteria > Myxococcota_A > Polyangia > Polyangiales > Polyangiaceae > SZUA-265. The sequence goes on from JAYTOL010000165.1 coordinate 131,202, forward strand.
AAGGCCTGGTCGTCGGGTCGGTCACAGCTCGTGCGGCATCAGATCGCGAGGCGATCGAAAATGCTGCAGCGGGGAATAATGGCGCAGGCTCGAGACGCTACGCATGTAAACGTCCGCGTAGGTCGCCACCTGAACGCCAAAGCTGCTTCTATCGCCGGCCTCCTTGAGTAACGAGCCCCAGTAAGGGTGGAAGGTTGCGTCCACGGCCTCCGCCAAGCTGTGATGCTCGAGCTCGATGCTGCGCAGCTCCTCGCGCACGGAGCTTATCGCACGCTTGATGCGCGCGCGCTCCAGAGAAGCCGCCGCGTCCGCAGTCGTCTTGGGATGAGCGCGGAACCTCTGTTGGTAGAAACGCAGCTCGTCTTCCAGCCTGCTGCGCGACGCTTCGAGCTCGCGGAGCCGCGCAAATCGGCCGGCGCAGCTGGTGTGCGCGGCGAGCTCCGCGCCCAGCTCTTGAATAATCATGGCCGTCCGCCAGGTGGATTCTTTCTTGGAGCGCAAAATATCGCCGAAGATGTGGTCGCCCACGTACAAGACACTCGAACCGCGGATTCCGAGCAGTCGCTCGAACTCGGCTAGATTGCCGCCTTCATAGATGCGGCCGCGGTCGATTCGACCGCCCACGTCCTTCAATGTGTCGCGGTCCCGTTCCATGAGCACGCGGCCTTCCCGAAACCATAAGGGCTTTTGGGCCGCGACGATGACAGCGTCGAAGTAGTGGCGCCAGCTCGGGTACTCCTTGCGGTGGGAGCCAAACAAGTAGCTCATCAGGGTGTCGGTGTAGGACCACGGGGAGTTCGTCAGAAGGAACAGCTTCTTTCCGGCAGAGCGGAACTTGTGCAACGTTCCCTCGAGCTCGTCGTCACGCTGCACGTAGCTGGCAAGGTCGCGCGTGACCGTCGCGTAGAAGTCGCCGTCACGGTGCGCTTCGTCGATCGATTTGCGCACGTCATCGAACACGGCGCCGTAGTCGACGCGGCCACCGTGTTTGTCGAGGGCATCCACGATGGCGCAATAGCTGGTGACCTCCGAAAGGGAGAACAACGTGTCGATCCAGTGATAACGCGGCGTGTTGGGCCGGACCTGCTTTTCCACGTAAAGCTCGTGGATCTGCTGAGGCTTGAGGCGCGCTAGGCCGTGATACCCCTTGTACACCGCCTTGAAGCGGTTCAACTTGAGCACGTTGCCAAAACGTTTGTCGACGTGCAGCCCCCGAATGGGGAAGCGCGTATCATAGCGGATCTGGCGCAAATAACGCGGATAGCCGCGGTCAATCATGCGGTCCACGGTGAGCTTGACGCTGAGCTCGTCCAGCGCTTGCTGATGGTAGACGGCCAGCGTGTAATCCATGTCGAAGCCGAGCCAATCGATCTTCGCCAGGTTCAGATCGCGGTTGACGAAAACCCGGTCTTTCGGGTCGATCCGCACCAACGGCGGCGCCGAAGTCCCGACGTTAGCGAGGGGCAAGAGGAGCTGCTCTGACGAGCGTGGCGAGGTGGGCTGATCTGACGAGGGCGACGCGGGTTGCTCTGCGGAGCGAGTTGACCCGGGGAGGGCCGAGTAGCGCTGCTCTGAAGTGCGAGGCGCCGCAGGCTGCTCTGACGAGCGAGGTGACGCGGGTGGCTCCAAGCTCCCCCGTTTGGCGGGCCCCACGCGAGGATTGGCCGGGGTGGCTGAGCTCGGGGTTTCGAATGAGGCCGCCTCTGCTAAGTCGGGCGCCAAGGGGTCGTTCACGTGAGGTAGCCTAGCATGGAGGAGGCGGCTTGCCTGGGGCTTGCTTCCGGGCCAAATTGGGGGGATTCTTCAGTAATGTCGGCATCCTCCATTGTGGTCCTCGTAACTGGCGATCCGGTCCCAGAAACGCGAACGCGGTATGGTGGCTTCGCGGACCTGATCCGGCGCGCGGCGCCCGCTTTTGGGACATCGCCTTGGCTGGTCTACGACGTGCGAGAGTTAGATGTCTTGCCCGACCTTACCGCGGCCATGGCCGTCATCGTCACGGGCTCACCGTTTAGCGTTACGGAAGCCCTTCCGTGGATGGATCGTACTGCAGTGTGGCTTCGCCAGCTTGTGACAGCCAACGTGCCGCTGCTCGGAATTTGTTTCGGTCATCAGCTTCTGGGGCAAGCTCTCGGTGGGCAAGTCCGGCTCAATCCGTCCGGGCGAGAAATGGGTACTGTGCCTTACACCACCTCGCAGGACGATCCCGTGTTCGGGCGACGCGGAACAACGGTAGTGAACTCGACACACGTCGATTCCTTGGTGCAACTACCTGTGGGGGCCCGGGCGGTAGGCTCGACGGAGCGAGACCCGCACGCGGCCGTCCGCTTTGGAGCGAGCGCCTGGGGCGTGCAGTTTCATCCCGAGATAGACGCGGGCGTCATGCGTCAATATCTCGAGGCGCGGCGCGCCCTGCTCCTCGCGGAAGGATTCGACGTAGACGCTGCGGAGCGCGAGTTGCGCGACGCACCAGACGGAGCCGCCGTAATCGAGCGCTTTCTTCGCTTGGCTCGCGCCCAGCGCGGGCTGGCGGCGTGAGTCGAGCACGCCTGGGCTGGCGGGCCGCGGCGCCCTGAATCGGTATTTACAAACCTCAATGCCAGACGCATCCTGCGCCGCTCGAGCGAGCGCCCGTCTGCCGTGCCCGTCGGCACCCGCTGCACGTATCGGTCGAGCCGTTTCGTGGGAGAACTATGGGATTTTCATGTGGCATCGTGGGTTTGCCAAATGTCGGCAAAAGCACACTCTTTAACGCCCTGTCATCGGCCAAAGCCGAGGCGGCGAATTTCCCGTTCTGCACGGTAGAGCCTAACGTCGGTATCGTACCCGTCCCAGATGAGCGGCTCGATCGCCTCGCGGAGCTGTACGAGACGAAGAGCAAGGTCCCAACGTCCCTGCGTTTCGTTGACATCGCCGGCTTGGTGCGAGGCGCGTCCAAGGGCGAGGGGCTCGGCAATCAGTTTCTCGCCACCATCCGCGAGGTGGACGCCATCGCCCACGTCGTGCGCTGTTTCGTCGATGACAACGTCACCCATGTCGAAGGGCGCGTAGACCCAGTCGCCGACGTTCAGACTATCCTGACGGAGCTCATCTTGCGTGACCTGGACTCGGTGACGAAGCGCCTCGACAAGGCTCGCAAGATGGCGAAAGGCGGCAGTGCCGTCGAGCGCGCAGCAGTGGGTCTGGGTGAGCGGCTGACGGAGCACTTGAACGTGGGCAAGCCGGCGACGACGTTCGTGCCCGACGGCGCCGTAGAAGAAGAGGTGCTCCAGGAGCTGCAGCTCTTGACGCGCAAGCGGATGTTCTACGTCGCCAACGTCGATGAGGGGTCGCTGGCGGCCCTCGACGAGAATCCGCACCTTCGAGCGCTGCGCGAGCACGCTCGCAGCGAGGGCGCGGACGTGGTGCCTATCTGCGCGCGCCTCGAGGCGCAGATCGCCGAGCTCGATCCGGAAGATCGCCCGGAGTTCTTGTCGGGCGCAGGGCTCAGTGAAGCGGGGCTGAACCGGGTGATCCGAACCGGGTACGAGCTGCTCGGCTTGATCACTTACCTCACGGCAGGGGAGAAGGAGTGCCGCGCTTGGACCATTCCACGAGGTTGGACAGCGCCGCAGGCCGCCGGCGTCATCCACACGGATTTCGAGCGTGGCTTCATCAAGGCCGAAGTGATCGATTGGCGCGATCTATTGCGCCTGGGGAGCGAGGCGAAGTGTCGAGAGGCAGGCAAGGCTCGCATCGAGGGTAAGGCGTACGTCGTGCAAGACGGCGACGTCATGCACTTCCGATTTAATACCTAGCGCCTCGTGCCCTGGCCGCTGACACGGGCGTCACGCGACGGCGGCAGCCGGAAGCAAGGCTCAGGACGGCTTACGCTGCCGCATCAAAAGCACGAGCCCATAGAGCCCGCAGGTCGCGACAATCAGAAATACTTCGAAGGGCTTCACGCCGCGAGGCGCGACGAGCGAGGCTGCCTCATCCGTGGCCCCAGGGTCGTGCATCGCCGTGGGGTCAGCGATCGCGGCCGCAGCGGCTAGTGGGTGTTGGGGCAGGGGCGCAGTGACCGCCGGCACCCGGGGAGTTGGGACGAGAGATTCGGGAGTGACCTCGCGCGGGGCGGCAGGAGTGAGGTCGCGCGGCGCGGGAGTGGCCTCGGGCGGCGGCGGCACGGGAGCGAGGTCGTGCGGCGCGGGAGCGAGGTCGCGCGACAGTGGAGTGAGGTCGCGGGGCGACGCGGGGTCCGCTGCCTCGGCCTCAGCTGCAGCCAACGGCCGAGTGCCACCGGCGGCCGCGGCTCGAGGAATGGGTTCCGCGATCACCGCTAGCGGCCGAGTGCCACCGGGGGCGGGCACCCAAGGGCTGGGTCGTACGACGGGCTGCACCGAGACCACTGGCATCCCCACCGTCGCTGCCAATGGAGCTGCTGGCTTGCGCTGCGCGGGCGTTACGGAAATGAGAGGCTCGACGGGCGCGGACGGAGGCTCGGTCGACGGAATCCCAGGGGCATTGACCTGCGGCGGCGTGGCGGTGACCTCTGACTGAGGCGGAGTCACACCGCCTGCAGGCGGTGCGACTCCCAACATCGTCCCGCCCATGCGCCGCTTACTCATGGCTGCCCGAGGCGGAGCGAGGACGCTCTTGGGAGCGCCGGGGAGGCCTGATAGAGGGGCCACGGACGTCTTCGGGGGCAAGGGGGCTTCCGGCTCGACAGTCGGCGGAGCTTCGCTCGGAGTGCCGCCAGCACCGCCTTCAGCGGGGGACTGCTTCTTCTTATGCTCCTCGATCAGCTCCTGAACCGTTTGATCCGAGTTCAGCATCATCGTGCCCTTGAACTTGGAGGCAGAGATTCCGCTAAGTTTGAAGCCGCACTTTTTGCACGGTGTTGCCGCGCTATCATTCTGGGTGCCGCAGTTTGGGCAAAACACGAGGCTACCTCCACCCAGAGCCTAGCCGGTCTTTCCCGCGCTTACCAAAATAACTCCAGGTCGGTGGTCCTATCGGGGTCGCCGTCGAGATGCTCAGCCCTGCCATGAGCCCGCTATCTGCGCTGCGGCGGCGCGGGTTCGGAGGCTTGCGCCTGCGCCCCTTGACACTGCGCTTTCCAGGTCATTACGGTGCGCTCGCTCGCAGGCCCGCCGCTGCACTCTCGAGGTCGTCGTACTCAAACGAGAGTCGGTCAAGCTGCTCACCGAGCTTTCCAATCATCCTTGGCTGCACTCGTTACCCCAGAGAAGCATGGCGTTTGTCCTAAGTGAGGCGCACGAGCGTGAGCTTGCCGAGATCCTGTCGCGCTATCCGAACAAGATGGCCGCCTGCATTCCGGTGCTCCATCTGTGCCAGAGCGCGAATGAGAACTGGGTCTCGACCGAAGTCATTCAGTTTGTCTCAGAGCGCCTCGAGCTGAGCCCTGCCCACGTCAAGGGCGTGGTCACCTTCTATTCGCTATTCAACCAGCACCCGCCAGGCAAACATCAGGTGTGGGTATGTCGCACGCTGTCTTGCGCGTTGCGGGGCAGCGACGAGATTCTGGCGCATTGTGAGCGCAAGCTAGGCGTCAGCGTCGGGCACACCACAGCGGATGGCCGTTTCACCCTGCGCACGGCCGAGTGCCTAGCGTCGTGTGGTACTGCACCCATGATGCAAATCGACAAGACCCACTACGAGGGTTTGACTCCCGAAAAGGTCGACCAGATTCTGGCCGGTCTGGCAAAAGACTAGCGCGAGGCCGAGGCACCTATGCTCAAGCGCACCGACTATCTCACGAAGAATTACGGCCGAGCCGATGGCTGGGGCCTTCAGGCATACGAGGCGAACGGCGGGTATCGGCCGGTTCGGCGGGCGTTGTCCATGTCGCGCGAGGCGGTCGTGGAGGAGGCGAAGAAAGCTCACGTGCGAGGCCGCGGTGGCGCGGGGTTCGACTGTGGCACCAAGTGGAGCTTCATGCCGAAGCCCAATGGCAAGCCTCACTATCTGGTGATCAACGCCGACGAGGGCGAGCCGGGTACCTTCAAAGACCGCACGATCATGGAGCAAAACCCTCACTCGGTGATCGAGGGTTGCATCATCGGTTGCTACGCCATCGGCGCACACGTTTGCTACATCTACGTGCGCGACGAGTTGCACCTGTCAAAGGCTCGCCTTTGGGGCGCGATCCGCGAGGCTCGCGCCAAGGGGTACCTGGGTAATACGCCTTTCGGCAATAACTATCCCGTCGAGATTTACGTGCACACGGGTGCTGGCGCGTACATCTGCGGGGAGGAGACGGCGCTCCTCAACTCGCTCGAGGGGCGGCGCGGTGAGCCGCGGCTGAAACCGCCGTTTCCGGCGCAAGCGGGCGCTTTCGGGATGCCGACGACGGTGAATAACGTCGAAACAGTCGCCATCATGCCGACGGCATTTCAGCTGGGTGGCGACGCGTTCAGTCGCTTGAGCGACCTGCACGCTTGGAATGACGGCGGGGTGCGGCTGTTCGGCGTCTCCGGTCACGTGCGCAAGCCGGGTATCTACGAGTGTGCCGTTGGGCTGACGCTGCGTGAGCTCATCTACGACCTGGGCGGAGGCATCGAGGGGGATCGCCCGATGCTGGGGGTTATCCCCGGTGGGTCATCCTGCCCCGTCCATTTGCCGGACGAGATCATCAACGTCCCGAACAATCCCAAGTTCGAGCCCTACAACGGGAAGTCGATCTTGGACCTGCCGCTCGGCGTCGACACGTTCCGCAGCGTGGGCAGCATGCTCGGAACCTGCTGCGCCATCGTGCTGAGCGACGCCGCGGACCCGGTGATCGCGCTCTCGAATCTGATGCGGTTCTACAAGCACGAGTCGTGCGGCCAGTGCACGCCCTGCCGCGAAGGCTGCGGCTGGCTCGAGCGACTCTTCGACAAGGTCATCGAAGGCACGGCCACCATGAACGAGGTCGATCAGGTCAGCGAAATCGCCTCGAACATCACGGGCAACACCATCTGTGCATTCGGAGACGGCGCGGCACAGCCGGCGCTGGCCTTTATTCGGAAGTACCGAAAGAATTTCGAGGACTATGTCGAGAACCGGGGCAGGTCCCAGACGGGCAAATTGACGCTATGACACCGGGTAACCTTCTTTTCGGGTTGTGCGCGGTGGCTTGTTTGGCCGGTGCAATCACGACGGTCGCGGCGCAGAACCCCATTCGCGGGGCGATGGGCTTGTTGGCCACGATCTTCGGTATCGCTGGGCTGTTTTTGAAGCTGCGAGCCGAGTTCCTGACCGCCATTCAGCTGATCGTGTACGCCGGCGCGGTCGTGGTCCTGTTCGTGTTTGTATTGATGCTGCTCGGGGCCGATGCACGCGCACCCGCGCGGCCGGGTCGCTCCGGTCCGAGCCGCCTGCTCGGGGGTGGGTTGTTCGTGGTCATGGCGGTGCTCGGGCTCCTTTCAGTGGGCCGCGGGCAAAATCAGTTGACCATGCTCGGCGCGGTGAAGCCCGGCCACGGCAGCGTGGAAGCGGTAGGCACGCAGATGTTCACGCAAGGCATTTTCGCCTTCGAGCTGGCCACTGCGCTGCTCATCGTCGCTGTCATCGGCGCCATCGCCGTTGCCCGAAGCCGTCAGGGCAACGTGCGTCGTCAGAAGGTCATTCGAACGCCGCGTGACTTGTTCGCTGGGCCGCTGCATCCCCGAGATGCAGGGCGTCCTTTGGGATCCGAAGGTGCCGAGTGACAGCGCTGAGTGACACCCTCGAGCACTACGTGCTGCTTTCAGCGCTGATTTTCACGATTGGCGGCGTCGGGTTTTTGGTCCGGCGCAACGTGCTCGTCCAGCTCATGAGCATCGAGCTCATGCTCAACTCCGTCAACCTGATGCTCGTCGCCTTCAACCGCGTGCACGGTGACAACATGAGCGGCCAGGTGTTTGCGTTCTTCATCATCGCGGTGGCGGCTGCCGAAGTCGCCGTCGGGCTAGCCATCATCCTTTCGTATTACCGCTTGAAATCCACCGTCTACACGGACGAAGCGGATCTCATGCGTCACTGACGCGCGCTGGCTCACGTAAGGATCGAGCTCACATGGAAGCATTGCAGAAGATCTTTCCGGCGAATGATTTCGCCTTGCTCCTGCTCATCATTGGCATGCCGCTCCTGGGTGCCTTCGTAAACGGCGTCTTCGGCAAGCGGCTCGGCAAAGACGCGGTCGGCTTGATGGCGCTCTCTGCGCTGGCGGTCGCGTTTCTCGGGAGCGTGCTCGCTTTCGCGATGCTGCACCACGCGCAGGCGGGCAGCGAGTCGCCGGCGCGCTTCGTCTGGCACGGCTGGCAGTGGCTGACCCTGTCGAGGGCGGGCGAGGCCAGCTTCATTCACGCCGGAGCAGGCGCCAACTCGTTCAGCCTCGAGGTCGCGTTCTCGCTCGACGCGCTCAACGCCACGATGGCCTTGATAGTGACCGGCGTCGGCTTTCTGATCCACCTCTACTCCGCGGCGTACATGAAGGACGACCCGGGGTTCTATCGCTTCTTCGCCTATCTGAACCTGTTCATCTTCTCGATGTTGGTTTTGATCTTGGGCCACAGCCTGCCGATCCTTTTCGTGGGCTGGGAAGGGGTAGGCCTGTGCAGCTACCTCTTGATTGGCTTCTGGTTCGATCAGGAGGCGAACGCCCGGGCGGGCAAGAAGGCGTTCATCGTCAACCGAGTGGGCGACTTTGGGTTGCTCGTCGCGATGGCCTTGTTGGTTCGTTATGCGGGTGCGCTCGACTGGGACGGCATCGCCGCCGGGTCGCGCGGGCTAATGACCGAGGTGCGGATCTGGGACGGTCAGCTGTTTGCTGCTTTCTTGCCGGACGTGATCACCCAGCCACGTTCGGTGTCGGCGGCGACGCTCGTGGGGCTGGCGCTGTTCTTGGGCTGCGCCGGCAAGAGCGCGCAGATCCCGCTCTACACATGGCTGCCAGACGCCATGGCAGGCCCAACGCCGGTCAGCGCGTTGATTCACGCGGCCACGATGGTCACCGCGGGGATCTATCTCGTATGCCGCATGGCTGGCGTCTTCACGCTCAGCCCCGCTGCGATGTTCGTGGTGGCTTGCATTGGGGCGTTGACCGCGCTCTTTGCGGCCACGATCGCCCTGGTGCAGCGCGATATCAAAAAGGTGCTCGCCTATTCGACGGTGAGTCAGCTCGGCTACATGTTTCTGGGCGTCGGTGTCGGCGCCTTTACCGCCGGCTTCTTCCACGTGCTCACGCACGCCTTTTTCAAGGCCTGTTTGTTCCTCGGCGCCGGCTCGGTCATCCACGCCATGCACGCACGCATCCACGACACCGACGCCTCGCAGGACGTGAGCAACATGGGCGGGTTAAAGAAGTACCTGCCGCTCACTCACGCCACGTTCCTCGCGTCGGTGCTCGCCATCAGCGGCATGCCGCTGACGAGCGGGTTCTTCTCCAAGGACGAGATCCTGTACAGCGCGTTCACGCGCTCGGTGGTGTCGAGCAACCCGACGACCTTTGCTTGGCCGGCGAGCACCGGCGTGGTGCTCTTCGCGATCGGGGTGACGGCGGCCGTGATGACCGCTTTCTACATGTTCAGGCTCTACTTTTTGATCTTCCACGGCAGCTTCAAGGGCTGGCGCATCGTGGCAGGTTGGAAGGAGCCGCAGCACGACCCGCACCATGCGCACGACCCGCATCACCACCATCACCACCACAGCTCGGGCCCTCTAGACGGCCCGGAGCCGCACGAGTCGCCTTGGCGCATGACGCTGCCCCTGGTCGTTCTGGCGGCTTTGGCGGCCTTTGGCGGCTTCCTCAACGCGGCTCCGCTTCACATTACGCCGCTCGAGCATTGGCTAGAGCCACTGTTTGAGGCCACGGTCGACCCAGCGCGGTTGCACAACACCGATCCTGACCATGCCTTGATGTGGCCGCTGCTCATACCGGGGGTGGCTGCGTTCCTGATCGGATCGTCGGTGGCTTATTACTTCTACGTCATGCGGAAGAGCGCCCCGGCCACGTCCCTGGCAGAGCGTTTCCCCGCTCTGCACCAGCTCCTGGTGGACAAGTGGCGCGTCGACGAGTTGTACGACGAGCTCGTGGTCGGCAGCTTGGAGGCGCTGGCTGACGCCGCGGTCTGGGTCGATCGCTGGGTGGTCGACGGCATCATCGCGCGCCTGACGGCGTTGATCGTGACCGTGTGGGGGCACCTATTGCGTCTGACGCAGACGGGGCACGCCCAGGCCTACGCCGCGACGATGGTCGTCGGGATGTTCGGCATCGGTTGGTTTGTGGCGGTGCCACAGCCCAAGGCGATCATCTCGGGCGATGCTCAGACCGGGCAGTACGCCGTGCAAGCGGCCCCGGGACTCGGTTATGTCTACCGCTGGGACTCGGACGGGGACGGGACATATGACCAGGAGGAGTTCGGCACGACCTCGAGCGTGACACTGAGCTTGGAGGAGGGTGCGACTCGGGACGTACGTTTTGAAGTCAAGAACGCCTTCGGCCGCACGCGTACGGGTGTTTACCAGGTGCACCGTCCCAAGCGCGACGCCACCAGCGTGGTGCTCGGTCGCGATATCCATCAGCCGGTACCGGGCGGTGCCGCAGCAAGCGCTCCGCTCACCCTTCGAGGAAGCCTCCGATGAATCCCCTCGCGTCAGCCATCGTCGAGACCTGGCCCTACGTTCTCGCATTTGTAGTTGGCGCCATGTTGCCGCGCAGGCAGGGGCGGATGGAGCGTTTCGCTCTCGGCCTCGTGGCGCTGCTTGGCGTCGGCTTTGTGCGCGGGCTTTGGCCTGGCACCCCGAGCGCCGTGGAGCCGGCAGCCGAGTGGCCGCATCTGCTTAGCCTGATCGTGTTTCTGCCCATCGTCGGCGCGGTCGCCGTGCTGTTTTTGCCGCGCCAGGCGCCCCGGTTGCTCCGGCGCTTCAGCATGGGGGTGCTGGTCGTCGATTTCGTGGTGTCGTTGTTCTTGCTCGCCACGCCGATGACGAGCGGCTGGCATCACCAGTACGTCGCCGAGTGGCTCCCGAGCTTCGGCATTCGCTACCACGTTGCCGTGGACGGCGTCAGCTTTTGGCTGGTCCTGCTGTCGACGCTGTCGAGCCCGCTGGCCCTGTACGTGAGCTTTGGCTCGATCACGCGCAGGACGAAAGAATTGTGCTTTTCGTTCTTGCTGCTGCACGGTGCCATGCTGGGGGCTTTCGTCTCGCTGGACTTGTTCCTGTTCTACCTGTTCTGGGAGCTGATGCTGGTGCCGATGATTCTGATCATCGGCGTCTGGGGTGGCAGCGAGAAGGTGAAGGCAGCGTACAAGTTCTTCTTGTACACCATGGCCGGTAGCATGGTGATGCTGGCGGCCATCCTCTACATGGTGTGGAGCTTCAAGCAGCTCGAGGGGTATTACACCTTTGACTATCTCGCCTTGCGTCGCTTGCTGCTGAGTGAGCCCGCGGCCTGGCTGTGTTTCGCGGGCTTCTCACTCGCGTTCCTGATCAAGGTGCCCATGTGGCCGTTCCACACCTGGTTACCTGACGCACACGTGCAGGCGCCGACCGGCGGCTCCGTGATCCTGGCTGCGGTGATGCTCAAGCTCGGCACTTATGGCTACCTGCGCTTCTGTATGGGCATGTTCGAAGGGCCGGCGTGGCAGGCGGGCGCGACGCTGGCCTGGGTTGCGCTGCTGGGCGGTGTGATCTACGGGGCGCTCTGCGCGTGGCGGCAGGCCGACATCAAGCGCCTGGTCGCGTATTCGTCCGTGGCCCACTTGGGGTTCGTGATGCTGGGGCTATTTTCGGCGACCCAGGCGGGCATCGAAGGGGCCATCATTCAGATGGTCAACCACGGCATCTCGACCGGCGCGTTGTTCATCCTCGTCGGCGTCATCTACGACCGGCGCCACACGCGCTTGGCCGCCGAATACGGCGGCCTCGCCAAGGTGATGCCGATCTACGCTGCGCTGTTCGTCATCTTCACCATGGCCAGCATCGGCGTTCCCGGCACCAACGGCTTCGTCGGCGAGTTCATGGTGATCATGGGTACCATTGTCTCGCAGCCGCTCGGGCGTTGGGCCACGAGCCAGGCTGCAGTGGCCGCGTTCGGCGTCATCTTGGCCGCGGTGTACATGCTCTCCGTGGTCCAAAAGGTCTTCTTCGGCCCGCTCGATAACCCGAAGAACCAGGGCTTGAGTGATGTCAATCCGCGCGAAACGATGGCTTTGGCTCCGCTCTTGGTCCTGGTGTTCGTCGTTGGGCTGTTCCCGAACCTGCTTTTGGACCGCATGCACGAGAGCGTCTCTAGCGTGATCGGGCGTTACGTCGAGGGACGCGTCGCTTATCAGGAGCATAGGGGCCAGCCTGGAGCGGGCCTGAAGCCACGCAAAGGCGGACCCACAGAGTCTGGGTATCCCGAGCCGGATGACAAACCCGAACCCACTCCTGCCCTGGAGCCGAGTGTTGCTGTCCGCGCGGAGGAAACCCCATGAACTTAATTTTCGCGCTGTCGCCGCTTTTGGCGGTGGGTTTTGGCGCCCTGCTGTTGATGTTGGCGGAGGCGCTCGGGAAACCGCTGAGCGCGTCGGGCATCAACGCCAATGGCGTCATCGTGGATGCAGGCGCTGGTCGCGCGCCGGAGCTCGGGCTCGGCAGCGCAGTCATCCTGTTCAGCGGCGCTGTGTTGAGCATCGGTGTGTGGCTCGTTGGTCCTGAGAAGCTCGGCGGCGTCGAGGCGGTCGCACCCTATTTCATCGTCGATCGCTTTTCGCTCTTCTATTCGTTCCTGCTCTGTCTCGGCGGGGGCCTGGCTTGCCTGCTGGGCGGCGGGTATTTGCCCGAGCACGAGATCGATCGCAGCGAGTTCTTTCCGCTGGTCCTCTGGGCGACGGTAGGCGCAATCGCGCTGGCGGCAGCCGGTGATCTGCTCACGCTATTCATCGGGTTGGAGACGATGTCGCTCGGCGTGTACTGCATGATCGCGTTGCGGCGCGGTAGCCTCAAGGCGAGCGAAGGCGCGCTGAAGTACTTTTTGCTCGGGAGCTTTGCGGCTGCCATCCAGCTGTTCGGGGCCGGGCTCCTGTACGGTGCGACAGGCCATACCGACCTCGCCGGCATAGGTCAGGCCATTCACACCATCGGCGAGAGCGGCAGCGTCGTGAACACGACGTACGTGCTCTTGGCCATGGTCATGTCCATCGTCGGTCTCGCCTTCAAGGTTGGCGCGGTGCCATTCCACATGTGGACCCCCGATGCCTACGAGGGCGCGCCGACCCCGACGACGACCTATATGGCGGTCGTCCTCAAGAGCGCGGCGTTTGCCATCTTGATGCGCGTGCTGGTCGTTGGTTTCGGCGACGAACGGCTGCTGAGCTGGGGCGCGGGTTGGCCGCCCATCATCGCAGCCCTGGCCCTCATGTCGATGACGCTGGGCAACCTCGTCGCCGGTCGCCAAGACTCGGTAAAGCGCATGCTCGCGTATTCGTCGATCGCTCACGCGGGTTATGCATTGGTTGGCGTGGCTGCAATTCTGGGCTCGAGCCAAGCCGAGCCCTCCGTTTCGTTCTACCTGCTCACCTACACGGTCTCGACGGCGGGCGCTTTTGGAGCGCTGATTCTGTGCGGTAGCCGCGGTCGCGAGGCCGTAAGTTACGAAGACTTGGCGGGCGTCGGGCGCCGGCATCCAGCAGCGGCGCTCGCGTTTTCGGTGTTCCTGTTGTCCCTGGCAGGGGTTCCCCCGCTCGCCGGGTTTTTCGGCAAGCTGTACGTCTTCACCGCTGCGATCGACGCCGGCCTGTATTGGCTGACGGTGCTCGGTCTGCTCAACAGCGTGATAGGCGCATATTATTACTTGCGGGTCATGGTCTACATGTACATGCGGGAGCCGGTTGCGGGCGCCCCGGTGGCGGTACCTATGCGGTCGGCCATGGTGAACACCGCGATCCTGCTGGCTGCGGTCGGGGTGGTGCTGCTCGGCACATTTCCCACGCGCGCTTTGGAATTTGCGGCCGCCGCCCTACCGTAAAAGTGCTCGCCGTCGGCGGCGTCAGAGAGAGCGGCACGGCTCACAGTTGGAGCTGCAGCGAGGCCTCTTCCTTGGGGCCGCCGAGCAGCTCCGGGGCATAGGTGAGCTGGACCTCATGGGCATCCGCCGGCAGATCAAAGGTGATCCAGCCGCGGGCGATCTGCTGCGGTTCGGGTAGGCTGGGGGAGAGCGGCGCTCCGCATCCGCCGAGCGTCGCTTCGTAGACGTTGCCTTCGCGATCGATCAGGAGGGCATAATAGGGATTTGCCGGCACTTGGAGCTCTCCGAGCGGCGTAAGGCTCACTTCGACGCCGACGCGTTTGCTGCTGGCACCGAGGGACTCCGGAGGGCTGACGCTGCATTCCTGGAAGGCCGAGACCCGCAGCTCATAGTGGGCGGTCCGCACGATTGGGGTCTCGGTTGCGACCCCGCGGCGGGGCTCGGCACTGCTGCGGGCTGGAGCGGGGCCGTCTCGAGATGGGGTTCGGCTATCGCAGCTCCCGACCGAGATCGCGAGAAAGAGAGCCCAGTGGGGTTTTGGGTTTGGGAGCACTGTGCTTGAAACATTCGTGGCAATTCTCGTAAGGTCAAGGGCGTGAGCCCCCGGGTTTTTTATCTGTGCCTAGGGCTCGGCCTGAGTGGGTGTCGAGGCGAAGCGCCCGCGGGCGTTTCGGGCGCGTCGGGTGCTGCGTCGCTCCAGCAAGCCAGCGCGCTAGCGGAGGACGCGGCGCGCCAGGCTCGGGAAGCGGAGCGCGCCCTCAATCCCAAGGGTCTCCCGGTGTATGCGGGCCCGGTCGGGAGCGTGCGCGGCGTGGTGAAGGTGAGCGGGGATGCGCCACCGCTGGTGGCGGCGATGGTGGAGAAGCTGCCGCCCGATGCCTGTCCTCGCGCCCACGAGCTGCACCGCAAGCTGTACCGTCAAGGGGCGGGCCGCTCGCTCGCAGACGTGCTGGTTACCGTCACCGAGTACCAAGGCTACTTGCCGATCCGCGGCGAAGCCGTGCGCGTCGAGGCAAAAGGATGTGCCTTCGACGGTCGCATCATTGCAATGACCTTGGGGCAACGCCTTGACGTCTACAATCTGGACGCTCAGGCCTACATGCCCCGCCTGGTGGGGACTCCGAGTTACGCGCTCAGAGTGGCGATGCCCGGCGGAAATCCGGTCCCCATCTTCGCGCCGCAGGCCGGGCAATACATGCTGGTCGATCAAACGCGCGACTACATGCGCTCCGACTTATTCGTGCTCAACTATCCGACCTTCGACGTGACGGGATTGGACGGCGAGTTCGAGATCACGGGCATCCCCGTCGGCACGGTCAAGGTTACGGCCTACGCTCCCGCCCTCGGAAAGGTGGTCGAGCAACGCGTTGACATTGAGGCAGGCGTGCCCAGGCAGCTGGCTTTTGAAATCGCGTTTTCTGAGGGCGAGTACGAGGCGCGCTCGAAGAGCGAGCCCGACACAAACCGCTAGTGCTCCTCTACCTGGGTCGGAACCCTGCGCGGACTTCGGGTTCTGTGTAGGCGCTTCGCAGCAGGTGGATGAGCGAGTCTCAGGGGGCGCCTGAAGCGGTAGCGCGCCGATATGCCGCCAGCCACTGCTCGGCTGCTCGTTCACCTACTCGGAACCGCAAGAGGTCCGTCATTGCTTTGGCCAGGGCGGGGCTCGGCGCTCTCGTAGCTTGGGCTCGACGCAAGACCTCGGCAAGGCGCTCTTCGTCGCCGAGCATCAGGGACGCGAACAGGGCAGCCACGAGGGCGTCTGCGTCGTCTGGATTGGCCTTTAGCAGGAGGTCGGCGCGACTGAGAGCAAGCGCCGGTTGTCCGCGCGCCGTAGCGTCGAGCGCGGACGACAAGCTCGAACCGACCTCGTCGCTGCTGCTCGAACGCGCGTCGATGTCTCCGCGCTCCGAGATCGTCGCGTCGGCATGCTCCGAGCCGGAGGCTCCTTCGCCTCGAGTATCGCTCGTCGAGTGGATGCTCGTGATGTCCTCCGCCCCGACCCTGCTGCGTCGAGCGAGCTCCTGACGTGCCAGCCGAGCGAGCGGCTTGTCGCGTATCCGCGTCGCTCGTTCGTACAGCGCCTTCCAGTGAGACGCCGCTTCGGGGCTCGAGAGCACCCAGGCAAACAGCCAAGCACTGGCCTCGGCCGGCTTGGACTCCGCGCGATAGATGTCCGCGATCAACAAGTTCGCACCGGCATTGCCTGGTTCGAGCATCACCGCGCGCTCCGCCGCAGCCAGGGCGCTCTTCGTTTCACCGTGCTGGTGCAAGCAGCGCGCGCGCTCTTCCCAGGCGGGAGCATAGTCACGGGCGATACCCTCGGTGTGGAACGCTGCCAGCGCTCGCTTCAGGTCTTTGCGGCACGCCAGTGCAGCCAAGCGAGTCCAGGTGCTCGGGCTCTTCGAATCGAGATCCAGCGCGCGGCGGTAGGCGAGCTCGGCCGCATTCCACTCACCTCGTTGCTCTAGATAAGTACCCTCTGCGAAGGCTGCGTAAGCACCGGGCTCGATGTACGGGCCCACGACGCTACGACCGTGAAAGACGCGTTCTGTAGTCTGTCCTGCTCCGCAGCCTGTGGAGATCAGCGCGCTCGAGGCAAACGCCACCAGATACCGCGCGCGTCTCCCCTTCGGCGGCTCCATCACGGTTCGCGGAGCTCTTTGATGATGCGATTTGCCGCTGCCAGGTCGTAGGCGCCGCACGCAGCGAGAGCCCTTGCAACGCGCTCCACCTCGTCGTGCTCGGCGCCCGCCGCGATGGCTACGGATCGCGCATGCAGTGACATGTGGCCGCGCTGAATCCCTTCCGTGGCCAGGGCGCGCAGCGCGGACAAGTTCGAAGCCAAGCCTGCGCTGGCGGCCAACATTGCAAGGTCGTTGGCAGAGGTCACTCGCGCGATCTTTAGCGCCAGGCGAGCCGCGGGGTGCACACGGAGCGTACCTCCGACGATGCCTAGGGCAAGTGGCATCTCCAGCGTGCCGCAGAGCCGATCGCCGTCACGCGTCCAGGTCGCGAGCGGCTGGTAGCTGCCGCCGCGAGCCGCGAAGGCATGGGCGCCCGCTTCGACGGCACGATAGTCATTGCCCGTCGCGATCACCACTGAGTCCACCCCGTTCATGATCCCCTTGTTATGGGTGGCGGCGCGGTATGGATCACGTTCGGCGAAACGCGACGCCGCGACCACGCCGTCGATCACGTCGTGCCCTTGGGCGAGCGTATCTGGCGCGTCATCCGAGCGCAGGCGCAGATCCTGCGCATGGGCCCAGCACTTGACCCGCACCAGCCGCCGGTCACAAAGGTTTGAGAGGATGCGCAAGCCGAGGCGGCCCTCGGCGATGCGAGCTACCTCATCCCCGACCGCCTCGGCCACGCTGTTGGCCAAGTTAGCCCCCATCGCGTCCTTACAGTCGAGATACACATGGACCACCAACATGCCTTCGCCGAGATCCCGCAGCTCCAGGGATTTGGGACCTCCACCCCGTGCGCAGAGACCCGGCACGGCGCGCGCCGCCAAGGCTAGGAGGTCTTGCGTCGCGGCGCGAAGCCGCTCGCTCGCGCGAGCGACGTCCGCGACCTCGGTGAGCTGAACTTGAGCCGTCATCAGCGCCTCCGTCACCTCTGCGCGGAACCCTCCGGCGGCGCGCACGATGCGTGCTGCATTGGACGCCGCAGCGATGACGCTGGGCTCCTCGACCACCATCGGTATCAGGCGATCTTGACCGTTCAGGCACGCATTCAAGGCGATGCCGAAGGGCAGGCCATAGGTGCCGAGCACGTTCTCGACGATCTTGTCGGCCAGCGCTGCATCCAGGCCACCGCGCTCCAGGCTCTCGACTAGCTCATCATAATCCACACCGGTCGCTTCACAGACCGCGCGCCGGCGCAGGGTGAGCGGTAATTTGTAGAATCCGGAGATGCGCGATTCACTCGCCACGTTGGGGGCTGCTTTCTCGAGAGGTGCAGGATACGCCGCGGGCGTGCAGCGCGAGAGGGACGTGGCGATGTCCGAGCGAGACCGCCAGGGCACGGAAGCCCGGCGGCGATGGCTGGGTCGACACCCAAAGCACGATATCGCCGCCTCCGGCGCCCGAAGGCAACACCGCCGCGTCGCGGGGTTCCGCCCACGCAGCTAAACGGCATACCTCGGAAGTCACGATAGGCACATGTGACGCCTGGCCGAGCCGGAATAACCCTTCACGCTGGGAGGAAAGCTCCGCGATGAGAGCTCGCGCATCGCCGCCCGTGAGCGCATCCGCGGCGCGCCGTGCAGCCGCGCTGAGCGCGCCCATCACGTCCTCGTAGTCCAGAGGGCGTTGCGCTCGGAATCGTCCCACGCTGGCCAAAAGATCGGCGGTCGAAGCCGAGATGCTGCTCGCCCAGGCCTCGACGATGAGGTCGGCCGGTAGCGTCGCGCTCCGTACCTCGAGCGCTTCTGGGGAACGTCGCCTCACGATGAGCGTCCCACCCCGGGTGCTGGCCACGACATCGATGCCGCTGCCCCCGCCCTGAGCCTGTCGATGTGCCAGGAGCGCCGGCCCTTCGATCGCCTCGCGCAGCGCCTCATCGTCCGCAAACTCCGCTCCTCGAACGGCGGCGAGCGAGGCGACCAGAATGGCGGCGCTCGACCCGAGCCCGAGCTTGCGGTCATCGGCACGCAGCTCGCTGGCGTCGAAATGGGGCACGGGGCCGTGGGGCAGGGCGGCGCGTACCTCTGCTGTCACCACTTCGGCAGCGCGCTCAGAGTCGCAGCGCACATAGCGATTGACGGCGCTGACAATGGCGGGAGCGCCCTCGAGCACGGCGTACGCGCCCGAAATGACGAGCTTGCCGGGGGCAGCCGCTTTCACCCAGCCTCCAAGATCCGAGCACCACTCCCGATGCTGCTCAGGATTACGCGCTGGACGCCAGGCGCGCTCTCGACCTCAGCTTGGACCGCTCGGGCATGTTGCGCCAGAGTCAGGACCTTGACATGAGGTCCGGCGTCCATCGTGAAGTAGGCGAACGTGCCTCGCTCGCGCAGCTCTCGGACGCGCTGGATCGCGGCCAGAGTCCCGGGGTTGATATAGATCAACGCCGGCCTCGTGCTGAGCATGGTCGCATGCATGCATAGAGTGCTGTGCTCCATGGCCTCGCCGACCTGCTCAAAGTCCCCCCGAAACAGCGCATCTCGCAGCTCCCGGTAGACGAGCGGAGCCGCAGTGCGCCAACTCTCATAGAACGGGCTAGTCGATTGCGTCTGCAACATTCCGGCAGTGGAGCCCACTTTCTTGGGACCAGTCTCGGTCACTGCGATCAACATCTGAAGCTCTTGGGCCGCCGATCCCACGTCCAGCGGCTCCGCCGCGCTGGCGCCGGCATCGAGCGCAACGAAGCCACCGAAGACGGATCGCGCCGCGGAGACCGAAGAGGCTCGTGCCAGCTCACTCACCGCCGCTGGTGACCAGGCCAGACCGGCAGCGCCTAAGCTGGCGAGCGCGAGCGCCGCGAACCCGGAGGCGCTCGAGGCGAGGCCGGACGCCGTCGGGAAGTCGTTCTCCGAGCTCACTCGGGCTCTGCACTCGACACCCGCCGCGGCGCGCACTCGATCGAGGAGCGCTATCACCTTTGCGAGGCTCGCTGGATCTGCAGGTGCGCCGTTCAGCACGAATTGGTCACTCCGGGCGCTGCCGTCGAAGTGAACGGTCGTGGTGGTCGACAGGGCCGAAAGGGTGAGCGAGAGGCTGGGTACAGCCGGGAGATTTTGCTGCCTGTCGGTCTTGCCCCAGTACTTCGCCAAGGCGATATTGGAATGGGCCGTTGCTCGGCATGTACCCTGAGGGAGGGAAGCGGGAAGGGTGACGCCTATTGCGGATGGCATAAAGAATTCAGCTTGCGCACGGCCGTTGCTTCGCGCGCCAGATCACTCTTGGCCAGCGTGCGGATGCGATTGAGGCGCGCCTCTTTGTTGGCTCTATCCGGCCTCGACTTGGCGACGGCGGTCAGCTCCACGGAATAGGCCCGGCTGTGTGTCGCGGCCCGTTCGGCAACGTCTCGGTAACTGGCCAGCGCCTTGGCGAGGGTCGCGTCGGCTGGAGCCAAGTCGTCGAGCTGCTTACCCAATGCCTCATAGACCGCCGCAATCTCTTCGTACGCGGGAGCGCTAGAGCCCGCATCCGGAACCTGAACGTGAAGCTCCTCCAGCCCGGCGTTGACGGTTTCGATCACGGCTTGGCACTCATGCACTCTCTGGAGTGGTGCGCAGCCGAGAACGCCGACAGATACACCGAGGACGAGCCCCAGACCGGCGGGTGCTCTAGCAGGAGAAACTCGAAGTCCGCGCCGGGTTTCGACCCATGTAGAGGAGGTGCCGAATTCAGAGACGCCCATTTGGCCGGATTCGCCCTGCCCCTCACCCGCGCAGCGCGGGCGGGGCGACCCCGGCACGCTTTTAGGGCATGAGGCACTAGCGCAGCCACGTGGCAGCGGGTTGGTTTGGGAGATCACATCGCGAGCCTACACCTCGACCGCCGCGATGCCATAACGCTCGCGAGGCTCGCGCAGTGACGATGAGGCGGAGCTAGAAGGCGGCGACGACATATTCGATGCAGGCGTGTTCCCCCGCGAAACGCACGCTCGCCGCGTCGAAGCGCATCCGCTCCACGCTGGGATCGTTGCGGTAGCGCAGCCGCCAGAGCCGCTGGCCGGCTCGTCGAATTCTCTCGAGCTTGGGCCGATTCAAGCTGCCCAATCCCGTCGTCCATGCGCCCGCCCCGCGAGCGCGAACCTCGACGACTACAATCAATCTGTCGCGGCGCGCCACGATATCCAACTCCAGTCGCCCCAGCCGCAAGTTGCGAGCCACGATCGAAAATCCCGAGCGCTCTAGGTAAGCGGCCACCGCGCTCTCCGCGCGCACCCCGACTTCGCTACGAGACCACCCCGGGTCGACCCCGTCCTCTACCCGACCTGGCGCGGGCACTTGCGCGCAGCCTCAGATTCGGTCGGGCGCGTCGCCGCACGTCAACTCGTCGACCCCCGGGTTATTCACGTCTTCGGGGATCTTGCACACTTGCTGCGATACCGTGGCGGGGTCGACGTTCGAGCCGGCGCGGATGCAATACGAACCGGCGAGCCCTTCCTGAGTTCCCCCGCTCTGCTTTGGAACGATATCGGCGCACTCGAAGCCACTCGGACATTCGCAATAGCGGGCGTTCGGGTCGTCCCCGTTGCAGCGACAGGAGCAATACACCGCTACTTCAGGGCTTCTCTCGGTTCGCTGCGGGGGTACGGGGACCTCGACGTAGCCGGTGAAGCCCGGAAGCTGGCATTGTCGGTCGTGGGCCACCGTCGGCTGTGCCATTGGGTCCGGGTTGGAGCCATTAGTCCCGTAGGGGCAACTGACCCGACCTTGGAACTTGTTTACGAGACAAACCCTGGTTTCACACTGAAACGATCGGCTCTCGACGTTCACTTCCCCAAGCGAAAATCCATTGAATTGTTCGATGAACTCATCGTCAGGAATGCACGGGTCCCCGACGCCACCGCTTTGGCAGCCGATCGTCGCGGCTACGAGAGCCATGCCGAATCGAACGAAGCCGGTGAGATTATTGTATTTGGCGCGATGCATCGGGCGAGGCTTATAGCACGCCATGCTGGCCAGAGTAGAAGGTTGATCTGCGCCGGACCTGCACTTTTCGACGGGCCTTCATCAAGCGTAGCTCCGTCACGCCGAGCTGCGCGAGCTACGCCCTTTGGCGCGCCGCGCTGCGAGCTCGTGCCGGTTGCGCGCAGCGCCATCGAGCTCGAGTCTCCCAGGACTGACGACGGCACGCGAGCAGACGGGCGTCGGAGCAGCTTGCGGGTGCCCCAGCTTCACGTCGGGACTTTCCCTACACGCTCGCCGCGGCGCCAGCCCAGAGGTCGGTGAGCTCACGTGGTCAACCCGTGCTCGATGCAGCGCGTTTCCCGGATGTTGCCTTGACAAGCCAACTTGGAGATATCTAACATCTGCCCAGCGGTTCAGTTGTATCTGTCGATTCCGATTGGGTTTTGTATCGCATGTCAGCGCGCTCCGGAATGGACTCTCGGAATGCCCTTCGGAGAGCGCCTTTCGGAAGCGTCGTCAGGCGGCTGCACATCATGAGCATGCCCTGCACGAGTGCGCTTCGGGAGAGTGCGGGGAGGAGCACGCCTCTCGGAGCTGGCGTGGCCTCTGGCACTTCGATTGGGAACGCGCAGCCAGCGCGCTCTCTCGAGCCGTGTCGATATTAAAGCCACGTAAAGCAGCCGCAAAGCGACTATAGACGGTGAAGTGACGGCGATGATGGCGTTAGCGATTAGTGGAACGGTGGCACCGAAAGTGAGGACGAATGTTGCCTAAGCGTTGGCTTGGCGTTTGTGTTTTGAGCTCCGGGCTCGTGCTGAGCAGCTCGCTGCTCGACGGCGGGCGGGTACTCGCCCAGGACGTGATCGACCTCGATGAAGAGGACGAACAAGTCGACGAGGCGCCGGCAGGTCCTGCGGTCACCGCAGGCACCATGTCGGAGGGCGCGCGCGCTGCAAAAGCGCTGTTCGACGCCCAGAAATGGCCGGAGGCGGCGCTGGCGTTGTACGGCGTCGTAGCGGGTGAGACCAAGGACGACGATGGCAACAAGCAGCTCGCGCAGTACTTCCTTTCCATCTCGCTGTACCGGATGAAGCTGTATCAGGCGAGCTACGCGCTCTTCGGGTTCATCGCGGACAACCGCAATCACCTGAAGTTTGGCGAGACGCTGCTCTGGCTCGCCAAGCTCGCGACGCAACTGCCCGAGCCCGCCGACATCATCGAACGCGTCGGCCGCTATCGCGACACCGAGATCGCGGCCTTCGACAACGACAAGCAGAAGGAGCTGTTCTACCAGCTCAACTACTTGCTCGGCCGCTACAAGTACCGGAACCGCCAGTTCGAAGAGGCGATTCGTCTGTTCAACAAGGTTGACGAGAAGAGCCAGTACTACATTCACGCCCAGTTCTTCGCGGGCACGAGCTACGTCCAGCTGCGCAAATCAGTCCCCGCCGTTCAAGCCTTCCAGCGCATCGAGTCGGCCGTGGATGACGGCGTAGAGGGCGTGGAGGACGAGGGCCGGATTCGAGATCTGGCCTACCTCTCGATGGCGCGCACCTACTACTCCGCTTCGATCAAGCTCGATGCGGAAACCAACGCGCCCAGCATCGACGACAAGAAGCTGAGCGCTGCCGTCAAACACTGGAATCAAATCGACGAGTCGAGCGAGTACTGGCTCGACGCGTTGTTCGAAGAGTCCTGGGCCTATTTCATGGCGGGTCAGTACCCCAAGGCGCTCGGCAACATCCATACGATCCAGTCTCCCTATTTCCCGGGTGCGTTCTATCCAGAGGCGGACATCCTAAAAGCCGTCATCTACTTCTCGAACTGCAACTACGAAGCTGCCACCACGGTGGTCGCGCGCTTCAACAAGCGGTTCGTGCCCATTCAGGAAGAGCTGCAGAAGGTGCTGACCCGCTTCAAGGGTGAGCAGCAGACGGAGCCCTTCTTCAAGTTTCTGCTGAGCGTTCGTGATGGCACGGCCGACCTTCCGCCGAGCATTTCGGGGATCGTCGAGGCGTCGATGTCCGACCGTCAGCTCCTGCGCGGTATCGAATACGTCCGCGTCCTGGACGAGGAGATGGCTCGTTTTCAGCAGAGCCCCAAGGCCTTCAAGGCCTCCGGGCTCGGCAACCAGGTTCAAGAGGTTCTGAAAATCGCCCGCGATCTAGCGGTCGAAGACGCGGGGAACCTGGCCCGTTCGCGTTACCAGCGAAACCTCGAAGAGCTGGATGAGCACTTGCGCAACGGCGAGAAGATTCTGATCGATATCACCGCCGCTCAGCGTAACGAGCTGGACCAGGCGATCGCGGCCAACCAGGTCAGCCAGCAAGAGTCGAAGATCTTTGGCATCGTCAAACCGGATGAGGAGCACATGCTCTGGCCGTTTGACGGTGAGTATTGGCGGGACGAGCTCGGCTTTTATCGCCAAGTCGTCGAGTCCGCGTGCGGAAGGTAATGGTCGTCATGCAGCTTCGAAGCATTCGTTCACGCCGTGTTTCCCCGAGCCGTCTCTCTATGAACAGCCTCACCCATCGCCTGTGTCGCGCGGTGCAATCCGACGTCAGCCGAGCCGTGTCGCTGTTGGCTCTTCTGGGCACGGCGTTCGTCGCTCGGCCCGCAGCAGGCGCAGCGCTCGAGCGGCTTAGCGCCGAGTGTCTCCCTGAGGAGACCTACAAGGAGGTGGAGGCATGCCCGGCGGGTCCCACCAAGTTCGAGGTCGGGGGTCGGCGTGCGGCGGCGTTCAAGTCCGCGCCGCCACCGCGCGAAAAGAAGGCCCAAAAGGACTCCCTGGCGCAGAAGCAAGCGCCGGAGGAAATGTCGGCGGGCCAGCGCGACCTCAGGACCACGCGTTTACAGGCGCGCGGGCGCGCTCTGCTCATCACCGAGATCTCGGGCCTCGAGCGCCTCTACAAGCGCACGCCGCGCCGTTCTCCAGATCGTGCGCAGCTGGTGCGGCGCCTCGCCGAGGGCTACGTGGAGCTCGAGTCTGCGGCTACTCGCGACAAGATCAAGTCGGACATCGACGCTGACGACGCGAAGAAGGAGAAGCAGAAGGCCAAGTACGACAAGAGCAGGCGCGAGGCCGTTGCCGCGCAGCAGATCGTGGTGAAATCGCGAGAGAACGCGATCAAGTACTACACGCGGATGAAGAAGGATTATCCCGATTACTCGAAAATCGACGAGATCCTCTATTATCTCGCCTACGAGTACGAGCAGAGCAAGGACCTCGACCGAGCGCGGAACGTCTACCTCGAGCTGATCGAGAAGGCGCCCAATTCGCCGTATGTGCCCAATGCCTACTTGGCCTTCGGTGAGTTGTTCTTCGTCGAAGCCATGGGTGATCCCTCCAAATGGGCCCTCGCCGAGAGCGCGTATAAGGAAGTTACCAAGTACAAGCCACCGCAGAACCGGGTGTACGGGTACGCGCTGTACAAGCTCGGTTACACCTACTGGAACAGTGGCGAGTACGCCCAGGCGATTCAAGAGTTCAAGAACGTCATCGAATACGGCAACAAATTCGCGGACATGCCGAACGCCAAGTTGATCCAGAAGTCAGCTCGGCGCGACATCATCCCGGTCTATGCAGTGGCGGGCAAAGCCAGCAAGGCCTTCAACTTCTTCCGCCCGTTGAGCGGTGACTCTGGCGGGGACCAGGAGCTCACGCTTCAGATGCTCCGAGACCTCGGCATCTCCTATTACGACACGGGTCACTACGAGGAGGCGATCACGCTGTATCGGGACCTGATGGCTCGCGACAAGGGTGATCAGTTCTGCGAGTACCAGGTGTTCATCAGCCAGGCGGTCCAGGCCATCTCGGCGTCCGACAAGGTCGCGATCCGCAAAGAGCTAGACAACATGCTCGGTGTGTACGACCGCTTCAAGAAGGAGGAGCACGCGCCAGAGGCACAGCTCAACTGTAGCAACCGCACGGCTGAGCTCATCGCGGAGACCGCGATGAGCTGGCATCTCGAGTCCGTGGGCTCGGGTGGCACGCGAGGCACCAACGACCCCAAGACGATGGATCTCGCCGCGTACCTCTATGGGAAGGTCGTCGACAACTTCACCCAGGAAGAATTCGCGAAGTTCAGCTTCCCCCGCATCGTCAAGGACGATTGGCCGAACATCTACAAGATCCGCTACGCGATGGCAGACCTTCTGTACGTGCAGCAGCGCTGGGAAGACTGCGGACCCGCGTTCGACGCCGTGGTGGACGCCAACCCGCAGAGCGAACAAGCTCCCGAAGCGGCCTACGCCGCGGTGCTCTGTTACCAGAAGATGTACGACCAACTCCACAAGGGCGAGTCGGACAAGAAGGGCAAGGGCCTGGCCCCCACCCGCGACGATGTGGGTGGTAAGGACAAGGGCAACGATTGGGAGAAGTTCAAGCCCAAGGAGTTCTCCGACATGCAAAAGGGCATGATCGGCGCCTTCAACCGCTACGTCTGCTACATCCAGCCGCCGGCTGGGGACAAGCAAGCCGAGGAGCAGTACGTGGAGGTCAAGTACGCCAGGGCGCGTACCTACTTCGAAGCGCAGCACTGGGGCGAGGCCGCCATTGCGTTCCGGGACATCGCGCTAAATCACGCGGATAAGGACGCAGCCGTTTACGCCGGTCAGCTGTACCTGGAAGCGCTCAACGTCCTCGGCGCCAAGAGCGAGCCGCCCAAGCCAAGCTGCTTCGAAGAAATGGCGAAGGACGTGCCGCGCTTCATCGAATCGTTCTGCACGGCCGAGAAGTATGCGGAGGACAAGGAGAACTGCGACCTTCTGACGCGCATTCAGTGCGACATCCGGCGCCTGGCGGCGGAGAAGACGGTGGAGCTCGCCGATAGCGGCAAGGGCGGGGACGACGCGCTCGAGCTCTACAAGAAGGGTGGCGACGCCTATATCGCGCTGTGGCGTGATTACGGCGAGGTTCCCCTGTCGAAGGGCGAGCCGTCGCAGTGCGGTCGTATGGAGGAGGTCCTCTACAACGCCGCCCAGGCCTACCAGGCAGGTCGTCTGTTAGCGAAGTCGATCGCCGTGAAGCGGCTACTGCTCACTCCGAGCTACAACCTGCAAGGGACCGATCTGGCCAAGAAAGCCATCTACGAGATCGGCGGTAACTACCAGGCCATCGCCGTGTACGACGCCGCGGCGGGTTTCTTCATGCGCTACGCGGAGGAGACTCAGTACCGAGGCGAGTTCGCGGACAAGGCCATCAGCGACGCCGTGGTGCTGAACCTGGGTCTCGGTCGCGACGACGAAGCCATCGCGGCAGCCAAGTCCTTCAACCAGAACTTCGGTCGGCGGAAGCCCAAACAGGCAGCTCAGATCGCGTTCGCCATCGCGGCCCACTACGCCGAAAAGGAGGAATGGGACGAGGTTGCCGAGCGGCTCGGTGCAGCGATGAAGCTCATCGATGGAGAAGCGACGTTGGACGTCAAGGTGCAGGCACACGCGCTGCTCGGACTGGCGAACCAGAAGCTCAACAAGCCGGCGGCGCAGAACGAGTACGCGAAGGTGGTGGCCACCTGGAAGGACCCGGCCAAGGCCGCCGACGCCATCGGCAACATCGAGGGTGAAGATCAAAGCTCGAAGCAGCGCCGACTCGGCAAGGCCCTGACGGCAGTGGGCGAGGCGATGTTCTACTTCGCGGAGAAAAAGCGGGAGAAGCTCGAGGCGCTCAAGTTCCCGAACTATACGGGCAAGGGCGAGACGGCGGACGTGAAGGAGCACATCCAGACAAAGGTGAAGAGCTGGATCGAAAAGAAGAACCCGCTCATCAAGGATGCGGAGCTCGAGTACAAGAAGATCGTCGACTTGCAGCCCGTGCCCTCTCCGCAATGGGTGATCGCAGCTGGTTCGCGCGTCGGTGGCATCTGGGGACAATTCGTCGAAGAGTTCCGAGCGGCCCCGATTCCGGCGGCGATGAAGAAGGACATCATGCTCAGCCAGGCCTATTACGCATCGCTCGACGAGGCGTCCGAGCCCTGGAAAGTACGCGCCAAGACCGCCTTCGGCATCTGCTTGGATTACTCGGTGAAGTTTCAATACTTCGACGACTTCAGCCGGACCTGCGAGAAGTGGCTCGCCGAGAACTACAAGAGCGAGTTCCACTTGGTCGACGAGTTCAAGGGCGATCCGAACCGGGTCAATCGCGTGCTCGCCGAGCGTCCGTATCCGCTTCAGCTCGGCGGTGAGCCGGTGTTGGGCGGCCCGGAGGAGACGGCTCCCGCTCCCGCGCCGAAACCGGTGCCCGAAGTCAAGGATCCAAAAAAGACCGCGAGCAACTGAACGGAGCGGAGCATGGGCGCGCGGCGGTGCGCGCCCTGCTTCGCCGTGAAGCGCACGCCCCACGGCGTCGTAATCGATGAGAGTCGCCTCGGTCGCCGGGGCGAGAAGCCTGAAGACAAATGTATCGTGAAAACGCTTCTAAAAGACGGGTCGATGGCACGCTGCTTCCTGCGGCGAGGAGCAAGAGTGTGATGCAGTTCAAGGTCATTGCCCTGTTGGGCTTGATGGTGGGCGTGAGCGGCTGCGGCGGCGCGGGTGGCGCAAGCGGGGCTAAATCGACGCTGCCAGCGGGCCAGCGTTCGGGGGCGAAGAGCACCAGCGGCGCGGACATCAGCAAGCAAGCGGCGCAAGGTTACAAGCAAGCTCTCGCGGAGTTTTTGAAGCACGACCGCGCCTACGATTGGTCGCCTGCCACCTGTAAGGCCTCGGCTGAGGCGTTTGTCTCTGTCTCCAAGCAGCAGCAGTCCGACTCCAACAAGCCGTTGCCCGAGGCGCTCTACAACGCGGGCTTGTCGTACATGCGTTGCGGCCAGGAGGAGGCTGCGGTCACGCAGTTCCAGGCCGCAGCCAAGGCGGGGCAGGGTTTTCATCGAGCACGCGGTCAGATGGCGCTCTTCGAGTACAAGAAGACCGGCAACATCGACGGCGCCATTCGCAACCTCGAGCAGATCATCCGCGACGCGAAGTTTCAGAACGTCGAGGCGCTCGTCAGCGTTGCGGCCCTGCAAATGGAGCGTGGCAACGAGCAGGAAGACGCGGACGGAGCCAACGATCTGGAGCGCGCGAAGAAGAACATTCAGCGAGCGCTCGCCATCGACGACAGCTTCATGCCCGCGATGAACCAGCTTGCGATTTACTACATGGAGCAAGCACGACGGAACGCAGGCGAAAAGCCCCAAGGCGCACGGCGCCGAGGTGGCCTAGTCGTCGCGGGTGCGACGCGCGCCAAGGTGAATCGGCAGCAGCTCGAGCTGGCGGACCTCGTGGCCAACCAAGGCGTGCAGAAGGATCCGAACTACGCGCCGCTGTACAACACGGCAGGACTAATTCGGGTCGAGCTTCGCGACTATAATACGGCAGTGAAGAGCTTCGGGCGGGCGCGGACGTTGGATCCGAATTTCTTCGAGGCTCACATGAACTACGCGGCCGTGAGCCTTTCGTTTCGGGGTTTCGCCGAGGCCGATAAAGCCTATAGGGATGCGCTTCGGCTGGAGCCGAAGGACTACGAGGCACACCTAGGTCTCGCATTGGCGCTGCGCGGACAAATCAACGACACCAACTACGACACCTTCCTCGCCGAGTCGCGTAAACACCTGCAGGAGTGCAAGCAGATCGACGCCAATCGCGCGGAGGCCTACTACAACGAGGCGATCCTCACGCAGGAGTATGAGGCCAAGGGCGGTGATTCCAGCAAGTCGGTACCCGCGCTCAAGCAGGCAGTAGTGAAGTATCGCGAGTTCATTTCGAAGGCGAAAGGCCAGGCCGCGTACGCCGAAGCGGTGAAGCGCTCGGGTGAACGGGCCAAGGACATCGAAGACACGATCAAGTTCATCGAAGAGGGCGAGCAGCTGCAAAAGGAGCAGGAAGAGCTCGACAAGAAGGCCAAGGAGGCCGAACAAAAGCAGGCCGCCGACGCGGCGAATCAGCCTCCGGGCGCCGCTCCTGCGGCTCAGCCTTAAACTCGAGCTTGGATTTCGGTGCCGTGACGCCTTGCGGCGCGGCGCGGAAGTGACCCAGCGAGGTCCGCGGCATTGCCCAGGGTTGATACGGATCGGTTCAAACCAGCCAGCTTTGATCGTGAGAGCACGTGCGAGCGGCCCGAGAGCGCTTGGTTTCGGCGCGACTCGGGCTGCGATGGCAGTTGTCAGTTGACGAGATCCGTAAGTAGCGGGTACAATTGTACTGGAATAGCGGTACGGTGTTCATCGGAAGGCGCGTTCGAGGTGTTATGAAACGGAACGATAGACGAGTGCGGTTCGTTGGTGGGCTCGGGTTAGCGATGTTGCTCGCGACCTCCTTTTTGGCGACCACGTTTTTGGCGACCACGGCCTCCGCACAAGACATCCAGGAGCAGAAGACGGACGACGGCTATGGCTATAGCTTCGATGACGATCCGTTGAGCGCTGGCGGCTTTGGCCCCAATGACGCGACGATTCGAGTCCGGGCGCGCGCCGCACGCACCACTTTGATTCGCCCCCGGACGTCATTCGTTCCGGAGATGCTCAAATCCGTCGAAAATTTGTGAGTCTGGTAGATCCTCGTCTGGCCGGCCTCGAGAGGCTTTTCGAAGGCCCCGTGGCGAGGTATGTGTTCGTTTCGTCGTGGCGTCGGCGTCACCGCCTGATGGCCGCCGGCAAGTTTCATTCTCGAGGTTTTTTCCGCTCCCACGTTGTCTCGCGAACCTCTGTTGCACTGGAGTGCACGCAGGGTCCTCGCTTCACCGAGTGTCCGCGACGAGTCCTACCGGAAGTCGGTAGCCGTTAGCTGTTAGGAATTCCAAAGTATGGCAAAGGCTGTCGTAACGTTCGCGACCTACCAAGGGGGTCAGCTCATCAGCCGTGATTCGGTCACGCACGACATCGTCAAAGTAGGGCGCGATCCGAAGAGCCACCTGCGCGTGGACGACCCGGCTGCCTCCCGCATGCACGCCGTGATTGAGGTGGCGAGTCCGACCGAGATAACTCTGATCGACCTCGGCAACGATCCGGGGACGTACGTCAACGGCGAGCGTATCAACAAGTGTCGCTTGCGCGTCGGAGATCGAGTCGACATCGGTAGCACGCAGCTGATCCTCGAGAACGTCGAGGCCGATACTGGCGGCCGCTTCGAAGCACGCCAGGCGCTCGGGGCAGCGGTGGCACGTGCCGCCGACCATTCGCAGCAAGTTTCTCAACCCCAACACGGCTATGGGGGCGAGCAGCCCACGTATACAGGAGCCGGTGGAGCGGCTTTTACGCCGGCTGGTTCCTTGCCACCGAGCATGATGTCCGGGCAGTCCCCGAGCTTCCCATCGCTGCAGTCCTCTGCATTTAATGCGCATGAGCCCGCGTTTAATCCTCAAGGTACGATGGTCGGCGGCACCAACGCGCCGCATCAGCCCCAGGGTAATCAAGCGCCGCAGGCTGCAGCCGGATACGGCCATCCCAGTCAACAGGCTCGCCAGGCACACCCCCAGGCCAGTCAGGGTCACGGCGGAGGCAACTACACCTACGCCATGGTGAAGAGTGGTCCTGATGTCTCCCCAGACGAGGTGGAGTTGCCGCACGTGCAGGTGGCGGAAGTGATGATCCTCTGGGGCACGAACGTGCTCCACGTGGCGCATCTATCCCCGCCTCGTAACTTTTACGTGGGTGAGGAGCAGGGCAAAGCGTTCACGTCCGACTTCTTCATTCCCGCGGAGAAGCTTGGGACGACGCGGCTGCCGGTGGTGCTGGGCGATCAATCGACGATCGCGTTGGTCATTCCGCCGCAAGCGACCGGCGAAATCGAGTCCGCCGACGGGATGAGGATCTCGCTCGATCAGGCGCGTCGTCAGGCGTCGCCATGCGCCGAGCTGCCGGGCGGGCACCAGCTCCCGCTCGGTCCGGGGAGCAAAGCGCGCGTGCAGTTGGGCGACATTGTCTTTCAGGTCGCCGCAGTCAATGCGGGTAAGCCGATTGCTCACGGTTTGGCGAGCGGCATTGACTGGAACGTCTTGGCCTACTTCGGGCTCTCGATGCTCTCGGTGGGCGGCTTGGTCGCAGCGATGGCGTTTTTCGTGCCACCGTTGGGCCTCTCCGATGACGAGGGCATCGACCAAGACCAGCTCTATCTGATTCAGCAATACCTCGACGCCGCCGCCGAGAAGGAGCTGGAGGAGGAGGAGACGGAGCAGGTCCCCGATGCGGATGCCGACAACAAGGAGGGCGGCACCGGTACCCGAGCGAAGGGTGAAGAGGGGTCGATGGGTAAGGAGACCAGCAAAGCGACTAACAAGCGCTACGCTGTCCAGGGCCCTCAGGACAATCAGGATCCACACATCGCGCGTCAAGCGGCCCTTCGCGAGGCGATGGAGTTCGGCATGATCGGGCTCTTGAACACCGGCGCGGCGGGGGATCCGAACGCACCGACGGCTCCCTGGGGTCGCGATACGTCGCTCGGCACCGATGAAGTCAGCGCCATGGGCAACATGTGGGGCGACGAGATCGGGGACGCGTTCGGCTCCGGCGGTCTGGGTTTGTCTGGCATCGGCGAGGGTGGCGGCGGTCGTGGTGAAGGCATCGGGCTCGGCAACATCGGCACGATGGGACACGGCGCGGGCACGGGTACTGGCCAAGGCTTCGGCTCGGGCCATGGTCGGCTCGGTGGGTCGCATAGGACGAAGGCGCCGCAGGTTCGGATGGGCGCCACGCAGGTCAGCGGTCGGTTGCCGCCTGAAGTCATTCGGCGCATCGTACGTCAGAACTATGGGCGTTTCAGGCTCTGCTACGAGCAAGGCCTAGGTCGCAATCCAAACCTGGAGGGCCGTGTGACGGTGCGCTTCGTCATCGGGCGCGACGGAGCCGTCTCCAACGTGTCCAATGGTGGCTCCGATCTGCCTGATTCGAGCGTCGTTGGTTGCGTCGTCAAGGCCTTCTACGGGCTGAGCTTTCCGAAGCCCGAGGGCGGCATCGTGACCGTGCAGTACCCAATTATGCTCGAGCCGGGCTGAGCAAGCTTCGTCAGGTGGCGATCGGCGTCCCGCTGCGAGCGTGACGTCGATTGAGCTCTGCTCGATGTACGATCGCTCGCGCAGGAAATGGTCTCGTGAGGGTGTGGCGGCCAGGAGGCCAAGCGTGTCATAGATCGAGCGCGAAGCTCGATCTCGGGATGCTGAGCTCGGCGTTACGCCGCTCGCAAGGGCCGCGACGATCTCCGCTCGACAACGCTCTGGCGAGAGCAGCTGGGTTGCCGGCGAGGGGCTCGACAGCTCCCCGGCATACCTGGCTTCATTGGCGCGAATAGCTCGCAGAGTACTCACGCCAGAGCGCTCGCGGTACATGAGCTACGGAGTCGCCATCGGCTAAACCGCGTGCACCAAAGAGGCCGACCAAAACAGCGAGATGACGCCTTTACTTCACAGGGTTAGTCTGACTATTCTCACGCCGCTGACATGAGTTTTGGCGCCATTTGTCGCGCTTCTGTCCTCGGTGGGTCGTGGTCGAGTGGCGGGGCTGAACGGCGTAAGAGCAACTGGTTTCAGAGTGCTGTTTCCGAAGTCAAGGTCCCTGCTGGTGATGCCGTCTCGAAGCGTCTGGTCGCTGACAGGTCGTCGAAGGTGCGCGGGTTTGGTTTGGGAAATGCAACTGGCGCCGTACTCGACCTGAGTCGCGGCCAAGGCCGAAGAGTTTTTGGTGCCGAGGAGTAATGAAGATGACTGAGCCGGGAATCGGAGTGCGTGGTCGGCGGGGTTTTTCAGCGGCGGCCGACGCTGGCCACGCGGCGTTGGGTTCCGCTTCTGCACGGCGCTCTGCGTCCACGGCGGTTTGTGCCGTGCTCCTGAGCGGTTTGGCGTCCTTGGGCTGCAGCCGCGACCACATCGAAGCCATTAACCTCGCCAACCGAGGCGACCAAGCGCTCAAGGTCAATGTCGCGGGAGCGATCAAAGACTACGAGGAAGCTACACGTCTCGATCCCACGAACCACCGTATCTTCTGGAAGCTCGCCAACGCTTACCAAAAGCAAGAAGAGTGGGACAAGATGGCCTCGACGCTCGCCAGAGCGTCCCAGGTTGCTCCGGAGTTTGCCAACTACCTCTATCATCGCGGGTTTGCGCTCGTGAAGATTGCCGAGGGCGGCAACAAGGACGCGTATCAGGAGGCTAAGGAGCCGCTGAAGGCCTGCATCGAGAAGGATCCGAACTACGCCGAGTGTTACCACTGGCTCGGCGTGGCCTTGCTCTGGACGGACGACGAGCAAGGTGCGCTTCAGAATTTCACGAAGGCGATTGAGCTAGATCCTACGGTTCCGTATTTTTATCCGGCGCTGGGCGAGGTGTACCTGTCGCTCAGAAAGTACGATGAGGCGGAGAAGGTGCTGCAGGAAGGCACGCGCTTGGTTCCCCCGACGGAGAAGACCGCAAACTCGCTCTACGGGACCTACACGCTCCTTTCGAACGTGCATCAGGCGAAGGGCAACGACGAGGCGCGGATGGCAGATTTAGAAAAGGCGAACGACATTGCCGGCGCTAACCATCCGGAAATCGCCTTTAATCTCGGCAGCACATATGCCGTAATGAAGCCACCACAGAAAGAAAAGGCGCTGCGCCTTCTGAAGTCGTTCAACAAGCGCGCATGTAAGAGCGCGGACGCCGCGAAGAAATTCAAAGATCAGTGTGCGACGAGCAATGACCTAGTGCAGAAGCTGGGCGGCGTTTTATGACGTCGGCCATCGGGCCTATTACGAGGCGTCGTGCGCGGGGTGGCTCCTGGGCGTAGCCGCTCTAGAAGCGAAGCAACATCCTGGCCCTCTGCATCCCGGTTCACCGGTGGGGCACTAAACCTCGGTCCGCCTGACGATCGCCATTGGTTAGTAGGAGCTCTCATTGAGAGGGCCATCCCGAAACCGAGGTAAAATGGACCTGGACGATCGTCTCCACCTGCTCGAGCGCTGTCATGACTGGCAGGGATTGGTCGATGCTCTAGAAGAAGCCATCTCGGCGCAGCCGGATGTCAGCTTTCGGGCTCGGCTACATATGCGCGTCGCGCGGGTGTTGAACGAGCGCTTGCTGCAGGGGGCGCGAGCCCTCAAGCATTTCCAGGATGCCTTCAAGCTCGATTCGGCTCTGACCGAGGCCTTGAGTGAAGCTCGTGCAGTCTACTGGCAGCTCGGTAAGTTGCCGATGGTGCGGCGGCTACTCGAGCTCCAGATACAGCGTGCGCAGACCCAGGCCGAAGCGGCGACGTTGTTGGTCGAGCTCGGAGACGTGGCGACGGACCAGGGTGAGCTGGAGGTCGCGAGCCAAGCGTATGAGCGGGCGATTGAGATCGCCGGTGCAGACGCCGTGGATGCGAGCGAGCGGCTGCGGGATTTGCGCGTCGAGGAGGGAGATTGGCGCGCCCGGGTGCGGGAGATTCAGGCAACCGCCGAGCTAGGTGCGCCCGGTGATCGAGCGCGGTCGCTGGTTCGGGCCGCTCGGGTTGCGCGCCGGTTGGCACCCAACGACGCCGAAGAGCTGCTAAGGGAGGCATATTCGGCAGATCCTACGCGAGATGATGCAGCAACACTGTACGAGGGCATGCTCGTTGCCCAGGCTCGCGAGGAATCCATCATCCAGACGCAGCGCGGGCTGCTCGAGGCGATCGAGGATCCCAAGCGCCACGCCGATCTGGCGTTGCGGTTTGGGTCGCGCTGGGGGCACCGGCACAAGAAACCGCAGATCGCTGCTCAGTTCGTTGAAGAAACGCTGCGTCACCAGCCTGACAACGAGGTCGCGTTTACCTTTCTTCGCGACGTCTACGGCACCCATCTCGGCGATTGGTCGCGGGTCGTGGGTCTCGCTGACGAATTGGGCAGGCGAACAGAGGGCGCCGGCGCTGCTTTCTTTTGGGCAAACGCAGCGTCAGTCGCACTACAAGAGCTAGGCGACGTAGAACGGGCTCAGGGTTACTATGCGCGGCTCGCCAAGGTCGCCCCGGGACACACAGCACTGGCAGGTAGTCGGAATTACTCGGGCGAGTCGCCCGGCGAGAATCATTCGGGTGGACCACCCGGACTTGGAAATGGAGCTCCTATGACGGCGCAGCGGCCGGAAGTCTCAGAATCGGGCGCGGAAGATACCGCGTCCAATGTTCGCAGCGTGCCGCCTCCGGGTGAACCTGCGGACCAGGCCTCGAGCGCAGAAGCGTACAGCGAACGTCCGTCTGCCGCGAGCGAGCCGCCCGTGTATCTCAGTGAACGGCCTGCCGCGCCCACGAATGCGCCTCCGGCTCCCGCCCCGAGTGAGCCGACGCAGTCCTCACCTCCAGTGCCCCGGGTGGTGGACGCCGCCACCATCCAGGAGCTCCGAGACCAGCTGAGCAAGCAGGAGAGCCAAAACAGAGTTCACGAGGTCGTGAAGACCCTGGTCGCGTTGGGAGATGCCGTACCGACGGAGGATGAAAAGGTTCAGCTCTACGCGCGAGCGGCGGACTTGTACGCAAACAAGTTCATGAACCAGGCGGAGGCAGTCAAAGCCAACGAAAAGATCTTCGCGATCGACCCGAGCAACGCCACGGCTCGCGAGTACCTGCGCCAGATGTACGAGAAGCGTCGCGACTGGGAGAAGCTAGTCCGACTTCGCCAGATGGAGGCCGCTGGCCTCGCCACGCAGGGAGAGCGGGCCGCGCTATACAAGGAAATCGCCCTGCTCGCGACCGAGCGCATCAAGAAACCAGCCATCTGCATCACCCTATGGGAGGAGGTCATCCATAACGATGCGGGCGATACCGATGCCCTGACCGAGCTCTCGAAGCTGTACGAGAGGGATCGCAACTATGCGAAGCTCGCCGACGTCCTACAGCGGCTCTCCGACGACGCCCAGGGCGCAGAACGCATCGCGCTGCTCACGAAGCTCGGTCAGGTCGTGGGCGATCGTCTCAAGGACGAGGACCGGGCCATCGATGTTTACCGCGCCCTGGTCGTTCTCGAGCCCGACAATCGCCGCGCGCAAGAGCAGCTCAAGAAGCGCTATGTCGCGCTGGGGCGCTGGGACGACCTCGACGAGTTCTATGCAGCCTCGGGACGCTGGGACGAGTTCATCCGCGTTCTGGAGAGCAGCGAAGCGCGTGCGGAGAACACGGTCGAGCGTATCCGCATGCTCCAGAAGATCGCGGAGCTGTGGGAAAAACAGCAGAAAAAGCCCGATCGCGCCGCCCGCGCCTACGAGAAGATCATGTCTCTCGATCCGGCGAATCGAGAGGCTGCTAGCCGCCTCATTCCCATCTACGAGAGCAGCAACAACGCCAAGGGCTTGAGCAACGTCCTCGAGGTGAAGCTCGCGGACACGGTCGACGCGGGTGAAAAGCTCGAGATCCTGTCGCAGCTCGTCGACCTGTATGAGCTGAAGCTCAAGGATCCAGCCCGCGCTTTCGAGCGATCTCGGGCGGCGTTCGAGCTTGCGCCGACCGATCAACCTCGCCAAGCCCAGGTGGAGCGCCTCGCCAGCTTGACCGGTGACTGGCAATCGCTCATCGCCTCCTACCGTGTCGCCATCGCCGCGAGTGAGGACGTCGGCGAGTACCAGGGCGTCGCCGCGCTACGGCTGCGCCTCGGGCGTGTGCACGTCGAACAGATGGGCAACATCGAGGATGCTTTGCTCGAGTACCGAGCGGTGTCTGAGGCCCAGCCCGATAATTTGGACGCGCTCAGAGCTTTGGAGAAGCTGTACGTTCAGGCCGAACGCTACGCAGAGCTACTCGAAGTGTACGCGCGCCGCAGCGCGCTCGCGGAGACGCCCGAAGAGAGCCGAGAGATTGCGCTGCAGATCGCTCTCTTGCACGAGTCTCAGCTCGGCGATCGAAAGAGCGCGATCGAGAGTTATCAGACCGTTCTGATCCACGATGCCCTCGATAGACGCGCTTTGACTGCCCTCGATCGCCTCTACCGCGAGACCGAGGATTGGCAGCGTTACAGCGAGATCATCGAACGCCGGCTCGAGCTCGACGCGAGTGAGCAAGAGCTCGTCGATCTGAAGTTCCGCCTGGCCGAGGCGCAGCGCGAGCACTTGAGCGAGACGGAAAACGCCTTGGCGACATATCGCGAGGTGCTCACTCTCGCTCCGACGCACGAGGGGGCGCGGACCGCCCTCGAGGGCTGGCTGGGCCATGCTGAGCTGCGGGGCCAAGCGGCCCAGGTACTCGAGGCCATTTACTTGGTGCTGGGCGATTGGGACCGCCTGATTCAGGTCTCCGAAATTCTGGCGCAGTGCGCCGACGAAGCCGAGCGCCAGGTCGAGCTGTACGGGAAGATCGCCGAGATCGCCGAGCAGCGCTTGGGGGATAGCCGACGCGCGTTCGAGGCGCAGTCCAAGGCACTCATCATCGACCCGAGCCAGCAGGCCACCGCCGTAGAGCTCGAGCGCTTGGCGGCGCTCTCCGATCAGTGGCAGCGCTTGGGACAGCTGTACCACGAGGTCGCGGACCGCCTCGGCCCGAGTGAGCTGTCGAGATCGTACCGGTTGCGTGCGGCAAAGAACGAGGAGCGGCTCGGCAATGTGTCGGCTGCTGCAGAGAACTACGAGCGCCTTCTGGAGCTCGATCCGAGTGATCGTGAAACGCTCGAGGCCCTCGACGCCCTGTACCGGAACGCCAATCGCTGGGAGGATTTGATCGGCGTATTTCGGCGGCGTATCGACCTGTGTGAGAGCGAGGAAGAATCCATAGGGCTGTATGTCCAGCTAGCTAACGTCTACGAAGAGAAGTTGCGTCGGCCCGAGGACGCCATCCTTGCCTATCGCGAGGTGCTCACCATCGATCCAACGAGCGATGCAGCGCTGAGCGCCCTCGACGCCTTGTACGCGCGTGGAGAGCTGTGGCGTGAGCTGGCCGAGAACCTAGAGACGCGGCTCAAGCTCGCGGATACCGAGGAGAAGCAGCGTACGCTCATGCTGCGGCTGGCGGATCTGTTCGAGAAACGGCTCGACCAGCTGGATCGCGCCATCGACACCTATAGGGACGTTCTCGAGCGCGACCCGTATGATCAGAACGCCCTCGGGGCGCTCGAGCGCCTCAGCAAGGGCGACCACGAGCTTTCGATCGCCGAGATCCTCGAGCCGCTGTATCAGCAGCAGGGCGACTACGAAAAGCTGGTTAACGTCTACGAAGTGCAGTCTCGCTATTCGGACGACAGCAGCCGAAAGGTGGAGCTCCTCCACCGCATCGCCAGCCTACATGAGGACGTCGCCAACAACCTCGAGCGAGCGTTCCAAACGTATGCGCGCGCGCTGGCCATCGAGCCCCTCGATGACACTACGGTCGCGGGCCTCGATCGGCTTGCCCGAAGCAGCAACCGCTTCGTCGCGCTCGCCAACGTGTACGAGGAGCTTGCGGCGGCAGAGAGCGATGTCGAGTTGGTGGCGCACCTGTATGGCTCCGCAGCCCGTGTGGTTCAAAATGAGGTCGGCGACGTCGATCGCGCGATCGACTTGTACAGCAAGGTCCTGGAGGTGGCGCCGCGCGATCTAGCTGCCGTAGAAGCTCTGCAGAGCCTGTTCCTGACGGCGGAGCGCTATGCGGAGCTTTCGGCCATCCTGCAGCGTAAGAGCAAGGTGCTTGAGGACGTCGCGGAGCAAAAGGCGGCGCTCTACGAAGCGGCGCGGCTCGAAGAAGAGGTGCTCGCGCGACCCGAAGCGGCCATAGCAGTGTACGAGTCCGTCCTCGAGCTGGAAGCCGAGGACCTGCGCGCGCTCGACGCGTTGATCAAGCTGTACCTGGAGCTGTCGCGCTGGGAAGAGCTCTTGGGCGCTCAGCTCAAGAAGGTCGACCTGGTGCACGGCGCGGATGAAAAGAAGGCGATCCATTACCAGATGGGCGCCGTGTATGAGCGCGAGCTGGAGGACGTGCCCCGAGCGATCGACACCTACCAGAAGGTGCTCGAGCTCGATCCCGACGACCTCCCAGCACTAGGGCGTCTGGACGTCTTGTACCAAACGGCCGAGGATTGGGCGGAGCTCCTCACGGTGCTTGGGCATGAGGCGGAGCTCACGACGGATCCCGCCGAGGCCGTCAGCTATCAATATCGGATCGCGGAGCTGTACGAAAAGCGGCTAAATGACGTGGATCGTGCCGTCGAGCTGTATCGAGACGTGCTCAATGTCCAGGCGGATCATCCGCCCACCTTGCGCGCCCTGGAAGGCATCAAGGACGGCGGCGGGTCGCGAGCACTGCTCGCTGCTCAAGCCTTGGAGCCCGTCTATGACGCCATGGCAGAATGGGAGAAGCTCGTCAGCGCGCTGAGCGTGCAGGCGCGTTTCACCGACGACCCGTTTCACCGCGTGGAGCTGCTGCACCGGATCGCCGCGCTGTACGAAGAGCGAATCAACGATTCGGGAGGGGCCTTCGAGTGGTACGCGCGTGCCGTCAAGGTAGATAGCCGCAACGAAGAATCGCTCGGTGCTTTCGAACGGCTCGCGAGCTCGACCGGACAATGGCCGGCCGTCGCCAAGCTCTACGAGGGTGAGCTCGAGTTGCTCGCGGATGAGCCGGACCGGCTCGTGGAGCTCGGCTTGCGCGTCGCGCAGGTCCACGAGGTGCAGCTCGGCGACGTCGACGCAGCGGTAGCGCAGTATCGCAAGGTGCTGGAGGTTGAACCGGAGAACCAGGGCGCGATCCGCGCTCTCGGGCGGCTCTTCGCCAGGGCAGAGCGCTACGCGGACCTGGCCGAAATACTGAAGCGGGAAGCCGCCATCGGTCAAACACCGGATGAAATCCTCGATTGCAAGTATCGCCTGGGCCAGGTCTATCAAAACCACCTCGCGGACTTTGATCAGGCGGTCCTGGCCTATGAAGAGGTCTTGAGCTCGGCGCCTGAGCACGTGCAGGCACGCGCTGCTCTGGAGCAGCTGTTCGCCGCAGGCAAGAAGCGCGCGGAGATCGCTCGCGTACTCGGGCCCTTGTACGAAGCCGGAGGCGAGTGGGAACGGCTGGTTCAGGTCCATGAAGCGCAGCTGACGGAAATCGAGTCCAGCGAAGAGCGGCTCGAGCTCTATCACCGCATCGCCGCTGACTATGAAGAGCGACTGGCGGACCCGACGCAGGCGTTCGGGGTATTCGCCCGGGCGCTGCACGAGCAGCCCCAGAACGATCGCCTGAAGGACGAGATGGAGCGGCTGGCGACGAGCTTCGAGGGCGGCTGGGAGGAGCTGGCGAACACCTACGCGGACGTGATGAGCCTGGACGGGGCGAGCCCGCCGGTGCAGGCGCACATCGGGCGCAACCTGGCCCGAGTCTTCGAGGAGGAGCTGGCCGACGTTGAGAAGGCCGAAGAGACGTATCGCTACATCTTGACGGTATCCCCAGGCGAGCAGTTCGCCCTCGAGAACCTAGACCGCATCTACCTCGGCCTCGAGCAGTGGGCAGAGCTCGCGGGCGTGCTGGAGCAGCGTGCGGTTACGGCAGACGACCGCCACCGTAAGGTCGAGTTCTATCAGCGTCTCGGCCGCGTTTATGAGGAGCACCTCGAACAGAGCAGCGAGGCGCT
Organism: Deltaproteobacteria bacterium; assembly: GCA_043747815.1. Taxonomy (GTDB): domain Bacteria; phylum Myxococcota_A; class Polyangia; order Polyangiales; family Polyangiaceae; genus SZUA-265. The sequence goes on from JAYTOL010000165.1 coordinate 172,232, forward strand.
GCGCGCCTACCGCCTGATATTCGACGAGCTTTTGCCCGCGGATCCGGAGGCGACGGGTGCGCTCGTGCGCATCTATCAAAAACGCGAAGAGTGGACGCAGCTAGAAGAGGTCTACAAGCGTCAGCTGGAGAGCGCGCTCGGAGACGTCGAGCAGGCAGAAATACGCGCCAAGCTCGCGGCGCTCGCATCAGACCATCTGGGCAGGGACGACGAGGCGATCGAGGGCTGGAAGCGGGTCTTGGATCTCCGCGGAGAGGACTCGGAGGCGCTGGATGCCCTGGCGCGGCTCTATGAAAAGTCGGGTCAATGGGCAGAGCTCGCGGATCTGCTCGAGCGCCTGTATGACGTCGCCCTCGAAGATGACGCTCGGGTCAACGCGCTGACGCGGCGAGCGCGTCTATTTATGGACGCCCTGGGCAGGCACGACGAGGCGCTCATTGCTTGGCAGCGGGTGCTCGACATCGACTTTTCGAACATCGCTGCGCTGCGCTCGATCAATAAGCTGCGTCGCAGCAAGGGCGAGCATGCAGAGCTCGTGCAAGCACTGCACCAGTACGTCGACCGAGCCGGGGAACGCCTCGACTCCGAGGAGCTGCGCGAGGTCTACCGCGAGTTAGCTCGTTTGTACGGTCAGGTGCTCGGGCAACCGGAAGACGCGGCCGACGCATGGCGCCGGTTGCTCGACGTCGACGGCACGGACCTCGAAGCGATGTCGGAGCTCGAAAGCATCTACCGATCGCTCTCGGCCTGGCCCGAGGTGGTGGACGTGAAGCTGCGCCGCGCGACCGCGCTGACGGGGCCCGCCGAGAAGATCGCGCAGCTGCTGGAAGCGGCGGCGATCTGGCGCGAAGAGGTCCGCGAATACGACCGCGCGGTCGACGTCTATAACCGCATCCTGCTGATCGAGCCGACGCATCAGTTTGCATTCCAGGAGCTCGAAAAGCTGCACACTCTGGCCGAGCGCTGGGAGCCGCTGGTCGAGTGCTACCTGGGCCGCCTCGACGCCACCAAGGACAAGGCCTCGCGCAGCGACTTGCTCCGGCGCATCGCACGAGTGTTCGAGAAGCACCTGGGAGATGAGAATCAGGCGTTCGACGCGCTCGTCACGGCCTTCTCCGAGGATTTTGCCGATGATGAAACGGCGCTCTATCTGGAGCGCCTCGCGCAGACGACCCAGCGCTGGAACGAGCTCATCACGACGACGAATGAGTGGTTGCAAGCTCAGACCGAGGACAAGGACAAGATCCGTCTGTGCCTGCGCCTGGGCAAGTGGTACGGCGAAAACTTGGGCCGCCCCGAGTACGCTCAGCCGTACTACGCCCAAATCACGCAGCTCGATCCACACAACGCTCAGGTGCTGCGTCAGATGGCGCACATCTACCGCCAGAGCGCCCAGTGGAAGAAGATGTCGGAGACGCTGCATCAGGCTCTCAACGTCGCTGTCGCCAACGACGATCGCAAGATGATCCTGGTCGACCTCGGTCAACTACTCGAGAAGCACATGCAGGAGCGCGACCAGGGCGTTAGCTTCTTCCGGCGCGCGCTCGAGATCGACCCCTATCACATGCCCGCGCTCGAGGCGCTCGAGCGGATCTACGACGAGACCGACGAACACGACGAGCTCGCCGAGATCTTGAACCGCAAGGTCAAGGCGCTACGTGAGCCGGAGGAGATCGCCGCCATCCAGCAGCGGCTCGGGGAGCTGTACGAGACAAAGCTCGAGGCGTTCGACAAAGCGGGCGAGATGTACCGAGCCGTTACTGCCTATAATCCGGCCAGTTTGCCGGCCCTGCGTGGCCTGCAACGCGTGTACGAGGCGTCGCAGAACTGGGGAGACCTGGTTTCGGTGCTGGATCGGCAGCTGGACGTCGTTGAGACGGAGCGGGCGCGCGTCGATGTGCTGCTCAAGCTGGCCCAAATTCAAGAGCAACAATTCCTAAAAGCCGACGTTGCTGCTCAAAAGCTCGAACGCGTGCTGGAGATCGATCCCGGAGTCATCCCGGCTTACGAAGCGCTCGAGCGCTGTTACCGGCGCCTCAAGCAATGGCCTGAATTCGTTGCCACCTGCGAGCGGCATATCAGCGAGATCTCCGACGTCACGGCCAAGGCTGATTTGTACGAGCAGATTGCTCGCGTCTACTCCGACGAGATCGGCGACCTCGATCGGGCGATTGACGCCTACCAGAACATCGTCGAGCTCGACGATACGCGCCTGCCCGCCCTGGAGGCGTTGGCGCGGTTGCATGAGAAGCAAGGTGACTCCGCACGCAGCATAGAAGTCATGATCCGAGTCGCGGATTTGACGGCCGACGGCGCCCAACGAGTCGATATGTATTATCGCATCGGCAAGGCGCTGGATGACAAGCTCTCCGATCGCGTGCAAGCGCGGGAGCGCTACGAGATGGCGCTCGATCTCGATCCGAAGCATTTGCCGACGATCTCTGCGCTTCGGGTCATTGCGACGGATGAAGCCGACTGGGACAGCGTCGCCCGCTATCTCGAGCAGGAGCAGAAGTACACGGAGAGCCCGAGGTCCAAGGCACGCCTCTTGGTCGAGCTCGGCAAGGTCCAAGATCAGATGCTCGGGGAGCGCGCCCTGGCGATCTCGGCGTATGAACGGGCGATTTCCAGCGATCGCGAATGCGAGGACGCGGCGCTGCCGTTGGTCGAGGAGTACGTCGCGACCGAGCGCTGGGCTGACGCGGGGCCGCTCGCGGAGATGCTCGTTAAGAAGAGCAAGTCGCGCGACAAGAGCGAACAGCACTCACTCAGTCGCCTCCTCGGAAAGATCCAGGCGGCACGGGGCAACTACGCTGAGGCGCTCAAGGCATACCAGACGGCACATCAACTGGACGTCACGGATCCAGAGACGGTCCGCGGTCTAGCGGCGGTCTGCTTCCAGCTGCAAGATTGGCCCAGCGCGCTCACCAACTACCAGAAGGTGCTCACAGGCCTGAGTGAAGGCGACGTCGACGATCGCACCGAGGTCTATTACCGGCTGGGCCGCATCAAACAAGCCCAGGACCAGAGCAAGCAAGCGATCAACAACTTCGAAAAGGCTCTGAGCCTCGACCCGAACCATCGCAAGACGCTAGATGCCCTGGTGGAGACTTACTCGAAGGAAAGCGACTGGGCAGAGGTCGCGAGCCACAAGCGGCGCATCTTGGATCAGGTGCTCGATGACGAGGAGCGCTTACAGCTGCTCGTCAGCATTGCTGATGTTTGGGGCGAGAAGCAGAAGGACGCCGCGAAGGCCATCGAGGCCTTGGAGGAGGCCCGTGAGATCCGCCCGCAGGATCACGTGCTCCTGCACAAGTTGCTGGCTTTTTATCAAGGGTCCGGTGACTGGCGCGGGATGGTGGACACCCTGTCCGCTATCTCCGAGATCGAGCAGGAGCCGGCGAGGAAGGCTCGCTACTCGTACACGATGGCTCAGCTGTATCGCGACAAGATCCAGGACATGGAGCGAGCGGTCGAGCTATTCAATGAAGCACTCGATCTGGCACCCGACTTTCTGGAAGCCTTCGAGCGAATCAACAAGATCCTGACGGTTGACAGGAATTGGAAGCAGCTCGAACGCCAGTATAGGAAGATGATCCATCGCGTCGCGGGCAAGGGCAAGACCGAGCTCGAGTTCAACCTCTGGCATCAACTGGGGTTGGTCTATCGCGATCGTCTCTCCAACGTGCAGCCTGCGCTGGAAGCCTTCAAGATGGCCTCGAGCCTTCGCCCTGAAGACAGCCAGGAACGCGTGATTCTGTCCGAGTTGCACGAGATGGCCGAGCAATTTGATGAGGCCATTCTGGAGCAGCGGGTTTTACTCGAGCAGAAGCCGCTGTCCGTTTCTCCGTATCGGGCGTTGTACCGCCTGTACTCGAAGAAGCAGTCGATGGACGAGGCCTGGTGCGCGGCGGGTGCCCTGGTGTTCATGCAGCAAGCCACGGCGGAGGAACGCGCCTTCTACGAGCAGCACCGCGTCAAGGGCATGCCTCAGGTTCGAGGGCGGCTCACCAATGAGGTCTGGGCTAAGCACCTGATTCATAGCGAGGAGAACGTCTACATCTCGAAGATGTTCGAGATGATCACGCCCGCCGCGCTGCAGGCGAAGATCGCGATGCTCAAGGCAAAGCGGCAGCTGCCCGACCTGGACAAGAGGCTGTTGCAGGATCCAAAGAACTCGACCGTTACGTTTGCAAAGACGTTCTTTTGGGCAGCCAACATCCTCGGGGTCCACGCTCCGGAGTTGTACGTGCGCAGCGACATCCCGGGTTCGGTAGTAGCCGTGCCGATGCTGCCACCGGCGTCGCTCGCGGGTCAGACGGTGCTCACGGGCTTTCAGCCACAAGAGCTGACGTTCATCTGTGGCAAGCATTTGGCTGCCTACCGAGGAGAGCACTACATCCGAACGCTCTTCCCGACCCAGGCTGAGCTCACGATCATGTTGTTCGCTGGCGTCATGCTGTCTGCGCCGAACACCCCCATGCCGCCCGATATGGCGCAGCAAATTCGCATGACGGCGCAGGAGCTCGGTCGTTACATCCAGCCTGTGCAGCTCGAGGGCCTGAGGGCGGTCGTAAAGCGGTTCATCGACGAGGGCGCCAAAGCCAATATGAAGCGCTGGAATTTCGCCGTGGAGATGACCGCGGCCCGCGCTGGCCTCGTGCTGTGCGGGGACCTCGACATCTGCAAGAAGGTGTTGAGCTCTGAGCAGACGCGACCGGGCGAGCCCACCGCCGCGGAGAAGATGCAAGGGCTCCTGGCCTACAGCGTGAGCGAAGACTACGCGCAGGTTCGTAGAGCCCTGGGTGTCGCCATAGCGAAATCCTGAGGCGCTCTGTGCCTAATGAAACCGCCGTTGGCCGAAGCCACGGCGGTTCCAGGGATGCCTCGGGCCAATCTTTCGCGGCAACCGACGGGCGGCCGGGATCGATGGTGTCGGCATGGCACATCAATCTAACGACGTAGATGAGGATCAGGGCGTTCCTACGCTCGAATTGCAGGAGCCCATGAGCCGGGGGCCGTGGCGCTTACGCGTTGCTGCGCCCAGTGGCGCGCGCGTCATCAGCCTTGCCTGCGGTCAGGCGATCACGATTGGCAGTGGGCATGGCTGCCAGATGACGATCGAAGACCCGACGATCAGCTATCGGCACGTGGCCGTGAGCGCTCACGCGTCGGGTATCGTGGTCGAGGATCTAGGGTCAAAAAACGGTGTGTTTCTTGCTGGTGCCCGCGTCCAGCGAGCCATTCTTCGCGGCGGTCACGGTAGCTTCGTGATCGGACGAACGACCGTCTCGCTCGAGCTCGCCGAGGACCGGAGAGAGGATAGCGATGCGCCGCTCCTGCCCGGCTTTATAGGTACCTCGCCGCCAATGCGCCGGCTCGCCGCCGAGGTCAAGCGAGTGGCAGCGCTCGAAGCGCCAGTGCTGCTGCTCGGTGAATCCGGGACGGGCAAGGACGTCTTGGCTCGCGCGATCCACACCTTGAGTGGACGGCGCGGTCGATATGTGCCGTTGAACGCGGGGGCATTGGGCGAGGCACTCGCGGACAGTGAGCTCTTTGGTCATTGTCGAGGGGCCTTCACCGGAGCGGTCCAGGCACGCAGCGGCGCCTTTGAGCAGGCTGATCGAGGTAGCCTGTTCCTCGACGAAATTGCCGACCTTGCGCCTTCGATTCAGGTCAAATTGCTGCGGGCCGTCGAAGATGGCGAGATTCGCCAGGTCGGTGGCGCCGCACCTATCAAGGTTCGCTCGCGGCTGATCACGGCGACGTGGGCGCCGCTCGAGAGGCGCATCGAAAGCGGCAGCTTTCGCGCGGACCTTTTTCATCGGATCTCGACTTTCATCATTCACGTGCCGCCACTGCGCCAACGCAAGAGCGACATCCCGGCCCTGGTGCGGGCGCTGCTCCGCTCGCGGCGCGAAGAGTTGGGCGAACGTCAATTGTCTCAGGCGGCGTTCGCGCGGTTGAACACCTATAGTTTCCCGGGCAACGTGCGCGAGCTCTTCAGCATCGTGTATCGCGCTGCCGCCTTATCAGATTGCAGGGAGCTGTCCGTGCTGGACATCGAAGCCGCGCTGCCGTCGCTGCTGTCCGCAGAGGTGAAGACGACTCGCCTCGACGCGCGACGGCTGCTCGACGTACACGGGGGTAATGTCAGCGCGGCGGCGCGAAGCGCGCGGGTGGCGCGAAGTACGTTCCGGTCGTGGCTGCGGCGCCAGCCTAGCGGCACAGTGAGCGCGGGCGGAAATTCACCAGGAGCTGCGGTCACATGAGCGAATGGTCGCGGCATGCTGAGTCCCTCGTCGGAGAGCTCAGAAGCTCAAATTCAACCAGACGCCCTGCGTGTCCCGCGACAACAGCGGCAATACCGTCGCGCTGCGCTTGGCGCCGGGGCTGGTCTTGGCTGTGTCGGTCGAGCTTTCACCGGTATCCGAGAAGTACCAGACGATGGTCCCCACCGTTGCGAACGCGCCGACACCCAGGCTGACCAATGAGAGGGTTTTCAGCCGATCCCCGCTGTCCGAACGCTCGCTGAATAGCCTGCAAGCATTGGCGTAGTCGCCGATGAGCCGATCGATCCTCTCGACGGGCACGAGCGAGTTGAAGTTGCCGACCCCATTTGCTACGCCCTCCTCACCGCAAGGCACGGCGCTGCTGCCGATGACGCCGGTGTTTACGTTGTCTTGCAGCGCCGACATAATCTGCTCGCGGGCGTCGTTCGCGGCGGCATAGCGGTTGCTGGCAAAGCCGGCCAGCACCGCTGATGTGCCGAGGGCCAAGCCGGCGACCGAGACCGTCGCGATGGCGGCCGGCGAATCGGCGATCCACGCGAAAAAACCCTTCGAGCGCTTCGCATCTGGAGGCTCGGCCGATGCTGGTGCGTCTTGCCCGAGGGTCGCGGCGGACCCCTGGGCGTCGGCCCCGCTGGCTTCGAGGGCGTTCGGCGCGGCGTAACTGTTCGGCAGCTCCAGGGTCACGTAGACGCGGCGACCTGCGAGCACGTCGAGCGTCTTATTGGCATTGCCGCTGCCCTTACGCGCGGCGATCGAGTGGCGACCCGGCATCAAATACAGGACGTTCGGCAACGGGGAGCGCGCCACGTCGGCGCCATCGACGCTGACCGTCGCGCCCGGCACCGTAACCTCGACATTGAGCTCGGCGACCTTCTGGCGAGCCTCCTCAAAGGCGGCCCTGGCGTGTTCCATCGCCGGCGCAGTCGGGTTTTGCCGGATGTACTTTGCAAAATTTTCCGCCGCTTCGGCGTGGCGCCCGGCACGTAGCTCGCTTTGCGCGAGATTTAGCAAGACCGCGGGGTGTGGCTTGAGCAAGTAGGCCTGCAGGAAGGCAAGCCGAGCCTTGTCATATTCTCCCCGGTCATAGTGACCTACCCCCTCACGAAACCTTTGCCGCGCGACTTCTGTTTCACCATCGGACTGAGCATGGCTGGTTCCGGGGAGAAAGCCAAAGGCAGCTACGGATAGGCACAGCGCGACAACGCCGCGTCGCAGAGTCGAGCGAGCCTGAGCGAGGGGGAGGCGAATTGGTGAGTGCATCATCCGAGCGCGTGAGGAGAAGGGATCGACAGGGGTTCGGAGTGATAATGCCACCTTGCAGCTCGCTTCGGGGCGGCTTTCTTTTGCGGGTCCCCTCCTGTTTCGGGCCGCGTGAATCTTTCGCAACAGGGCGCTTCGCCTGCCGCGTCGCGGCAAGTTATGATCGCTTGCTTCGATGGGTTGCGGGCTACAAGTGGTCGATCGGGACCCCACCTTCATGGCGCACCCTGCGTTTGAGCCCACCACGCCCTGCAACCCTCCGGGCGCGAGGCCACGCTGATCAGGAGTAGCATTTCTGGTCATTTTCGCGCCAAACCCGGGGTGCCGCCTCGCGCACGGTATCGATCACCCGGCATCGATAACGAGCGACCTGGCAACAAATCCCGCAGGATGCGAGCCTATCACCGTGCCGAATGCGCGTGCAACGCACCACTCTCTTCCGACGCCTCTTGACCATCCCGCGAGTGCCGGCGTGCCATTGATCGTCCTAGCCGTTTCGCGCCGCGGTTTCGAACGACGCGCGAAGTTTTCATGCTCGTGAACGCCCGTCGACCCAGGTCCATCGGCCTACCTGCTACGCGGGTCAGGTTTGGCATGTGGCTCGAGGTCGCGCTCGCGGTCCTGTTGCTCGCCGCTGGGGGCGCGGCGCTACCGGATCCTGCCCGTATCCTCAAGGTGGAGCGCTACGGCTCTGAAAAGGCCGCGAGGATCGTCCTTCACCTTTCGCGGGCAGTTCGGTTTCAAAAAGTGGGTTCTGGCGACGCGGTGGGCGCGGAGAGCCACCTGCACGTGGACATCGCCGACAGCTCGTACTCGGGCCTGCACAGCTTCGAGATGGGGGGCTTGGTCGAGCGTGTTCGCCTCTTGCCAATAGACGGCGGGTATAGGGTCTCGATCGACCCCTCGGAACCGGCACATCAGTCGGTCTTCTATTTGCCTGAGCCATTCCGCATCGTGATCGACGTGTCGCGCCGGGAGCGGCCGGCGGCGCCCCTGCCAACGGGGCGACGGGTGGAGCGGATTGCTTTGGACCCTGGTCACGGCGGCTCCGATCCAGGCGCGACCGGCGGGCTCGGCATTCGCGAGAAGGACGTAGTGCTGGACATCGCACACCGAGCAGCTCCGCTCTTGGCGCGCGAGCTGGGTATCTCCACGCTCTTGACCCGCGATTTGGACGTGCGGGTGCCCCTCGAGGAGCGCGTGGCCAGAGCGAACGCGTTTGGCGCCGACCTGTTCGTCTCGATTCACTGCAACGCTGACCCCTCGAAATCAGCTCGTGGCGTCATGACCTTCGTGTTGGACGACTCGCAGAGCGGCCACCACGTCTCGAGCGCTCTCGAACGAGAAAACGCTGCGCCGAAGGCCGAGGCCGCCGAGCTCTCACGATTTCTGGAGCAGTTTGACGACGCCGCGACGGCAGCGCACTCGACTACCTTTGCACACCTGCTCCAGCGGGCCACGTTGGCCTCTCTGGCCGCCGGATATCCCGAAGCGGTCGATGGCGGCGTGCACGGCGCCGGCTTCTACGTGCTCGCGGGAGCCCGCATGCCGGCGGTCCTGTTCGAGACCTCGTTTGTTTCGAACGCCGTGGAGGAGCGGTACCTCAGGACGGCCCGCTACCGGCAAAAGTTGGCCGACGCCATCGTCAACGCGGTGCGCGCGTACCGCGCCGGGTATCCCCAGCGGGGCCGATTAGACGATTGAGCTGAGCGCTCGAGGGGTGAGCTGGCGCTCGACGGCTGGCCGGCTTTGCCGGGCGGCGCCGACTGCGGAGCTCTGGGAACGGTCCTCCGGGCCCGGGCCTCATTCTCATCTGCACGATCCACGGACGGGCGATTCGATTGACGAACAGGCCCACGGTTCCTATGCTGAGCGACGGGCCGCGAGGCTCGATGGGTGAAGGATCAGCCGTGGTGGGGTTCGTTACCGCGGCCGTAAAGGCGACCCTAGATGGATAAAGCTCAGCTAGATAAGTTCAAAGAAGCTCTCGAGGCAAAGCGGGAGGAGATCATTCGTCGTGCGGAACAAACGTTGCGCCAAGACATGGCGCTCGACGCTGACGATTTCCCAGATGAAATGGACTTGGCCTCGAGTGAATATCTCCAGGCGTTCACGTTCAGGCTGCGCGGCCGGGAAAAGGTGTTTTTAACCAAGATCCAGAAGGCGCTCGAACGCATCGGTAACGGCACGTTCGGCACCTGTGAGGAATGTGGCGAACCCATCTCCAACAAGCGTCTCGAGGCCCGTCCGGAGACGACCTTGTGCATCCGCTGTAAAGAAGACCAAGAGCGGGTCGAGCGTGATTTCGGTTAACCACTGACGGACTCGGATCGAAGGGACGAGGGTCGGTCCGATTGCCCGATCGGGCCTCCCCGTCGCCGATCCGAGCCCCTAATTTCGCCGGTCGCTCAGGCCCGCGCTCGGTCGAGAGCTTGCCCTGGGGTTGCTGCTCTTGCGGTGAGGCTTCGTTGTGCCGGCGGCCTCCAAGATGGGGAGCAAGTAAGGTCCCGTCTGGCTGCTCGCCGACCGCGCAATGTCTTCCGGCGTGCCGAAGGCGACGACTTCGCCACCTCCAGAGCCACCGAGCGGACCCATGTCGATGACCCAGTCGGCGCAGGCTACGACTTCGAGGTTGTGCTCGATGAGCACGATCGTGTTGCCAGCGTCCCTCAGCCCGAACAGTGACGTGAGCAGCATCTCGATGTCGGAAAAGTGAAGCCCCGTCGTGGGCTCATCCATCACATACAAAGTGCTGCCGGTCGATTTGCGGGACAACTCCGCGGCGAGCTTCACGCGTTGCGCTTCGCCGCCTGAGAGCGTCGTTGCCGATTGGCCGAGTTGGAGGTAGCCAAGCCCGATCGCGCGTAGCGCGTCAAGCCGCTGGCGGATACGCGGGATGGCATCAAATGTGTGCGCGGCCTCATCCACCGTCAGCTCGAGGGCGTCAGCGATTGAAAGCCCGCGGTATTTGATCTCCAGGGTCTCGCGGTTATAGCGCTTCCCGCTGCAAGTGTTGCAGCCCACGTACACATCCGGCAAGAAATGCATTTCGACGCGCAGGACGCCGTCTCCTTGACAGGCCTCGCAGCGTCCGCCTTTGACGTTGAAGGAAAAGCGCCCCGGCTTGTAGCCCCGGGCGCGAGCATCGGGCAACGTGGCAAAGAGCTCGCGCAAGTGCGTAAAAACGCCCGTGTACGTCGCGGGGTTCGAGCGAGGTGTGCGGCCGATCGGCGCCTGATCGATGCTCACTACTTTGTCGATTCGCTCCAGCCCGTCGATGCTGTCAAAGGGCCCGACCCAGCCCGATGCCCCATACAAACGCGAGCGGGCGGCGGCGAGCAATGTGTCGACGATTAAGCCGCTCTTGCCGGCGCCGCTCACGCCCGTGATCGCTGTGAGGAGTCCGACTGGAATGTCGACGGACACGTTGCGCAAGTTGTGGGCGCGGGCACCCTTGATGCTGATGTTGCCTTCGGTCGATAACGTGCGCCGCGGCGGAACGGGCAGTCTCTTGGCCCCCGTGAGGTAGGGGCCAGTGATCGACGCCGGATTTTGCATCAACTCCTGGGGCGTGCCCTGAGCGATGACGCGCCCGCCGAGCTTTCCAGCGGCAGGGCCCATGTCAACGACGTAGTCCGCTGCCAAGATAGCCTCGCGATCGTGCTCGACCACGATCACGCTGTTGCCCTTGTCCACCAGGTTGCGCAGCGCCTTGAGGAGCCGTTCGTTGTCCCGCGCGTGCAGGCCGACGCTGGGTTCGTCGAGCACGTACAAAACGCCGACGAGCGCAGCGCCGATCTGCGTCGCCAGCCGGATCCGCTGGCCTTCCCCACCCGACAGGGTCTGCGCGGGTCGGTCGAGACTCAAGTAGTCGAGGCCGACATCGCTCAAGAATCCGAGCCGACTGACCATGGCTCGGATCAACGGTTGAGAGACGACCCGCTCGGTTTCCGTCAGGGATTTTGCGGCTTGAAAGCTCTCCAGAAGGCGCTTGAGCTCCTCGATCGGCAGGGAGCACATGTCTCCTATGGTCTGCCCGAAGACCTTCACGGCTAGGGCTTCAGGGCGCAGGCGTTGCCCCGAGCAGCTGTCACAAGTCTGTGTCACGACGAAGCGCCCCAGATCTTCTTCGTCCGACGGGTCCTGAAATTCCTCCTCGTCCGTCGGTTCTTCCGGAGCGTCGCGATCCAAACGCCGCGTGAGCCTTGGCACGATGCCGGAATACTCGACGCTCTTCTTTCGCCCTCGCTTGACGCTCCCACCGTTGAGCAAGGCGTCGCGCTGGGCTTCCGGCAAGCTCTCCCAGGCAACGTCGGGGTCTATCCCGAGCTGGGTGACCGCGGTTTGCACTTCGTTTGCCATCCTCAGTGAGCCCCGCCGGCCAAACGCGACCACCGCACCTTCGCGCAAGGTCTTCTTGGGGTCGGGCACGATGCGGCGAGCGTCTACGCGCGAGACGACGCCGAGCCCGTCGCAGGCAGGGCAGGCGCCGTGAGGGCTGTTGAACGAGAACAGGCGGGGCTCGAGCGGGGGCAGGGTGATGCCGTACTCCCAGCTGACCAGGCGCTCGCTCAGCACCATCGGCGCCGAGCCATCGAGCGAATCGACGAGCAAGGTGCCGTTGCCCAACTTCAACGCCAGCTCGACCGAGTCCGTGATCCGCCCCTTCGATTGAGCGCGCACGACGATTCGGTCGACCACGACGTCTAGATCGTAACGCTCTACATTGGGTAAGCCTTCTGGCTCCGCGAGGTCGATCGCCAGACCGTTGATTCGCGCCCGCACGAAGCCTTCCCGGCGGAGCTGCTCGATGCGTTCCAATAGGTCGCCGACGTGCGCGCGTTCCAACGGAGCGAGCAGGGAGAGCCGACTGCCCTCGCCCTTGCTCAGGATCAGGTCGACGATCTCCTGCACGGTGTAGGCGCGGAGGACTTTGCCGGATTTCGGGCAATGCGGAACTCCGACGCGCGAGAACAAAAGCCTCAAATAGTCGGCGATTTCCGTGACGGTGCCCACGGTGGAGCGCGGGCTCTTACCGAGTGCTTTTTGCTCGATGGCAATGGCAGGACTCAGACCATCGATACTTTCGACGTCGGGCTTGGGCAGCTGGTCGAGAAATTGCCGCGCGTAGGCCGACAGCGACTCGACGTAACGTCGTTGCCCTTCGGCATAGATGGTGTCGAACGCCAGGGAGCTTTTGCCCGAGCCACTTGGCCCAGTGATGACGACGAAGCGGTCGCGCGGCAGATCGAGATCGATGTTGGCGAGGTTGTGCTGTTTCGCTCCTCGGACGATCAGGAAGGGCATGTAGGTCCGTCATCTAGCACAAGTCAGGATCCAGCCCTTCGCTCGCGCCGCGGGCTGCTGGATCTTCGCTTCCGAGGTTACGCCGCAGCCACGTCCCCAGCCTCGAATCATGCAAGATGCTAAGCGAGCCGGCCAGTCGTTTTTCGGCGTGCGATACTCGGTGCGCGACGTTCTACTATGCGCTCGCTAGTCTGGACGGTATCTCGAATGCTGCCACGCTCGGCGTATAGCCGAATAATCCGCCGTCGCCTGTTGCTCCGGAACGCATACTGGATTACCGTTCGCGCTGTGGAGCTGAGGTGCGAAAGCACGTGGCGTCGTATCGTCGGACGAATTTTTGGGCAATGTCTCATCGTTAACGATGGCCACGGCTCTGCCCCCGCACGGGCCTATAGCTCAATCGGTCAGAGCCCCCGGCTCATAACCGGGCTGTTCCTGGTTCGAACCCAGGTGGGCCCACTTTTCCCCTCCGTCCGACAACCGTTGTGTCAATGGTGGTCGGGGATGCTGCCAGTATTCAGGACACGCTTGCGTTCAGAGGTTGTTGCGTTTCCGGGCAGCGGGTTTCCGGGGAGCGCGTTTCGCGGGAGCGCAGCTCGGGGGAGCGCGACGCGTTCATGATTTGCGCCACGGCATGGCAATGAGGAGCCCACTTACCTGTGAAGCTACAAGCACAGATTGATGCACTGGAGAATCTGGCGAAGTTAGACGCCTCCCTGTCTAAGCTCGAGGCCGAGCTGCTGCGCGAAGGCGAGCTGCTCTCGGAGAAGAAGACGCAGCTCAAGCGGCTCGAGGAGAGGTTTGAGAGCACCCGGGCCACTGTTGGGGACATGGACCGTACCCGGGGGGAGCTGATGCAGGACGCTCGGCAAATGAGCGTGCAGATGGAGCGCTCCCGCGAAAAGCTCGCCCGCTCTCGCAGCGAACGCGAGGTCAACGCCGTCCAGCGCGAGATCGAAGAGCTTCGCAAGCTGTATCGCGACCGTGAGCAGGAGATCGACAAGATCAACGGCCTCTCGGAGCGGGCTCGTGTCGAGATGGACGGAGCGAGCTCAGAGCGCAGCACGTTGCTCGGCGACCTCGGTGCCAACGAGACGGAGCTAGCCTCTCGGCTCGGCTCGCTCGAGCGGGCGGTGGCTGTCGAGCGGGAACAGCGCAAAGAGTTGGTGAAGGGGGTGCCGCCCGTCCTCTACAGGCGCTACGAGATGGTTCGGAAGCGTCGCGGCAGCGCGGTGGCGTACACTTTCGGAGGCACGTGCAGTGCCTGCCATATCTCGATCTCGCCGATGATGTTTCAGCGGCTCCGGCGCGGCGAGGAGTTTGACCAGTGCCCGAGTTGTCAGCGCATCCTCTACTTCCGTATCGCGGAAGCAGAGGGAGAGGGCGAGGGTGGGCCCTCGAGCGAATCCGAAACAGAGACTCGCGGAAGCGAGAGCACTGCGTGAGACCGGAAAGCGCTGGGGGCGGGCGCTCGACAATCCGGTGGGGGGTCGGCGTGGGCCGTCCGCGAGATATCCCGTGAGAGCCTGCCGGGTCTGTGGTCGCCTGTATCCAGATGACGCGAGATTCTGCCCGCTTGACGGGCAAGGCCTGTACAGCGCAACGCAGGTCCCGGTAGCAGGTGATGACAGCGCGGGGCGCGTCGGGCAGATCCTGTTCGACAGGTATCAGATACGCCGCGTCATCGCCGACGGTGGGATGGGCCGGGTCTATGAAGCGCTGGACGTCGTCGATCAGCGCCACGTGGCGCTCAAAGTGCTGCATCCCGAGGTCGCCAAAGACGACATCGCTGTCGAGAGATTCAAACGTGAATTCGAGGTGAGCGCGCAGCTGTCGAGCGTTCACATCGTGGATGTCTTGAATTTCCGTCCCACGCATGACGGCAGTTACGCCCTCGTGATGGAGTTCTTATACGGAGAAGAGCTGCGCTCGACCTTGAAGCGGGAGCGTCACCTGGCACCGGAGCGAGTCGTCCGATTGCTGAGCCAGGTCGCCCTTGGCTTGGACGAGGCTCACGAAAAGAACCTCGTGCATCGAGACCTGAAGCCGGAGAACCTGTTTCTGTGCCAGACCAGCGACGGCGACATCGTCAAAGTCTTGGATTTCGGCTCGGTGCGGGACAATGCGACCACCGCCAAGAAGCTGACCGTGATGGGGACCACCATAGGGTCCCCGTATTACATGCCACCCGAACAAGCGCAGGGGCTCGACACGCTCGATCGACGCGCGGACGTCTGGGCGCTCGGGGCCATTGCCTACGAGGCTCTCACGGGAGAAGTCCCGTTTAAAGGCGTCAATGGGCCCAGCATTCTGCTCGAAATATTGACCAAAGAGCCCGCCGCTCCGAGCCTCGTGGCGGATTCGGGCAAAGCAGATATCCCCTCCGGGGTAGATGCCGCTCTGCTGCGGGCTCTCAAAAAGGTCGTTTCGCTGCGTACCGAAAGTGTTGGTCAGCTCGCCGATGACGTTGGGCACGGGTACGGGCTAGACGGTGACCACCGCGATTGGGCCGCGACGACTCAGCAACGACTGGGTCAGCTGATCTCGTCCCGCCTGCGCGCGCTGATGGATACGACCACGCTGCCACGCTCCGCGGCCACAGCGACGGATGCGTTCTTCGGAGAGCGGGAGGGCCTAGGCATCTCCTTGCCCCCGCCCACGGCAGACGCGAGCGCGCGCGGGCTGTCCGAGCACCGCGCCGGCGCGTCCTTGCCGAGCGAGGGGCTACCGGCCTCGATGTTCACCCGACCTGGCTGGCTCGCGCCCGCGCTAGTCGCCGTAACGGCACTGGTGGCTGGCGTGCTGATAGCCCTGCTCTTTATATAATCGCCGCCTTCAAACTGGGCCTCCAGTGCTCGCGGAGACGTGACGTACGGGGTAAGAAGGGTCGATCATGAAAATTATCCGCTCCGTCGACGAGCTCAAGGCGATCTGCGCACGCGTTTCGGAGGAATTTCAGAGCAAGCGTCGAGTCCTCTCCTTCGCCGAGTATCTGGATCTGTTCATCACCGATCCGGCGCGACACAGCCGTGACGCCGCGGCGTACGTGCGCGGGGCCTTCGAGCACTACGGCAGGCGCGAAGTCGAGCGTCCGTGGGGGAAAGCAACTCGCTTCAACCTGTTTGATTTGCCCTGGCTCGACCGCTCCGAGTCGCGGAGAGACTCATTGGTTGGCCAGGAGAAGGTCCAAGGGGAGCTGTACCGAGTGCTGAGCAACTTCGTACGCGAAGGCCGCCCGAACCGACTGCCCGTACTGCACGGTCCCAATGGGTCTGCCAAGAGCACGGTAGCCGCATGCCTGATGCGCGCCCTCGAGCACTATTCGACGCTCGACGAGGGAGCTTTATATCGCTTTCACTGGGTGTTCCCGAGCCGGAATACGCTCCGCGGCAGCATCGGTTTTGGAGACGCTTCGGAGCGCGCCCAGGAGACGGCGAGCTTCGCACACCTGCCGGAAGACAAGATCGACAGCCGCCTGTTTGTCGAGGTGAGGGACCATCCCTTGTTTCTGGTTCCCCACCAACAGCGACAGGAGCTGCTGAACCGAATCTGCGAAAGCAAGGCTTTGTCCGAGCCGCTCACGCAACGCATCTATCGTGGTGAGCTGTCGCACAAGAACAAGGAGGTCTTCGAAGCGTTGCTGTCGAGCTACGAAGGCGATCTCGAGCAGGTCCTGCGCCACGTGCAGGTCGAGCGCTACTTTATCTCGCGCCACTACCGCTGCGGGGCCGTCACCATCGGGCCGCAGCTCTCGGTCGACGCTGGCGAGCGGCAGATCACCGCCGACCGTTCGCTGGGTGCCCTGCCATCTTCGCTCCAAGCCGTGACCCTGTTTGAGGCATTCGGAGAGCTGATCGAGGCGTCGGGCGGCATTCTAGAGTTCTCGGATTTGCTCAAGCGCCCGCTGGACGCGTTCAAATATCTGCAGCTCTCCGTGGAGACGGGCGAGGTCAACCTGCGGAGCCAGAATATCCAACTCAACTGCTTCATGTTGGCCTCGGCGAACGAGCTGCAGCTCTCGGCGTTCAAGGAGCACCCCGAGTTTCAGAGCTTTCGAGGGCGCCTGGAGCTGATCAAGAGTCCTTACCTGCGCAGCTGGGTGGAGGAGGTAGCGATCTACGACGCGCAGATTGCGCCACAGATCAGGCGCCACGTCGCGCCGCATGCAACCCGCATGGCGGCGATGTTCGCCGTGCTCACCCGGATGCGGCGGCCTAACCCCGACAAGTACGAATCGCCACTCCGCGGGATCGTCTCGGAGCTGACGGCTTTTGAGAAGATGGACCTGTACAGCACCGGCAAACCCCCGGATCGGCTAGACGACGAAGCTCAGAAGTTGATCAAGGCGGCCATCCCGCGGCTGTACGACGAGGGTGACACGTACGTGATCTACGAAGGTAGCGTGGGAGCGAGCCCGCGGGAGATGCGGACGGTGTTGCTCGATGCTGCGCAGAGCACCCAGTACGGGTCGCTCTCGCCATTCTCCGTGCTCATCGAGCTCGAGCACCTCTGCCGCCGAACCAATGAGTACGCCTGGCTGCAGGAAGAAAAACAGGCCGGCAATTACCACGACTTTGATGGCTTCAGGAAATTGCTGAGGGCACGTTTGTTGGACCTATTGGAGGACGAATTTCGTGTCTCGAGCGGCTTGGTAGACGACTCCAGCTACAGCGCGCTGCTCGGTCGCTATGTCAACCACGTCAGCCACTGGGTGAAGGGCGAGAAGGTGCAAAATGCCGTGACAGGGCAGCTGGAGCCGCCCGACGAGCGCCTGATGCAGGAGGTGGAAGCGCTGCTCAAGAGCGCTGACGACACGCGCGAGCGGCGCCACGCGTTGATCAGCAACATCGCGGCGTGGGCGATCGAGCATCCGGGAATTCGAGTCGAAGAGTCGCCGGTGTTCGCTAGCTACCTACGCCGGCTGAGGGACGCCGTTTTCAGCGAGCGGCGGGTCGCCGTCGCACGGCTGGTTCGAGACGTGGCCATCCTGATACGAGGGTCCGGCACGGGCCTCGACGCCGCGCAACGGCGCGCGGCCCAACGCTGCCTCGACGTTCTGTGTCAAAGGTTCGGCTACGAACCCGAGTCTGCCGCGGACGCGGCCGGCGCTCTGATGCGGGAGCGCTACGCCGAGTTGCTGGCCTGAAGCTGAAGCAGACCTCGTCCCCTACGTGGTGCCGGGCTAAATTCGATCCCAGCCGTGTGGGGCGCCTCCTGAGCGGGGTACCGGGTGAAATGAGTAGCATCGGAATGAGCCAGCGATCTAATAGAACGATTGGAGTAATCCGAGTGTTCGACGAAACCATCGCCGTTGCGGGCGCGCCGCTGGCCGAAGCATCTGAGGTAGGGGATGCCGTAGAGGCGTGGCATTCTCGAGACGCGGGTGGTGTGTCACTCCTCGAGGAGCAGGTAAAATGAAGAGCTGGCGCGCGTACCTCGTGCTCGTCGCATCGGTGGGGGTCATGACAGGGTGTGGCGAGAACAAGCGGATCGTGTTTTGCGAACGCGAGAGCTCCGACCTTGACCGGCGTTGCCCACCTTCCATTGGGCGCGACGCGGGGACCATGGGCGGTGCCGGAGGCAACCCAGCCGGTGTGGGCGGGACCGCCAGCGGCGTAGGGGGCGGAACCCTCGGTCTCGGCGGCGGCGGAGCGACGGGGGGCCTTGGGGGCAGCGGGGGCGCGGCTCGTGACGCCTCTACCGATCCGCTCGACGCAGGCGACGCCGGAGACGCCGCCGACTCGTCCTCAACCTGAGCCGAGCCGCCGGTCTCTGCGTTACGGGCCCCTGTGTTAGCGGCCCCTGTGTTAGCGCACGTGTGTTACCGGCGCCGCCACGGCATGCCCGTGATCACGCGCCGATGGCTGTGCCGATGGCTGGAGTCGAACCAGCGACGCGGCGCTTATGAAACGCCTGCTCTAACCACCTGAGCTACATCGGCGAGAACGGATTTCGGCGGAATATGGTCGGCGCCTTTTAGTCTGTCAACGGCATTGCAGCGTGAGCCCGGAGAGGGACCGAGAGGGAGCCGCGTTCGCCCCTCTCGAGGAGCCCCGGTCGCGACCGGCCGACACACGCGACGCGCCTTTCCTCAGTCCTTGCCGAACAAGTCCTGAATTCGAGAGTCCAAAGCCACTGCGATCTTGTAGAGGCTCGAGATGGAAGGGCTCGACTCCGCGCGCTCGATCTGCGAGAGCAAAGAGATACTGAGGCCAGTCCTGCGGCTCATTTGCTTCAGCGTCAGCTCTTTGTCCTTACGCAGGCCGCGGATGGTGTCCCCGATGATCTTGTGCAGTTGCTCTTCGGGTGTGCGGGCCAAGCCCTTCTTGCGCATCACCCGTGACAGCACTTCACGGAACTCGTCGACGTTGAACGGCTTCTTCAGATAGTCGACTGCGTCGAGTTTCATCGATGCGATGGCGGAGTCGAGGTTGGGGTGGGCGGTAAAGATCACCACCGCGATGTCCTTGTCGATCGCTCGAATGCGGCGCAGGACCTCGATGCCGTTCATCTTGGGCATCATCAGATCCAGGATGATGACGTGGAAGTCACCCGCGCGAATCTCGGCCTCAGCGAGGGTGGGATCGGTCAACGCGGTTACCGCGAATCCGTCCTTTTCCAACAACATCTGCATGTAGTCGCAGATCTGCTTGTCATCATCGACGATGAGGATGCGGACTGCGGGCAGCTCTATTGGCACTGTAAACTCCTAAAGGTGACTCGCGCCGTGTGAGACGGCGGAAATTGCAATCACACTTTAACTGACGACTGTTTACAGTGCTACTAGATTTTGATCTGACGCTGAAGTCATTGAAAATAAAGACAAATTCGGTCGCCGTTTTCGCTTCCGCAAGCGTGACGGCCCTTCATGCGCGAGGGGGCGCTTGATGCTGATTCGGCCCGAAGGGGCGTACTAGCAGGGCGCAAAGTTTGTCGTAGACGGCGAGCGTCGCCTTGGATTGATTGAGCGTATAGAAATGAATGCCACGTACGCGCGCCTCGAGCAGCTCGCGACATTGCTCGGTGGCCCATTCGATGCCGGCGCGCTCGACTTCCAAAGGTGAGCTCGCCACACGCTGCACCTGGCGCAGAAGCGCTGCAGGAAAGCGAGCACCGCCTGCTAGTTGCGCCATGCGCTTCATGCCTTGAAGGCTCGTGATCGGCATGATCCCCGCGATGATGGGCAGGTGGATGTGCGCCAACTCGCAGCGCTCGCAAAAGTCGTGGAAGTCGCGATTGTCGAAGAAGAGCTGGGTGCAGATGTAGTCGGCACCGGCATCGACCTTGGCCTTCAAATAGTCCATTTCGAGCAGGCGGTTCGGCGTTGCCGGGTGACCTTCAGGGTAAGCGGCTATACCGACGCCGAATCCGCGCGCGTCCGGATGTATCCCGCGCGCGTTCCAGCGCTGAATGTACTCCACCAGATCCGTGGCGTGTTGGAACGCGTCGCTACTACGGTCATGGCCCACTCGATCCACGGGCAGGTCGCCACCGAGGGCCAACACGTTGCTCACCCCCGCCGTGGCATAGCGGCCCAAGATCTCGTCGATCTCGCTCTCGCGATGACCGACGCAGGTGAGGTGGGGGATAGCGGTCAGCGGCGTGCTCTGCTGGATCCTGACGACCAGATCATGCGTCAGTTGGCGCGACGATCCGCCGGCACCGTAAGTGACCGAGACGAACGATGGATT
The DNA here is from genome assembly GCA_043747815.1 of Deltaproteobacteria bacterium. Lineage (GTDB taxonomy): Bacteria > Myxococcota_A > Polyangia > Polyangiales > Polyangiaceae > SZUA-265. Next base: position 192,783 of record JAYTOL010000165.1, read on the forward strand.
CAGGCGCTCCAGGTTTCGGAGCGTTTCGTACAAATTGCTAGCCGCCTGCTCGCTCTTGGGCGGAAAGAATTCGAACGAACAGGTGCTTGCCTGCGCCCCGAAGATATCCAGGATGTGCATCAACGCCTCGTTGGGCCCCGTCAGCAGCCTTTGCCAGGATGAACACTGCCTCGAGCAGCTCGGCCGCGAAAGCGGCAACGCTCCTCTCGGGCGTCAGGCCATCGGAAGCCAGCGAGCGCCGAGGAGCTCGAGCCCTCACACTCGGGCTCGCGGCTCCCCCTGGCTACTCTTTCGGTGTTTGAAGTCGGGGCGGGCAGATTTGAACTGCCGACCTCACGGACCCGAACCGTGCGCGCTACCAAACTGCGCTACGCCCCGGAAGGCTTTCGTGAATGAGCACACCCACGAACAAGATCAATGCAGACGACGAGGCCAACGCGTCGGGTAATCTCAAGGGGTAATCCCAAGGGGTAAACCCAAGGCGTCAACCGCCATCGGCCGGCGCAGGATGCTCGATGTGAGGCAGCCTGTCAAGGCTCGCATTCCTCGGGTAGTCCCATGCGAAAGGAGACGAGCTAGCATTTTTCGCCTCGAGCCGAGGCCGAGGCGATGCCACTCACTTCTTCCGCGCTTTGAGCTCGCGAGTGAGCTCAGGCACCGCCTGGAAGAGGTCTGCGACCAAACCATAGTCCGAGATCTGAAAAATTGGCGCTTCGGGATCCTTGTTGATGGCTACGATCACTTTGGAGCTCTTCATGCCCGCGATGTGCTGGATCGCCCCCGAGATGCCGACCGCCACGTAGAGGTCGGGTGCAACGACCTTGCCGGTTTGACCGACCTGGAAGTCCCCAGGCGCATAGCCCGCGTCGCAAGCGGCTCGGCTGGCGCCGATCGCAGCACCGAGCGCGTCCGCGAGCGGCTCTATCACCTGGAAGAACTGGTCCTTGAGAGCTCGCCCCCCCGACACCACGACGCGCGCTTCGGCCAGCTCTGGGCGTTCGCTCTTGACCTGATCGAGCGAGACGAACTCCACTCGTCGGGCGGCCTCTCCGGGTGCGGCCAGGGCGAGGTCCGCGATCGGCGTTTGCCCACCGCTGGGCTCGGCGGGGTCGAACTCACTCTGGCGTATGCTGACCACCTTCTGCGGCGTCCCGAGCGTGCAGAAACCAAATGCGTTGCCCGCGTACATGGGACGCTTCAACGTCAGCTCACCGGCTTGTACGCTGAGGTCGGAGACATCCGCGGCATAGGCAGCGTCCAGGCGCGCCCCAACCCGCGGCAAGAGGTCCTTTCCGTAGCTCGAGGCGGTCGCCACGAGGACTTCGAAGCCACGAGCGGCGCTGGCAACGACTGGCGCATAACGTTCAGCCAGGTAGTTTTTCAGGCTCGCGTCCTCACACACCAGGATGCGGGCCGCGCCGTAACCCGTGAGCTCTGCGGCTGCCGCTTTGGCAGGTGCTGCTCCGAGCACCAAAATGGAAAAGGTGCCCCCCGTCAGTTGGTTGATTTTTCGGGCGGCGTTGATGGCGCTGTGGGTCGTTTTGCGGACGCTGCCATCTGACAGCTCGGCAATGACTAGAACTTCACTCATTTCGGAGACTCCGGGTCAGATGACTTTGGCTTCGTTCGCCAGTTTGTTTACGAGCTCTGCCACGCTCTGCACGCGCGCTCCTGCCTTGCGCTCCGACGGTGGTGCGAACTTTCGATACTGGGTGCGCAGACCCGTATCGGGCACCAGCTCCGCAAGTGGCTTAACGTCGAGCTTCTTCTTCTTGGCTTGCATGATGGCGGGCAGCGGGGCGAAGCGCACGCCATCGTTGTATTTGAAGGCGCGATCGGTCTTGTTCGAATACACGCTGGTGGGCGAGACGATGCGCAGGTCGACGGTGATCAGCGCCGGCAGCTTTAGCCTGAGCACGCTCACCCCACCATCCACTTCACGGCTCACGGTGAGCCCGTCCTCGCCCTCGGTGATGGTAGCGGCGAACGTGGCCATGGGATAGTCGAGCAGCTCGGCCAAAATTTGGCCCACCTGATTGCTGTCGCCATCGACGGCCTGTTTACCCATGAGGATCAGGTCGGGCTTCTCCTCTGCGACGAGCTTCTGGAGCGCTAGAGCCACCAGCCGCCCATCCAACTTGTCGTCTTCGGCGTCGATGCGGATGGCGCGGTCAGCGCCCGTGGCCAGGGCAGAGCGTAGGTTGGTCTCGACCTCTTTCGGCCCGAGGCTGACGATGACCACTTCGCCGGCGCGTTGCTTGGGAGTCTTTCCGTCCTCCGTCAAGCGCAGCGCGGCTTCGAGCGCGTACTCGTCGAACGGATTGAGCTTCCACTCCAGGTTGCCCGTGTCGACCTTCTCGCCGCCGGCGACGATACGCACCTTGTTGGCGTTGTCGGGGTCGGCAACTCTCTTGAGGGCTACCAGAATCTTCACGATGCTTTTCTCCTTCTTTCCAGTCTCTGCCCTACATGGGCTCCGCGGAGCCTGCGGCAATACTCAGAACGGCGGACCACGCGAACCCTTACGATGCTTGGCGGCGCTACCACGACTTTTTGACGCTCGGACACGCAAAGAGAGCGGTCGATCGCCGCTCTCATCGGGCGCCGCGGGCGGCGCTGCGGTCACGCGCTGCGAGCTCGGGCCGGCCGTTGGCCCCGGGGCGCGCCTCGGAAGGGAATCAGCAGGCTAAAACCGGGCTGTGCTATGGGCTTCTGCGTGCAACTGCCCCGAGGGCGCATCGATCCGCGCACAGTGCCAGATCCCGCCGACGTGCCAACGAGGCCACTCCGAGCGAGGTGTTTCTGTGAACATGACTGACTACTTGGTGATCGGATCGGGCATCGCCGGGCTCAGCTTCGCGCTTCGCGCGGCCAGCCATGGCCAGGTCATCCTGGTCACCAAACGAACGGGCAACGATGCTGCCACGGGCTGGGCCCAGGGCGGCGTCGCCGCGGCGCTCTCCGACGGCGATTCCTTCGAGCAACACGCCAGTGACACTCACAGCGCTGGCGCGGGGCTGTGCCATGAGCGCGTGGTCGATTTGTGCGTACGGGGTGGACCCAAGGCGATCGAGTGGCTCTTGGACGTGGGCGCGAAGTTCTCGCGCACTCCAGCCGGGTCACTGGATCTGGCGCGCGAGGGCGGGCATTCGGCGCGACGTGTGGTGCACGCCGGGGACCTGACGGGACAGGAGATTCAGCGGGCCTTGCTGCAAGCGGTGCGTGAGCACCCCAACATCGAGCTCAAGGAGTGGCACATGGGGGTCGACCTGATCACCGTGAGCCAATTCGGCGGTCCCGATCGCTGCGTCGGGGCTTATATACTGGATGAGGTGAATGGTCGCATCGAGACCGTCACCGCCCGCGCCACGGTCCTCGCGACGGGTGGGGCAGGCAAGGTGTACCTGTATACGACCAACCCGGACGTCGCGACGGGGGACGGAGTGGCCATGGCCTATCGCGCAGGCGCCTGGCTTGGGAACATGGAATTTTATCAGTTCCATCCGACGTGCCTATATCACCCGAGCGCAAAGAGCTTCCTGATCAGCGAAGCGCTTCGCGGCGAAGGCGCCCGCCTATGTCTGATGAACGGGGAGCCGTTCATGAGTCAACATCATGCGCTCGGTGATCTGGCGCCGCGCGACGTCGTAGCGAGGGCGATCGACTACGAGATGAAGCGCAGCGGCCTCGACTTCGTGTTGCTCGATATCACGCACAAGCCCCCAGCCTTCGTGCGCGAGCGCTTTCCTGGTATTTACGAGAAATGCCTCAGCCTCGGCATCGACATCACGCAGACGCCCATTCCCGTAGTTCCCGCGGCGCACTATATGTGCGGCGGCGTGACGTCAGACCTGGATGGGCGAAGCTCGATCCCTGGACTATGGGTGCTGGGCGAGACCGCGTTCACCGGCCTGCACGGCGCGAACCGGCTGGCGTCCAACTCCCTGCTCGAGGGCCTCGTCTTTGCGCACAGGGCGGCGGACAAGCTCGCGTCATCCATCGAGAGCTTGCGTCAACAACCCTCCCCCGTGGTCCCCGATTGGGAGACCGGTTCCGCGGTGGCTTCGGACGAGGAGGTCGTCGTCACGCATAACTGGGACGAGCTGCGGCGTACGATGTGGAACTACGTTGGCATTGTGCGGACCAACAGCCGCCTCGCGCGGGCAACGAGTCGCATCGCGCTCTTGGAAGAGGAGATCCGCGACTATTACTGGAAGCACCTGGTCACTCGCGATCTGCTGGAGCTTCGGAATATCGCGGTGGTGGCGCAGCTGATCATCTCGTGTGCGGCGGCCCGACGCGAGTCGCGCGGCCTCCACTTTACCATCGACTACCTGGAGACTCGGGCAGAGTACGCGCGTGACGTCGCGGTCAAACGCGGCGTGACCCCCCACTTGCGCGGAGCCTGGTCGGCGTGAGGCCGCTGTGGGCGCTGCTGTGGACCATGGCGTGTCATGGCCTCTTTCAGCTGATCGCCTACGCGTTTTCTCGATTTCGCGAGAGCCTCGACATCGTCACCTTGGGTCTGGCCCAAGCCCTAGCGTACGTGAGCTGCATCTTCCTGATGCTTCACGTTCACGAGCCGAACGCTCCGCTGCGGCAGAGCTTGGGGCTCAGGCCTACCCATCCCGGCTTAGGGTTGGTCGGCATCGGCCTGGGGCTGAGCCTGAAATTGCCGGCGGAGTCGTTGACTTCCTTCACCGAGCGTTACTTCCCGACGAGCGAAGCCCAATTGCTCTCGCGGCTGGCCCTGTATCGAACCGATGACCTCGGCGCCCTGGCGGGGTTGATCGCCGTCCTCTGCTTGGCGGCGCCTCTGGTCGAGGAGTTGTTCTTCCGTGGTGCCTCGTATGGGCGGCTCGTGAAATACGGCCGTGGCGTGGCCGGCGCGGTCAGTGGGGTGACGTTCGTGGTGGTTCACCCAGACATGCGGCACTGGCCCGCGTTGTGCGCGGTGGCGCTGGTGCTGAGCTATCTGCGTGTCATCGGGGGCTCGCTGCTGCCATGTCTCGGACTGCACGTGGCCTTCAACGCCGCCGGTGTGTACGCGCTCGTCACGGACGCGGCGTCACCCACGCGGCCGCTCGAGATCTCGACGCTGGCGTTGCTGGCGAGTTGGCTCGTCCTTGGGCTCTTGTTGGTGTTGCTGGTGCGGCTGGCGGATAACCCGCACTCGATCCGTGCTCGCGGGGAGGACCGAGCATGAAGCGTCACGGTATCGCCTTGTTCTTGCCCGGAGGGGGCGCCGCGGGCGCCATGTACCAAATCGCGGCGTTGGCGGCGCTGGAGGACGCGGTCGAAGGTCTCAACGCGAACGACTTCGACTTGTTCATGGGCGCTTCCAGCGGCGCGAGCGTGGCTGCGGCGCTCGCCGGCGGCAGCGAGGTGCGACGCATTTACCGCGCGCTCCTGGATCCCGCAGATGCGTACTTTCCGCTGGAGAGGAAGCACATCCTCAAGATGGACATGTCGGAGTGGGGGAGGGCGCTGACCACCGTCGTCTCGGCTCTGAAGAAGGGCGTGTCGAGCGCGCTGTCGCGCTCGCCGGCTCCGTCCCCGTTGGCCCTGTGGGAGGAGCTCGACAGGTTATACGATTCGCTGCCGGCCGGCTTCTTCAGCCTGGATCGATACGAGCGTTTCTTTGCTGATCGGCTCGCGCGTCGCGGCGTCCCCAATTCGTTCTCGGCCCTTCCGCGTCAGCTCAGGGTGATTGCCCACGACCTCGACCTCGGCGAGGAGGTCCTCTTCGGTGACCCCGGGTTCGACCACGTTCCCGTGACTCGCGCGTGCACGGCTTCGATGGCCTTGCCGCCTTTCTTCTCACCGGTGTGCGTGGGGGATCGCTACTACATCGATGCGGGGGCGGCGCAGAGCCGAGTGCTCGAGGCGGCGGTACGAGCCGAGGCGCGCGCGGTCGTGATCGTGAACCCAATGGTGCCCGTACGCACCCAACGGGTTCCGACCGGTCACGGCGAGCGGAAGAGCCTGCGCGACAAGGGAGCGATGTGGGTGGCTAACCAGGCGCACCGCATCAGCACGCATGCCCTGCTGACGGAGACGATCGAGCGCCTGAAACGTGAGACCCGCATGCAGGTCATCTTGATTGAGCCAGACCCGACCGACACGCTTTTGTTCATGTACAATCCGGCCAGCTTTGCGGCGCGTCGAGCGATTTTGGAGCAAGCCTACAGGACGACGCGCGAGCGCGTCCTCGGCTGGCCCCTGGCGCGCTTGTCGCTCATGCCGCAAGCGGCGGATGAAGCGTACCCATGACGGGTCTAGGGCGTCGACTCGCATCGTTCCAGCTCCACACGGCAATGTGCTTGTGCCTCGGCGGCCTCGGCTGCAGGGAGAGCTTCCGTATCGGTGACCACGTCTTGGTCGCATATGATGGGCAACAGTGTCCCGGCTATGTGATCGAGAAGAAGAGCGACACCCGCTTCCGGGTTCACTTCGATTTTGAGGGTTACGACTGGCAGGACGACGTGTCCGTGGATCGCCTGCTCGGCCGAGTGGGCGAGCCGGTTTTGGGGTGTGCATTGCCAGAACGCGTTCGGGCGACGCTGGGACTGCTCGCGACGCCGCAATCCAAGGCGAGAACCAGCCCATATAAGATTGGTGATCGCGTGCGGGTGCGCTGGCGAGAGTCGGTCTACCCCGCGACGATCATGGAGATTCGAGCCGCCGACAGCGTCGTCGTGCATTATCACGGGCACGAAGATGTCTGGGATGAGGTGATCGGCGTCGACCGTATCCTCAGCGACCGTCGCTGACACCGAACGCGTAGAGCCCCTCTGGAGCTTCTGGCAGCTCGGGCGCCAGCTCCGTAAGCGAGATGTGGGCCAGCACTGCCGAATCCACCACGACCTCGCTGATCCTCGCCAGCAAATCGCTCAGCCCAGCGCCCGTCGTGGCGGACAGGAACACCGAGTTACTGCCGCGACTGTTGGGAGGCGGTTTGAGCGCCAGCCGATCCGACTTGTTGAGCACGGTCAAACGAGGTTTCTGGTCGAGCTCCAACTGATCGAGCAGCTGCTCGGTGGTGTGCTCCTGCTGTGCCGACTCGGCGCTGGAGACGTCCAAGACGTGCAGCAGCAGGTCGGCGTCTCGGGCTTCGTCAAACGTGGCTTTAAATGCCGTAAACAGATCTTGGGGCATGTCTCGGATGAAACCCACGGTGTCCGTCAGGACTACGTGCGTACCGTTCGGCAACCGCAGCCGCCGGGCGCGGGGATCGAGCGTCGCAAACAGCTTGTCTTCCACCAATACGCCTGCACCGGTCAGCGCGTTGAGCAAGGTGCTCTTACCGGCGTTCGTGTACCCGACGAGCGCCACGATCGGTTCCGGGCCATTCACCCGGCGCCGCCTCAGCTGATCGCGCTTCCTCGCCACGTCTTTCAGCTCCCGCTCCAGACGCGTCACGCGGTCGCGCGCTCGGCGGCGTCCGATTTCCAGCTTTGTCTCGCCCGGGCCCCGGCCACCAATGCCTCCCGTGAGTCGGCTCAAGGCGTCGTCGGTCTGACTGAGGAAGGGGAGGCGGTATTTGAGCTGAGCCAGCTCGACCTGCAGCTTGCCGTCGCGCGTCGCCGCGTGTTGTGCGAAAATGTCCAGGATCAGCTGGCTGCGATCGAGGACGCGCAGATCGGTGCTGGCGGCGATGCCGTGGGATTGCGAGGGCGACAGCTCGCGGTCGAAGATCAAGACCTCCGCGTCCAGATCGATGGCCCGCATCACGACCTCGTCCAGCTTGCCGCGTCCGAGCACCAGCTTCGGATCGATGCGGTCCCGAAGCTGGATTATCCGATCGGCCACGCTGACGCCCGCCGTCTCGGCCAAGCTCGCGAGCTCGGCGATGCTGCTCTTGGCCCGATGCATGCCGCCCGCGCGCTTGTCGCCCACGTGGATCAGGATCGCGCGCTCCCGCTGCACCTCCCGCGTGCGAGCGCGCCGGGCAAATTCCTCCTCGAGCGAGGTGATGAGTTGGCCGAAATGGGGTTGGGGCTGACCGTAGGGGCGGGGACCTATGACCTCGTATTGCTTGCTGCTGTCCGAATTTGGGCTGGTTCCGGAACCCGCGGCGCCATTTGCACGCTCGCTCGCCTCCGCGCCCCCTGGGCGCGCCCGTGCCTCGGCGTCGTTGGCCGAAACGTCGTTCACCGGCACACTGTTCGCCGGAACGTTGTTCACCGGAACGTTGGGCATGTTGTACGCCCAAGTCAGCGAGATGGGATCGCCTTCCGGACTGAGCAGGACCGCGCACACGAGGTCCAGCCGCAGCCGAGTGAGATCGACCAGATCGTCTCGCGTCAGCTGCTCCCCGAAGAGATGGGTGTGGACGAGGCGCAGCGCACGAAAACGCCCTTGAGCGGCGCGCAGGCGCCCGATATCTGGCAGCATCAGCCCGGTCGACGTGCCCACGATGACGCTCTCCACGGCTCCCGAACGGTGCACGAGCGCACCGACCTGGCGCTTGGTAGCGACCGTCGCATCGGCGAGCGATCGAATGAGCTCGGGGGTGGCGATACAATCGAGCGGAACCCGGCGCCGATAGATGCGCTCGAGCAGCTTCCGAGCGTGGGGGGCGACGCCGGTCAAGTTTCCGTGGATTTGCGGCATGGACCTTCAGGGTGCGGCCTGGAATCAACCAAATCAAGGCCATCGGCCCTTGAATCTGCTGTATGGTTTTTGGCCATTTCGTGCATAGTCCGCCGCCGTGGCGCTTTTGACCCCCATGACCCTGGCGGAGGCCCGAGCGATTGGCGGCTCCTATGACCTCGACGTCGTGGCGATCGACGCTCTCAGCGCCGGTTCGGTCAACTCCAACTTTCGCGTGTCCGCAGCGTCCGGTGAGGCCTTCTTCCTGCGTGTGTATGAAGAGCAGAACCTCGAGGGCGCTGCGCTCGAGCTGCAGGTGATCCGCGAGCTCTCGGAGAGCGGAGTGCCGACTCCGCCACCTCGCGCGCGGCGTGACGGCGGCTACGTGACGCCGCATCGGGGCAAGCCCGTCGGCTTGCACCCTTGGGTGGAGGGCGACAGCCTGTGCTTTGGGCGCGTCACACGCCACGCGGTCAGGCACCTGGGTCGAGCGTTGGCTCGGGTTCACCGCTGTGGCGCCGCGCTCAGTCACGTGCCGGAGGGACGCTTTGGGCTGCAAGGTCTCCGCGAGCGGCTGGACGCCGTCGACCGCACGGATCGAAGGTTTGCGCCGGATACGATCCGCATTCGTGAACGCATGGCCCACTACGCGGCGTGCTCTTCGAGCGCATTGCCGCAAGGCTTGATCCACGGCGACTTGTTTCGCGACAACGTGCTCTGGCGCGGGCAGCCGGGCGCCGACCAGCACGGAGCAGGCCCGGAGTTGGTCGCGCTGCTCGACTTCGAGAGCGCGTCCCAGGGCGTGTTTGTCTACGACATCATGGTCTGCGTCCATGCCTGGTGCTACGGGGCGGCGTTCGATCTCGACCTCGTGCGGGCGCTGCTCGCCGGCTATCACGAGGAGCGCCCGCTGCTCACCGAGGAGCTTGCTGCGCTCGAAGCTCACGGTGCGCTAGCAGCACTGCGTTTTGCGACGACACGGCTTACTGATTTTTCACTGCGGGCGCCGCCCGGGCAGCCGCCGGCGCGCGACTATCGTCGGTTTCTGGCCCGCCTGGAGGCCATCGAGGCTGGGCTCCTGACCCCCATCATCAAGGAAGTAATGCGATGAGCGTGAGCGGAGGTGGGCGTTTGCCCTCGGCACTGGACGCGGCCATGGCGGCCCTCAATACTAGCGTGTTCGTCGACAAGGAGCTCTGGCGCGAGGACATCGCGGGCTCGATAGCACACGCCCGCGGCCTGGGCCGCGTCGGGGTGATCAGCGCCGAAGAAGCGGAGCAGCTCATCGCCGGGCTTTCGAAAGTGGCAGGCGAGATCGAGCGCGGCGAGTTCGTATGGGAGGCTGAGAAAGAGGACGTCCACATGAATATCGAGTCTCGGTTGACCGAGCTCGTCGGCGCCGTGGGCGGGAAGCTTCACACTGGCCGTTCGCGCAATGATCAGATCGCGACGGACCTCAGGTTGTGGGCGAGGCGCAAGGCAGAAGAGCTGCGCCACGCGGTGGCGGAGCTGGCCCTCGTTCTGATCCATCGCGCCGAGGAGAGCATCGAGCTCTTGATGCCGTCGTATACCCATCTGCAGCGCGCGCAGCCCAGCCGCGTCTCTCATCATCTGATGGCCTGGCAAGAGATCTTGTGGCGAGATCACGCACGCTTGGAAGACGCGGCGCGCAGGCTCAACGAATGTCCGCTCGGTGCCGGCGCGGCGGCGGGCAGCGGCTTTCCGCTCGATCGCGTCGGCGTCGCGCGCGAGCTGGGGTTCGATCAGCCGATGCGCAATTCGCTGGACGCGACGGCGAGTCGCGACTTTCTGATGGAGCTCGGGGCCGACCTGGCGATCCTGGGCGTGCATCTGTCCCGGATAGGGGAGGAGCTCGTGCTGTGGTCGACCCAAGAGTTTGGGTTCATCGCCCTGAGCGATGCGTTCTCCACCAGCTCGTCGATGATGCCACAGAAGAAGAATCCGGACGTCGCCGAGCTCGTGCGGGGCAGGGCAGCGCGGCTGATCGGTAACGTCACGAGCCTGTTGGTGCTAGAGAAGAGCCTGAGCTTCGGCTACGGGCGCGATCTGCAGGAGGACAAGCTGCCGATCTTCAATGCCTTCGAGAGCGCGCTGATTTCGGTCCGTGCGCTCGGCGGGGCGATCGCTACGCTCAGCTTCAACCGTACGCGTCTGCGCGCTGCCCTGGACATCGGACACTTGTGCGCCACGGACGTCGCCGACCAGCTCGTGATCTTGGGCGTTCCCTTTCGTGATGCCCACCACGCCGTGGGCCAGCTCGTGCGTCGGGCCGAAGAGCTCGGCGTGCAGCTCGACAAGCTACCCCGCGCCGAGCTCCGCGAAGTACACCCGGGCTTGACGCCGGAACGCATCGACGAAGTGTTCAGCGTCGAGGCGGCAGTCGAGAGGCGAAAGCTGATCGGTGGCCCTGCGCGAGCGCGTGTTCTCGAGGCGATCGCCGACGCGCGGGCTCGTTGGACCGAGCTCGCTCCGAGCCCTCGAGGCTAAAACTGCAACGCGCCCGCGGTGGGCCCGGTAAACACGAACTCCGTCGACGGCTCGGGACGCGAAAAGGCCCCAGACTGCCAGAGAATGATACCCGCCGCCGCCGCAGCGCCCGCCGCGGCAGCGGTCCAGGTCAGCCAGGGTGGAAGGCCCGCGCCGCTGGTCGGGGCCGCCTCACCGCCGCCTGCAGCTGCACCGCCCGTGGCAACGCCAAGCGAGCCTTGGTGTTCCCAGGGAGCGCAGCGCGCCCCGTGACACAGCGCAATATCGGTTCCGCCGATCGCGCCGGGGCGCGCGACGGCCCAGCGTGAGCACAGAACGCCTGGAGGCGGCAATGCGGCTTCAGGCCCAAGCGCCACGCCGGCCAGATCGACGTCGCTGCACGCTAGGGTGGGATCTTCGACGCGCAGCTCGCTCGACGGCCCCACCTCTACCCAACCCGCCCAGACGTAGGTGCCCCCACGAAAGAGCTGCACGTGATGGAGGCCGAGCGCAGCGACGGACGAGTGTGCCGAGCCCGGAGCCAGCGACGCGCCGCCTGCTCGTTGCACGCCATCGATGAACACCTGATCGCGGGGGCGAGCGCCGCTCAGATGGTAGGCGCGGGCTGGCCCGGGATCCGCAGGCTGCTCTGCTGGCGACGCACCGAACGCTGGCGCGCGCCGGCCTTCGAGGCTTTGCGCCTGGAGCGCGGCCCGCTGTAGGTCGCCGCCCTTGAATTGAGCCTCGAGCGCGTAGCGCTCCGCCATGAGCCAGGCTGCCTGCGGCAGCTCGGGGTGCTGGCTGAGTAGCTCGTCTACCCGCTCGAAAGCCCCGGGGGTACTCGGCGCCGTGACCCTCACCTGTTCCAACTCAGCCTCGAGCTCCTCCGCAACCCGAGCCTCGTATGCGGCTTGGTCTTTGCCCGCCGCTGGCGCGACCGCCTGAAAGCCGCGCGCGAGTGCCCAGTGGGTGATGTCGGCGCGATGCTCCGGCAAGGCCGGAGGGGCTGCCAGCCACAAGATAACGAGGGGATACAACATCGCGATCTTAGCCGGCGGCTTTCGCTCCCGCGACTGGTGCCCCATGTGATGCGAGGTGAGGATCCGGCTTGGTGATGTGGGCATGCCCGCGCCAATGTGCGTGGCCCAACGCTAGGTGAGCTTGCGACACGGCCCGCAGGGACCGCTGTCCCATGGCCGTATGAAGGGAGTCACACCCGTGCTTTCGGGGCACTGGAAGGAAGCGCACGGTGCAACTCGACTTCAAGACTCGCGAACTGACCCTCAAGCTCGTTTATTACGGCCCAGCGCTGAGCGGAAAAACGACGAACCTGCAAGCCTTGCATAAAGTGGTCGATCGCGACGCCACCGGCCGCTTGATGACGCTCGACACGAAGGACGACCGTACGCTTTTTTTCGACCTCCTGCCGCTCAATTTCAAGGCGAAGAGCGGAGTCTCGGTGCGCATCAAGGTCTTCACCGTGCCGGGCCAGGCGATTCACGCCTCGACGCGGCGGCTGGTCGTGCAGGGAGCGGACGGAGTGGTCTTCGTCGCTGACTCGCAGCGCAACGAAACGCAGAATAACACGGCAGCTTTTCTCGACCTCAAGTCGAATTTGGAGGCCAACGGGCTCTCACTCAAGAGCATGCCCGTGGTGATCCAGTTCAACAAACGTGATCTGCCTGCGGCTTCTATCCGGAGCAATGAGGAGCTCGACGATCTGGCGCGTCGCGGGCGCGAACCGGTCTACCTCGCCGTAGCGACCGGCGGCGCCGGCGTTGTGGAGACGTTCATCGGCCTGCTCCAGGTGACTTGGCAGTCGCTCAATGATCAACACCAATTCGACCGCAAGTTTGGCTTCGAGCCCGACGCGTTCGTGCAGCTGGTGGCCAGCAAGTTGGGCGCCAACGGCCCTGCCGCCCACCTGATCAACGCTCGGCTGGGTGGACCAGCCCCGGCTCGCCAGGGTTAGGACGAGGAGGAACGATGAACGCGCGCGCCGTCCAGAGCCCGATGGATCTGCTCGGATCAGCCCTGCGTCTGGAGCAGCTCTTGGACGCCGCCAGCGTGGACGAGATCCTCGGCAGCTTCTACGGGCTGTTCCGCATCCCGATCCGGATCCTAGGCGAAGATGGCGCGAGCTTCTCCAAAACTCGGAAGGCTTCGCCCCTCAACGAATACTTGGGCCAGCTGCCACAGGCGCGCCGGTCGCTGGGCGAGGTGCACGGCATGCTGCGCAAGCACCAGCTCGAGGACAGCGCCGAGTTTTCACATACGGCGTTTACGGGGGCCAGCTATCACGTCGCGATGATCGGACATGAAGGGCGGCGCATCGGCCGCTTCATTTTGGGTCCGTTCATCACCCCGAACGTCCGCGAAGCGCCGCTCAGCCTGGTCGAGTGCGATCCGAATATCGAGATTGGGCGAGCTCGTGAGCTCCTGCTCAGCTTGCCGCGAGTGCGCGAAGACACGGTGAAGGCGATCGCGCGGCATGTCGCTGTCACCCTCGACGTGTTGGTATTTGCCGGTCACAAGGCGCTCTTGACCGAGTACATGCACCTGTCGACCGTTCAGGAGAATCAACGTCAACTCTCCGCTAAGGCGGAGGGGCTCGTGGAGGCAGAAGAGCGGCTGGTTGAGGCCGCGCGCCTCGAGTCAGATACACTCGGCATGGCCCTCGGCGCGCTTTCCATGCCCCTCCGCGCGCTCGTGGCCGACAGCGACCTTCTCACGGATGGCGCTCCGTCACACCCCCAACGAGATCTCGTCGTCGGCATTCGGCAGCGCGCTCGAGAGCTCCTCGAGCTGTCCGAGCGCGTCGTCGAATTTTCAAAGATCGATAGCGAAGCCATCGCGCTACGACGAGAGCAGGTCGATGTACGGGCCTTGCTGGACCGCGTCGCGGCACAATCTGGAGCCAGGCTGGGCGAGCGAAGCGTGGAGCTTGGCGTCTCGTGCCAGGCGAATCTAGTCCCGGCCCGGCTCGATCCGGCGTCCATCGCCCGCGCGCTGATGCTGCTCGTGGAGAACGCGCTCAGATTTGCCGACCGGGGGTCGATCACGCTCGAGGCTCGATCGGTGCCGGAGCGTTCGGGGGGGGGTGACACCGACTCGGACGGGTTGGTGTTGCTCGGCTCTCCGGCAGAGGTGCTGGAGCTTCGCGTTGCCGACGTGGGCTCGGGCATAGCCGATGGCGAGAAGGCACGAGTCTTCGAGCCCTTCTACCAAGGCGCTGTGGGCTCCAGAAGCGCCGGCTGTGGGCTCGGGCTGACGATCGCGAAACGCCTGGTCGAGGCACATGGCGGCACGCTCGACGTCGAAGACAATCAGCCCCGGGGTGCGGTGTTCGTGCTGAGGTTGCCCGCGTCCGACGCTGCGCCGGCGAGCAGAGGGTCAGAGCACTCGGCTTGAGCTCTTGCTGACCAGAGGCAGCTGTGCTCTAGACAGGCATGGCGGCCCTGAGCGAGCGGCAGCTGGTTTCCCTCCTCGGGCAGCGGTTTCAGACGCGCTCTCCTGGCGTTCGCGTGGGGATTGGGGACGACGCCGCCGTGCTCGAGCCCCAGCCCGAGCCGTGGGTCTGTAGCGTGGACGCCAGCGTCGAGGGAGTCCACTTCGACCTCGCCTTTCTCACGCTCGAGGACGTGGGTTATCGGGCGTTTCAAGCGGCTATCAGCGACCTCGCCGCCATGGGCGCCACCCCCGTCGCCGCGCTCTCGGCGCTGATCCTGCCGCGCGGTCTGAGCAGCACGGCCATTAGCGCGCTGGCCTCAGGGCAGGCGGTGGCCAGTAGCGAGACCGCGTGCCCGGTGGTGGGGGGCAACATTTCGCGAGGCAAGGAGCTCAGCGTGACGACCACGGTGCTGGGCTGCGGCGCGACACCGCTGTGCCGCGGCGGGGCTCAGCCGGGCGAGCAGTTATGGCTCGTGGGCTCGCTGGGCCTCGCGGCGGCCGGCCTCGCCGCATTGCGGCTCGGGCGGGCCCGAGTCCCCGCCAGGTCGGAGGAGCCGTGCGTAGACGGCCCTGAGCCTCCCTCGACGAGCATTGCAGCGCTCGAGCGCTGCGTCGCAGCCTGGAGGCGCCCACGCGCGCTCCTGTCCGAGGGGCGGGGCCTGGTGGGGCGAGCGAGCGCAGTTATCGACGTCTCTGACGGGTTAGCGGCCGATGCCTGGCAACTGGCTCGCGCGAGTCGGGCCCGCATCGTCGTCGATCGAGAACGGCTACGGGCTGCGCTCGACGCGTCGCTGATCGCGGCGAGCCGCAGCTTGAGGCGCTCGCCCTTACATTTTGCAGTGTATGGCGGTGAGGACTACGCGCTCTTAGCCACGGGCCCAAGCTCGGCTCGCCCGGCTTGGGCGCGCGCCATCGGCTACGTCACTCGCGGCACTGGCGCATTCCTCAGTGGCCCTGGGCTAGTGCCCTTGAGGCGTGGCTACGATCACTTCACCTGAGCGTCGTGCGGCTACCAGCGGCTCCCCGCCGGCGCCCGGAGCGCTGACGGGAACGGGCGGGATACGTTGAGGACTCGCGGGGGTGGGACGCCCTGCACCCCACCCGAAGCGCCTTCACTTGCAGGCGGTGGGCAGCCCGGCACCCTTGAGCGAGGTCGTGATCACACCGACGGCGCTCGCCTTGTCTTTACCCTGGGCAGCGGCCAGGTCGCACACGCCGGCGGCGTACAGCATATAGCCCTTCGTCGGCTCGGGGGCGCTCGCCGCGTTCTGCCGCAATGCGGCGCAGCACTGCTGGAGGCCGCTCTTGGTCCCCGAGGTTTTCGGCGGTGCTTTTACCGGAGCCGGTGCACCGGCGTCCTCGGGCTTGAGCTCGAGCGGAGCTTCCACCTTCTCCACGACCTGTGGAGCCGGCAGAGGGGGCGGCGGCTCCTCTTTCTTACAGCCGACGCTGCTCGACCCCAGCACACAAGAGAGCGCGCCAACGCGGCAGAGTGCAACCAAAGAAGCTTTGCTCATGAACTTACTCCTCATCAATACCCGAAGTTCGAACCGGTCCCCCGCCGCGTAACACCAGTGGGCGTTCCTGGCCAGCCCCGGCTCGAAAGCGCGGCTGGCCAGACGCTACTATTTAACTGGACGGGGGTGGCGCCGCCTAATTTTCCGCGCCGATCCGAGCCCGGCGCGAGCTCAGCTGCAACCCATCGAATTGCCGCAGTTCAGGCACTTGTAACAAGCTCCGTTCCTGATCGTGATGTGGCCGCACCCGTCGCACACGGGCGCGTCTCCCATCATCTCCTCCAGCTGTTGCGCGAGCGGGTCGTGCTCTGCAGCGTGCGCGCCCCTGGAAGCACCAACCTGGGCCGACGCGCCATTGCTGGACGCAGCGCTTGCGGACGCAGATGCCGAGCCATGCTGGGCGGCCGGCGCCGAAGCGGTCCGCTCGGCTCCTTCGGCAGCTCGTGGCGAGCTCACTGCTGCGAGAGCCCGGGGAACCTCCCGAAGACCGTGCGCAGCCTCAGTCAGATTGGTCTGCGTCGGATCGTCGATAACCGATTCTTGCTCTTCGGGCTTGACCTGAGCGAAATCGTACCGCTTGAGGTACTCGACCCCGAGCACCCTGAAGATGTAGTCGACGATCGAGGTGGCGAACTTGATGTTCGGATGCCCGCCGACGACGCCGTGGGGCTCAAAGCGCGTGAACGTGAACTGCTCGACGTAGGTCTCGAGCGGAACGCCGTATTGGAGACCCACTGACACCGCCATGGCGAAGCAGTTCATCAGCGAGCGGAAGGCGGCGCCCTCTTTGTGCATGTCGATGAAGATCTCGCCCAGGCTCCCGTCTTCGTACTCACCCGTGCGAAGGAACACCTTGTGCCCGCCGACTCGAGCCTCCTGCGTGAAGCCTCGGCGCTTTTGGGGCAAACGCACCCGCGAGCCATTTGGCCTGAGCGTGGTTTCGACGCCAGCAGCTGCCATCTGCGCGATGGCTGTAGGCACGGCCGCCAAGACCGCTTGCGACTCGACCGTCCCGGTGCCCTTCGCGCCCGAGCTGGAGAGCGGCTGCGACGCTTTACATCCGTCGCGGTACAACGCGACCGCCTTGAGCCCTAGCTTCCAGCCCTCTTCGTAAATTTTCTGCACTTCCTCGACCGGTGACTCGTTGGGCAGGTTCACCGTCTTGCTGATGGCTCCAGACAAGAAGGGCTGCACTGCCGCCATCATCTTGATGTGAGACATCGGTGCCAAGAAACGCTTGCCCTCGCGTCCGCAGCGGTTCGCACAATCGAAGACCGCGTAGTCGTCGAGCTTCAGATAGGGCGCCCCTTCGATCGTCATGCGACCCACGATGACGTCGTTGGCTTGCGAGATCTGCTCGGCGCTGTATCCGAGGTGTGACAGCAGGCTGAAGCCGGGCTCCGCAAGAGTCTCCGCCGTGATGCCCAAGCGTTCGTAGGCTTCCTTGCCGACAATCCAGGGCGCAAAAGCCAGGCTCAGCTCGAAAACGCCAGGCAGCGCCTTCTCGATTTTTGCCACGTCGGCGTCCGTGAGGCCCGCCGCCTTCAGAGTTTGGCGATTGATGTGAGGCGCGCCGAGCAGGGTGTTGGTGCCAGAAATATACGCGACGATCTCGCTGGCCTGAGCCGCAGAGTAGCCCAGCCTGCGTAGCGCCGCCGGCACGGATTGATTGACGATCTTGAAGTAACCGCCCCCCGCCAGTTTTTTGAATTTGACCAGCGAGAAGTCAGGCTCCACGCCCGTCGTGTCGCAATCCATGAGCAGCCCGATCGTGCCCGTGGGCGCGAGCACCGTGGCCTGCGCGTTCCGGTAACCATAGAGCTCCCCGAAGTGAACGACGTCGTTCCAGTCTTCCACGGCGGCGCGCCACAGGTCCTCGGGGCATTGGTCGCGGTTGAGCGCATACGCCGCCTCTTGATGCATTCGCATCACCCGCAACATGGGCTCGCGGTTCTTTTCATAACCTGCGAACGCCCCCTTCGCCTTGGCGATCAAGGCGCTCTGCCGATAGGCCCGCCCGCACAAGATGGCCGTCAAAGCACCAGAAATGGCCCGCCCGCGCTCCGAGTCGTACGGGATGCCGAGCAGCATGAGCAACGTGCCTAGGTTCGCGTAACCGAGCCCGAGCGGCCGATAATCGTGCGAGTTTTGCGCGATACGCTGCGTTGGATAGCTAGAGAGATCCACCAAGATATCTTGCGCCAGCAGAAAGACCTCGGCCGAATGGCGGTAGCCGTCGACGTCGAAGCTACCGTCCTCGCGCAAGAACTTCGTGAGGTTCAAGGAGGCCAAGTTGCACGCTGAGTTGTCCAGAAACATGTACTCGGAGCAAGGATTGGAGGCGTTGATGCGCGCGGTGTTGGGGCACGTGTGCCAGCGGTTGATGGTGGTGTCGTATTGCACGCCGGGGTCGGCACAACGCCAGGCGGCCTTACCGATCATCTCCCATAGCTCTGCAGCTTGGTGGGTGTCGACGACCTCGCCGGTCGTCCGAGCGCGCGTCTGCCAGGTCCCCCCGGCGAGCGCGGCGTGCATGAAGTCGTCGGTCACCCGAATCGAGTTGTTGGAGTTTTGGCCGCTCACCGTGTGATAGGCGTCGCCGTTGAAATCGGAATCGTAGCCGGCCTCGATCAGCGCCTGAGCTTTGCGCTCCTCACCGACCTTCCACTGGATAAACTCCTTGATTTCCGGATGATCGAGGTCGAGGCACACCATCTTCGCGGCGCGGCGTGTGGTGCCGCCGCTCTTGGTGGCGCCAGCCGCGCGATCCAACACCTCGAGGAAGCTCATCAACCCGCTCGAGGTGCCGCCTCCGGACAATTTCTCCTGGCGGCCGCGGATCACGCTAAAATTGGTGCCCGTGCCCGAACCGTATTTGAACAGGCGGGCTTCGCTCTTCGCCAGATCGTAAATGCTCATCAGGTCGTCCTCGACGGCCTGAATGAAGCACGCCGAGCACTGGGGGCGTTCGTAGGCTTTGTCCGTCTCGCGAATGTCGTCGGTAGCGGGCGTCCAGGCCCAGTTGCCGCCGGAGCCTTCGATGCCGTACTCGTGGAACAACCCGCAGTTGAACCAGACTGGTGAATTGAACGCGCCATACTGATTGACGAGCAGGTAGGTCAGCTCATCCTCGAAGACCTCTGCGTCACGCGGCGTGGCGAAATAGCGACCGAACGACTCTCCCGCCTTGCGAATGGTGCGTGCGATCCGACCGACGACCTGCCGGACGCTGGTCTCGCTCACCTTTGCATCACCACCTAGCCCCGCCTTGCGAAAGTATTTCGATACCACGATGTCCGTGGCAAGTTGTGACCAGCCCGCGGGCACTTCAGCCCCATCCATTCGGAACACCTGTGAGCCGTCTGGGTTGCTGATCACGCTGCTGCGGCGCTCCCAGACCACCTCGTCAAACGGCTTGCGGTCGTCGGACGTGAACTTCCGCTCGAGCGTCAGACCGGCGGCGGCACGGCGCGATTTGGCCTTAATGGAGCCGCGTTGCGAGGTCGGCGCTTGCGAGGTCGGCGCTTGCGAGGTTACAGCGCCTTCGGATCCCTCCACCGCCGCCTTCGGAGTGGTTGCATTCGCAGTTGTTGCCACTGGATGCGACGCCGCCGCGCCAGTTTCAGGGTGGTCCGCGGTCGGCCGTTTGCTCACTGTGCTCCCGCTGCTTACTGCCTGATTCTGACCCACGATTGTCGGCTGTGCCATTCGCATCATCCTTCCTCGCCGCCGAACGGCAGCGTTGCGACCAACCTTCGTTAGAATTGGCCGCGCTTTTTATCCACTAAAACCAAAAGCCACTTTGCTCCCAAGCGCCCAGCGCTGGGCAGAATGCTTCGGAACGCGATCATCACTGTCGCTGCAGAAGCGTGCTGCAGACCGTTACCGCAAAAAACGACACACCAAAGCAGCCCCGCGACGGGGCCACCCGCTAACTCAACCGGCCGCCGCTCTAGCAATCGGCTTGGCGATATAACCATCACAGTGAGCCGAGGCTCGTTTACTCGCCTCAACGACTCGATGTCTTTATCCAACCATCAAGAGCCGAAGCTCGACCCATCTTCAAAACCAACAGTCTGACCGCTCCTGAAATCCAATGTCTCGACTCGCTTCCGGCGGCGACCGCTCCGAGCCGCCGACTCGGGCGCCCCAGCTCGGGGTGTCTAGCTCGGCTGTCCCTCCTCACCGAGCCGCCGGGCCCGTGAAGGTCGTTGGGCCCGCCGAAGCAAACGCCAAGGCCGGCCCAGGCGATGCCGGACGCCGCTCCCGGGCACGGACCAGGCTCGAAGTGGGCCACTGCCTGGATGGTTCCCTCACCGCTCTGTAGTACTCGCATGTGCACTGCCCGCCTGGCCAGGGATACGCTCGAGAAGAATCTTCCTATACCCCAACATGTTGGGGTGCAGCAAGTTCAAAGCCCCAATATGTCCGATTGGCAGGGAAGTGTAGGTGCCAAACTGTTCAGCTCTCCAGCTCAATTTTTCCGCTCTCCACCACTGATCCACTACTGATCCTCGAGTGCTCCCCAGGCCACGCACACCTGCTCATCTGTACCGCAATACTAGAGCTTTCCAGGAGTTCCGAGACCGGTACCCTGAGGCCGAGCGGGTACACGAGCGCGTACGCTGAGTTCTTCACAGTCCCGCTGTCCACAGCAGCCGGTTGCCCGTTGAGCGGAGAGAGCGATCGAGCTGGCCCAGCGTTTCAATCGCATCGTCTCGCTGGGACGGGTGGCGCCGGGACGGGTGGGTGTGAACGGCAAGGCCCATCCGATCGGTTTGATCAGCTCGAGCAAATGAGGGCTCTGGAGATGCGTGCTGCCGACGCTGACGAACGCATCGGCGGCGCGCCGACAGCTTGGTGTGTCGCCGTCGTCGGCAGCGCGGCTCATCAAGCGCTCGGGCTTCTGCCCGAGGCAACGCAGCTCCACCGAGCGTGGCTCCGATCGGACGTGCTCGGAGGGCAGGGGGCTGCCGTGCCGCGCCCGCGATCGACTCGATCGTGCGAGATGGGGGAGCTAGACTCCAAGCACCATGGATATCAAAAGCAGCGCCCCCGGTGAGTTGCTCTGGAGCCCCAGTCCAGAAGCCGCGGGTGCATCCCGTATGGCGCATTATATGGGTTGGCTGAATCAGCGGCGTAACGCCGACGGCAAAGCGCCGCTCCAGACGTACCCGGAGCTTTGGAGATTTAGCGTCGCGGAGCTCGAGGAATTTTGGGACAGCCTGTGGGACTACTTCGAGCTGGGGCCGCGCAGCTTTTCTGCCGTGCTGGAGCGACGAGTGATGCCCCACGCGCGCTGGTTTGCTGGTGCAGAGCTCAACTACGTGGGGGGTGTATTGCGCCAGCCGAGGCAGCGCACCGCGGTCGTGTACCGCTCGGAAGGCGGCCGTCGCAGCGAGTTGACGTACGCCGAGCTGATCCAAAAGGTGGTGGGTTGCCGTGCGCGTCTACAGGAGCTCGGCGTGGTGCGGGGGGATAGAGTCGTCGGCTATCTGACGAACTGCCCCGAGGCGTTGATCGCGTTCCTCGCCACCGCCAGCCTGGGAGCTATTTGGTCCAGCTGTCCTCCAGAGTTCGGCGTCGAGAGCGTGCTCGATCGCTTCGCGCAGATCGAGCCGAAGGTGCTGTTTGCGTGTACGGGTTATGACTATGGGGGCAAGTATTTCGATCGCCGCGGCGAGGTCGCGCGTCTGCGCGCTGCGCTCGGATCGATACAGGCCTGCGTGTGGGTGGGCGAGGGCGCCGCGCCCGATCCGCGCAGCTCCCGCTTCGAGGAAATCGTGGCGGAGCTCGGCGAGCTCACGGTCGACCCCGTCCCCTTCGATCATCCCCTCTGGATTCTATTTTCGTCGGGCACTACGGGCTTGCCAAAGCCGATCGTGCACGGGCACGGCGGGATGCGGCTCGAGCATTTGAAGGTGCTCGCGTTGCACTCCGATCTCGGTCCTGGCGATCGGTTCTTCTGGTTTTCCACGACGGGTTGGATGATGTGGAACTACCTCGTCAGTGGCTTGCAGGTGGGCGCAACGATCTTGTTATACGACGGCAGCCCGGCGTACCCGGACCTCACGCGGCTCTGGCAGCTCGCGGCAGACGAGAAGGTGACGTACTTCGGCGCCAGCGCGCCCTACTTGATGGCATGTCGCGCGGCTGGGCTCTGCCCGGGGGAGCAATTTGATCTGAAGGCGCTGCGAGCCGTCGGATCCACCGGAGCGCCTTTGCCGGTGGCGGGCTTCGATTGGGTGTATCGAGCCGTGTCGCGCGACATTCTGCTCGGTTCGGTCAGCGGCGGTACGGACTTGTGTACCGCCTTCGTCGGCTCGTGTCCGCTCTTGCCCGTGCACGCCGGGGAGCTGCAATGCCTGGCCTTGGGCGCGCACGTTCAAGCCTTTGACCCGCAGGGCTGCGCCCTCATCGGTGAAGTGGGGGAGCTAGTGATCGCGAGCCCGATGCCGTGTATGCCCGTCTGCTTTTGGAACGACCCGGACGGGTTGCGCTACGAGGAGAGCTACTTTGAGACCTACCCTGGGGTGTGGCGTCACGGCGACTGGATTCTGATCACCGAACGCGGCAGCGCCGTCATCTCGGGCCGCTCGGACGCGACGCTCAACCGCGGTGGCGTGCGCATGGGCACCAGTGAGTTTTATCGCGTCGTCGAGGAGCTCGGGCCAATTCTGGACAGCGTCGTCGTCGACACGAGTGACCATAGCGGCCAGGGCAAGCTGTGGCTGTTCGTGGTGCTCGGCCCCGGTCATGAGCTGAATGCTGCGTTGGTCGCCAGCGTGACGAGCGCGCTGCGCTCCAAGCTCTCGCCGCGCCACGTCCCCGACGAGATCCGTGCGGTGAGGGCGGTGCCTCGCACACTGAGCGGCAAGAAGCTCGAAGTGCCGATTAAGCGTTTACTCAATGGCGCCAAGCTCGAGGACGTCGTGAACCCCGGCACGCTCCAAAATCCAGAGTCCCTGTTCGCGCTCCTGGCCACGGCGAGACACCCGCCCCGCGAGCTAGACTAGATCGCGGCGAAAAATGCCGAATTCTGCGGAATACCGCCGCTGCGGGCGGGCGTCGATCGGGCCAGAGACGCCAGAAGGGGTGCGCTGCCGCGCGAGGCTCGTTTGCCCCCCAAACAACGGACGCACTCACCGTGAAGGGTGCCGCGCGCCCCGCTCGCGGGAGCGCCGGGGCCCAAAAGGCGCCCGCGGCCAAGACTCGGCGAGCCATCACCAGTAGGTTGCACGCCAGAACGCTGCAATGCACGTCGGCGCGGAAGGCGCTTTTCGCTGCAATCTGGACTAGCGGCCTGCGCGCTTTCGGGCAGGTCAGCCCTTGAGCAGCGCCCGAGCGATGACCACGCGTTGGATTTGGCTGGTGCCCTCGTAGATCTGCAGGACCTTCGCGTCTCGCATCAGCTTCTCCACCGGATAGTCTTTGACATAGCCGTTACCGCCAAACACCTGCACCGCGTCGATTGAGACCTGCATCGCCGCGTCGGCTCCGAAGGCCTTGGCGAATGCCGACGCGATGGGCATGCGCACGCCCTGATCCAAATTCCAGGCAGCCTTTTGGTAGAGGAGGCGCGTCGCCTCGGTGCGGATGGCCATGTCAGCCAACATCGCCCCGACCAACTGATGTTCGCCGATGGGCACGCCAAAGGCCTTGCGCTCGCGCGCATACTTCACAGATTCGTCGAGGCACCGCTGCATGAGCCCCGTAGCCATCGCGCCGATGTCCGGTCGCGTCTGGTTGAAGGTCTCCATGGCCAGCTTGAAGCCTTCCCCCTCCGGGGCGAGCAAGTTGTCCCCGCTCACCTTCACGTCTTCGAAATGCACTGCCGCGGTATCGCTGGCGCGCTGCCCCATCTTGTCCTCGTGCTTGCCCACCTTCAGACCCGGGGCCTCGCGATCGACGATAAACGCGGCAATTCCTTTGTGTTTTTTGGCTACGTCCGACGTGGCGAACACAACGTAAAAACTGGCGAGCCCCGCGTTGGTGATCCAACACTTCTCCCCGTTTAGCACGTAGTCGCTGCCGACCTTCTTGAACTGAGTCCTGAGCGCCGCGACGTCGCTGCCGCCGCTGGGTTCTGTGGTGCAATAGGCCGCGAACTTCGGCTCGCTCGTGAGCATACCCAGATATTTGGCCTTCTGTGCCTCGTTGCCGGCGAGCTTGATCGGCGTGCCGGCGAGGGTGTTGGCCAGCATGCTGGTTTGGATGCCCGTGCAGCCGTAGGCGAGTTGCTCCGTGATCAGCGCGTTGTCCAGCTCGCCGAAACCGGCCCCGCCATATTCGGTGGGCACGGTCGTGTTGATCAAGCCGAGGCGCCACGCTTCGTCGAAGACGTCGCGCGGGAACACCGCGTCGCGATCGGCAGCTGCCGCGGCGGGAATGATGCGCTCTTTAGTGAAGCGCCGAGCGGTTTCGGAGAGCGCAGCTTGTTCCTCGGAGAGATTAAAATTCAGCATCGGCTGTGTCTTTCGGTGTTCTGGCGCGAGGGGCGATCAAACGGATGCGTGTGTCTAGGACGTTCGTCTGTACGGCATTTTCCACAGCGCAGAGTATAGCGCCCTTCGAGTAAAACGCCGCAGGCTCGTCACGGCGAGTGAGCGGCGGCGGCGCAGCTCACGACGGCCTTTGATTGGGAGGCTAACGCTCGAGGCTCAGGCGCTCGCCACCGGCGTCGTTCTGGCCCCCCTCTCCCGGGCGGCGAGCGCGGCGTTTAGCCGCGTGCGCGCGATCTCGCAAGCGACGGGGCTGCGATCAATGCCCAACGCGCTACGTCCTAGGCGTATGGCTACCGCCAGGGTGGTGCCAGAGCCGCACATCGGATCGAGCACGCGGCTGTTTTCCGCGCTGGCGGCTCGGATGATGCGCTCCAGCAAGGCCTCCGGCTTTTGAGTGGGATAGCCCGTGGTCTCCGACGTGAGCGGCGTATTCGCGCTCATCGCTGGGCAGTCTGCCCAGACGCTGCCGATGCGGCGGCCCGCGTCGGCGTAGTAGCGGTAGGCCTTGCCGGCGATAACGCGTTCGCGGTAGCGCCGCCCTCGAGCGTCGACCTCTTTGAAATGCATGCGCAGGCTCGTGTCCGCGTACGGCTCGCGCAGCGCCGCGTCATTGGCATTCCAAATCATGTCCGTGCCGCGGCTGTAGACGAGAATGGTCTGATGCGTGATGCTGGGTCCGTTGCGCCGACGGCCGCCATTGCCGGGGATCCAGATGATCTCTCCGCGAAAAGAGCCACGGCCAAAGACGTGGTCGGCGGCGGCTTTTACCTCGTGTACGGTGTGATGGCTGAGGTGCAGCCACAGGCTGCCCAACTCGCTCAAACAGGCCCGCATCGCCACTAGGCGAGGCGCCAGCATCTCGACGAACTCGTCGGCGCTGCCGAAGTGATCCGTGTAGGCGAGCGTGCCGTTCGCGCGCGCGACACCCGGTTCCAGGCGCGCTCGCCGCTTACCTCCTGCGTTGAAAGGCGGGTCGACATAGACCAGGTCGAAGCGCTGCCCGCTGGCGGCGAGGTCGGTCAAGCACGGCAGGCAGTCTGCGAGGATGACGCGGTTGCACTCCATGTCAGAGCCGACCGTCATCGAATGGCTCGCTCACGTCCGCAATCGCTTCGGGCTCTGCTGGCGCGCTGAGCCAGCTCCAGTAAGGCCCGCCGCCCTCACAGCCCGACACGCTCGCGTCGGGCGAGCAGGCGATCCGGAGGTGCAGGTGGTCATCGTGCGGCAGGCTGTCGGCAGGCTCGAGCATGACGGTCTGCGCCCTGTAGATCATGATCGGATCGTCGCCCTTCGCGATGGCGTAGTCGATGACCAGCGCCTCCACGACGCTGCTCGAATACAGCCACTGAACCTCCAGGTGCGTCGACGTCAAGAGCGCCTTGATGAGCAGCCATTGGCGCGGAACGTCGAGCCTGACGTAGCGGCCGCTGCCGGGAACCCGTGCCAGACCGTCAGCGCTCAGCTGCACGAAACTGGGGTTTCGAATCGAGACGCCTTCCGGCGTGGTCACGTACCACAAGAGATCGACGTCCCGCCCGGAGCGATGAGAATAGTGCCGGGAAATCTTGCCACCCCGTCGGGCCGAGAGATCGCCGACGAGGAGCGGCGCCCCGCTCGGAAAAGCGCGCTGAACTTGGCCTGCCGCGTCTTGGATTCCGTTCACGAGCGCAGGCTGGCCCCAGTAGTTTTCGCCCTGGCTGCGGTAACGCACAAAACCTTCCCCGCTCTCAGGCAGCTCGATCGCGCCCGTCTGGACGCCGTGATGCGGCCAACCCACCGAGCCGGCAAGGCCAGGAGCCAGCGGTGTGGGCGTGCCAAAACAGCCGCAGAGCAAACACGCCGAGAGCAGGAGGCGAAAGCAGCGACGCCTTCCGGCACGGCTCGAGCCGTGGTCCGCAAGCGTCATGCGGGCGCCTCTCGGTCCAGGTACTTGGCAATGGACTCCTCGAGCGCGGGTATCGCCTCGTCCTTCGACTCGGTCGGCAAATGCAGTTGGCCTCGCGCTTGCGTCACGTGGCCGAGGTCCTGAAAGGCCGCGAAGGCGTTCTCGAGCAGCGGCCTGCTGATGGCTTCAGCTCGCTCCACCTCACCCGATAGGTACATGCGCCGCCCCGTTTGAAGGGTCTGCTTGGCCAGATCCTTCGCCTCCAAAGGCCCCCCGCGCAGACCCGCGAGGCCACGTGCCGCGATCCGGTACGCTTCGATGAAGTTGCGAAGCAGGCCGGCGTACGTCATCAACCATTGGTGACCGTTCCAGCCGTCTCGACCCACCCCCGCTGTGAGCCGGTCGCCGTGTTTTTCCAGATCCCCGTCGGCGATCATGGCGGCCACGGTCTCTTCGAAGATCGTGTCGAAGCTCGCGTCAGCGCGAAACCGAAACTCGTACTTGAAGAGCCGTGAGAGCTCCTGCACGTGGGCTTTCGCGTCGTTCACGCCGAGGTGCCGCCCGGGCAAGAGCAACGCGATGGACACGAGCGCTCGTTCAACGAAGAAGTGGATGATGATGTTCTTCGAGCGGTCGAGCTGTAGGCGCTTCTCTTCCGGGATCATGTAGATCGCGCCACGCCCGGCACGCGGCTTGTGGCGCTTGCGCGAGCCCACTTCGGCCGGGTAGTGCACATTGAGCAGCTCGCCGTCAGCGAACATCTGAGCCGCCTCCCGGATCGCCTCGGAGCGCAGGTTGCCGGTGGCGGTGGTCAGGGCAGGGGTCGTGCGCGCCCCAAGCCTGCGGAGCGTAGCCAAGAGCCGCTCGCTGCGCAGCAATAACTTCTCGTGCGTCTGCCCGCGCCGATGGTAGCTGAGCAACGCCAACGCGGTCAGCGCGCCAGGAGTGACCGCCGTGACGCGGTTGATCTCATCCATGACCCGATTGCCGAGGCGCGTGACGAGCGCTCGTTGTTTGGCGGGCGACAGGTGGCCCGGCGGCAGCCCCAGATCCGAGCGGACGTGATCCAGCGTCAGGATCTGCCCAAACTGCAGGTTGATGCGCCCATAACGCGAGCCGAGCACGCCGGTTGCGCCGATCAAACCGGCGGCATCTTCCTTGGGCTTCTCCCCGCCACCCAATTCGGACTCGTACGAGTCGACCACGCGTTCATAACCGATGCTCACGGGCACGAAACACACAGGTCGCTGTGGCACGGCGAGCGCGGCGCTCACCACCATCTTGAGCAAACCAAATTTCGGTGCCAAGAGCTTGCCGGTGCGGCTCCGGCCGCCCTCGAGGAACAGCTCGAGCGGGTAACCCTCCCGCAGCAAGCGGCGCACGTAGGCATCGACCACCACGGGATAGAGCGCGTCCCCAGCAAAGGAGCGGCGAATGAAGAAAGCGCCAGCCCGGCGGAAGATCGGCCCCATGGGGAAGAAGGTGAGGTTGTCCCCCGCGGCGATCAGCGGGAGCGGCAGGTTCTCTTCGTTGAAGGCGTAGGAGAGAATCAGGTAGTCGATGTGGCTCTTGTGGCTCGGCAGGAGCACGAGGGACTTTTCCTTGCTCTCCCGTCGGATGCGAGCGATCCCTTCCTTGTCGACGTCGATGCCGGCGTAGATGCGCTGGAACAGCTTGTCGAGGACCACCGCCAGCAAGCTGCGGGTCGCACCTTCCGGCGTCGCCTGCATGGCTTTGAGCATCGCGAGCGACTGCTCCATCAGCTCTGCTTCGGTCTTGCCGTTGCGAGTGAGCTTGACGACATCGGCTCGGAAACGCGGGCTACGCAAGATCTCCTGGCGCACCCGCTCCGGGGATTTGACTGCCGGGCCCGTGACGGAGCGGCGCTCGCGCTCCAGGCGACGCAACATCGTGTACGTGAGGCGGCTGATCAAGGCCGTGTCACTGGCGTCTGGATAGCTGCTCAAGAACTCGGCGAGGTTGACCGCCTCGCCCGCCTTGAGCTCGACGTGGCGGTAATTCGAAAGAAACTGCGCGATGGTTCGCACCGGGCTGGCCCATTCGCGCGGACCGAGGACCATGTCGAGCATGCGGGTTCCGCGCGTGTCGGGGCGCTTCGTCCATAGAAACAACTGCGGCACGAGCAGGATCGGCTCCTGGCGCTGACGCTGCAGTTGGATGAGCGCCTCGACCAGGTCGTCTCCCTGCTTTAGCCCGCGACCTCCGCTCGCGCCCGCCGCGACGTCCAGCACGCTGGGAGGCCGCTTCAGAAACAGCACTGCGGATCCACCTGCCGAAAGAGCGGCGCTGAGCTCGTCCGCCGGCGTCACGTCCCGCCGCGGGAAAATCGCATTCAGCCAGCCCTTCCCCATCGGATTGAGCACCCAGAGCCCGAGGTCGTTGGCGAAGCGCACCTCCGGCAGATCGAACTGCTTCGTCAGGTGGTCGAGCGCGAAGAAGTCGACGAAGTTCAGATTGCGCAGGATGTAGACGACCGTTCCCTGTGCCGCGAGGTCCCGGACCTGCGCGACCCAGGTGTGGTCCACCTGGATCTGGCTGAAGAAACGTTGGAAGAGCGTCCGCAGGACGGGATTGGGTTGGTACGGTTGAGGCAGGGCGGGAGACATGCGTGGCTTCGGTCGCGGGCCCGGGCAGCCTAAAACATTTGTGAGCTGGACGACACGAGATTAGGGTCCCGCGTCTCGGTGGGTTTGGCCCGGCGTCATAGCGACGGCCGTCCGACGAACTCGCCGCAGGCGGAGCGAAAGGATCCCTTGAGCAGCAACGTTGGCGCGCGGATGCTCGTTGTCATGGGGTGTTGGCCCGTGCTCGTGTCCGCTGGCTGCCGGTGCTCGGCAGATGAGGCAGAGCCGCACGCCGTCGCTGCTGCGTCCCCCGAGGTGCCTCACTGCCGTCGCGGCAGCCTCCAGGTGACCTTGGCGCCGAGTGGTGCAGGGCCCCGGCATCCGGAGCCAGGCCTCGACCCGGGCGTCGACCTCCCCTTCTCAGCCGAAGCCGGCACGGCTGTGGCGCTACACGACGAGTTCTTTGCGACCGGGCTCCGGCACGAGGCGCGGGGTTCGGTCGCCGTTCTGGCGCGGCTGGGAGCCGAAAACGCGCCCACGCAGATCGCAGAGCTGGGTCGTGTTCACGGCGACGCCGCCCCGCCGCGTCTAGCTGTCGACGGCGATGACCTCGTGGTCGTGCTGCAGGAGGCCACGGCGGGTGGTCATGAGCTGCGGGTGGGGCGCATCGCGGGCGGGGCTCTCGATGCGCTGCCCAGCTGGCGCGATGGCCTGCATCAAACGAGCTCGGAGTCCAATACCTTCGATCTGGCGGCACACTCTGGCCACGTCGTCGTCGTCTACGACGACTGGTCCGCCTCCGCAAATCACGGGCGCATCTCGAGCGCCACGCTGACGACGGATGGGCCAGCGCAAGCGCCAGTGGAGGGAAAGGTAGTGTCGGCGAAGGGCGTCGACGCGGAAGCGCCGCGCATTACGGCTCGCCCGTCAGGATTTTGGCTCGGGTGGCTGGTCAGCCCTTCACATGCTGCAGGTGCCAGGCGCGTCTACGATCCGAGCCGCGAAGCAGACGAGCCTGCGCGCTCAGGGTCATCCGCCTATGGCTCCCGTTGGCTGGAGGTCACGCCGCTCGACGCGTTCGGGCAAGTGGCGGGAGACGTGCTTCGGATCACGCCGAGAGACGAGCGCGTGGTGGGCTACGACTTGACCGCTGGTCCGTCAGGCAACGCCTGGGTCGTCTGGCGGCAAGATGCCCCGACCCCGGGAACGAGCGGCGGGCGCATCTTCATGGCCGAGGTGCGAGGGGACGGATCGATCGAAGTCTTGCCCGTGCGGGACGAGGACGTGGGCGCCGGGGAACCCAACTGGCTTTGGGCCGGCACCGGTCGCGCTCCCTGGCTGACCTTTCCGGACGCGCTGGATCGCACGCTGTTGCTGCGCGTCGAGGGTGTCCGCTCGCTCGGTGCCACCCTGCGCCTCGGTGCTGACATGAGCGGCGCTGCCGCGCTGGCGGCAGCCGGTGAGCGCGTCTTGTTTGCCGCGCCTCGCGGGCGGGCGGTCGAGCTATTTCCAGCCGTGTGTCAGGCACCTTCGGTGGGCTCCAGCGCTGCGGACGCCGGGACGCCGTCGCCCGCCGAACCCCCGCCGGATGCATCAGTTCGACGCGCTGAGCGCGAGCAGAAGCGTTGAGCCTTCGCGCGCGGGAGCGGCGCCCGCGCGACTCAACGGGGCGGCAGCGTTATCTTGGTCATGTCGAGGGGCTCGTGCAGCTCTAGCCCCGACGCCGCAGCATAGCCCATGCTCATGCGCAGGCTCGCCGCGGCGCGAGCACCAAGGCACCTCTCGACCACCGCCAGACCCAGCTCGACCCCGTGGCTGGCGTTGGCGACCGTCAAGAGCTTGCCGGCTAGGGAGCTGACGATGGGTTGGGTTTCGTTCAGCCTGGTGTTGGGGAGGGCGCTCGATAGCCATGCACGCGCGTCGCTCGCCGCAGCCACTTCCGCGCCATCCAACACACCGGCGGCGCCCAGCACCATCACGCCTGCGCCGATGGCCAAGGTCAATTCCGCGTGCAGACACGCGTGCCTGCACCAGGCGACGATCCGCTCGTCTTGGGCAGCGCGACGCGCACCGTAACCGCCGGGCACGAGCAAGATCTCCGGGATCGGACAGTCGCTTAGCGCCACCTTTGCCTCCAGCCGGATCTGACTTCGGGTCTCCACCAGTCCCTGCTCGAGGGCGGTGGGCAGCAGGCGAAAGGGCCGCCAGTTCCAGTGCCGGCCAGCCATGGAAGTCACCTGCATGACGCTCGCGACGTCCCACAGCTCGACCTCGTCGAAGAGGAGGACTGCGAAGTTTCGAGAGCTCGTGCGCACCGTGTTGTAGAGTACAGCGCTTCTCGTTGACTAACAAACGACGGTTCGGCTCGTTGACGCGGCTCGGTCGGGCACGGCAGAATGACGCCATGAGCGCTCATCCCACATCTGCGGACGCGTACCCCCGAGCGGGCGTGCTCGCCGAGCTGTCCAAATACGTCTACGGCACGACCCGCCTCGGGGACGCCAAAATACCGCTCGCCGACCGAGTGGACGTGGCGACGCGCGCCATGAAGGCGGGCGTGTGGTTTCACACGAGCGATGCCTATGGAAATGCGCTCGAGGTGCTGCGGACCGCGTTCGATCGCGACCGTAAGCGTGTGCCGAAGACCATCATCAAGATCGGTTGGAGCAGCATTCCGGAGCTCCGCGCCAGCATTCAGAAGAATATTGGGCCGCTCGGCATCGACCACATCGACATCGGGCAACTTTGCCTTGGCGGTCAGCTCGCCGATGAATTCCGAAGCGGTGGCGCGTGTTACGACGGCTTTCGTCAGCTGAAGGAAGAGGGCCTCGTTCGCTCGTTCGTGCTCGAAGTCTTTCCTTGGACCTCGGCCGGGCCGCTCGAGGCTTTTCGCAAAGGGCACCCCGACGGCGCGGTGGATGCCTGCATTTTCTATCTCAATCCACTGCAGCGCTTCGCCTCCAACGCGCTCTGGGATGTGCTCAATGAGCGTGGCATACCGATCATCGCGATGCGCACCGTGGCGGGCGGCGACGTGTTCCGCCTGCGAGACGTTCCGGGCGCCGCCTGGAAAGATTACCTGCAGAAGCGGGCTAGCGAGGTCGCACCGATCTTCGAGCGCTCCGGGGTTTCGAGCTGGGTGGAGTTTTGCGTCCGTTTCGCCCACGGTTTTCCGCTCGTGGGCGCCAGCGTCGGCGCCACGAGCCGCCCCGACGGTCTCAAGGAGTTTTTGGCCGCCAGCGCGGGCACGATCGAGCCCTTGCCCGCGGACATCCAGGCTGAGATCGTCAGGTTGCAGTACCGCTGGTCCGACGAGACCGACGTGGCTGCCGAGCCTTGGTCGATGTAGCCTACCCAAAGCCGCCCGTGTCGCTGCAACTGAACTGGCGCAAGCTCGGCATTGTCGCCGGTTTCGAGCTCGCGGAGGCGCTGCGCTCGCGCCTCGTCGTGGTCGTGCTCGTCGTATATGGGGCCGGAGCCGGCCTCGGTGCCTATCTGTTTACGAAGGCCCTCGAGGCAGCCGAGGCCGCGGCTCGCGACAGCCTTCTGGGGGACCTCAGCGCTCATGTGGTGCCGGACGATCTGGTGCGCCGGCAGGCCCTGCCGCGCCTGATCGCGTTCTTGGTCGAGGATGAGCAGCTGCGACAGGAGCTCATCGCCATCGATCCGCTCGCCATTTTTTATGGAATCGTGGCGCTGAACCTGGTGGCGCCGCTCGTTCTCTTGACCTCCGGTGGCGCTCACGCGAGCGACATCGGGCGCGGCGCAACGCGGTTCCTCCTGACCCGCTGCGACCGGCTCTCCTGGTCGCTTGGCAAGCTCGCAGGGCATGGGGCGCTGCTCGGAATGGGGCTCCTGGTGGGGGCTTTGGTGACTGCGGCCGTGGGCTACGGCCAGAGCAAGCTCGACCTCGGTAGTCTGTTTTGGTTGGTGCGAGCGGCGTTCAGAGCCTGGGTCTACGGGTTGGCTTATCTCGGCATCTTTGCTGGGCTGTCGCTCCTAGTGCGCGCCCCGGCGCGCGCCCGCGCCCTGTCGGTGTTCACCCTCTTCGCGCTCTGGATCGGACACACACTGAGCCAATCCGACGGGCTCGCCGAGCGGCTGCCGGGGCTCCAATACCTTCGTTGGCTCTTTCCTGCACAATACAAGCTCTCTCTCTGGTCGCCGAACTACGCGGAGTCCTTGGCCGCTATGCTCGCTTTGTTTTTGATCGCGAGCAGCGCGTTTGCGTTCGGCCACTCCCGCTTTAAGCGAGCTGACGCATGAGCCTTGTCCTCACGCTGGAGCTCGTCAAACGTTACGGTAGCGTGGTCGCGCTCGACGGCTTGAACCTGGCTGTCCCCAAGGGCTCGATCTGCGGTGTGGTTGGCCCCAATGGCTCGGGCAAGACCACGATGTTTGGCGTGATCGCCGGGCTCCTCATCCCAGATTCGGGCAGCGTGACTCTGTTCGGTGAGGGGCCGTTCGACCCCCGGCGCCACGCGGGCCGTGTCGGCTTGATGCCTCAAGATAGCTCGCCGAGCCCGCATGCGACCTTGCGGCAGAGCTTGACCTACTACGCCGCGCTGCAAGGTATGGATCGCCTGGCAGCCCGGCGTGAGGCGGATCACTGGCTCGGCCGCGTACAACTGGCGGACCGCAAAAATAGTAGGCAAGGCCAGCTCTCACACGGAATGCGCCGACGCTTTAGCCTGGCTCAGGCGTTCCTGGGGAGCCCCGAGCTGGTTCTGCTCGACGAGCCCACGGCGGGCCTGGACCCCGAGCTGGTGGCGGACATGCGCGGCTTGTTCTCGGAGCGCCGGGGCGACGCCACGGTCATGATCAGCTCGCATGTGCTCTCCGAGCTCGAAGACGTGTGCGACTACGCCGTGTTTATCGAAGGCGGGCGCATCGTCCGGCAAGGCAGCATGCAGAGCCTGCTCCAGGCGGATACGTTGGTTCGCGTCCGGCTGACGAAGGAGCCGGACGTGGTCGCGCTTCGGCAGGTCGTGGAGGGAGCGTCGAGCATCGACTGGCAGGCGCCCTGGCTCAACGTGCGTCTGAGCGGGGCTCAGCCGATCGAGGTAGCGAACGCCCGCATCTTGCGCGCGCTGCTCGATCAAGGAGCTGGGATCATCAGCTTGGAAACGGGTCAGAGCCTCGAGGCGAGCTACCTTGCCACGCGCCAGCGTTCGCTCACGTAGCAGAAGCCAGCTGCTCGAAGCTATTCGTTGCAGCCGCACGCGAGCCGTGCGTCCGTCAAGCTCGCGTCCGGGTCGAAATCCGGCTCAGTGAGCCACCAGCGTTCCTGCTCTTCGCCGAACACGTGGCAGCCCACGCCGTTGGTCACTTGGGTCCCCAATTGGACCTCCTCACCCGCATCGCCCAAGAGCGCGACCAGCACGTTGGAGCACTCGTCGAGACTGCCGGATTGGTTCGGAGTCCCGATCAGCGCGGCCGCGGACGCATCGAACCCGCCGCGATCGGCGCAGACCGCGTTGCAGCTCTCGCCGAGGGGACCCAGGTACCAGCAGATCCCTCCCGAGACCGTGCCGCCGCAGGGGCGCTCGGCGTCGGTTGCCGCATCCGGCTCGAATCCGCCGCTTGGGGGAAGGGCCGCATCGGGAGCGTCGGCCCCCGCGTCGCTGCTCGCGCCACCCCCGCCGCTCGCGTCGGGCGAGCCGCCAAGGCCGCTCATGCCCGCGCTGCCGCCACTGGCTCCCTCCGGCACGCTGCCTGCGCTACCAACGAGGCCGGCGCTTCCGCCCAGACCACCCCGGCCCGCGCGACTGAACAAGCCGTCACTGCTCGGCGCATTGCATGCCAGGTTGCACGCAAATACGATCAGAGCACCCGGAATGGCGCAGGCGAGCTGCTGACGACGGATTGCGATGTTTAACCTCACCCGGTAGCTTAGGCGAAGCGCTCGCGGCGCGCAATTGACATGCGGCCTGCAGCGGGTGAGTCCCGCTCGATGCGGGCATCGCTGGAGTCGGGTGCGAATTCCCCCGAGGTTTAGGCATCAGGATACCAGCACGCCACCTCGTGTGAGGCGTCGCCGCCGGGCGGCGCTAGAGGTGGCGGATCATGATCACATACGCCGGGCCTCGCTCGGGGGCAGCGCGGGTGAAAAGCGCAGCCGTCCAGCGGCTGAAAAGGGCTGGGCGGCTCGCCCTCCAGCACCAGGCGCAGCCGGCGGCGCTTGGGATCGAGCTCCGGGATCGCATTGAGCAGCGCCCGGGTGTAGGGGTGGCGAGCCTGCTCTCGCAGCACCTCGCTGGCCGCGCTCTCGACGATGCGGCCCGCGTACATCACCAGCACGCGTTGGCTGGCGTGCAACACCAAGCGCAGATCGTGAGAAATGAACAACAGAGCGAGCCGTCGCGCCGCTTGCAGGCCTTGCAAGAGCTCGAGCACGTCGAGTTGCTCGGTCGCGTCGAGCGCGGCGACGGGTTCGTCACACACCAGGAAGCTTGGCTCGAGCGCCAAGGCTCGCGCGATGTTGACGCGCTGAGCTTGCCCGCTGCTCAGCTCCGCCGGGCGCCGCTGTATCACCGGCGGCGCCAAGCCGACGCTCTGGAGCAGCCCTCTGACCCGCTCTGCCTCGTCCTTTGGTCCCGACGCGATGCGATGGATTTTCAGCGGCTCGGCGATGATCTGGGCCACGTCCATCCGGTCATCCAGGGCCGCAGCTGCATCCTGAAACAGCATCTGCATCCTGCGACGGAGCGGGCGTAGGTCACGTTCGTGGAGCAAGGTGATATCGCGCCCGTCGAACACGACTTTACCAAAGCTCGGCTCCACCAGCCTCAAGAGCAAGCGCCCGAGCGTCGTCTTGCCGCTCCCGCTCTCCCCGACGAGCCCCACGGTCTCATCGGCGCCGACGTCGATGCTCGCCTCTTGAACCGCCCTGACCAGGCGGACCTTGCCAAATCCGCCGGGGCTGGAGCTGAAGAATTTGCCGAGCCCTATACCCCGCACCAGGTCGCCGGCGTGGCCCGCCGCGGGAGCCGTCGGTTCAGCCACGTCACTCATGTTCTTCACCTGGCTCGAGTCGCGGATAGAAGCAGCGCGCCCGATGGCGGGCCTGGCTCGGGGAAAGCTCGGGTGCCTCCAAGATGCAGAGCGGGAAATCTTGCGGGCCGCTTCTACGCTGCGGGCAGCTGCCGGCGAAGCGACAGCCGCTCGTAACGCCACTGCCGCGGTCCGCGTTGCGGGCGCCCGGGCTCGCATCTCTCCCCGCCGGGCGTCGTGGCCCTTCGAGTCTCCGTACTCCGTTGTACAAGCTCAGCGTGTAGGGGTGCTGCGGCTCGCTACGCACACTCGAGGCGGGACCAGCCTCCACGACCTGCCCGGCGTACATGACCACGAGGTCTGTGGCAATCTCGGCGACGGCCCCGAGATCGTGGCTGATGACGATCGCGCTCATGCCCCCCTCGCGCGTGAGTCGGGCAATGAGATCGACGATTTGGGACTGGATTGGAGCGTCCAGCCCCGTCGTAGGTTCGTCTGCGATGAGCAGCGCAGGCTCGCCGGCGAGCGCCAGAGCGATGAGCACTCGGCGGCGCATGCCCGCGGAGAGTTGATGGGCATAGGCGTCGAGGATGCGCTCGGGGTCAGGTAGCTCGACCCGCGAAAGGAGCTTGCTCGCCAGAGCGCGCCCCTCGCTCCGCCGGCTCTCGAATAAGCGCCGCCGCGGCAACTTCCCCAGTGCCACGAGGGCGGTGTTCAGCTGCCAGCCGATCGTGTGCACAGGGCTCAGGGCCGTCGCGGGCTCCTGAAAGATCATCGCTATGCCGCGGCCTCGCACGGCTTGCATCTGTGTTTCGCTGAAAGCGCTCAGGTCACGCCCGCGGAAAACAATGTTGCCTCCGATCTGGCGCGCGTCGGGCGGCAGGAGCTGCATGATGGACAACGCCGTCAAACTCTTGCCGCACCCGCTCTCCCCGATCAGTCCGAGCACGCCGCTCTGCCGCACGTCAAAGGAGACGTGGTCCACTGGCGGGTGGTCGCCGGCCGCTGCAAGGTGGGGAGCTAAGCTCGTCACCAGGCCGCGAACGCTGAGGATGGGCTCCGCGGCGCTCATGTGTCGAAGGTTAGCCGGTGGTCTGGGCGTCGACTCATCGTGCCTGAGCCTTTCATGAGCCGTTGCATGATAGGCCGGCCGCCCCGGTGCGCGCACCCCTTTTGAGCTCAGCGCGGCGCGCGCCTGGGATGAGCATAGATGTCTAGCCGCGGTGCAGCCCCGTCGACGCCGGTAGAATAGCTCGCTCCTGGTGACGCCGTGCTCTCGGCGCGAAGCAACAGACCATGGTCTTCTCCGCCTCGCTTTTGGAGCGAGTGGAGCGCGGCCGTGATGTCGATGCGCAGTAGCGCCGGCGGCCGCGTGCGCGCCAGCCCAGTCCCGATCGGTGGCCTGCTCGAGGGCGCTCGAGCCAGGGACCCCGACGGCCACGCGGTGGCTGCCAACTCTACCGTCACGGCGATGTCAGCCGCCGTGGGCTCGGCGCCGGCGGCGGGCTCCAGCAAGAGAAAAGCGGCGTCGATGTCCAGATGCGACCAGGTACTGGGAAAGCGCACGAGCAGCTGCTCGTTCTCGGCTTCGGGCCCCCCGAGGCTCACGCTCCGGGGCAGTCCGCTGCTGGCCCCGCGGCGCCGCACCACTGCCAGCCCGGACGGCTCGAGCACGAGGCGTGTGGTCTGGGGCGCGACCGGCTCCGCGCCGAGTGGAACGCAGCGATTGGCCAGGCACTCGTCGCTTTCCGGACACGCGCTCGGCGATCGACAGGGCACCGGCGCCGATGCACAGCCAAAGCTCGCGCCCAGCGAGAGCGCAAAAACGGCGCGAACGAGAACGGTTTGCGACTTCGGCCGCTCGGCAGTACAACGCCTGAGAGAGCGCAGCATGGCCATGGAAAAGATTACCGCAGCCGCGATACGTGCGCGCAAGGGCGCTGAGAAAATCGCCGCTCTGACGGCGTACGACGTCACCTTTGCCCGCGTGTTTGACGCCGCAGAAGTGGACGTGCTGCTCGTGGGCGATACCTTGGGCATGGTCATCCAGGGGGCGTCCAATACTCTGGCCGTGACCGTGGAGGACGTCATCTATCATACCCGGGCTGTCGCTCGGGGCGCCTCGCGGGCGCTGATCGTCGCGGACATGCCCTTCATGAGCTATCAGGTTTCTCCCGAACAGGCGCTGGCTTCGGCGGGGCGCTTGGTCAAAGAGGGGGGAGCCGAGGCCGTCAAGCTCGAAGGCGGACAGTCGGTGTGCCCGTCCGTTCAGCGCATGGTCGAGGCGGGCATCCCCGTCATGGGCCATTTGGGGCTAACGCCGCAGTCCGTGCACACGCTCGGAGGCTTCCGCGTGCAAGCCAAGGACGAAGCCGCTCGCGAGAGGCTCTTGGCTGACGCGCGTGCGCTCGAGCAAGCGGGGGTGTTCGCGCTCGTGCTGGAGGCCGTGCCCCGGTCCGTCGCCAAGTGGGTGACGGAGAACGTCAGCATGCCGACCATCGGGATCGGCGCCGGGCCTGATTGCGACGGGCAGGTGCTCGTTTGTTACGACTTTCTGGGGCTCTTCCAGGGCTTCGTGCCGCGCTTCGTGAAACGCTACGCCGAGCTGGGGGAGACCGTCGCAACAGCCACGCGGGCGTACGTCAGCGAGGTACGCGCCGGGCAGTTTCCAGAAGATCGGCACAGCTTCGGCAAGGCCGCGCCGGACGAGCCGGGTCGGGCAGATGAGGCGCGCTACGCGAGCGGCCCCAAGGCGCGCGAATGAAACCTCGGCTGGTCACGACGGTGGCGGAGTACCGCGGCACCTGTGACGAGCTTCGCCGCGAAGGGCATCGCCTGGGTCTCGTGCCCACGCTCGGCGCGTTGCACCATGCGCACCAGGCGCTCATGCGCTTCGCGCGGGAGCAGGCGGATCGGGTCATTGTCAGCATTTTCGTGAACCCCACCCAGTTCGGGCCCGGCGAAGATTTCGAGCGTTACCCGCGCGATCTGCCGGGAGATCTGGCGGCGTGTGAGGCAGCTGGCGTCGACCTCGTCTTCGCCCCCGAAAAACGGGAAATGTACCCAGCGGGCGAAGCCACGCGCGTGCACGTGAGCCGCCTGACCGAAGCCTGGTGCGGCGCTGTCCGTCCGGGTCACTTCGAGGGTGTAGCGACCGTCGTGACGAAGCTCTTTGCCGCGACCGGGCCATCCATTTCCGTGTTCGGGCGGAAAGACTATCAGCAGCTTCAAGTCATCCGGCGGCTGACCGAGGACCTGCTGTTGCCGGTCAGCGTCATCGAGCATCCCACGTTGCGTGACCCGGATGGCCTGGCGACGAGCTCTCGAAATCGCTATCTGGGCGCGACCGAGCGAGCTCGCGCACTCGCGTTGCCTCGGGCGCTGGCGCTGGTGTGCGACGCCTTCGCCGCCGGTGAGCGGGAAGCTAGCCGTCTGAGCGGTCTGCTTTCTACAGCGCTCGCGAACGCAGACCTCGATCTCCAATATGCCGCCCTGGTCGACAGCCGGGATCTGCGTCCGGTGTCGAACGGGGAGATCTCGCCCGGGCAGGTGGCGGTGCTACTCGCTGCCCGGGTGGGCGCCACGCGCTTGATAGACAATGTCGTCTTGGGGGTCGATGCCGCACCGACGTTCGCAAAGCAAGTCGATGAAAATCAATGACGACTGCGGTTGAAGCGTGTCGTGTCGCCGCGGGGCGGTTCATCGTTCTGGAAGGCATCGACGGTTCGGGCACGACGACCCAGGGCCACGCGCTGGTCGCCGCGCTCGAGCGCGCCGGGGTCGCCGCGCGCTTCACCCATGAGCCTTCGGCTGGCCCGCTCGGGCGGCTGCTACGGCAGTTCTTGAAGGGGGACGAGCAGGACCCCAGCCCCAACTGGGATGGCCTGGCGTTGTTGTTTGCTGCCGACCGACTCGACCACCTCTCGCGCGAGGTTCTGCCGGCGCTTGCGGCGGGCATCGCCGTGGTCTGTGACCGCTACGACTTGTCGAGCGTCGCGTATCAGTCTGCCACCGCGCCAGCCGGGGAGTCCGTCGCGCCCTGGATACGAGCCATCAACCAACGAGCGAGGAGGCCGGATCTCACTATCGTGCTGAACGTGGACGCGGCCGTGGCGGAGCGCCGGCGCCTCCAGCGGGGCGAGCCCGCCGAGCTGTTCGAGCATCGCGAGCTGCAACGGCGGCTAGCGGAGCTGTATGCCTCGGCGGAGCAGCTCGTTCCTGGAGACCGGATCATCCACCTGAACGCCGACGCCGAGGTCAGCGACGTGACGGACAGCGTGCTCCAAGCGGTAGCTCAGGGCGTAGGGCGCTGACCAACAACTTGCTGCCTTTGCGGCTTTCGGAATAGGCTCTGGGCCCTTGCCGGGGAGTCACTGCGTGTCAGCCAAATTCAGCCCGATCCAAGCCCCAAACCTCGCCGCGCCGACCCCTCGGGCGCTGCAACGCCGGCGGTGTCTTGGTGGTGCAGCGATCGGAAGCCGGGTGCCGTTCGCGGGTGCATGGGCTATCGGCTGCCTGTTCGCGTGCGGTTCGAGCTACCCCGAATCGGAGTATCCGACCACGCCACCGCCCGGGGTCTCCGCGGGTAGCGAAGACCTTGCGCCCGCCCCGCCGGGGGCCATCTGGCGGCGTGACATAAACCAGGTGGTGGACGCGGGCCTCGGCAGGTTCCTGCAGCGGGTCGATCTGCAGCCGGAAGTCCAGCAGGGGACCTTCGTGGGTTTTCGGGTGGTGGAGCTACGTTCGCCGACGTGGTGGCAAGGCGTTGACCTGGCGCCTGGGGACGTCATCACTCAGGTGAACGGCATGCCCATCGAGCAACCCACCGAGGCGCACGCTGCGTTCGAATCCCTGCGCCAGGCCGACAAGTTATCGGTCCGCTACCTTCGGAGCGGGGAGTCGCGGGAGCTCGTGTACACGATCCTCGACAAACCTCTGCCGGGCCCAACGAAGAAGTGAGCTGACCTTACGCGTACGCCTCCAGCGCTACTCGCCCAAGGGTAGGCGCAGAGGCGCAGGCGTGACCGGAGCGCCACCGGCCCGGAACATCGCTGCGCGAATTACCCCCAGACAGGTGTGAGCCAACGCGAACGCTCGGCGACCCGCCCGTGCACGACGTCGTTGAAGTGGTTCTTCAAGCGAGTCGTGATGGGCCCGACGCCTCCTTCACCGATCTTGCGCCGGTCGACGGAGCGCACAGGCGTCACCTCCGCGCCGGTGCCACATAGAAACACCTCGTCCGCCGTGTACAGCTCGGTGCGCCCGATGGGACGCTCTACGACGGGCAACGACAAATCCTCGCTCGCGAGCGCTATGAGCGTGCGTCGAGTGATCCCATCCAGGTTGTGTTCGGTCGAGGGAGGGGACACCAGCTGCCCGTCGCGCACGATAAACACGTGCTCCGCGCTACCCTCGCTGACCATACCTGCGTCAGTGAGCAAGATGGCTTCGTCGAAGCCGTTGTCAAAAGCCTCGCGGCGCGCGAGCGCGCTGTTGAGGTAGCCCCCCGTCGGCTTGGCACGCGAGGGGATCGCGTTGTCCGAGGTGCGACGCCACGACGACACACACACGTCGATCGACTCTTTGTCGATGTAGCGCTTGAGCGGCAAACAATAGACGATGAAGGAGCTGTCTTGTTCACGCAGCACCGGAGACAACTCGTTCGAGTTGCTGATCACCATGGGCCTCACGTAAACGTCGTAGTGCACCTCGTTCTTGCGCAAGAGATCGAGGACGGCCTGGCGAGCCTGAGCAAAGGGCTCGAGGCGCAGGAACAGCAACTTGGCGGACAGCTCCAGCCGGCGCACGTGGTCATCGAGGCGGAATACGAACACCTGCTTACCGTCGTCCGCGAGGTAACCCCTGACACCGGCAAAACAGCCGAGCCCATAGTTGAGCCCGCGCGAGCGCACGCTTACGGTGGCCTCGCCATCTGGCAGGAACCGCCCGTCGAAGTAGGTCAGCATCGGCGCTGACTTTGCCAGAATCGATCTGCCGACGCCGGCTTTTTTTGCCACCTTTTCGACCCTTTCATCGCTTCGGGCGCCACTGGTCATACCTCCTCCGCGCCGCCCCCCAGCGCCGTCTAAGGCGAGCCGGCGGGGGCCGTGACGGTGCCCGTTTCGAGCTGGAACCGGACCAGCGTGTCCATCATCCGCCAGAACTGTGGCCGCCCGAAATCGGCGCCACTCGTGAGCCAATCCACGTGCTGGCTAGGGCGAAATTCGTCGTGAAAGTGGCCGAGCACGTCCAAGTGGTCGGCGGCGCCGCACCACAGCAGTTGGTCCCAGACCATGCTGAGCGTCGGCACCACGCCGTCCGACGTTCGTTCGTTGACCGTGGAACCGAGCGAGCGCGACAGGCGATCCTTCGTAGCAGACGGCAGTACCGCGTAGCCGTAGCGCTGATGCTGTTGCGCCGTGAAACGGTGGATGGTCGAAAACAGCGCCGCGCTGAACGCTCCGTAGGGCGACCTGACGCGCTGAGTGAGGTGCGACGCCCCAGGCGGTGAGGCTCCGGTCGCGATGGACCCGTAGCGTACGGCGCTGCGATCCTCGGTGGCCGCGTTGAAAAGATCCATGGCTTCGGGCGTGGTCTGGATCAATGCGCCTTGATCGAGCCGTATCTTGTTCAGGTACGTCTGGATCGCGTTGCGGCCGTCCCTGTCGACAAACCGAAGCAGTACGTCGGTGGCCCGGCTGATCAATCGCAGATCCCCGCCGAAGACCTGGTCCACGCTGCCGAGGCCGGCAAGAAGGCGCGAAAAAATCGCCAGGGACGGCTCACTCAGCGAAAGCGAAACCACCGTCAGCAAGCTCAATGCGTAGAGGACGCGCGCGCCCGCCACGCTCGTGAAGTAGGTCGCGAGCGGGGTGCCGTAGTGGGGCGCGTTGATGGAGATCGCCGACCAGACTCGTTCGGTCCAGAGCAACTCCTTGGGGTCCACGCGCAGGTTGCGCGTGGAAGAGAGCACGAGCCGCACGTCGATGCCTCCGGTCGAGTGCCCCACCAGATGGATGGGGCCCGGGCCCGCCGTGCGGTGAACGGCCCGGGCCAATAGGCGAGCGCGGTGGCGCACGCTGGCGGTGGGAGGCGGAGCCACGACTTCGATGCGTACCAGCAGGCCCGCGTCCGCGTAACGCCGCTCGATCGCGCTCCGGACGTGGCCAAAGTAGTCATACCCGGCCAGATTCGCAAAGCCGAACATGCCTGGGATCAGATAGACGCTATGAACCTCACTCATCGAGGCGCATCTCGCCGCTCAGTTTCCCGACACGACTGTGAGTTGTCTCCTCTCGAAATACACGACAACCCCCAGGTTGAAAGCGGGCGACGGCGAGCAGGCCTACCGCTTTCCAGGGGTGCGCTTGGACGAGACGCGCTGAATGCTCTGCTGCGTACGAGGGGGGGGGAGCGGTATTCCGCTTTTGCGGTACGGCGTTCACTTCGCGTTTAGTCGACGCGCAACGTCGAGGTGATCTCGAAGTCGAACCTGACCATCGTTTCGAGGATGAGGGCGTCGACGCGCGGGGGCTCCTGAGCTCTCAGCGTTTCGCGCACGCGATGCAGCGACACTCTGATTGGCGATTCTGGAGCGAGCTTGGCGGTCAACGCGGCGGGGATGGTTCCGGAGCCGTCTTCGTCGGCGAAGGCGCACAAGATGCTGGTGCGCTCGTCCGCCACCTCGACATAGACGCGATCGCTTCCGTCGCCTTCAGCCCACGTGAAATCCACGGGCTGACCCGCCGCTATCGAGGTCGCGCGGGAGAGTGGCGTGCCGCTGACCGTTACGTCTTGGAGCGAGCCGGGTGCCCGCTGTTGGATGCTGAGCGGGGGGATCGCTTCGGAACCGGTGGCGCTGATCGCGTAGATGGTATCCGGGGGGAGAGGTGTGGCCGATTGATCGGGCGTCGTATAGATGACCCCCGAGGCGCTGCCCGACGGCGGAAAAAGGTTCAATGCCAGGCGCGTGATCATACCGTCTGCGTGGATGCTCACGTCGCCCGCCTCGAGCAGCTCGAGCGGATCCGGGAAAGCTTGGCCGCCTCGGCTACGCTCGGCTCGTAATGCTGCGCCCCGGAGCGCGCCGTCGCTACCAGCAGTCGCCGTGCAACCCTTGCGCTCGGGCAGTTGCGTCCGGAGCCCGGCGGCGTCGAGCGTCTCGTGGGCATCGGCGTCCGAGGGCAGCACGACAAACTGAGCCATGGCACTCGCGCTCGGTACCTCGCCGCGGCTCGCGTCTTCGATGCGCTCGATGGACAACACGGCTTGCAAGCTCGCGGGATCGTCCACGGGCGCGCGATCCGCCGCGCCGCAAGCGACCACCAAGAGAGCAGCGAGCAGGCCCCCACCCCGGCAGGCTCTGCCTTGCGCCCGCCCGTGGATCAAACGCCCGTGGATCAACTGCTCGTCGTTCAATGGCTCGTCGCTCGAGGGTCCGCGTAACCGCTCGCCGCGGCGAGAGCCGCCCAAGCTGATGTTCTGTGCAGTGCGCCCGCCGTTCGTCAACCGCCCGATCACCGTCGTACTGTACGGCGCCACGGGCGCGGCGGCAAGCCTGGAGAGCGTCCACCAAGGTCCGCCATCGGGAGTTCAACAGGCCAATATTTCAAAACTTTCCCAATATCGCGCCGCTCGGAGCG
Source organism: Deltaproteobacteria bacterium (assembly GCA_043747815.1). GTDB lineage: Bacteria > Myxococcota_A > Polyangia > Polyangiales > Polyangiaceae > SZUA-265. Next base: position 237,441 of record JAYTOL010000165.1, read on the forward strand.
AGGCTCCACCCGCTGGCATCGAGCTCACCAAACTCGGGCGCGGGCGCGCCGTCGCTACTGCGAAGCTCCCCACTGAGCTTATGAAAGGTGGTGGCCAGCTCGAACCGCAACCAAAGCGGGGGCACGCCCAGCGAGAAACCCGCGAGCGCGGCCCCCCACAACCGGTCGCCTTTAGCGTCGTAGCGCGGCGCCCCAACGTCATCGACCCGGGACAGCAACTCGCCACTCGCTCGCTCATACCCCACGCGAGCGCCCGCCCATAAATCAACGAAGCCATTTACGGCCTGGTAGCCGACCAAGAATGGGATGTCGCCACCAAACCCGGAAGCATCGAGCTCGAACTCCGCTCGCTGCGTGCCGGGGTTTTCTTCAATCACCGGGCCCGGTGAAGACGAGTCCGGGGCCAGCAGTAGCGCAGTAGCTCCGAGCCCGACGCTGAGCGCCCACTCTTCCCCAAGAGGGAAAACATATCGCGCGTCGAGACGCAAGCTTCGGCCAGTGTAGGTCAACCCGGCCTCCGTGTTTTCGGCCACGCCCACCCGCGCCGAGACCCACGGACTGATGCCTGGACCCACGAACGCTTTCGTCAGCACCCCAGCGGCGTAAGTCCGCGCGGTCGCCGCGTTCGACAGTGACGCACCAGCGGCCGCTTGGCCGCGGTCGATGGTGGCGTCGAGATGGTCGGAGGCGAATTGACCGCTCAGACCAGCGCCGAAGCTCACGGTGCTGACGGGAAGCGGATGAGCAGGATGCAACAATGGAGTCCCACCTCCGCAGCCCGAGGTGGCCAGAGCCATGCAAAGGCTCACCCAACGCTCGCCCGCCCCCCAACGAAGCGGCGCCCGCGAACGAAACCTGCCGGCGAGCGCCCGATAGACCACGCCCGAACTGGCCATGTGCCGCAGCAAATAGAGAACGAAAGGAAGCAAGTCAACCCGCTGGCGGAGGCCGAACGCCGGAGAGGCGGGCAGGCGCGCCCAGCCTGGTGCCGCATGCCCAAAATCCGGCCAGATGGGCATCCCTGTATTTGGCACTCCCTCTACACTATTGGTCGAACCCTGCGCGGACATCGGCTTTCTCCTACTAGCCGTTTCCAGCCCTGCGATGGGTTGCACCTTTCGGTTGCTGCCACTACTAGGACGAAGCCGACTCGGGCGCCGCCCGGCTCTCCTTACTTCCCCTTGCCGGCTCCTGCCCGTGGCCATTTTTTTTCGACTCCGTCTCGCGCTGCTCGCCGTCCTCTGCTGCTCATGCCAGCCAGAGATCGGCGATTCCTGTTCGAACGCCAGTGACTGTTCGGTGCAGGAGCAGCGAACGTGTGACACGACGTATCCGGGCGGCTACTGCACGGTGCTCGGGTGCGTTGCCGACTCCTGCCCGGAGGAGGCCCGGTGCGTTGCTTTTCAGAGCGTGGTGTCGATCGCGCCGGAATGCGCGAGCTTGCAAGTTCGCCCGCGGCTGCAGCGGACGGTGTGCATGCGAGCGTGTGCGAACAACGATGATTGCCGCGGAGAGTATCAGTGCGTCGACATGTCGCAGCGCAACGCTTGGGGGGCCACTGCCGTCGATCGCAGAGGCAGCGGGAAGGTCTGTGCACTGCCGCCTCCGCCCGAGCCGGTGGGGCAACCTAACGTCTGCGCCGCGCCGGTGCCCGCCGTGGTACCCGCGCTAACGGATGCCGGCTCGGACGCAAGAACGCCATGACCGCTCGGCGTTGATTCGGCCAGATCGGCAGCTCTGCAATTCGGCACTTTCCTCTACATTGGTCGAAACCCGGCGCGGACTTGGGGTTTCTCCTACTAGGCTAGGCACGTCCATGTACATCTGGTCGCCGTTGCCGCGCAGCCTGGGCGCGACCTTTCGGGATGCCGAGCACGAGAAGCCGCGCATCCGCATCTCTGCGATCGCCGACCTGGCTCGGTGGGTGGGGACGCAGGACCGCGAGTCCTGTGTGCGGAAGCTGATCGCGCTCGTCGAAACAGACACGGACGTTGAAGTGCGAGCGACCGCCGCCTTGGCGCTTGCGGATGCCGGCGCTGCAGAGGGCCTGGGCGCGCTGCTCGAGGCCGCGCACGCCGGGCCACCTCGCTTGCGCCAGATGGCGCTCGTGGCCATTGGAGAGCTGGCAGAGCCCGGAGACGCCGCAGCGATTCGCGTGGTGCTGGGCGCGCTCCGCTGCGACGCGCCCGCGCTGCGTTTCCAGGCGCTCGTCGCAGCGGGGCGGCTGCTCACGTCGGAGCAGCTCTTGCCCTGCCTGCTCACCGCTCTCTCCGACGCTGAATCCAAGCTGCGCTACGTCGCTTGCCGGATCGCCGATGAGCGCTTCTCGAGAAATGAGGGCGTCGAGGACGCGGCCGTCGCGAGCTTGAACGCCCGGTTTTGCGAGCTCTGCGCCGACCCCGAGCGCGAGGTGGCCTTGGCCGCAGCGGTCTCGCTCGCGGCTCGCGGCTCCGCGCCCGCCATCGAGCTGATGATCCGTGCTCTGAATGGGCGCCGCGGCTTTTCCCAAATCGAGGACGAACAGGCCGCTATCGAGCTCTGCGCCGACATGCACCTGGACGCGGCGCGGCCCGGGCTCGCGGCTCGCGCGTTTGGGGGGATCTTCGGCGGTTCGAGCCCGCTCGCCTTTCAGGCTCGAGTGGCGCTTGCGCGGCTCGGCGATGAGCGGGCTTGCCAGCAGATTGTGAGAGGCCTGTCATCCTGGAGTCGGAGCACGCGTGCCCAGTCGGTGGCGGCCGCGGGCCTGGCGCGTCTGCAAGCGGCGCGACCACGCCTGCTCGAAATGCGTGCGAACGGGCGAGCGGACCAGAGCTCTGTCGACGAGGCTCTATTGGCGCTCGATCGCTAGCGCGCCTCGCGCCGTTCGGGGTGTGCCATGACCAGCAACACCGGCGTTACATTCGTCGGAGCTCCGGGTCCTAGGCTGGCAGAGAGCGGGGGCCGCGACCGACAAAAGCTGTTGTGACTCTCGGCCGCGGGTATTAAGCCAGCGGCATGCCAACAGAGTTCGATGCCATTGTCTTAGGCGGTGGGCCCGGCGGTTATCCGTGTGCGATCCGCTTGGGTCAGCTCGGCCAAACGGTGGCATGTATCGAGGAAGAGGAGTACGGCGGAGTCTGCTTGAACTGGGGGTGCATCCCTTCCAAAGCGTTGATCAGCAACGCCCATCTCTATCACAAGGCTCACAACTCGGCCGAGGTGGGCTTGGACTTCGGAGAGGTCAAGCTCGACGTAGCCAAAATGCAGACTTGGAAGGATGGCATCGTCAAGAAGCTGACGGGCGGTGTGCGTGGCCTATTGAAGGCCAACGGCGCGACGCTCGTCGAGGGCCGCGGAAAGCTCATCGATGCTCACACCGTGCAAGTGGAGGGCAAAGGCGGGACGCAGACGTTGACCGCGAAGAAGGGCATCGTCATCGCCACCGGGTCGGCCACGATCCAGGTGCCTGGCTTCGAGTTCGACGGTAAGCGCATCATCGGCGCGCGAGAGGCGGTCAGCCTCAAAGAGGTGCCGAAGCGCCTGCTCGTGGTGGGTGGTGGCGTCATCGGGCTCGAGCTCGGAATGGTGTATCAGGCCTTTGGTGCCGAGCTCATCGTGGTCGAGCTCACGCCGAGCTTGCTGCCGGGGATTGACCCAGAGGCGGTCAAGATCGTCGAGAAGACGCTGAAGAAGCGCGGGGCGAAGATCTACACCGAGACGCGCGCCGAGGGCTACGAAGTCACGAGCCAGGGTGACGTGCGAGTGAAGCTCAAGACGAAAGCCGGCGACGAGGCGGTGGAGTGTGATCAGGTGCTGGTCGCGGTGGGCATGAAGCCGCGTTCGCGTGATCTCGGCCTCGAGGCGCTGGGCGTTCAGATCGATCCACGAGGCTTCGTTCAGACCAACGACGTGTGCCAGACGAACGTGAAGGGGATCTACGCGATCGGTGACGTGAGCGGAGCGCCGATGCTGGCGCACAAGGCGACCAAGGAGGGCGAGGTTTGCGCCGAAGTCATCGCCGGGCACAAGGCGGGTAAAGACTGGACCAGCATCCCCGGGATCATTTTCACGGATCCCGAGATCGCCACGGCGGGCCTCAGTGAGGCCGACGCCGCTGCTCAGGGGCTCGAGGTCAAGCTGGGCAAGTTTCCGTTCTCGGCGCTCGCGCGCGCGATGAGCCTTCGAGAGACGGAAGGGTTCGTAAAAGTGCTGATCGATGCGGAGAGCAAGCGGGTGCTCGGGGTCACCATCGTCGGTCCCTCCGCCAGCGACCTGATCAGCGAAGCCATGTTGGCCGTCGAGATGACGGCGACTGCGGAGGACCTGGCGTTAACCATCCATCCGCACCCGACGCTCGGTGAAGCCATCATGGAAGCCGGGGCGGCAGCCATCGGCCAAGCCATTCATATTCCAAACCGTTGATACAGCCCTGCCGCGGAGGCCTGCTGCGCCCCAGCGATGCTTTGTGGCCCCGGGGCCGAGTGGCTGGCGTTCGTTCGACGAGCCAGTTACGCTATTGCCATGGCAATTTTCGAGCGCATCAGCCGCGTGGTGTCGGCCAACTTCAACGCTTTGCTCGATAGCGCAGATTCGCCGGAAAAATCGCTGGATCTGACGTTGCGCGAGCTACGCGATCAGCTTCGGGCCGCTCGCCGCGAGGTGGTCCGCGGTTTGGCTGCCGAAAAACAGCTGCGGAACAAGGTGGCGGAGCTCGACCGCGAGATCGAACGCTGGGGTGGGCGCGCAGAGCTGGCCGTTCGCCATGGTAAAGATGAGTTGGCTCGAGACGCCTTGTCCCACAAGCATCGTATCTCGGCCGCACGCGCGCAAACGGAGAAGCTCAGAGCAGAGCAGCGGCAGGACGCGCTCGGGATGAAGCTGGAGCTCGAGCGTATGGAGACCAAGATGGAAGAGTTTGCGGCGCGCCAGGGCACGCTGTCCGTGCTCGCTCGCCAGGCTGCGGCAGGGGGCGGAGCCGAGGCTCTGGGCGCGGGTCGGGGAGAGACGCCGCTTTCGGCCTTTCGAGATATGGAAGATCGGATGGACCAGATCGATGCCGTGTTCGAAGCCCAGCGTGAGGTCGATGAGGTGCTGACGGAGGGGCGAGGGCCGGGCGGGATGACCCGTTCTGAAGTCGAAGCGCAGTTTGTCGCCATCGAACGTGGAGGAGCTGCTCAGCCCCTGGCTGGCCCGCCTCCGGAGGTGGACGCGGAGCTCTTGGCGCTTCAGAAGAAGTATCGCGTTTAGTGCCTCGATTCTATTGAATCGAGGGCAATGTAAAGGCAGTGCCGCGAATCAGATCTAGCGCTAGGCAGGTAACTTACGCCGCCCTCGCCCCGCCAGGGGCGGCGGAAGTTACCCACCGCTTGGACGGATTCGCGGCACTAGACTGGAGAGCGGCGCCTCAGCGGCTCTTCCGGGCGCGAGCGGGCGATGCGCTCGAGCAGCCTCGCCACGTCCGCATACTGTGCCATCGGAATCTCTTCGTCGACGCCGAGTGGCGCCAGGCTTCGAGCCAAGCTCGAGTCGTGCTCAACGGGGACTCGGTAGAAAGCGGCGAGCCCTTCCAGCGTCTGAGCGAAGGCACCCATGGCCTGGATGGTAACGCGTGGCGCGGCGTCCCTGTCCGGGTCGTAGCGCAAGGCCGTGCAGAGCTTCTGTGCACCGACCACGAGCACGCTGGCATGTGCGAGCCGGCTCGCTTCGGCGCTCTGGAGCAGCTCTCGATGGGCCTGGTGCCGGGCCTGTTTGAGGGCGGGATCGCCGTCGCTTTCGCGCTGCTCGCGCGCGAGCTCGTCCTTGGACATGCGATTCCTGTTTTGCCATGCCAAGTGCGCACCCACCGCGTCCAGGGTCGCGGCTCCGAACATCACGACCAGCGCCCACCCGGCGAGCCTGCGGCACAAATCAACGGTCACCCACGCAGCGGCCCTGACGTCGCCGATGCTCGCTGCGAGAGCCGGACCGGTGTCGTGAAGGACGTGCAGGGCGGCGTAGCCGAGCAGCGCTGCGCTCAGCACGACGCTCAGCAGCGAGAACCAGCGCGTGCCCCCCGAGCTGCCCAAGACCCGCGCCGGGCTCACCCGTTGCCAGTCCCAGGCGAGCGGTCTGAGGCTCATGACGCCGCCGGTTTGCCACATGCCGAGGACGAGAGCTCCGAGAGCAGCCGTGCCGACCAGTGGCGACACCAACCACGCCACGCGCAGCGCGAGCCCGCCCACGCGTGCTTCGGCGCCAGGCCGCAAGGCTGCGTATAACAACCGCAACACCTCCGCGTGCAGTGCGTCAAAGGCCAACGGCGCGAACACGACCACAGCCAGTAAAGCACCGAAACCGGTCAGCGTCCGCGAGACCGGATGATCACCCTCGCGACGGGCTCTGCGCAGGCGCCGCGGGGTCGCCGGTTCCGTTCTGCGATCGTTTGCCATGGCGCTCGGGTTTTACGTCGAGGACGCTAGAGCTCCCAGTTGCGCGGGTCGCTGGGCCGCTCCAAATTGGCTTCCTCGAAGGTGCGCATCTCGCGCATCAACCTGACCGCACTCTGGACCAGTGAGATCGCCAGCACCGCGCCGGAGCCTTCGCCGAGCCTCAGGTCCAAGTCGAGCAACGGTCGTAAACCGAGCAGCGACAATAGCTGAGCGTGCGCTCGCTCCGAGCTCACGTGCCCCGCGACGACGCAGCGTATCGTCGAAGGTTCGCGCTCGCGCGCGATCAAGGCCGCGACCCCCGTGATGAAGCCGTCGAGCACGATCAGACGGCGCGATCGCGCAGCAGCTTCGATGGCTCCGACTAGCGCGGCTAGCTCGAAGCCGCCGAAACAGCGCAGCGCCTCGCTCGCATCCGTCGTCGCGTGCCGCGAGAGCGCGGCGCCGATCACCTCGCGCTTGCGTGCTTGCGTGTTTGTCGACGCCCCTGTTCCGGCTCCGACGACTTGGTCCAGCGTCATCCCGGTGATGGCGGCGAGCACCGCTGCCGAAGCCGTGGTGTTGCCGATTCCCATCTCACCGAGCCCGATCACTTCGCTCGTCGGCACGCGTGCGACCAGATCGGCGCCGGCCGCCATGGACGCCTGCATCTCGTCCGCGGTCATGGCAGCTTCCCGAAAGAAATTTCGGGTGCCGCGCCGCACTTTGTAGTGGGCGAGACCGGTGGCGGCCCCGAAATCGTGGTCCACTCCCACGTCAGCAACGTGTAGGCTGACGGCGTGCTGACGACACAGCACGTTCACCGCAGCGCCACCACACAGATATTGGTACACCATCTGTGCCGTCGCCTTGGACAGGTACGCGCTGACACCCTCCTCGGCCACACCGTGGTCGCCTGCGAACAGGAGTAAGCAGGGGTCTTGGCAGGAAGGGTATTGTCGGCCCTGGAGGCCTGCCAACCGCAGCGCCAGCTCTTCCAATCGGCCCAGGCTGCCGGGCGGCTTCGTCAGCGCGTTCTGACGCGCGACGGCTGACGCCGGCGGTGGCCAGCCATTGCGCTCCCCAGCGCTCGGCTCGACAGCGTGCTCGCCATCGACTCTTTCTTCGGCGACAGCCTCGGCGCCCGGGCGCAGCATGCGCTCACCATATCGATCCGAAAACACCCGCTCGTCGAGCGGCCGCCGCTCCGCCCAACCTGTCGCGCTGAGTATCGGCTCACTCGGGAAGCTCACCGGGTAGCCCAACGTCAGGTACGCCACGGGTATCACGCCAGCAGGCAAGCCCAGGAGGTCGGCGATGAACTCGGGTTCCAGAAGGCTCATCCACCCGACCCCGATGCCCTCCGCGCGTGCGGCGAGCCACAGGTTTTGCACCGCGAGGCAGGTCGAATACTCGTCCATGTGCCGCATGGTGAAGCGACCGAGCACATGCGGGCCGCCGCGCCGCCTATCGCAGGTGACGAGCAGGTTCAGCGGCGCATCCAGAATGCCCTGCAGTTTGAGCGCGCGGTAGCCGTCGCCCCGATCGTCGGCGTAGACATCCGCTGCCCGGGCGTTGACGCTGCGAAAGTGCTCATACACGTGCTGGCGCAGCGCGCGATCCCGGATGAGCGTGAAATCCCAGGGCTGCATCAAACCGACGCTCGGCGCGTGGTGTGCAGCATCCAGGATCCTCCAGAGCACGTCGTCCGGCACAGGATCGGGCCGGTAGTTTCGGATGTCCCGGCGCGAAAAAATGGCCCGATACAATCCGGCACGCTGCTCGGCAGAGAATGTCTCGGTCGTCATGGCGTGCAGCACCTACTCGAACACGAAGCCCGAGGCGTGGTCTACGCAAATGACGCCCCAAGAGTCTCAGCGTCCCTGCGCGCCGCTATGGAGCGCGGGTGGAGGTGGCCTCACCTACTACGCGTCGAAGGCAGCGGAAAACCCGGCGCTGTCCCGGTCAGCTCAGAAGGCCGCGCCGAGGCTGAGATAGCCCCAGGGCAGGAAACCTGCGCCAAAGGTCATCACCGGCGAGGCACCGATCCGGAAAACGAACCCGCCATCGGCCGGCTGGCGGCGATAGCCGATCATGCCCGTGGCCGCAAAGAGCGTGGCGCTCGCCGCGGCGTCCTGGCTGGTATCGTCCGTCTCCACCACGCCGCTGCCCTTCACGTTCATGATCACGGCGCCGCCCCCGAGCTCGAGCATGTTGGTCTCGGACCCGATGCCCAGGTAACTGACGGTCAGCGGCACCGCCCAATAAGAGAACTCGGCCGATGCCGAGGTCGTACCCGAGCTATCGCTCGCTGAGGCGCCGAACGACAGATAGGATAGTCCGATGCGCGCCGAGACGTCCTCGCTGAGGATGCGATCGTAGTTGATCGAATAGAAGAGGCCCGGCCCGAGCAGGTCGAGATAGATGGCGTTCTTCGCTTCTCTTTCGGCGCTGGCGTGCTCATTTCCGAGCGCGTTGTCCGAATCGGCAGTGGGGTCAGAGGCCGACGCCTCGCCCTCCGTGGCCTCGGGTAGGAGCCCAGAGCCCTGAGGTGCCGGCGCCTCGACGCTCATGTCAGTGGACGCTTCGGCGGCGAACAGGCTTGACGTGTAGGCGAGCGCGCACGAGCAACTGAGACAGAACGCGGACAATGGCTTCATGGTAGCTCCTCGGTGAAACGGTTCGGATCCGCTCGCGAGACGCGCGAGCGCCAACACGCCGAACGGTCCGCTAGCGGAGGACCCTGAGGCGAAAGTGTCCTGGTAGGCGAAACCCGAAGTCCGCGCCGGGTTTCGACCCATGTAGAGCAAAGTGCCGAATGCAGAGCTGCCCATCTGGCACGGATTTAGGGCGCCAGGCCCTAGGGAGTGTTTTCAAACCCCTCTTTCGTTCGATCAGGCCAGCCACACCAAGGCGGAGGCCAGGTGAAGGAACGCGAGGAAATTCCGTGCGAGTTTC